>RCMX01000006.1:0-6760 GCA_004348925.1 Actinomycetota bacterium
CCTGCACCTTGTGGCACACCTCGGCGCAGAACCAGTAGGTCGACGTTGCCGAGAACGCCACGACGATGAAGGCCGCGAGCACCAGAAGACCGACACCCGTCCAGATCACGTAGCGTGGACGGCGAACCGGGTCTTTGAATCCGGCAAGGGAGAGCTTGGCCATTAGTCTCGTGACTCCTCGTTTCGTGACGTACAGACAGCGCGCTGCATCAGAAATCGATGCCGACCCTCGGATACCCTTCCTTGCGATGGCACTGCAGACACTGCCCGTCGTAGGGCGACGAGTAGTTCCGGAGCATGAAGTTCTGGTTCGTGCCATGCGGATTGTGGCACGTCGTTGTGCACGTCAGCGGCTTCCGGGCCACAACGTCGAAATGGTACTGGCGCATCGGGTGGTTGTTGCCCTTTTCCTCATCGTAGTACCTGGGATCGTGGCACCTCAGGCACAGCTCGGGATTGCGCTCGATCAGCAACGGACCGTAGTTCGAGCCGTGTGGCGTATGGCAGCGAACGCACAGCAGCCCCTTGTGCGCCGACGCATCGTACGATGCCTGGATCTTCACCCTGTGGCACTGGTAACACATAGCGTTGTTCTGCGCTGTCAGCAGCCCCGGATAGTCTGCCGCGTGTGGATTGTGGCAGTCACCGCAGTTGAGCTGGACCGTGCCGACAGGATGATGGCTCGGTTTGAGGAAGTCCTGGCTAATGCCCGGGTGGCAGTCATAGCACAGGCCCGGCTGTGCACTGCGGAGCAACGGCAGGTAGTTCGAGCCGTGCGGCTCGTGGCAACCGGTGCAGTTGTCGAACTGGAACGGGTTGTGCTGGACCGCCTTGAGGCTCAGCGGCGCGACGCTGGGATGACAGGTGAAGCAGAGGTCCCGCTGATTGTCCACGAGAATCCCGCGGTATTCCGATGCGTGCGGGTTGTGACAGTTGGTGCAGTAGCGACCTTCGACCGGAGGGTGCACCTGCTTGCGAGCCAGCTCAGGCCCGATGGGATGGCACGTGACGCATAGATCCCGCTCATCTTGTTTGAGCAGCACTCTGAAGTCCGATGCGTGCGGATCGTGACAGTTGGTGCAGCGCCCGGTGGCGAACGGCGCATGCGTGTACGCCATGTTCTTCATGGCCCCGAGGCTTCCGTGGCACATCCAACACAACTCGTTGTTGGGCAGTACGAGTTCCGACTTCTCGCCCTTGACCTTGTTCTCGGTGACGGTCTTGGTGCCGCCATCGGTGCCGGTCGTCTTCTCTCCGGAGTAGAACAAGTCGAGCACCAGCTTGAGCGGCAGCCATTCCACGAGCGTCTTCGTCCGCTCCCATGTCTGCTTCGCGCCGGTGATGATCGACTTCTGCTCAATCTTGCCGTGCGGCGTGTGGCACGCCGTGCAGCTCTCGAGCACGAACGGGTTGTGGACGGATGACTTCGACATCGCCGGGATCAGCTCGGTGTGGCACTGCAGACACTCGATGTTCCGGGTGATGCTCTTGATCTGATCAGGCGAGCGACTGACAAGCGTCTCGACGACCGTGGTGATGGTGCACATAAGCAACAGGAGGAGGAGAACCGCGGCGAACAGCAAGCGACCCCGGCGGTTCGATGAACCGTCGAGCACCTGCCCGCTCATGTCGTCTAGCGAGGTATCCGGAACATCGGACCCGCTCAAGAGCCCTCCTCTGTGGAGCCAAGCAGCGATATCGCCCCTACGGTATCCACTGTCGCCCACCCGTGAGTCTATCACGCTGGCATGGGCTGTTGAACCATATTAACGACTATTGATCAGGAACAGCACCCGCAGTCGGCTACGGGCCTACGAGACGCACGACCTGAAGTCGACCGTTCTCCTTGTCCGCGATCGCGACGAACCCTCGCAGCACCTCCGCGTCATTCGCGAAGTTCAGCTGACCCGGGTCAACGCCGCGCTCGCCGTAGCGTGCGACGAGCTTGCCATCCGCTGACAGGCGAACGAGCGAGAACCCGAACGCGTCAGTCACAAGCACCGAACCGTCCTCGAGCACGGTGAGGCCGCGAGGGAGCTCGACGTCTCGCTCGGTCTTGTCGTCGATGCCCTTGGGTGGCGTGCCGAAATTCCATTTCGGCTCGCCTTCAGGGGTGAACGCGGTCACACGGGCATGATTCGAGTCCGAGACGTAGACGGTCCCGTCTTTGCCCACTGCAACGCCGTTCGGATGGTCCAGATCGCCAGCCTCGATGCCGGGTTTTCCGAACTGGCGGACGAACGTCCCGTCGGTCTTGAAGACGATCACCTGGTACGCGTCTGTCGTGTACACGAGTCCGTCACGCACCGCGACGTCAGTGACCGCTATCCCCGTACCATCCTGACCTGAAGAGCCTTTGCCCACCGTCTTCGTCGGATCAGGGAAACGACGCAGCGGCTTCCCGTCCGCATCGAATACCTCTACCGAGTCGTTCCGGAAACTCGCGACATAGACATTGCCGTCTTCATCGGTGTCGATACCGACAGGGTAGTTGAGACTTCCTGGCGTGTAGGTGTTCTTTGCGCCCGGCAGCGGCTTCGCGACGCCGAACGACCCGAACTCGAAGAGGAACCTGCCGGAGGAGTCGAACGCACACACCCGGTTGTTCTCGGTGTCGGTCACGTATACGCGACCGCCTTTGCCCACCGCGACACCCATCGGTCGGTTGAACAGCGGGTTGTCGCCCTTGCCCGGACCATCCACGGACCAGACCGGCTGGATACCGGCCTTCTCCTCGCGATCCGCCAGCTGTTCTGGGCGCCCCAGGAACAGGAGCAGGTAGACGATCAGGCCGATCAGAAGAAGGATCAGCACTACAGCAAGGATCATGAACCACTGGCGCGGCGTGATGCGGATGCCACGCTTGAGCGGCGCGAGGATGCGGTCCATCGCTACTCCTTCACGCCGAGACGGCGCAGCGCGTCGCGGGCTTCGACGAGGTCGAACTTCGCAGCCGCCCTGTAGCGCTCGATGGCCTTCTCGGTATTGCCGAGCTGCTCGTTCGCGAAGCCGGATATGTACTGCAGGTCGGCAAGGTCCGGACGCGTTTCGAGTACCGGGTCCACGGCAACGAGCGCTGACTTGTAGTGCTTCTGAGCCAGATACATCTCACCAAGCGCCTTCGCAGCCAGTGCATGATCGGGAGCGATCTTCAGCGTATCCCAGTAGGCCTGCTCGGCCTTTTTGGCGTCACCCAACTCGCTGAGGACTGCGCCCTTGTTGTACAGCGCGGCGAGATTCTGTGGATCGCGCTCCAGTACCTTGGCGTACTCGTCGAGCGCATTCTGGAACTGCCCGTCCTGCTGATACGCATAGCCGAGGCTGAGGATGCTCTCGATGTCGTCGGGGTCGGCCTTCACCTTCGCTTCCAGCTCCGAGACGGCGTAGCCGGACCGCGTGATCGCCGTGTCCTTCGTGAGCACACCGCGCAACACGAATCCCCCGAGCGCGGTCACCGCGAGCAGGAGCACGAGGACCAGGAGCGCGAGCCACCCGGGCACCAGGTCTTCTTCTCGCAGCGTTTCCGCGGGCAGCACGGTCGCGCTGGCGCGCTCGTCCACCGACGCCGTATCCGGTGTCTCGGTCGGGGTGATTTCTTCGTCTATCGTACTCGTTCGCTTTTTCATGACTCGTTCATGCCGCCTTGCGCTAGGTGGAAGGAGAGTATCTGCAGGTCCGTCGAGAGGCACACCTGACGAACCGATACATCATCAGGAACATTCAGGAGAACTGGGGCGAGGTTCAGTATAGCCTTGATGCCAGCGGCCACAACCGTGTCCGCGGCCGCCTGTGTTGCGGAAGCCGGCGTCGCGATGATGACGATCTCGACGCCCCGCTCACGAAGTGCCGATTCGGCGTCGGCCATGCTCTGCACGGTGAGCTCACCGGCAGGTGTCCCCACCTTCGACGGGTCATTGTCAAACACCGCGACGATCTCGAAACCACGCTCACCGAAGCCGCTGTAGCCGAGCAGGGCCCCGCCCAGCTTGCCGAAACCGACAATGGCGGCGCGGCGACGCTCAGAGATGCCGAGCACGCGCGAGATGTGGCCGATAAGCTCCCCGACGTCGTAGCCGATACCGCGCGTTCCCAGTTCGCCAAGGTACGAGAAGTCCTTGCGCACCTGGGCGGCGTTCGTTCCGCACATCTCGGCGATAGCCACCGAGTTCACGAGCGGCATCTGGCGTGCCTGCGCCTGAAGCAGGCACCGCAGGTACGCCGGTAGGCGCTGAATGGTCGTGCGGGGTATCACGCTCTGTCGATCCATGCTTCGCCCTTACCTACTTCGCAGTCTCGGTCGCGGTACCGGTGCTCGTCATGCTCGCCTCGACCGCTGCGAGAGACTGCACGAGATCGGACCGGCCCGGCTGGATGACGAGCGCCCGTTCGTATGCGGCCTTGGCCTCGGCGAACTTGCCCGAAAGGCGAGACGCATCGCCGAGCGCGGCCCACGCCTCGAGGTAGTTGGTATCCATCTCCGCAGCAGCCTGAGCGGCGGCTACAGCATCGTCATACTGTCCGAGGTTCGTGTAGGCGAACGCCAGCTGGACGCGGATCGCCGGACCGAAGGGCTCGACCTCGACGCCCTTCTTGGCGATCTCAACGGCCTTCGATACGTAGTTGATGTCGAGGTAGTAGCCACCCTGGTTGTAGAGGTTGGCGAGGAACACGTAGTTGTCGTACTCGGTGGGAACGAAATCGATCGCCTTGGTGAGCGCTTCCTCGGCAGCATCGAAGTACCGCTGGGCTTCCTGTCGCTGCGCCGCGTCGGCCGGTGTGCCCTGACTGATGGATGAGATGAACAGGTCCTGCCACGCCAGGCCCAACTCGGAGCGGTACATGTCGTTGTAGGGGTTGTATGCGATGGCCTTCTCGACGTCGGCCACACGCTGCAGGCCCGAGTCCACCACACGACCTTTGAGGTAGAAGCTGTCGGCCATGATGTAGCGAACATTCGCGATCGACAGGATCACACACAGCCCCAGCACTACCGCCGCAGCGTACAGGCCCCAAGAAGGTGCCTTGACCTCCTTGACGGTCGCCCCCGGCGAAAGCAGCACACCCATCGACAGCCAGAGGAACACCGTCGAACCGGTCACCGACAGACCGAAGAACAGGTGCACGAGGTAGCCGGCGGCAGCCGCCCAGAACGCCGCGAGCGTGAGGCGCTCGATGCCCTTGCCCCGCGCGAATACCCGCGGTGCGGAGATGACGAGGCCCCAGATGAAGAGGCCGTAGAGCATCAGCAGTCCGGGGACACCGAGAGCCGTTGCCAATTGCAGCGGATAGTTGTGCACGTTATCGGCTACCGAGAGGTATCCGGCGGTCTGGGTATACGCCAGCGGCTTGAACTTCGGGAAGAGCAGGCGGAAGGTGTCGGCACCCCACCCGGTGATCGGCCGCGCCTTTATCGCTCCCCAGGCAGCCTCCCATATCTGGAACCGCGTGAGCGCGCTGCCCGCCTTGAAGTCGAAGATCGAGGTCAGCCGCGCCAGCACGTTGGTGACCTCCGATGGCGAGGCGAGGCTCTTCACGGTGACGATGCCGAAGATCGCCGCGATGGCGCCACCGAAGCTCCAGTCGACCGCGGTCATCTTCGACTTCGCCCAGACCGCCGCGAACACGAGCAGCACCAGTGCGAATGCGCCACCGATCCAGGCACCGCGAACGAATGCGACCAGCCAGCAGAACGCGACCAGGAGGAAGGCGAACCAGTACGAGATCCTCGCCCAGACCTTCTCCTCGGAAAGCGCGAGTCCGAGCGAGATCGCAAGCGGGAAGATCAGATACCCGCCAAGCAGGTCGGGGTTGCCAAATGTGGAGAATGCGCGATTGGTCTCGAAGGGAAGCGAGCCCCATCGGGCAGGATCGGCCCCGATGAACTGCAGGACGCCGTAGAACGCGACGACGACGCCACCGATGACGAGCGAGCGCGCGAGCGAACGGATCCTGGAGGGACGGTCGACGACCTGAAGCGCCAGGAAGAAGACGACCATGTAGTTCACGAACGAGATGAGACCTTCAAAGCGGCGGTACTTGCCGAAGACCGCGGTCGCCGGGTGAATGGAGAGCACGGAGGTGAGAATAACCCAGCCAAGGAACACCAGGACGAGCCACTCGACCTTGGTGAACCTGACACGGCCGCCCTTCGTCAGCAGCCCCCACGCCCACGCACCCACCGCGACCAGCATGATAGCCCGCTGCAGGAAGACCTTCACGATATCGAACTGGTCGAACGTGAGGGGCAGGCCCTGCCCGCCCCAGATGCTCGTGTTCGACATCGCGATCGGCACGAGGATGACCAGCAGGTGCAGAGACACCCACACGATCCGATCCGTCACGCTCATGGGCGCCCTGGCCGCTAGAGCCTCCTTGACAACCGGCTGCTGCGTCTTCTTCTTCTTGGCCACGCGTCCTCCTATCGGGATCCCCGCCCGGTCAGAACGACCCTGACCGTTTCGACGAGGATCTGTATGTCCATGAGCAGGTTCTGATGATACAGGTAGATGAGGTCGTATTTCAGCTTACGTTCCGGAGTCGTGGCGTACGTCCCGCTCACCTGCGCGAGTCCCGAGACGCCGGGCTTCACGCGGAAACGCTCCCGATAGCCGGGGATGCTGGCAAGATACTGCTCGACGAAGAACTGCCGCTCGGGTCGGGGCCCGACGAAGCTCATGTCGCCCCGGATGATGTTGATGAGTTGCGGGATCTCGTCGAGCCGGTACCGCCGCAGGAACCGCCCGAGACGTGTGATGCGCGC
>RCMX01000006.1:6780-18651 GCA_004348925.1 Actinomycetota bacterium
CGGGACCAGAGAGGGCCTCGGCGTCGCGCACCATCGTGCGGAACTTGATGACGCTGAACTCGCGAAGGCCCTTCCCTACGCGCGCCTGGGTGAAGTAGACCGGCCAGCCCATCGAGAGGAGGATAGCCACGGTGACGAGCACGAACACTGGCGAAAGCACGACGAGCGCCGCGAGCGCGAAAACCAGATCCATCGCGCGCTTGAAGGCCACGAACCACCCGGGGATTGCGGTGTGCGTAAGCTGCATGAGCGGGATGTCACTCACCGTGCTGTCGACGGTCCCGATGAAGATCTCGTAGAGGTCGGGAATCACCTCGACGCGAACCTCGGCTTCGTCGGAGAGCGCAAGGTCCTCGACGACTTCGCGCAGGGCAACGGGCGAAGCGATGATGACGCGATCGACATGCTCGGCGGCGACGATGCGTGCCGCGTCGGCCACCGCGCCGAGCACGGGATGCTTCTCGGCAACGCTGGCTGGCAGCTCCCGGTCACCGTCACGATGCAGGAAGCCGACGACGCGATAGCCCCAGTCCGAGCGCCGCGAGAACTCGGCCGCGAGCTCCACCGCAAGATCCCCGGTACCGACGATCAGCACGTGCTGATCCGGCCAGCGAATGGGCGTGATGCGAAGGATCGCCTGCCGCCACCCGATGAGCGTGATGAGCTGCAACACCCAGGCTATGACGATGACTGCACGGCTGAAGGAGAAGAAGCGCGGGCCGAGGAAGAACGCTGCGGCGGAGGTGAGCACGATGCCGAGGGTCGCCGCACTGAACACCGCACGGGAAAGGGCCCAGGCGCCCTCCGTGCGCTCCGGCTCGTAGAGGCCGTAGATGTACCCCATAACCAGGTAGACGACCGTGATGAGTGGCCATAGGCCTGCGTATGCGTTGTAGTTGAATTCCGGCAACCTGCCGTGGAACCACAGGAAGAAGGCTCCCACGAAACACGCGTTGACGAAGAGCGCGTCGAGCACGAGGGACAGCGTGATGAATCGACCTCTCGACATCAGGCGACTCCCCTTGCCTCGGCATATACAGCGAGCGTGTCATCCACCATACGACCGATGTTGAAATCGGCGCGGGCACGTTCGAGCGCCTGCACGCCGAGACGTTCCCGTAACGGTGCGTCTTCGACGAGCGTCCTGAGCGCACCCGCAAGCGCGGGCACATCGCCGGGCGGCACGGTGAGGCCCGTGACGCCGTCGGCGTTCACGTACGGTACGCCGGTGGTGAGCGTGGTGGAGACGACAGGCGTGCCCGAGGCGTGCGCTTCAAGCTGCACGAGACCGAACGCCTCGGAGCGTGCGATGCTCGGCAGGCAGAAGACGTCGGCGGCGTGATAGTAGGCGACGAGCTCCTCGGTGGGGCTCGGCGGGACAATGGTGAGGCGGTCGATGACGCCAAGCTCGGCGGCGAGTGCGACGAGGCCTGCTTCGAGCGGTCCGGAGCCCATCATGACGAGGTCGGCGTCGACGTCGGCCATCGCGCGAACGAGCACCTCGGCACCCTTGTAGTAGACGAGGCGGCCGACGAAGAGCACTATCGGCCGCTGATGCGCCGAGCGGATCTGCGAGGCGCGTGCTGTCACGGCCGGAGTCGCCGAGAAGGCGTCGACGTCGATGCCGAAGGGGACCACGCGGCACTTCGCGGCTCGCGGCGCAAGGAACTCGCTATGCACGACCATATCGGGACTGGTGGCGATGATGAGGTCGGCGCGGTCGAGCACGCGGCGCAGGAACGGCGCGTAGCCCTTGAGCATGAGGCGCTGGCGGACGATATCGCTGTGGTAGGTAAGCACGGTAGGGATGCCGGGTCTGGCACGCAGCCATTCGAGCTCGCCCCACGGGTACGGCGAGTGCAAGTGCAAGACGTCGGCGGGATCGGCGCGGGTCGCCTCGGCACGCAGGGCGCGCGCCATCCCGAATGCGACGGGAGCCGAGGAGATCGCGAACGTGCGGCCAAGACGGGTGACTTCGACGCCGTCTATGACCTCGGTGAGCGCCTGTGGGCCCTCGTTGGCGACGATCGCGCGCACGCCGTGACCGCGCGCTGCGAGCGCGTTCGCGAGGTCGCGGACGTGGTACTCGATGCCGCCAAGGTGCGGAGGGTAGTACTTGTTGACCATGGTCACGCGCATTCGAGCGGCCGCCTCCGGGATGGTCACGTGATCAGACGCCCGTCGCCAGCGTCTTGCCCTCGGCAAGCAAATCATCGACCACGCCAGCCGAGGACGCCTCGGCGTAGATGCGGACAAGCGGCTCGGTGCCGGACGTCCGCATGAGGAGCCACGCGTCATCGGGGAGCAGGAACTTGATGCCGTCGGTGCGGATGACCTCGCGGACCTCGAGGCCGGCAAGTACCGTGGGCGCGAGCGTCGGGATGCTGGCGACGAATGCTGCGACTGTGGATGTGTCGAGGCGGAGATCGATGCGGCCGTACTCCATGGGACCGGTCACCGCGATGAGGTCATCGACGAGCTCGGCAAGGCCCTGGCCGCGCTGCCCCATCATCTCGGCAAGCAGGAGCGCCATGAGCAGGCCGTCGCGCTCGCGAACGTGCGCAGGGATGCCGATGCCGCCGGATTCCTCGCCGCCGAGCAGCACGCCGCCCTTGACCATCTCCTCGTAGATCCACTTGAAACCGACCGGCGTGGTGACAACTTCCAGGCCGAGATGTGCGGCGAGGCGATCGACGAGCACGCTCGTGGAGAGCGTCTTGACGATGCGGCCGGTCATGCCTCGATCCTCGACGAGATGGCGCGTCACGAGCGCGATGATGCGATGCGGGTTGACGAACGTGCCGTTGCGATCGGCCGCACCGATGCGGTCCGCGTCGCCGTCGGTGATGAAGGCGGCGTCGAGGCCCTCGCGCTTCACGAGCTCGCGCACCTCGTTGATGTGCGGCGGGATCGGCTCGGGGTGGAGACCGCCGAAGCCCGGGTTGAGCTCGTGGTGGATCTCGGTGACGGTGACGCCGAACGCTCGGAGCGTCTCGGCGAGGTAGGACTGACCGGCGCCGTAGAGCGGATCGACCGCGACGTGCAGGCCAGACGCGGCAATCGCGTCGGCGTTTACGAAGCCCTTGAGGGCGGCCAGGTACGGGCCGACGAGATCGACGGTGTCGAAGGTGCCGCGTGCTTCGGGCGCAGCGTCGACGAGCGCGGCTTCCACGCGCTGCGTGAACGAAACGGGGCTGGCGCCACCGTCTTCCATGCGCAGCTTGAAGCCGAGGTACGGTGCGGGATTGTGACTCGCGGTGAGCATGACGCCGCCGACGGCTTCATCGTCATGCGCGACGGCCCAACACAGCGCGGGGGTCGGGAGGTAGCGATCCGAGACCTTCACGCGCAGACCGTGCGAAGCAAGCACCTCAGCTGCCGCTGCAGCGAATGCGCCTGCCTCGAACCGTGTGTCAAACCCGACGAGGACGAGCCCGCCCGGGTGGTCCTGTGCGAAGACACGGCCGGCGGCGTCGGCGACGCGCCGCAGGTTCTCGTAGGTGAAATCGTCGGCGATGACGGCGCGCCAGCCGTCCGTGCCAAAGTGGATCGTGCTCGTGGGGGCCATGGGACGCTCTCCCTCGAAGTGTGCGGGGCGCTGGCCCCGCTCAATACGGCTTGACGTGCTCTATTGTGCCGCAAGATGGTGTCTGGCGGTACTAGCCGGGGTGTTCGGCGCGGGCGCCATACGACGCCGCGACGGCGGCTAGGGTCGCTCCGGCACCCGGGGGGAGCCTTCTGGGGCACATCGAAAGCCTTCGATGCATCGTGCTCACAGATCGACACGGGCGGTGTCGATATCGATTTTCGCGCAATGGAGGCGAATGGCTCGGAATCGCCCGCTCGGGCGGGTTCGATATCGACACGGGCGGTGTCGATATGCCGCGCTTGGACATCGACTCGGTTCGATGCTGGCGAAAAGAGCACCGGCGGCCCGGGTCCGCAACGAAGGCCGCGCGCCGCTCGCATCCTCAAACGCTATACTGTCCGCATGCCTATCACACAGCGAATCCCTCACCTCCACGCAGTCGTCCTCGCGGGCGGCAGCGGCACCCGCTTCTGGCCGCTGTCGCGCGAACTCGCGCCGAAGCAGTTCGTCAGCATCTTCGGCGGTGTCAGCCTCATCACGCAGGCCGTGCTTCGCGTCTCGGAGATGACGGCTGACGGCGGCATACACGTACTGACGAACGAGCACTTGCTCGATGAGCTGCGGAACCACCTCAAGTCGCAACGCGGGATTGAAGGCATCGCGATCGACTACCTGGCTGAGCCGACGCCGCGAAACACCGCTGCCGCTATCGCTCTGGCAGCCGCGTATCTGCTGCGCACCGATCCTGATGCCGTCATGATCGTCTTGCCGTCGGACCACCTGCTCGAAGACGGCGAGCGTTGGGCGCGAACGATGCGCGTCGCCGCCGGCCTCGCCGATGAGGGACTGCTGGTCACCCTTGGCCTCACGCCCTCCTACCCTGAGACCGGCTACGGCTACATCCGCATGGGAGCCGAGTTGCCCGAACACGCCGAGGACGGCGTCGTCGGTCATGAGGTCGCAGCGTTCATCGAGAAGCCCGACCGCGCAACAGCCGAGACGTTCCTCGCCACCGGCGAGTACCTGTGGAACTCCGGGATGCTCGTCGCCCGCGCAGACGCCGTGATCGGCGAGCTTGAAGCCGCGGGTGCTGGCGACATCGCCCGAACCGCACGCGAGATCGCGGCCCGGCCGTCCACCTCATGGACGACTGACGACGCTCGCGCGGCGTTCGCGGCGCTGCCGTCGATACCGTTCGACAAGGCCGCCCTGGAGATCTCGAAGCATGTCGCTGTCGTACCGGCGGATCTGGAATGGTCGGACGTCGGATCGCTGCTGGCGCTTCAGGCGGTCACGAAGTCAGATGAGCGCGGAAACACGCTCTCGGGCAACGTCGTCGACGTGGACTCGCGCGACACGATCGTCTACTCGGCAGACCGGCTTGTGGCGACACTCGGCCTGAAGGACACCATCGTGGTCGACACCGCGGACGCCACCCTCGTCGCGTCGAAGGACCGAGCACAGGATGTGCGCCTGATTGTCGACGCGCTGCGCGTCCTCGGCGCGCGCGAGATTGTCGAGTCGCGGTCTTCACTGCGGCCGTGGGGTTCATGGACGATGCTCGTGAAGGGCGAAGGCTTCCAGGTAAAGACGATCGACGTCCTGCCCGGGCACCGCCTGTCTCTCCAGAGTCACTCGCACCGCAGCGAACACTGGATCGTCGTTGAAGGTACCGCCCGCGTCACGATCGACAACGCCGCGTTCGACGTCTCCGCGAACGAATCCAAGTACATCCCCCTCGGCGCGGTCCATCGCCTCGAGAATCCGGGCATCGAACCGCTGCGCATCGTGGAGGTCGCCGTCGGCGACTACCTCGGCGAGGACGACATCGTGCGCTACGAGGACGACTGGTCGCGCTAGTCGCTGCTGCCGCTCAAGTCGGGATGACCGAAGGCGGACCGACAGGTCAGCCCCTCGGGCCGCACCGCGACTACTGTAGCGTAGCGATGAGCTTTCGATAGACACCCAGGTGCCGCTCGATCGCCGCAGTAGAGGAGTACTGGTCCACGACCCGCAGCCGCGCACGCTCCCCCATCGCGGCTGCCTTCGCGGGATCGGCAAGCACGCCGAGGATCGCCTCGGCAAGCACAGACGCTTCGCCGGGCGGCACCAGCGCGATCTCCGCATCGTCGTCGAACAGGTCGGCAATCCCGTGCACTGCCGAGGCGACGATCGGCTTGCCGAGCGCGGCGGCTTCCAGGAGCGATGTCGGGGTGCCCTCCTCGGCGACCGGGAAGACACACACGTCGAGCGCCGCAAGTACCGCCGGAACACTCTCCACGCGGCCGAGCAGGTCGATGCGCCCGTCGGCCGCCGCAGGGAGCAGCCGTGCGCGCGCGGGGCCCTCGCCGGCAACGACCACGCGGATGTCGGGGTAGACCGCCCGCAGCGCAGGCACGGCGGCGGCAAGCACGAGCAGGCCCCGGCTGTGTTGCAGCGCGCCGGCGTAGCCGATGAGCGGCGCACCGCCCGGTGCCGAGAACGGCAGAGCGGCCTCGCGTGCAACGCGCGGGAGCGAGACGCCGGGCGGATCGAGGGTCACGCGGTTCGGCGGCACGCCGAATGCGACCACTCGCTCGGCAAGATCCGCACAGTCCGCGAAGAAGGCGTCGACGCGCGGGAGTGAATCTCGCTCGAGCCGACGACGAATCCAGCTGTCGAACGCGCCCATACCCCGCGGTGGCCACGAGCCGCAGATCGCCGAGCTCACGACACGCACCGGAAGGTCCTTCGCCGCCCAGCGCAACAGGATGTCGGCCTCGTAGCCCGTCGAGTGCGCGAGAGCAGGACGGTAACGCCTCAGGTACTTGCGCATGCGGGAGCGCGTGCGGATGAGGTTGAGTTTGTCGAGCTTGTACGGTGCGATCGTCACGCCGAGCTTGCGTGCGGGCTCCTCGAGAGCGGCTTTCGGCGTGCAGATCAAGAAGACAGTGGCCCCTTGCTGTATGAGCGCCTCCATCACGCCGAGCCAGCGGCGCTCGACGCGGCCGAGCGTGTCGGCAGACCGGCTGCTGACGAAGAGGAACGTGGTGTCGCGGAATGAGCGCACCTTTTGCGGACGACCTTCCTTGTCTCGACGGCAGCGCAGTCGCCGATATCACTGTGCCTCGGCAACAGTAGCACGCGCGGGGCAACGCTCCTGTTTGCTGCAGCGTGTCCGATTGCTTCCAGACGGATATACTAGCGAGGGTACTTTCGGCCACCTGGAGGCTCAATGTCCGGACTCTTTGAAGGCAAACGCATCCTGGTCACGGGTGGTACGGGTTCCCTCGGCCAGGTACTTACCCGAAGACTACTGTCAGGCTCCGACGGCACACCCGAAAGCGTGACGGTCTTCTCGCGCGACGAGGCCAAGCAGCACCATATGCGGCTCGACTTCATGCAGCGGTGCACTGCTACCGACGAGGTCATCTTCGAGAACTCACGTCAGGCGCTGCGCTTCATCATCGGCGACGTGCGCGACTACGCGAGCGTCGTCCGCGCCGCCCAGCACGCCGACATCGTGTTCGCCGCCGCCGCTCTCAAGCAGGTCCCCAGCTGCGAGTACTACCCCTGGGAGGCCTCGCGCACGAACATCGGCGGTGCCGAGAACCTCGTTCGCGCCATTGCCGAGAATAGACTCCCCGTCGAGACGGTTGTGGGCATCTCCACCGACAAGGCATGCAAGCCGGTGAACGTGATGGGCATGACGAAGGCGATCCAGGAGCGCGTCTACATCGACGGCAATCTGCGCGCCCCCGACACGCGGTTCATCGCCGCCCGGTACGGCAACGTGCTCGCGTCGCGCGGCTCGGTCGTGCCGCTCTTCCTCGACCAGATCGCGGCGGGCGGTCCCGTCACCATCACGACCGCCGAGATGACGCGCTTCCTGCTCACGCTGGAAGACGCCGTCGACACAATCTTCGCGGCTGTTCGCTCGGCATCTCCCGGCGAGACGTACATCCCCAAGTGCCCGAGCGCCAAGATGACCGACCTCGCACGGTTCCTCATCGGCGACAAAGACATCGAGATGGTCATCACAGGCATCCGCCCGGGCGAAAAGATCCACGAGATCCTGCTCTCCGAGGAAGAGGCCACGCGCACCATCGCGGGCCACGAGGGGTATTTCGCGCTGAGGCCGATGCTGCCGGAGCTCGCTGGTCCCGTCGCAGAGCCCGCGCTCGTCGGCGATTACAGCTCCGCCGGTGCGCTCATGACTCCCGAGGCGCTCGCAGCGTTCCTGGCCGAGAAGATCCCCGAAGTCGTTGGCGAAAGCTACCTGGAGGCGTAGATGCCGAAAGTCATCACCCTGCTCGGCACGCGACCTGAGATCATCCGGCTCTCGCGCGTCATCGAGGTCCTCGACGAGACGTGCGACCACCTCCTGGCGCACACCGGCCAGAACTACGATGACCGCCTCTCAGGCATGTTCTTCCGCGAACTGGGCGTTCGCGAACCCGACGTCTTCATGGGCGTGCGAGGCACGGGCTTTGCCGACCAGATCGGGCAGATGCTCGCGCATGCGGAGAAGCTCTTCTCGGCCGAGAAACCCGACACGGTGCTCATTCTCGGCGACACGAACACCGGTATTGCGGCGTTCGTCGCCAAGCGCATGGGTATCCGCGTGTGCCACATGGAGGCGGGGAACCGCTGCTACGACGACCGAGTGCCGGAGGAAGTGAACCGGCGCGTCATCGACCACTCATCCAGCGTGCTCATGCCGTACACGTACCGCAGCGCGGAGAATCTCGTCCGCGAGGGCATTGGACGCGAGCGGATCTTCGTCACCGGAAACCCGATCAAAGAGGTGCTGGACTTCTACGGCCCCCAGATCGACGCCGCAGACCCGTTCACGGCGTTCGATGTGCTACCGGACGAGTACTTCCTCGTGACGGCGCACCGCGCCGAAACCACGGATGACCCCGCGCGACTCGCTTCGCTGGTCGAGTCGCTCAACAGCGCCGTCGAGCAGTACGGCATGCCAGCGCTCGCGTCACTGCATCCGCGCACGGCCGACAAGATGCAGCAGTTCGGCGTGGCCGAGGGTGCCGTCAGATTCGTTCCGCCGATGGGCCTGTTCGACTTCGTCCGCCTCGAGAAGGAAGCGTTCTGCGTTCTTTCCGACAGCGGGACCGTGCAGGAGGAATGCTGCATCTTCGGCGTACCGACAGTCACGATGCGCGATGTCACCGAGCGTCCCGAGACCATCGAGTGCGGCAGCAACATCCTCGCAGGTGTAGAGGCCGAGCGTATCCTGCCCGCGATCGACGTTGCCGTGCGCTCGGCAGGCACGTGGACGCCCCCCGCCGAGTATCTGGCGCGCAATGTCTCGGACATCGTCTCCCGTATCGTTCTGGGAATCGCGTGAGCACGAGCCGCATCCTGGTCGTCGGCGCGAGCGGCATGCTCGGGCACGAAGCGATGCGCGTTCTCGCGCCCGACTTCGAGGTCTGGGGAGCGTGTCGGAACCCCGAGCTACTGCCCGACCTCGGCGTACCCGAGGAGCGCCTTCTTGGCGGACTCGATGCAACGGATCCCGGTGACGCGTACCGCCTCCTCGACATGGTCGAACCCGACGTCGTGATCAACGCACTCGGCATCGTGAAGCACCGCCCCGAGGCGAGCGACGCGATCCCGTCGATCGAAGTGAACAGCCTGTGGCCGCACGTGCTTGCCGACGCGTGCGTGGCCGCAAGCGCGCGCATGGTGCACGTGAGCACCGACTGCGTGTTCAGCGGCAGCCGCGGCGGGTATCGCGAGGACGACGTGCCGGACGCATTCGACCTCTACGGACGTTCGAAGCTCCTCGGCGAGGTGACCGAATGCGCGAACGTCGTGACGCTTCGGACGTCCATCATCGGCTGGCAGCTCGGCGACCCGATCGGTCTGGTCGCGTGGTTCGCGGCACATCGTCACGAGCCACTGCAGGGGTTCACGAAGGCGATCTTCAGCGGTCTTACCACCCAGGCTCTCACCGAGGTGATCCGCGATGTCGTCCTGCCGGATGCCGGGCTAAGCGGCCTGTGGCATCTGTCGGCCGAGCCGATCGACAAGCACACGCTGCTCTCGAAGCTGGCCGAGAAGCTCGATTGGGACGTGAACCTAACGCCGTCGGAGGAGTTCGTCATCGACCGCACGCTCGACAGCTCGCGGTTCCGCGCACGGACGGGCTGGACGCCGCCGAGCTGGGACGAGATGCTCGATGCGCTGGCAGCGAGCTACACCGAGCGCGGATAGGTCGCATGACGATGCGAGTGCTCGTCATCCCAAGCTGGTACCCCGGGCCGGATGCCCCAACTGCAGGCGTCTTCATCCAGCAGTTCGTGCGCGCGATCGCGCCCTTCGCCGACGTCGCCGTGTTGCACGTCGAGCCTGGCGCGAAGGCGTTCGGCCCGACGTTCACCGAGGAGCACGGCGTTGTCGTGGTCCGCTCGGGAATCGTCGCCAGCGGGCTGCGGGCTCGCTTCTTCGGGTACCGCAGGGCCGGTCTCGCCGCATTTGAGGTGCTCCGCGCACGATGGGGGGCGCCAGAGATCGTACACGTGCAGGCGCTCTGGCCCGCCGCGCTCATCGCACGGTCGATCGCTCGCAGCACGCGCATTCCCTACGTAGTAACCGAGCATTCCGAGGAATACCTGGCGCAGAGCCGCCGACGGCTTGTGCGGACGCCGGGGATGCTCGCGCTGGTGCTACGACCGTTAGCGCGCTCGGCGTCGCGAACGATAGCAGTGAGCCGGTACCTGGCAGATCGCTTGCGCTCACTCGGCCTCGCGCGCGATCCGATCGTCATCCCCAACGTGGTGCCCGACTCCCCCGCCACACCACTCCCGACGAGTGCGCCACATCTCATCGCGCACGTCTCGGTGATGGGCCCCGCGAAGAACCTCGACGTGCTCCTGCGCGCAATCGCGATCCTTCGCGACAGCCGCAACGACTTCGTGCTGCGCCTCGTGGGCGACGGCGAATGCCGGGCAGAGCTGGAGCGGCTCTCGGCGGATCTCGGTCTGAGTGGCGTCGTGCAGTTCCTCGGAACCCGCCCCGCTTCTGATGTGCCGGCGCTCATGGCCGAGTCAGCGTTCACTGTCATCAGCAGCTCGCACGAGACCTTCTCGGTAGTGGCCGCCGAATCGCTCATGTCCGGGCGCCCGGTGCTTTCCACACGCTGCGGCGGTCCCGAGGAGTTCGTCACACCCGAGGTCGGTCGCCTCGTAGACGCAGATTCCGCCGACGCGCTCGCCGAAGGGCTAGACTGGATGCTCGACCATTACAGGGAGTTCGAACCGGCCTCGCTGCACGACTACGCGGAAGAACGGTTCGCGCCCGCGGTCGTGGCACGCCGGACACTCGACGTCTACCGGAGCGTTCTCAATGACTAGCGCACCCCGCTTCTCGGTGACCATCCCGGCGTACAATGCCGAGACCACACTGGCCGAGACGGTCGCCTCCGTGCTGGGCCAGACGTTCACGAACTTCGAGGTCGTGATCGTTGATGACGGCTCGACCGATGAGACGCGCGCGCTTGCCGAGCGTCTCGCTGCAGCCGACGAGCGCGTCCACGTCGTGAGCCAGCAGAATCGCGGCTCGGGCGGGGCGTACAACACCGCGGTCCGGAACGCTCGCGCGGACTTGCTCGTCATGCTCTCCGCCGACGACCTTCTTGAACCGGAGCATCTTGAGGCGCTCGATGCCTTCGTGGCCGAGAACCCGACTGCGTCCATCTTCACGTGCGGAGGCTGGTACCTGTACGACGATGGCACACGCGAGCTCTCCACGCTTCACGAGCACTGGGCAAGCCAGCGCGAGTGCACGCTGAACAACCTTCTCTCGGCGTGCTTCTTCGGCGTGGGCGCGGTATACGAACGTGCAGTATTCGATGCTGTGGGCGGCTTCCGGGAAGACCTCTACGCCGAGGACTACGTCTTTTGGCTGCTCGCGCTGGCCCATGGGTTCAGACACGCTTATCTCGATCGCGCGCTCGCTGTGCATCGCCGAACGGCCGTGCAGAAGTCGGCCGACGAGCTCAGAGTGCGCAGAGCCGACCTGCGCGCCGTCACCGAAGTCATGAACTCAGGACTATTGAACGAGGCCGATGCCCGCGCAGCCCGGCGGGCCGCGCGACGACTCCGGATGAACATCGCCGCGCGCACAACGCTCGGCGGCCTCCTCGGCCAGACGGCCGCCACCCGGGTGATCGACGCGGTCCGGGGTCGGCGTCACGGCGGGGGCGCATGAGCGCGATGAGAAAGCCGCTCATACTGTTCGTGGACGACTACCCGCATCGGAATATGGGCGGAGGTGAGCGC
>RCMX01000006.1:18692-23298 GCA_004348925.1 Actinomycetota bacterium
TCGCGAGTGGGGCTACCGAGTGGGCATCGTGTGCGCTACGGGATCCGGGCTCGAAGCGGTTGCTCGCTCTCAGGAGTTCGAAGTGATGCCACTGAGTATCGGAGCGCGACTGCCGGGATCAACGCGACGGCTGGCCCGGCTGTTCGTGAGCGCTGCGCCCGACATCGTACACGCGCACGGCTTCCACGCGATCGTGAGTGCGGCACCCGCCGCCAGGCGCTCCGGTGTCCCAATGATGCTCGCCACCGTGCACAGCATGCCGGGCGCCGCACTGGCGCTCAGGCCCGGACTCGCCGGACGGATCGAGTTCGCGTTCCGCTCATGGCTGTACCATCGTGCGGCGCCAAACGTTGACCGCTTCGTGTGCGTGGTTACGGCGGCACGAGATGAGCTGCTCGGCAGCGGCATCGATTCCGCCAAGCTGACAGTCATAGCGAACGGAATCCCCGATCCTGCGGTCAGCCAGTCGCACGTCGCTCACGCCTCGGAGTATGTTCTGGCTGGTTCGGTCGGTCGGATGGAAGCGCCAAAGGGCTTTGCCGAGTTCATCGATGCAGCCGCCATGGCGGCCGATGCGAACGGCGGGGTGCGCTTCCGGCTCGTTGGCGACGGCAGCATGCGAGCCACACTTGAGCGTCGCGTGGCCGAGTACTCGCTCGGGGAGCGACTCGACTTTGCCGGATGGTCCGACTCCCCGCTGCACCACATCGCCGAGATGGACATCTACGTGTCATCCTCGCTGACCGAGACCACGAATCTCACCGTTCTCGAAGCGATGGGACTTGGCAAACCGGTCGTGGCAACCGACGTGGGCGGGGTGGCTGACGCGATCGTTGAGGGAGTGAACGGTTACCTGGTACCCGCCAGGCGACCCGACCTGCTTGCCGAGCGTATCGTCGGACTAGCTGCTGACGCGCAGCTCCGAGCACGCATGGGTGCAGAGGGTCGCGCGCGATACGAACGCCTCTTCACCGAAGACCGCATGTTGGAACAGCACCGCGCGCTCTACGAGCGCTATCGCTCAGATGCAACGAAACACGCCGAAAGCGAGTCAAAATGAGCCTGGCACAACGGCTGAAGGACGCTCTCCCCCACACCATCAAGCGGAAGGTGCGGGAGATTCGGCATCGCGACGACAGCGGCCTGTATAGCGCCATGCTCTCGATCAACCAGGAGAGCGAGGTCATCTTCGACGCCGGCGCTAACGTCGGCAACCTGTCGCTCGCCTTCTGCCGGTGGTTCCCCAAGGCGACCGTTCACGGATTCGAGCCAGCGTCCAGGATGTTCGCCGAGATGAACGCCCGCATCGAAGCCGCCGGGTTCGCGGACCGCTTCCGCGGCCACCAGATCGGCTTCTTCGACCAAGAGGTACAGGCAGACCTCAACCTCGCATCACAGCACGGCGCCAACTCGCTCATGGGCATCGGCGAGGCATACCACGCCGCGAATCCGGGCATCGGGATCGAGGGGACCGAGCCCATATCGCTCGTGCGCATGGACGACTTCGTCCGTGACGAAGGCATCGGACACATCGACCTGGTGAAGATCGACGTCGAGGGCGTTGAGAACGAGGTTCTGCTCGGCGGGACCGAGACGTTCAGGACCAAGGTCGACGTCGTGATCATGGAGGTCTCGTTCGTGCGCCATGAACGCACGGAGGGGACGCACATCCGTCTCTTCCAGACGATGCACGACCTCGGCTTCGCGCCGAGCTACCTGTTCGACGTGGAGCAGACTGGCCCGGACACGCCGTGGCGGCTCAACCAGGTGGACTGCGTCTTCAGGAAGATGTAGCGGGTAGCGCTAGCGCTTCGTCCTTCGGAGCTGACTGCGCACATCCGCGGGCACGAATCGCCGTGCAAGCTGCATGGCGGATGCATCGAATCTGCCAAAGAGCGCGTGGCGGGCGCCGAACGCGCACATCAACGCTCGTGCACGCGCACCTCCGTAGGTCCGCACGCACGCCTTGGTCATGACATGAATCATAGGGTACCGTTCGCGAGCCCTATAGAACTGCGCACCGTGACGCCAGAGCCATTTTCGCGCAAAGAGCCTAGCCTGCGAATCGGGCAGAAGGGGAAGCAGCTGAGGCATGCCGCTGAGCGACAGCGAGTAGTCGCCTGGGTACTCCCCGTGCGGCGTTTCCGGAGCGAACACCCTACTGCTCGGCAAGACCCGGTTACGGAGAGTACCTCGCTCCTTGAGCGCGGAGAGCAAGACCGCCAGGTGCGGGAAGCTCGTGTTGTGGTAGAAGAAGGCCTGCGCGGCGTACGGCTCGAACACCTCAAGCCGGTAGATGACATTTGAGATAAGACCAGACTCACCCACACCGTCCCAGGCGGACGCCCAAGTGTGCGCGACATCTGCCACCTCGTGGATCTTCGTACTGAATACGATCGCATCTGACGCATCGTCCAGGCCGTTCTCGGCGATGAACAGGAGAGCTCCAGGCGCGATGGTGTCATTATCGCTGAGAATCCAGAGGTACATCTCGTCCCGGGCAAGCACGAACCCGAGCGATATGTTCGCGTTCGCGCCGATGTTTCCCGAATTGCGCCTTACTTCGACGTCGAATTCAGTCGCAATCGCTTCGACCGCCTCGGCGGTATACGCATCGGAGGCATTGTCGCTGACTAGGATGCGAATGCAGCCGGGCCAGTCGGATCGCTGAGATACAAGGGCCGAGACTTGCTTGCGCAGCGAGTCAGGTCGATTGTACGTCGGAATGTAGACCAGCAAAGTCGTGTCACTTGCTTCCGACACCGCCCCCAACCCCCTCCGTCGCTTTCTCGCCGCACCACCCCGCGCCCCGCCGTTCGTTTCCCGTCTAGGAGCTCTTGCGTCCCCGCACCCAGCCAAGCACCCGCCTCGATGAGGACAGCGCAAGGTTCCTGTAGAGCACCCTGTCAGCGCGGGTGGGCACAAGCATATCTCGAACCGTGCGGTCAGTTGCACGCGGGAAGAGCACTGCGTAACCGATCAACGCGGTGCTGTATGCGAGCGTCGAACCTAGTGCGGCACCGCTCGCACCCATCGGCGGTATGAGCGTCACGTACAACAGAGCGCTCAAGACCATCATCAGAGACAAGAGGCTGGATGTCACACCTGGGCGCCCAAGCTGCCCTGAGAAATACAAGCCATACGGCTGACAGACAGCGAAAACGACCACTCCGGGCAGGAGCAGCCCCAGGTAGAGCGTCGCGTTCGCGAACTGCAGACCGTAGATGATCGGCACCAACGGGATTGCGATCAGGAAGAGCAGTATTGCGGCGGCGCCGTTCAAGATGAGTAGAGCACGCGATGTCAGCGTGGTCAGGCGCACTGCGTCGTGGCGCTCGGCACCCGTAATCAAGCCATACACAGCGTTGGAAACCGGGTTGCTGAGCATCCAGAGCTTCTCGGCAAGGTTCGTGGCCACGCTGTAGATGCCCACGGCGGCGGGACCCGCAAAATAGTTCAGGAAGAAGACATCGGCCCGGAGAAAGAACATCGACGTCGCCTGTCCGACGTACGACTTGGCAGCGTATGGAGTGGCGAACCTCGTGATCTCGACAATCCGCCGTGCCGACAGCGTGAAACTGGCGCGGTAGACCACCAACGCGAGAAGCGCATTCAGAACGCTTGAGATGCTTACCGCAAGCACGACTGCCGAAGCATTTCGCGGTGCGAACACACTCGCGCCGACGACACCGACCAGGTTGACTGTGGCTCCAACAGCAGACAGACCGGCTATGGCGACAGCACGGCCGTGCCCTGCGAAGAGCGCACCGGTGAAGGCAGAAATGTAGCTCGCGGGCAATGCGACCAGCACGACGACCAGATCAACGGTTGTCATGCCTTTCATGACGGATGTGAGCAGGGTGTTCCGGGCCAGCCACAAGAACGCACCGACCGCGACTCCCAGCAGCAGAGACCAAACCACGGCCGCCGTCACCAAGTCCCGAGCCGGATACCGGTCCTTGCCCGCCATGTATCCCAATGCCGGCCCAAGGCCGAACGACGCCACCCCAACACCCATCGATGGAATCGCTGCTACGATCGCAAGAACGCCCTTGCCCTCCGGACCCAGTAGGCGCGCCACCAGAATCGTCGACACGAGACCAACGACCAACATGTAGACTTGACCTACGATGCCGATGGCGGATTTTCGCGCGATGCCCACTAGAGGCTCCTGATCGAACGGGCGTCCAACTGAAGGCTCCTCTTGCACAGGTGTCGGCGGGCAAACATACCATTCGGTCATAGACGACCGCCATAGAACCGGAGCACGCAACGTGCGCAAGCACTACGACAGACTTGTAGTTTACGACATCGAACACCTCCCGTTCCTCGGCAATCGGGCGTTCGATGCCGAGCTGATGCGCCAGTACCCGGGTGCCACTGCCATCGCAGAGCTCGCAAAGCGGCTTTCGGCGGAGAACGTGGGGATGGTCACGGCCGATATCTACCTTGCCGAGGACATCTCGGCTGAGCGTGTCGTCGTGCTCAGCAACGAAGTCACACCGTACACGCGACGCCTGCTGTTTGAGCGCAGACTCAAGGGGGCGGCGTGCGTAAGCGGGGAATCGCCGATTATCGCCTGGGGCTTCTACCGCGACCTGCCCGA
>RCMX01000006.1:23338-95279 GCA_004348925.1 Actinomycetota bacterium
GCGCGGGAGCTGGCGACAGGTACAGCCACGTTCCACGACTTCCATTGGCCGTACCCAGACCTGACACCGCGTGAGCCGCGACCATGGGAGCAGCGCGCGCTGCTGGCCATCGTCAGCGGCAACAAACGGGCCTTCGGGTGGCCTCGGCCTGCCTTCGACCTCGCGCACCCGAAGGTGTCCGCGGGACGCTGGTACCGCGCTGCCCAGGCTCGCGCAGCGCAGCGCCAGCACCCCTGGATGCAGAGCGAACTCTACCTCGAGCGTCTTGCGGCGATTCGGCACTTCGGCGCGACTGAGGGCTTCGACTTGTACGGCCGAGGCTGGGAGTCGCCCACCTCGGGCGCGGATGGCGTGACACAGGCGGCCATAAACCGCTCATACCGGGGCGAGATCCCTCCGCACGACAAGGTCGATGTGCTCGGCGGCTACCGATTCTCGTTGTGCTTCGAGAACACGGCGTTTCCCGGCTACATCACCGAGAAGATCTTCGACTGCCTGGCCGCTGGCACCATTCCGGTGTACCTGGGAGCACCCGACATCGCGTCGTACATCCCCGAGGATGCGTACGTGGACTTCCGCCGCTTCGCCGACTACCCGGCGCTCGAGGCGTATCTTCGCTCGATGACACCGGCTGAGGCTGAACTGAAGCTCCAGGCGGCTCGTTCGTTCCTCGCCTCGGAGCAGGCGCAGGCGTTCACACAGGCGCCGTACGTCGAGCTGCTCGCCAGGATCATGCTCGATGCACTCGAAGGACAGTGACATGGCACGATTGACGGTCGTCATACCCACATTCAATCGACCGGGGTATCTTGCCGAGTGCCTGCAGAGCGTCGCCGAGCAGACATTTCGCGACTTCGATCTTGTCGTTCTCGACAACGCCAGCACCGAGGAGTACGGGCCAGTGCTGGATCGCTTCAGCTCGCTGGCGCTCACGTACATCAAGAATCCGGAGAACATCGGGGCCGCTCGCAACATCGACAAGGCCCGCACGATCGGCGGAAGCAGCGAGTACCACATCGTCTTCCACGACGACGACCTCATGCATCCTCGTCTGCTCGAGTGGCAGATCCGCGTCCTCGACGCCCATCCCGAGGTCGCCTGGGTGGCCACGGAGTGCCGCCCGTTCGAGAGCGGCACGATTCCCACGTACGGCGCATGGCCCGACGTCGAGACTGAACTCGAGGTCTACGCCACACCCGATGCGCTCGTTCGACGGCTCCTCGAGAACGTCTCGCTCAACTTCGGGTCGGTGATGTTCCGCTCGGAACGCAGTGGTGGGGTCCCCGTTCGTGCCGAGGAGTTCGAAATCGTCGCCGATCGGGTTCTGCTCTGCGACATCGCCAAGAACGCTCCCGTGGCCCTCATCCGTCGTCCGCTCGTCCACTACCGACACCACGCGGGACAAGACACCCACAACCCGATCTTCCGCGAGCGACACGCGCTCGATCTCATGACCTACTACGCAGCGCTCCTCCCAATACCGATAGACTCGCCGGACCGCACGCTGCTCACGCGGCACGCCACGAACTACCTGCTGCACGCTCGCGCGATGGTCGCTCCCGAGAACAGAACGCGCCTCTCAGACCTCACGCGAGACGCTCGCGCGAAGGGACTCTTCGCTTGGCCGGCGCTCGACGGGCAAGGTGTCGCGGCCCTCGCGCACGTGGGAGGCGTCGGCGGTGCCTTCGACGCGATCAGGCCGATTCTCGGCAAAGTCAAGCGCAGACTCTCCGGGGAGTAGCTACGACGCCCCGGGAACAAGCGCATCGGTGGCCCGGAAGAGCGCCTCGAGCGATGTCCATCTGGGTTCGTAGCCGATAGTCGCGGCACCACGATCCGTGGAGTAGTACATCGGCTTGTCCCCGGTCGCCTCCGGCACGTCCGGGGCCTGCTCAACCGTGTAGCTGATGCCGTATCGCTCAGCGAATGCATCAAGAAGTGCGAACTTGCCCACGGGTGCCGCGCTGTACACATCGAACACCCCGTTGCACGGTGTCGCCCGCATGACGCATCGGAGCAGCTCCGCCAGGTCATCGGGGTCAACGTAGTCACGAATGACATCATCGGCAGTGACGGTCACGACGTCACGACGACTGACCGCCCGCACTATGTCGCCCATGAGTGAACGCGCCTGTACATCGGCGTACCTCGAGAAGAAGCCGAAGAGACGAAGATCGACGATGTGCTGGTCGGATGCCTCGCGATGCCTCAATTCCGAGGCCAGCTTCGCCTGTCCGTAGTACTCGCGAGGTGTCAGGGATGCCCGATCGGCCAGCCCGGGTGTCGTGCCGTCCCCCGGAGCCGAGAACTCCCCGTAGATCGCGCCGCTCGAAATCGACACACACATGCTCTCCGGGTGCCGGCCAAGATACTCCATCACCATGCGATCGAACCGCTCGGTGAGATCGAACACCTCCGCGCCGAGCGCGATGATCGATTCGGGGTTCCCGACGCCAACGCAATTCAGGACAACGTCGAATTCGCATCCGGGAAACTCCTCAAACGAGCTCCGTCTGGCGGCAGCACCGCCTGGCACCGCCGCAAGGAACCGCGCCAGCGCGACAGAGTCGCGCGCGACCGTAGTCACATCGTGCGTGCCGTCCCCGAGCAGCGCCGCGCTCAGGCACTTACCGACATGCCCCGTTGCGCCGAGCACTGCCACCCGGCTGCCGACCACGCTCACGAGCCATCCTTGTCAGGCGGTGGGTCCATCACGTAGACGGGATTCCCGAAGGTGACTTTCGGCCGAACGCACGTCGTCGAATCGATCATCACTTCCAGAAGTGAAGGACTTGAGGGATCGGACGCAAGCCAGGCCGAGCCCTCGGCACATTCGTCCGGCATGGTGATGCGCCGGGCCTCCATGCCGTATGCTTCGGCGACAGCAACGAAGTCCGGGGCGCCATACCCCCACACCGTTGAGTGGTACCTCGAATCGAAGAGCTCGTCCTGCAGTTGTCGCACCATGCCCAGGCACGCGTTGTTCAACACAACGATCTTGAGCGGAAGCCTGAGACGCACCACGGTCTCAAGCTCCTGGATGTTCAGCTGCATGCCGCCATCGCCAGTTATGGCGAGAACCGATCGGCCCGGCGCCGCATGTGCGACACCGATAGCGGCCGGCAACGCGAACCCCATGGCACCCATACCGCCCGATGTGATGAAGCGCTGACCCGGTGCCAGTCTCACCGACTGTGCGGCCCACATCTGATTCTGCCCCACGTCCGCGACCACCGCCGAGGCACCCGACATCGTCGCAGAGACCGCATGCATGAATCTGGCAGGGTCGATTCCTACCGGTACGCTAGACTCTGCGGTGTCCGGCCATTCGCGCTGATAGGAATCGATCACCGCGAGCCACGCTTCGCGCCCGGGCCACGTCCCATCGGCCACCAATTCTGTCGCGACGTCTAGGAACGAGCCGACGTCTCCGGCGATACCGATGTCCGGCGGCAGGCGCCACGCCATCTGGCGCTCGTCGACATCCACCCTGATGATGGTCTTGCCTGCCCGGAACGCCACCACGTCAGCTCCCGTTTGCCGTACGTCAAAGCGGGCGCCGAGTGCGAGGATGCAGTCAGCGTCGCGAAGAGCGAGGTTCGCCCGTCGGTTGCCGTACGTGCCGATCATGCCCACGCGGAGCGGATGCCCGAACGGCAGCACATCGAGGCCCATTAGCGTGCTCACAACGGGAATGCCGACGCATTCGGCAAACCGGACGAACGAGCGGCCGGCTCCTGCAGCACGAACACCGCCACCCGCGAGGATCAGCGGTCTCTCGGCGTCACGGAGCGCATCCATCGCCCGCCCGACGCCTGCAGGCACCTCCGGCGGTGCGACCGACACGCGCGCGGGGAGCTCGGCCATGTCCTGGCGCTGAACGTCCATGGGAATATCGAGCAAAACCGGACCTGGACGACCGGACAACGCCTCGACGAACGCGCTCTGAAGCGCCGACGGAAGCTCGCTCGCGGCCCGCACGCTGCGCGCGAGTTTCGTGATTGGGGTCGCGAGCGCAACGATGTCGGTCTCCTGGAATCCAGCCTGGCGCACGCCCGAGTCTCCGCGCTGTTCGAAGGTGTTGACCTGGCCGGTGATGAACACCGCAGGCACCGAGTCGTAGTAGCAGCTGGCGATGCCCGTCAGCAGATTCGTCGCACCGGGCCCGCTCGTGGCCAGAGCGACACCGGGCACGCCAGACATGCGCGCCGTGGCCTCTGCACCGAAAGCCGCAGCCTGCTCGTGGTGCATGCTGATAATCGAGATGTCCTCCCGGGCGCCGATGGAGTCCAGCAGGAACGTGATCATCCCGCCGGTCATCTCGTACACCACGGTCACGCCGTTCTCGGCGAGGAACGAGGCGATGTACTCTGCCGCCTTCACGCTATCGTCCGAACGCGTGCATCAGCACGTCTGCCATATGCGCCAGCATCTCCTCGGTCATCCCGGGGTAGACGCCGACCCAGAACGCATCCTTCATGATCCGGTCGGTGTTCGCCAGCTCGTCTGCCACCCGGTACCCCTCACCGCGCTCGCGCATGCCGTCGAACGCGGGCTGCCTCGTCATGTTGCCGGCGAACAGCATCCGCGTCTGAACCCCCGCGGTCTCAAGCGCTCGCACGAGCACGTCGCGGGTGACGGGCGAGCCCTCACGCACCGTCATGAGGAACCCGAACCATGACGGATCTGCGCCATCGGTGGGCTCGGGCATGATGAGCACGTCCTCGAGCGGACGAAGGGCCTGACGCAGGTATCCGAAGTTCGCGCGCCGACGGGCGGTGAAATCGGGCAGCTTCTCCAGTTGTGCCACTCCGATCGCAGCCTGCATCTCGGTAGCTTTGAGGTTGAAGCCGAACTCCGAGTACACGTACTTGTGGTCGTAGCCCGCAGGCAACGTCCCGAACTGCCGGGAGAACCGCTCGCCGCACACGTTGTCGCGCCCTGACGGGCACACGCAGTCCCGACCCCAGTCGCGCATCGAAAGCATGATCGCGGCAAGCTCGGCGTTGTCGGTGTAGACGGCGCCACCCTCGCCCATCGTCATGTGGTGTGGCGGATAGAAGCTTGAGGTGCCGATATCGCCGAACGTCCCTGTCATGCGGCCGCGGTACTCGCTGCCGAGCGCGTCGCAGTTGTCCTCGACGAGCCACAGGTCGTGCTTGCGGCAAAATGCACGAACGGCGTCGACATCGAACGGGTTGCCGAGCGTGTGCGCCAGCATCACCGCTTTGGTGCGCGGCGACAGCGCCGCCTCAAGCAGCGTCGTATCGATGTTGTACGTGCCAAGCAGCACATCCACGAACACGGGGACCGCCCGGTACTGCACGATCGGGGTGATCGTCGTCGGGAAGCCGGCGGCTACTGTTATGACCTCGTCGCCGGGAACGATTCGGCGCTCGCCGAGCCGCTCGCTCGTGAGCGCGGCGAATGCAAGCAAGTTCGCGCTGGAGCCGGAGTTCACGAGCATCGCATTTCCGGTGCCGAGATACTCGGCAAAGCCACGCTCGAACTCCCGCGAATAGCGACCGTGCGTGAGCCAAAAATCGAGCGAGGCGTCCACAAGATTCACCATCTCGCGCTCGTCGAAGACCCGACCGGCATACGCCACTCGCGAGACCCCTGGTTCGAACCCGGCACCTTCGGCGGATTGCACCGCGTGAAGATCACGAGTGAGCGCAAGTATCTGCCGTCTGATTCCCTCGGCCCGGTCCGCGTTCGTCACGTTGCGATCTCCCGTCCTGCCCACGCAGCACCGCCTGCGCATGCCGCGGACTCATACGCGCTGATGTCTGAGCGCACAAGCGCCTCGGCAGACTCGCCGCTCGCGTACGCACGGTACCAGCATGCTGTTCGCGCCACTGTCTCGTCAAAACTCCACAGGGGACGCCACGCGAGCTGTCGCTCTGCCTTGCCGATATCCAATCTGAGCTGCGCGGCTTCGTGCGGTTGACGCGTCTCGTCCGAAACACTCCATGACCCCTCACCCCACGCAGAAACAAACGCCTCCACGAGCTCGCTCACCGTCCGTGAGGAAGCGGTATCGGGACCGAAGTTGAAGGGTCCCGCGAGCGAGCTGTCGGCGAGCAGAAGCGCCGCTAGCCGCAAGTATCCCGAGAGCGGCTCCAGAACATGCTGCCATGGGCGAACAGAGGCCGGATTCCTGACGACGACGGACTCGTGCGCGGCGAGTGCCCTAGCGCAGTCCGGCACGATACGGTCGGTAGCCCAATCGCCACCGCCGATCACGTTCCCTGCTCGTGCCGTCGCGATTGCCGCCGATCCCTCGGCCGAGAAGAAGGCGTCCCGGTACGACGCCGTCACAATCTCAGAAGCCGCCTTGCTCGCACTGTACGGGTCGAAGCCACCAAGGGGGCTCTTCTCGGCAAACGGTTCGCCGGTCTCAGGATTCGCATAGACCTTGTCGGTCGTCACGTTCACGACGACCCGGCACTCCCCTTGCGCGCGCACCGCTTCGAGAAGATTGACCGTGCCGAGGACGTTCGTCTCGAACGTGTATCGCGGCTCCGCGTAGCTGCGGCGCACTAGCGGCTGCGCTGCCAGGTGCAGCACCACTTCCGGCCGCACCTCGGCAACAAGCGCGGCAAGACGCTCGGCATCACGAACATCACCGATTCGGCTGTCGACGTCAGCACCAAGACGCAGGTCCGAGAAGAGCGACGGTGTCGTGTCCGGCTCGAGCGCGTAACCGGTCACCTCGGCGCCGAGATCGAGCAGCCAGCGGGTGAGCCACGAGCCCTTGAATCCGGTGTGTCCCGTCACCAGCACCCGCGTGCCAGTGAACGCTCCGCCGAACGGCGCCTGCACGACTACCAGACCTTCCAGGGCGCGGCGTCAGCGTGCCAGAGCCTCTCCAGGTAGTTCTTGTCGCGCAGCGTGTCCATCGGCTGCCAGAACCCGCGGTGCTTGAACGCGCCGAGCTGCCCGTCAGCAGCGAGCGACTCGAGCGGCTCGCGCTCAAGCACGGTCTCGTCACCCGCGATCCGCTCGAACACCGAGGGCTCCATCACGAAGAAGCCGCCGTTGATCCAGTCACCATCGCCGAGCGGCTTCTCCCGGAAGCAGTCCACCCGATCGCCCGCACCAAGCTCGAGCGCACCGAATCGTCCAGTCGGCTGCACGGCGGTAAGCGTCGCTGCCCTGCCCGATTCGCGGTGCACCGACAGCAGTGCCGGGATGTCGACATCGGCAACGCCGTCACCGTACGTAAGCATGAACGTCTCGCCCTCGACGTACGGCGCAATCCGCTTCACTCGGCCACCGGTCATCGTCTCGGCCCCGGTGTCTACGACCGTCACGCGCCAGGGCTCATTCGTGTCCTCATGCACCTCGCACTCGTGAGAGCGCATGTCGAACGTCACGTCTGCGTTGTGCAGCCAGTAGTTGTGGAAGTACTCCTTGATCTGGTAGCCCTTGTAACCGGCGCAGATCACGAATTCATTGAAGCCGAAGTGGCTGTACATCTTCATGATGTGCCAGAGAATCGGCTTGTCGCCGATCTCGGCCATGGGCTTGGGCCTCGTCACAGACTCCTCGGCAATGCGTGTACCCAGCCCGCCTGCAAGGATGACGACCTTCATGAGGCCTCCCACTTCATCGTCGGCGCACCGCAGAAGCTGCGCGTGGCTGGCTCTACCCCAACAGCTTCTTGAGACTCTCCCGCAGCGCGGGCCCGTACTCCTCGGTCTCAAGCGCGAGCGACACGTTCGCCTCAAGCCACGACAGCACGTTGCCGGTGTCGTAGCCGCTGCAGTCCATCGTGAGCGCGTAGACCTCTTCTTGCTTGAGCAACTCGCGAAGCGCGTCGGTGAGCTGGATCTCGTCGCCGCGACCGGGTTCGATCGTCGGGAGGATCTTCATGATCGCCGGCGTGAGCAGGTACCGGCCGAAGATGGCCAGATTGCTCGGCGCATCGTTCACCGGCGGCTTCTCGACCAGGTCCGTCAGCTTCCACACGCCCGGCTCGACCTCATGGCCTGCGATGACGCCGTAGCGGCTCACGAGATGCTGCTCCACGGGAGTCACGGCCACGACCGACGCGCCGTACTTGTCGTGAACCTCCTTGAGGCGGTTCAGGCATGAGTTGTCGGGCACGATCACATCGCCGAGCAGCACGAAGAAGGGTTCGTTCGCCGTGTGGGCGGCGCCGCACAGAACTGCGTGCCCGAGGCCGCGCGGACGCTTCTGACGCACGTAGAACACCTCGGCCAGATCGGTGATGGCGCGCACCTGGCGCAGCTTGTCGATGGCGCCCGAACGCTCGAGCAGATCCTCAAGCTCGAGTGACCGGTCGAAGTGATCCTCGATGGCGCGCTTGCCTCGGCCGGTGATGAGCAGGACGTCATCCACTCCCGCGGCCACTGCCTCCTCGACCACATACTGGATGACGGGCTTACCGACGACCGGCAGCATCTCCTTGGGCTGAGCCTTCGTTGCAGGCAGGAACCGCGTGCCAAGACCCGCGGCCGGGATGATTGCTTTCATGCTCTCGTGTCCTCGCCTTCCGCGCGAATCACTGCGCGACGATTCCGGACGAACAATCTACTAGGTTACCACCACAGAGCGCTCGACGCGGACTACAGGACCGCGAGCACCTCGGCGGCGGCATCGGTCATCGCGGTGATGTCGTCGTCGCTGTGCGCGAGTCCAACGAACGTGGCCTCGAACTGGCTCGGCGCGAGCGTGATGCCACGATCGAGCATGCCCTTGAAGTAGCGGGCGTAGCGCTCGGTATCGCAAGTGGAAGCGGTCTTCCAGTCGCGGACCGTCTCGGCGGTGAAGAACATGCACGCCATAGAGCCCACACGGGTGAGGAACGCGTCGATGCCAGCGGCTTCCGCGGCCGAGCGAAGCCCGGACTCAAGCAGCGCGCCCTTCCGCTCGAGCTCGGCGTACACGCCGGGCTGGCTGAGCGCCTCAACGAGCGCGAGGCCCGCGACCATCGCGATCGGGTTTCCGGAGAGCGTTCCGGCCTGGTAGACGGGGCCGACGGGCGCCAGGTACTCCATGATCTCGCGCTTGCCGCCGAATGCCCCCACGGGGAATCCTCCGCCGATAATCTTGCCGAGGGTGGTGAGGTCGGGTGTCACACCGTAGAGCTCCTGCGCGCCGCCGAGCGCCACGCGGAAGCCCGAGATGACTTCGTCGAAGATGAGGACGACGCCGTACTCGTCGCACAGCGCGCGCAGCCCGGCGAGGTACCCATCGGCGGGCGGGACGACGCCCATATTGCCGGCGATCGGCTCCAGGATGATGGCCGCGACCTGCTCGCCCACCTCGGCAAGCGCCGCCGAGACGGCCTCGAGGTCGTTGTACGGCAGCACGATGGTGTCGGCGGTCGCACCGGCGGTGACGCCGGGCGTGCCGGGGATGCCGAGCGTCACGAGTCCGCTACCGGCCGCGCACAGCAGCGCGTCGGAGTGACCGTGGTAGTTGCCGTCGAACTTGATGAACTTCTCCCGGCCGGTGTAGCCGCGAGCGAGCCTGATGGCGCTCATCGTCGCTTCGGTGCCCGAGGAGACCATGCGCACCATCTCCACCGAGGGAACCGCGTTCACGACTGCCTCGGCCATGCGGACCTCAACCTCGCTCGGGGCGCCGTAGCTCGTGCCGCGCTCGAGCTGCTCGCGAACGGCGGCAAGGACGTCCTCGGGCGCATGCCCGAGGATCATCGGCCCCCAGGAGCCCACGAAATCGATGTACTCGTTGCCATCCACATCCCACACGCGGGAGCCCTTCGCGCGATCGTAGAAGATCGGGTCGAGCCCCACGCTCTTGAAGGCGCGGACGGGAGAGTTCACGCCGCCGGGAATGAGACGTCCCGCCTCGGCGAACAGTCGTGACGAGTTGGTGTGCTGCATGAGGAAGAGACTCCTTTCGGGCGCGCTGCGCCACCGTGGAATGCACTCGGAGAGTATACCAGGGCTAGTTGGCCACGAAATCGCGAACGACCTTGGCATCGTAGAGACGCAGGAAGGCATCGCCCGGATTGAGCTGCCGGGTCTCGCTCACATACCCGAAGTACGGAGCCCCGACCCAACGTACGCGCCACACTCCATTGCCGAAGAAGTGCCGGTTGTTTGGAACCTGGGTGAATTCAAGACCGAAGAAGAAGGCACTGGTCTGCTCCTCGGTGTATGCAGCGATGTATTCTGGCGTGTCACCGTCTTGTGAACGCGGTTCGAACGAGGTGATCAAGTACGTCTCTCCCGTTTTTGCTAGCGGCATATCGCGCTCGAGATCGAAACCGTCAGGCAGTTCGATCACCTTCGCGGGCGCAAGCGCATATTCGATGGCTGGCTGATACGAACCGGCCAGCTCGAACGTGTCGTACACCGTGGCCTGGGAAGGCGGGACCGGCAAGGTGGCGAGCACCTGCGACGGAGACCACAGACCGTACTTCTGACCGGCGAACATCACCATCGTCGCCACAAGCAGGTACGGCAGCACCACCGTCACCGCCCACACTGCCACGGGCACCCGACGCGCAAGCGCGAAGGCGGCACGCGCTACCGCCAGTGCCGCGAACGGCGCAAGCGGTATCAGGTAGTACGAATGGAAGTTGTACACCAGGTAGAAGCCGACATATGCGCCGACCGAGAGCAGCACAAGGCGATCCCCCGCGCTTCGCTTCCGGATCAGGTAGATGAGCGCTGCGACCGCAAGCGCCGCCAGCACCGGTGAGAGCATCCACAGAAGCTCGTTGAGCACCTTGTACCGGAAGGTAAGCCAGCTGTCGACGCTCGCCGCGTTGCCCGAGAGGGCAGCCTGCCCCGTAAGGTACGCCGAACCATCGATCACAAGCCGCGTGACATACCATGGCAGGCCGAGCGCGAACATGCCGCCGACGAACGGCACGACGCGCCTGGCTTTGACCCACTTCACGCCGTGGGTGCGCCAGGTCTCCCAGAGCGCAAGGACGATCGGAGCGACGACCGCGGGCAGCTTGGTAGCGAGCGCCAGCCCCATCAAAGCTCCGCCGAGCAGCGCTTCTCGGCGATCGTCGCCTGGAATCGCATGGATGTAGTGGTACGTGCCAGCAACGATGAAGAACACCATGAGCGAGTCGACCTGGATATTGTGGTTCACCAGCGCGAACCCCGGCGTGACCGCCAGGATGGCGGCCGCGAGCAATCCGATGCGCTTGGTGTAGAGCGTCCGCCCGAGCAGGAACGTGTAGTACACGGTCGCAACGCCCGCCGCGACCGAGACGAGACGCGCAAGAGCCACGCTCGGCCCGAAGACGAGGAAGAGCCCCGTGACGATGAGCGAGTAGAGCGGCGGGTTGTTGCGATCGGCGGGTGCAAGCAGCCAATCGAACGCGCCCCGGTGCATATCGGCCGCAGCGATTTTCGTGTAGAAGCCCTCGTTGAACGCATGGAAGCCGCCGATAGGATCCGCCACCCGGTGCGCCCTGAGCGCGAACGCGATCAGCAGCACGCCGACCAGCGCAAGCGGGATGAGCAGCTTGCGCTGGCTCTCTGTCAGCTTCATCGCATGAACTCCTCGATAGACGCGACGACCCTCGTGACGGTTTGCCCCTCTACCGACGTCGATGAATCGAATCATACAGGACGAAGTGACGCCTACACTCCGTCTCAACAAGCCGAGGGAACCCTAGCTGTCGCCTTCGGCGAAGTACTTCATCGATGTCTTCTTGAACTCCCTCACGGAGTAGAGCAGCCGCGGCGCCTCAAGACCGGTGGCTTCCTTGATCCGACCGGCAACACCCTCGACATCTTCGCGGCTGCGGCCGTGGATCATGGTGTAGAGATTGGCCGGCCACGTGGGCGCGCTGGGACGCTGGTAGACGTGGCTCGCCTCGGGGAACGACGCCATGATGCGGCCAACCTCCTCGACGCGCTCCTCGGAGGCGTGCCATACGCCCATAGCGTTCGCCGAGAACCCGGTGCGATGGTGGCGGATCGCCGCCCCGAAGCGACGGATGACGCGGGCCTCGACCCACTCGCGCGTGCGCTCGAGCACCCACGCTTCGTCGACGTCGTAGCCGCACTCGGTGAGCGTGTTCGCGAGCTCCAGGAACGGCCGCTCGATCACGTGCAGGTCGGCCTGCAGCAACCGGGCGAGTGCCTTCTCCTCGCGGGAAAGCTCCACCGCCTCGGTTTCGGCGGGCTTCGTAGTAGGCGGCGCCTCCGTGCGCTCGCCGCGTTCGCCGGTGAAGTCGAAGTCGACTTTGATCTTGAAGAGGCGAATCGCTGGCAGGTCGAGAATGTCGTCGATGCCGGTCCGCTCGGCGATCTCGTCGAGTATCGCCTGCACGCGCGCTGGCGAGTGCGCGATGAGCGTGAACCAGACGTTGTAGCGGTCCTCGCGCTCGTAGTTGTGTGTGACGTTCGGGTACTCCGAGATGAGTGCCGCGACTTCCTCGATGCGCTCCTCGGGCACGGCGATCGCGCAGAGAGTGCTCTTGTAGCCGAGGCGATGCGAGTCGAATATCGCGCCGATACGGCGGATGACGCCTGATGACTTCAGGCCGCGGACGCTGGCAAGCACATCGGCTTCGGTGACGTCGAAATCCTTCGCGAGCGCCGCAAACGGCCGGGACGTGACGGGAAACGACGCCTGAATGCGGTCGAGCACGAGGCGATCGAGATCGGTTAGTTCGGCGAGGGTCACCGCTACTCCTCGCAATCGGGGCGCATCGAAGCCGGAACATACACGCAGTAGGGCTCCTCGGCCAGGTAGTCGCCGGTCACCGAAAGCGCGCGGGCGCGGCAGCCGCCACACACGGCCTTGTACTCGCAGGCGCCACACTTGCCCTTAAGGAGCGAGTAGTCGCGAAGCTCGTTGAAGACCTTGGACTCGGTCCAGATCCGGCTGAAGGGCTGCTCCTTCACGTTGCCGAGCTGCATGTCGAAGTAGCCGCACGGCTGGATATCTCCCACATGGCTGATGAAGCAGAAGGTGATGCCGCCGAGGCACCCGCGCGTCATCGCGTCGAGACCGTACTCCTCACGCGTGACCTTCTTGCCCTCGGCCTTCGCCTTCTGGCGGATGATGCGGTAGTAGTGTGGCGCGTCGGTGGGTTTGAAGTGCAGCGGCGACGTCTTCTGGCGCTCGTACGCCCACTCCAGCACGGCCTCGTACTCCTCTGGAGGAAGCTCCTTATCGAGCAGGTCCTCGCCTCGGCCGGTGGGCACCAGCATGAAGATATGGAAGGCATCCACGCCGAGCGACTCGGCCAGGTCGTGGACCGCCTCGACCTTCTTGTAGTTGAGCGTGGTAACGGTCATGTTGATCTGCACACCCACGCCGTGACGCTTCGCGATCTTGATGCCCTCGATCGTGGAGTCGAAGCACCCCACCTGGCCGCGGAACGCGTCGTGCTCCTCGGCGGTCGGGAAGTCGACGGAGACCGAGATGCGCGGGATCTTGTGCTCGGCCATCTTCGCTGCGATCTCATCGGTGATGAGGGTGGCGTTCGTGCCGATGACGGGCATCGCGCCCTTCTCGTGCGCGTAGTCGATGATCTCCCAGATATCGGGGCGCATGAGCGGCTCGCCACCGGTGAGGATGATGATCGGGTTCGTGATGGTCACGATGTCGTCGATGTTGCTCTTGATCTGATCGAGCGACAGCTCGCCCTCGTACGCGCCGAACTCGGCCGCCGCGCGGCAGTGCGCACACGACAGGTTGCAGCTGCGGGTGATCTCCCAGGCGATGATGCGCGGCGCCTTGATGCCCGTGCGCGCCTCGTAGGCCGCAGCAGCCTCGCCGCCGCCGGGACGGAAGCCCATCGACCGCGCGCCGCCGTGGCGCTGCGTGCCGCCCGGGTGACCGCCCGGATGGCTGGGCGGCATCGGGTGGGTGCCCGACGAAGCCTCCGCAGCCGCCGAAGGCGGCGATGACAGCGAGGAGGGCATCCGCCCGATGCCGCCCATCGGCATGCCGATGGCGGTCTGCCCACACCCTTTCTCGGCGTCGGCCATCTCCTGCTCGTCTATCGTGGGGCGCTCGTCGCCGAACTCCTCTTCAAGATCTAGATCGGGACGTGCGTCGGCGTTGCCTACGTTGTCTGCCATACGGTTCCTTTGCCTTTCCTGAACGGGCGCGAGATCGTCCTGCGCATCGCCACAAGCGAGCGCCGTACCGACATCCGCTCCCGCTACACCAGATTCATCCCAGACGTTCCTCAAGCACGGCCACGATCCGCTCTGCCGCATGCCCGTCGCCGAACGGATTCGCCGCTTCGGCCATACGCCGGTAGAGCGCTGGATCGCCGAGAACCTCGAGTGCACCTCGAGTGATACCCTCGCGCGTAGTTCCCACGAGCCGAATCGCCCCGGTTTCGAGCGCCTCGGGGCGCTCTGTCGTCTCACGAAGCACAAGGACGGGCACGTCGAGCGAGGGCGCCTCTTCCTGGACCCCGCCGGAATCCGACATGATCAGCGTCGCACTCCTCATCATACCGAGGAAGGTAAGGTAGTCGAGCGGCTCGGTGAGAAGGACGCGCTCGTTGGCGCCAAGGACGCGGTTGACGACATCTCGCACCACCGGATTGCGGTGCACGGGGAACACAACCACCAGGTCATCGAATGCCGCAAGCACATCGAGCACGGCCGAGCAGATCGCCTCCATCGGGACACCCCAATTCTCCCGGCGGTGCGCTGTGACGAGAACAAAACGGCCCTTGCCGCCCGCAAGGGATGCCAGGCGCTCGTCGGCAGGCGTGTTGGGGATTCCTGCCGCGGCGAGCAGCGCGTCGACCGCCGTGTTGCCCGTCACGTAGACGTCAGCTGCCGGGACGCCCTCGGCAAGGAGTCGGTCCCGGGCATGCGCGGTGGGTGCGAAATGCATATCGGCGACCTGCGTCGTCAGGCGACGATTCACTTCTTCGGGAAACGGCGCGTGCTTGTCGTCCGAGCGAAGTCCAGCCTCGATGTGTCCGATAGGCACGTGCTCGTAGAAACTCGCGAGCGCACCGGCGAGCGTGGTGGTGGTATCACCCTGGACGAGGACGGCATCGGGTTTGAGATCTCGAATCGCAGCACCGATGCCGGTGACCGCCTGCGCAAGGACCTCTTCCGGTCGCTGACCATGACGCATCAAGTCAAGATCAAGGTCAGGCGCGAGGCCATAGAGCGAGAGCACCTGATCCAGCATTTCGCGATGCTGGCCGGTGACGGCCACGATCGCCTCGAAGCGGCTGGCCGATCGCTGAAGCTGCTGGATTACGGGCGCCATCTTGATCGCCTCGGGTCTCGTGCCGAACACCAGTAGAACCCGTCGAAGGGGTGTCATCTCAACTTCACTCCGCTCTGCTCACGCCGCGCTGATGGTAACGACCAGGACACCCGCAACGACCAGGCCGATTCCAAGCCATTGCGCCGGCGTGAGCCACTCACGAAGCTTGAGAACCGCGATCGTAGCCACGCCTACATACGTCAGTCCCAGGAAGGGGTACGCAACGGAGAGCGGCACGAGCGAGAGGGCGATGATCCACATCGCAGCCGAGATGGCGTACAAAGTCAGCCCCACCCACACCTGCCAGTGACCAAGCACGGTGCGAATCAGCGCCACGGGACGGCCGATCTCGCTCTTCCCGATGGGACCCACCCGCAGCATGCCCAACTTGAGCAGCGTCTGTCCTGTCACAACGAACACGACCGACGTCACGACATATGCGAACCCAACCCCGCTCATGCTCGCCTCGGTTCTACGGTAGGTGCGGCTCCAAGCCAGCCGACGAGCAGCACTCCGAGCACGATGAGTGCCACGCCGGCCCAACGCAACAGCGGCACGGATTCACCCGAGAGTGCCGCGAGTACAACGACGAGCACATAGCCGCTGGCACCGAGCGGGTATGCAACCGAGAGCTCCAGGCGCGAGAGCACACCAAGCCATAGAACTGACGACATGGCATACAGTCCGAGGCCCACCAGAATCTCCGGGCGTTGGATGGCGTCGAGGAGCAGCTGACGAGCCTGCATGCCACCCAGATCCTGTGCGCCCATGCGCAGGAACACCTGGCCGAAGGCGCCCAGGAACACCGATGTGAACGCAAACGCCAGGGGTGCCAGCGGCACCCTCTTCCTCCCGCTCCCCGCAACCTTCGCGATGACGCGGAAGTATGCGCCGATGGTCGGAACGATCTTGATCGCGGACTCCTTGCGCTTCGCATCATAGCGGAGAACGAAGGGGACCTCTGTGAATGCGGCGACGTCCCGCAGGCGCTGGGCGATCTCTAGCATGCACGCGAACCCTCGCTCGCTAATGAAGTCGTCTCCGAACTCCTGGAAGCCTCGCCGGACCGCTGCAACACGGTAGGCTCGGAATCCGCATGAGTAGTCGCGGAGACCGCGGATCGGCCGCACCAGGGCGATGAGTGCGCTCGCTCCATACGACAGCAACGTACGCAGCCCCGAGAGTCCCTCGACCCCTGAACCCCGTCGATAACGCGAGGCGACTACCACGTCGTAGCCATCATCGATCTTCGCCAGCATCGACGGGACGTAGATCGGATCCTGGGTGAGGTCGGCGTCCATGGTAATGATGATGTCATCCGGTCCGGCAGTCTCCGAAGACTCCCGGAGCCCTCTGCGTATCGTGAATCCAAGACCCCGGTTGGGTTCGTTCCGGACCACCCGCACCGGAACGCCCGAGTCGGCTTTCCGACTCGCGATCTCACCGGTGTCGTCAGCACTCCCGTCATCCACGACAAGGATGTCGTAGACCAGTCCGTGCTGGTTGGAAACCTCTGCGATGCGGTCCAACAGATCCGCTATGGATGCGGACTCATTGTATGCGGGCAAGACCCAGTGGATCACCCGATCCATCGGCTTCGTCGTCCCATGCCTCGCGTGTGCCTGGGCTGCTGAATCGCGCACTATGTCCCCCCTGCCGTTCATGACTCTTCAACTGCTTCTCTGACACGGAACACCGAGCCGCGCAGACCGCGTAGCGTCACCTTTTCGAGCACCCACCGCTGTTCCACAAGTCCGAGCACCTCATCCTCGGTCGTTGATGATGGCTGGTAGATTCCCGCGAGAACGACGAGGTCGCCCGGCTGCAGTCGATCCAGCCATGGAGCGGGATGCGCCAACAGGTCATCACGCCACGCAGCGTAGAACTCGGTGTCGGCGGACGCCGCATCGGCATACGGCAGCAGCACTCCGCGCGCCGGGTTGTCGAGCACCACATGAGAAGCAGCTCGCAAGACGGCAGGGTCGAAGCGCGGAATGATGGTGTTTGCCGTGAACGCGGCGAAGACGAACCATGCAGCGGCGAGCGAGACCGGCAACCACCGCCCCCTGCAAAGCGCAGACCCGAGCACCCCGATGCACAGCCCGACGAACGGCCAGGTCATCGCCAGATAGCGGGCACCGAGCGCCGGACTCAGGCTCGGTATGGACACATACATCGCCCCCACAGCCAGCGTGAGCCACCCGAGCATGAACAGCGCCGCTCCCCCGCGTGTGATGGACTGCCGGAGCCGGCCGAACGACGGCCTGGTGAGGTAGACCGCCACGGCCGCTGCAACCCCACCGAGGATAGCAGTCGCCACACGGACCGCCTCCGCCCGCACCCCGATGCTCGCCCAGGCACTGAAAATGCCCTTGAGACTCGTTCGTGTGATGCCGGTCCCACTCAAGAGCGTCAAGAAGAACGCCTTCGCGCGCAGGAGCATGCCATGCACCGTTCTGTCCCACCCGCTTCGGCCGGTCCTGCCGAAGATAGTGAAGGAATCGACGTTCAACGCGACCGCGAGGGCGAAACCGAGCACCATCGACCCAAGCACGAGGCCCACCCGTCGACGGTCGTGTGCGAAGGACTTGATAGCGATCCACACGAAGGCACCGCTCATCGGCAGCACGAAGTAGATGTGGGACATCAGCCCAAGCGTACACACGAGGCCGAGCGCCACGTACTCTTTGACACGGGGAGGCTCCTCGGACTCCGCGATCACGACCGCTCGCCAGGCTATCAGCGCGGTGAACAGAGCGAGCATGTCATATTGCCGGATCGTCAGCGAGGTCTCAACGGCACCCGGAAGGACGGCCCAGGCCGCTGCCGAGACCGCCGCGGTGATCGGGCTATCCGTGAGCCTGAGTCCAAGCATGTAGATGACGAGAGCGGTGCCGATCGAGAACACGATGTTGAGGTGCCAGCCCGCGTTTCTGGAGGTGCCGAACAGCGACTGCCACGCATCCACAAGCATGAAATACAGCGGCGGGTGCAGATCGCTCTTCGTCGTGCTCGTGATCACGGCGGAGAGGTCGAGTCCGTCGGGTATCAGATAGGCGTTCCACACCTGCGCGGAGGTCCACGTCCCGATCGGAGGCGCCTCCACGTGGACCATCTCGTCATACACAACGCTCTTGCCCGCTGCATGCATCATGCTGATGCCCTCGTCATGCTGGAGCGGCTCGTGAGCCGGCGCCAGAGCGAGTCGAACGCCGATCGTGAGCAACACCAGGACGAGCATCAGCATCACGCCGGGCCATCCGCCGAGTCTCGCTATCCCGGGACCCACAGGTGTGCCCTGTGTCTCTGGACAGTCGCGCGCGCCTGAAACTTGCGCCGACAACGGCATTGTCTCCAATCGGGATGGGCAGATGGCACACGAATCCTAACCGAACGCCTCTACGCGAAGCAACACGGCCAGGTGAAACGCACGAGTGCGTCGGCACCCTGACCGCGTGGCTGCTCTCGCGCGCTGACTACCCTTCCTTCAGCCAGCGTGCGGCGTCCTTCGCGTGATACGTGATGATGAGGTCCGCGCCCGCTCGCTTGAAACCCAGCAGCGTCTCGAGCACCACGCGGCGCTCGTCGACCCAGCCGTTGGCGGCTGCCGCCTTCACGAGCGCATACTCGCCGCTCACGTTGTAGGCGCATGTCGGGTAGCCGAACTCGTCTTTGACGCGGCGGATGATGTCCATGTACGCGAGCGCCGGCTTCACCATGACGATGTCGGCACCCTCCTCGATATCGAGGGCAGTCTCGCGGAGCGCTTCCTCGCCATTGGCGGGGTCCATCTGGTAGCCCTTGCGATCGCCGAAGGTCGGCGCGCTGTTGGCGGCATCTCGGAACGGCCCGTAGTACGCGCTCGCATACTTCGCTGAGTACGCCATAATCGGGACCTCGGTGAAGCCCTCGGCGTCGAGCGCGGCGCGGATCGCGGCTACGCGTCCGTCCATCATGTCGCTCGGTGCGACCATGTCGGCGCCCGCCTCAGCATGGCTCACGGCGGTCTGCGCGAGCATCTCGAGCGTGACGTCGTTCATCACGCAGCCGTTGTCGTCGAGCGCACCGCAGTGGCCGTGCGAGGTGTACTCACACATGCACACGTCGGTGATCACGTAGAACTCAGGGTCATACGCCTTGATGGCCTGGATAGCTTGCTGGATGATGCCGTCCTCGGCGTACGCCCCGCTGCCGGCTTCGTCCTTGGAGTCCGGATTGCCGAACAGGATCACAGCCGGGATGCCGAGGGCCTTGAGTTCGTCGATCTCGGTCGGCAACTGGTCGAGCGAGATGTTGAACACGCCCGGCATCGAGGAGACCTCGCGACGCACGCCAACGCCGAACTCCACGAAGAGCGGGTAGATGAAGTCGTTCGCATCGAGCGACGTCTCGCGCACCATGGCGCGCAGCGACTCGGTCCGCCGCAGACGGCGCGGCCGGTACGTTGGGAACTGCATGGGAACCTCCAGCTGGATCGGGTGCGGGCGTGTCCCGTTGGTGCTGCTACTCGACGAATTCGTCGATCTTGACGGTCATCGGCGCCTCAGGCGACGCGGCCCGTGCGCGGGTCTTGTGGTCCACCAAGCGCTTGTAGGCCAGCGCGCCGTACACGGCAGCAAAGCCGACGGCCGCCCAGAACAGGATCTGGGCCACAACGAAGACCACGTTGCCCCAGGTCTGGAACCACGTCAGGATCTCACCACTGGTACCCGTCATCGAACGGCTCCCCTCAGTCCATGCGACACCATGTCGCGACTCCTGTATGACGCTGCGGCCTGCGGCCGGTGAAGCAGCCGAGGCGACCTGCATCGCAGGCCGCCTCGACATCGTATCCGTTGGTGGAGATGAGCGGGCTCGAACCGCCGACCTCTGCGTTGCGAACGCAGCGCTCTCCCAGCTGAGCTACATCCCCTTGTGCACGACCACCGAGGCGGTCAGCGCAAGTGTATACAATGCCGAGCGAATCGCTCTTTGTCAACGCTTCCGACCGCCGTTCGCGGTCGCATCCCGGTGCTAGTCGACCTCGCAGCCAATGGGTGCATCGCCCACGAGCACATCGGCTTCTGCGCGGTCCGCGAGGTCCGCGATATCGCCCAGGCCGATCTCCTCATCGGTGAGGTAGCACGCCGGATCCGGGGCCCACAGATCGCCCGTGGCGGCCTCGGCACGCACGCGGAAGTTGCCGCCGCAGATCTGCAGCCACTTGCACTCGGCGCAACGGCCCTTCACGTATGGTTTCTTGTCCTTCAGGCGCTTCATCATCTCGGACTGCTCGGTGTCGCCCGAGACATCCGTCCAGATCTCCGAGAACGGACGCTCGCGCACGTTGCCGAGCGAGAAGTGACGCCAGAACTGGTCGGCGTAGACCTCGCCGTTCCAGCTCACGCAGCCGATACCGTTGCCGGTCGAATTGCCCTGGTTCCACTGCAGCAGCTGGAGGACATCCTCGGCACGCTCCGGATCCTCTTTCAGCATCTCCATGTAAAGGAAGGGGCCGTCGGCGTGGTTGTCCACGGTAAGGACCTCGGGCTCGAGGCCGTCGGCGAACATGGCCTTCGTCTCGTCCATGATGAGACGGACAGCCTTGCGCGTCTCCTCGTGGTCGAGGTCTTCCTTCATGAGCTCGGAACCGCGGCCCGTGTAGACGAGGTGGTAGAAGCACGCACGCGGGATGCCCTCTTCGCGCATGACCTTGAAGATCTCGGGGATGTCCTGCCAGTTGCGCTTGTTGATGGTCATGCGCAGACCGACCTTGATGCCGGCGGCCATCGAATTGCGGATGCCAGCGATCGCCTTATCGAAGCTGCCCGGGATGCCGCGGAAGCTGTCGTGGGTCTCTCGGCCACCGTCGAGCGAGACGCCCACGTAGCTGAGGCCGACCTCGGCGAACTGCTTCGCCTTCTCCTCGGTGATGAGCGTGCCGTTGGTGGAGATGACCACGCGCATGCCCTTGGACTTGGCGTAGTGCATGAGCTCGAGCAGGTCCTTGCGGATGGTGGGCTCGCCGCCCGAGAAGAGCAGCACCGGCGCGCCGTACGCGGCCAGGTCGTCGATCATAGCCTTGCCCTCTTCGGTGCTCATCTCGCCGGGATAGTTGCGATCCTCGGACTGCGCGTAGCAGTGCACGCACTTGAGGTTGCAGCGTTGGGTACAGTTCCACACGACGACGGGCTTCTTGTCGCGCGAGAATTGCAGCAGCTCGCTCGGCAGCTTGCCCGAGTCACGGTCGTAGCGCAGGACGTCGCCGGGTTCGACGGCTCCGCAGTACAGCTTTGAGATACCGATCATGGTTGTGCGGTCCTTTCACTCTCGCCGAATCCGGCGCTATTCGTCCTCGTCCACGTCGACCCCGAAGTGCTTCGCGGCGGCTGCCACGAGTCCCGGGATCGTGTACTCCTCGGCCTCGACGCCGACCGACAGACCGGCTTCGCGAGCCGTATCCGAGGTGATCGGGCCGATGGACGCCACGAGCGCGCCCTTCAGTGCATCAGCAAGGTCGATGCCTTCGGTGAGCGTGATGAAGTTCGTCACCGTCGATGATGACGTGAATGTCACCGCATCGACGTCGCCATCGCGCAGTCGATCCAGCACGCCCGGCTCGCCTTCGCCCACGACCGTGCGGTACACCGGAACCACGTCCACGCGCGCACCGCGCTCGCGGAGCTTCTCGGGCAGCAGTTCGCGGGCCTCAAGGGCACGGGCAAGGAGCACGTTCGTGCCGGCACCCACTCCACGTTCGCAGAGCCCCTCCAGCACGCCCTCGGCGCGATACTCGTCCGGCACGTAGTCGGGACGCACGCCACGAGCGATGCACGCCGCCGCGGTTGCCGGGCCGATAGCAGCCACGCGCAGACCAGCAAGCGCGCGGGCGTCCTTGTCGGCGTACTCGAGGCGATCGAAGAAGCGCTCCACGCCGTTAACCGACGTAAGCACAAGCCACGAGTAGAGGTCGAGGTTGCGAATCGCGTCATCGACGGGCTCGAAGCTCTCCGGGTCGACGACTTTGATCGCCGGGAACTCGAGGACCTCGGCGCCGAGGTCTTCGAGCGCGTCGGTGAGCGCCGAAGCCTGCGCGCGCGAGCGCGTGACGACGACCGTCTTGCCGAACAGCGGGCGGGTGTCGAACCACGCGAGCTTCTCGCGCAGGTTGACGACCTCGCCGACGACGGTGATAGCCGGTGCCTTGAATGCGACGGCAGCGGCCTTCGCGGCGATGTCGCCGAGCGTACCGACGAGGACTTCCTGCTTCGCGGTGGTGCCCCAGCGAACGAGCGCGACCGGCGTGGTGACCGGGCGACCGAACTTGGTGAGGTTCTCAACGATGTTCGGGAGGTTCTTGATGCCCATGAAGAAGCAGACGGTGCCCACGCCCTTGGCGAGATGCTCCCAGTCGATGTCGCTCTCGGCCTTCGTGGGATCCTCGTGACCGGTGACGAACGCCATTTCGGTCGTGATGCCGCGATGCGTCACGGGGATGCCCGCGTACGCCGGTGCGGCGTAGCCGGAGCTGATACCCGGCACGACCTCGAAGCGGATACCCGCATCGACGAGCGCGAGCGCCTCTTCGCCGCCGCGGCCGAAGATGAACGGGTCGCCGCCCTTTAGACGTGCAACCGTCTTGCCACCCTCTTCAAGCGCCTTCTGCACGATGACGGCGTTGATCTCTTCCTGCGTCACGTGCTGGGTGAAGCCCTTCTTGCCCACATAGATGACCTCGGCATCCTCGCGGGCGTGCGCGAGGAACCGCGAGTTCGCAAGATAGTCGTACACGATGACATCGGCCTCTTCGATGCACTTGAGGCCCTTGACGGTGATGAGCCCGGGATCACCCGGACCGGCACCGATGAGATACACAAGCGGACGTCCCATCCGTCCTCCTTCTTCCTTCAATCGAGCGGCGCGTTCGGCCGCGGGTCTTCAGGTCTGGATGAGCGCGCTCACGCCGTCGTCTCCGGCAGCGCGGATCTCGGCGAGTATCTCCGAGGCGCCCATGTCGAGCATGCGATCGACCATCGCCGCGCCAAGCTGCTCCGGCTCGGCCATCGTGCCGGTGAGCGTGTGGCGCAATAGCGTCACACCGTCGAGCGAGCCCACGAACGCGTCCATCGTGAGGCCACCGTCGCCCGCTGGCGTTGCGTACGCGCCGATCGGCACCTGGCAGCCGCCCTCGAGCGAGCGCATGACGACCCGCTCGGCACTCACGCAGGTGAAGGTGACAGCGTCGTTGATGGCGGCGCACACCTCCTGCATGAACGCGTCATCCTCACGGATCTCGATACCGATGGCGCCCTGCCCTACCGCCGGCGTCATCTGCACGGGATCGATGTAGTGCGTGATGCGATCCGCCCAGCCCATACGGGTGATACCCGCGCTGGCAAGGATGACCGCGTCGACCTCGCCGTTCTCGGCCTTGCGCATGCGCGTGTCCAGGTTGCCGCGCACGTCCACGATCTCGAGGTCGGGCCGGAGCGCCATCACCTGCGAGCGACGGCGCAGCGACGACGTGCCAAGACGCGCACCATGCGGGAGCGTATCGAGGTCGTAGCCGGCGCCCGAGACGATCGCGTCACGCGGGTCGACCCGCGGCGGCATCGCCGCGATCACGAGGCCCTCGGGCAACTCCGTGGGAACGTCCTTCATCGAGTGGACACAGAGGTCCACCGTGCCGGCCATGAGCTCGACTTCAAGCTCCTTGGTGAACAGGCCCTTGCCACCGACTTTCGCCAGCGGCACGTCAAGGATCTTGTCACCGGTGGTCTTGATGATGGTGAGACATACCGGGAGACCGGTGATCTCCTCGACCTTCGCCTTGATGTATTCCGACTGCCAGAGCGCGAGCTTGCTGCCCCGCGTTCCTATCGTCAGTCCTGTGCGCTCAGCACCCAAGCGAATCTCCCATCTCGTTCCCCGCGGTCTCAGCGACGTCCTTCGCGCGACGATTCAGCAGGTCACGCAACCTCCCGTGCCCGCGTCCCTCGCTGTCGTCCAGCCCGTACAGATGCCGGGCCGTCTCGATGTACTCGTAGCCGTCCTTGGCCTCGGCGGCCTGCTTGAGCCGCTGCGTGGGGCCATGCAGCATCTTGTTCACGATCGCGCAGGTCAGCGCGTCGATCGTCTCAAGATCCTTCTCCGAGAGGTTCCCGAGCCGCTTGCACGCCTTCTCAAGCTCCGCCTGGCGGATCACGTCCGCGCGTGCTCGGATGGCGGCGACCGTCGGCTGCACTTCGAGCGACTCGCGCCACCGGGCGAACGAGGCGAACTCCTCCTCGATGATGACTTCTGCCCGCCGAGCTTCGCGCATGCGCTCTTCAAGGTTCGACTCCACAACACCGGAGAGGTCATCGATGTCGTAGAGGAAGACGTTGCTCAGGTCGTTCACTGCCGGCTCGATGTCACGGGGGACCGCGATATCGATGAGGAAGAGTGGCCGTCCACCGCGACCGCGCATCGACTTTGCGACGTGCTCCTTGGTGATCACGTAGTGCGTGGCTGCAGTGGAAGAGATGACGATATCGGCGTCGTGCATCCGCTCGTACAGGTCGTCGTAGCGAATCGCTTCACCGTTGAATCGCTCGGCAAGCTCCTGCGCCCGCTCGAACGTCCGGTTCGCGACGAGCACGCTCTTCACGCCCTGGCTCACGAGATGCTTCGCCGTGAGTTCGCTCATCTTGCCCGCGCCAAGCACCAGGATCGTGCGACCGGCGAGCGTGTCGAAGACCTTCTTGGCGAGCTCGATGGCGGCGTAGCTGATCGATACGGCGTTCTCGCCGATCTCGGTCTCGGTGCGAACGCGCTTGCCGACCTCGAAGCTCTGTCGGAAGAGCTTGTTGAAGACCTTGCCCGTCGCGTCGTTGTTGAGCGCGTAGTCGTAGGCCTCTTTCACCTGGCCGAGGATCTGCGCCTCGCCGATCACCATCGAGTCGAGCGAAGCCACGACCCGGAACAGGTGCCGCACCACGCTCTCGCCGTGGTTGAGATAGAGCGAGCGCACCAGCTCATGGCGGTCGAGCGAATGATACCCGGCCATGAAGTCGATGACGGCGTCCACGCCCTCGTCCGCGCCCGATGCGACCGCGTAGATCTCGGTGCGGTTGCAGGTGGAGACGATCACGGCCTCGGCGATCGCATCGCCCGAGGTCAGAAGCGTCAGCGCCTCCGCCTGCTTGTGCGCAGGGAAGGTCAGTCGCTCCCGGATCTCGATGGGCGCGGTCTTGTGGCTCAGACCGACGAGGATCAAATGCATGAGTCTCGCTTCACTGCTTCACGACCGGTCGTCGTGTGTCGGGGCATGGGTCGCCCCCGCCGGTGCGGTGCGTTGTTGTTCAGGCAAGCAGGCCCGGCGGGGGCGATGTAACGCGCTATTGAACGCACCATGTGCGCTTGCCTGAACGAATGCATCGTAGCATCTGGGTGGGGTCGCGAACAACGCGAGCGAGCCATTTCACGACTCATCGGCGACCCCCTTTCTCAGTTGCCTTACCGAGGCGATATCGCGGTCGAAGACGGCGAAGAACAGCTCCGGGCAGATTCCCTTGAGACGGTACAGCAAGGCGTTCGCCAAACCGGGGACTACCAGGAAGGCGCGCCTCTCGACCGCGGAGACCAGCAGTGCGGCCATCGCCGCGGGCGACGCCGTCTTCGCGCCGCCGTTGATCTTCGCGGTCTCGGCCGGCTCCATGCTCACTTCGCGCGCATAGCCAGGCGTGTCCACGTTGGGCGGGCAGAGCACCGTGACGCCGATACCGTGCGGCTTGAGCTCGGCACGGAGCACCTCGGCCAGGCCCATCACGCCGAACTTGGCGGGGCTGTACGCCGAGTACCCGTACACGCCGATGAAGCCGCCCATCGACGACACCATCGCGATGTGACCCCGGCCACGCGCCATCATCCCGGGAGCGACCGCTCTTGCAGGGTATGTCACGCCGAGGAGGTTGGTATCGATATGCGCCTGGAACTCCTCGACTGGCAGTTCCGTGAACCGCATCGGCGTGCAGAAGCCCGCGCACGCCATCAGCAGGTCGACCGGACCCAGCTCGGACTCCACGCGGCGCACCATATCGGTCACCGCGTCGTAGTCGGAGACATCACAGGAGACCGCAAGCACCTTCCGGGAGCCGTCGCGCCGTGCCGCACGGACCGCCTCGGCCGCGATCTCAAGCCGCTCGGGATCGCGGGCGACGATCGCGACGTTCGCGCCACGTGCGGCAAGAAGCTCGGCAGTCGACAGGCCGATGCCGCTCGAGCCGCCGGTGACGATCGCGGTAGCGCCATCGATCCTCATTCGCGGCCACCCACGAACTCGTCGTAGACCTCGTCGGCCGTCGGGCGCGCGCCCGAGCGTATGCGATCGAGCAGATCCGAGTCGGCAATCGTCTCGAAGATCGGCTTGCGGACGGCCTCGCCACCGGGCACGCGCTCCATCACGAGCGTGCGAACCTCGCCGAGAAGCGTCACGTACGTGTCCCATTCGGGGCCGAGATGCTCCTGGACGTGCTTGCGCAGACGTTTCGCGACCGTTGGCGCGGCACCGCCGGTCGAGATCGCGACCGAGAGCGTCCCCCGGCGAACGATGGAGGGCACGATGAACGAACACAGCTCGGGCACATCGACCACGTTCACGATGCAGCCCCGCTCCTCGGCCTCGGCATGGACCGCACGATTCACTTCCTCGGAAGAGGTCGCGCTGATCACGATGAAGGCACCCGCAAGATCGCCGCGTACGTAGCCGCGACGTTCGAGCTCGATCGCGCCGGACGCGGCCAGCTCCTCGATCGCGGGCGTGACCTCCGGCGAGACGACGCGGAGACGGGGACCGTACTCCAACAGCGTCGTCACCTTGCGCTCGGCCACAACGCCGCCCCCGACGATCACGGCGAGCCGCCCGGTGAGGTCGAGGTAGACGGGGTAGTACGGCTTGGAGTAGTCAGGCACTCAGAATCCCTAGAGTCCGAAGACATGGAAGCCGGCAGGCACGGTGCGCGCGATGACCGCAAGCACGGATACCACCAACACGCCGGCAAGCGCGAGCCACGCCGTCGTTCGTGCCGAGGCACGCTGTGTGTAGTGCAACACGAGGTACGTGGCGAAGATGCCCCATACCAGCCCCGCGAGCATGACGCGCGGGTCGGCCCACCAGCCCGGCGGGTCGGTCTCGATGGCCCGGAACACGCCCAGCAACAGCCCGGCCGAGTACGCGGGGTAGGCGAACGCGATCGCCCGCCGCACGAGCAGGTCGATATTCGCGAGCGACGGAAGTCGCTTGAAGAGCACGCTCGTGCGATGCCGTTTGAGCTGGGATTCCTGCGTCAGGTATGCCAAAGCCCCCACGCCTGCGATGAAGAAGCCTGCGTTGGCGAAGACGATGAGCGCGACGTGGATGCCGATCTTCCAGTTCTCCACCAGCGGTGAGGCGGCGCCGACCCGAACGCTGATGAGCTGCGAGATGACCATGAGCACAAGCCCCACAGGGACCAGCAGGGTGCCGTACACCTTCATCCGGATGAGATGCTCAACCACGAAGTACGCGAACACTAGCGCCCACGCCGAGAGGATGAGTGTGTTCGGACCGTTCAGGCTCGTGCCGTGCTCGGCAGACGACCGCAGACCGATCGACGCGGTGTGGCACAGAAAACCCGCGCCGGTGAAGAACGTCGCATACCAGGAATATGAGGCGCGCTTGCTCAGGAAGAAGTACGCGTACAGCACCGTGGCCGCCACGTACGCGACGGTCGCGAACCAGAACAGTATGACGGCGCTCTGTGCCAACGCGGTGCCTCCTCGGCGGTCGGACTATGACTTAGTGCGGCGCTCCACGGACTCCTCAAGCACGCGCAGCTCCTTCTCAAGCCGGCCGATGCGGCCGAACACCATGTACACGAAGCCGAGCAGGCCGATCCAGATGAGGCCGTACGCTCCGATGATGTACGGAGCCTGCGGGATGACAGCGGCGTAAAGATCCATCATGGCTAATCTCCGATCTCGATCTTGAGCGCCTCGAGGCGCTCTCTGAGCTCTTCTTCACGCAGACGAAGCTGGTAGAACGCGTAGCCGAGCATGAGCATTCCGACCTGCGCGACGATGAAGGTGATGAGCATGCTCGTCTCAAGTCCCGAGCTCTCTCCACCACCGAACACGATCGGATGGATGGAGTTCAGCCACCGTGTGATGAAGAACGATATCGGCGCATCGACGAAGGCCAAGATGCCGAACGCCGAGGCATAGACGGCGCGCTTCTCTTCATCTTCCACCGAATTGCGTAGCACGAAGTACGCGATGACGAGCAGCGTCAGGATGAAGTACGTGGTGAGCCTCGGCTCCCACTGCCACCAGACACCCCACTCGACGCGCGTCCACAGGATTCCGGTCGCCATCGTGAGCAGCACGAAGAAGAGGGTCACCTCCGTGGCGATGCGCGCCTTGGTGTCGTAGATGCGCTCCCGGGTCATAAGGAACCGGATGCCGTAGTACGCCGTGAAGATGAAGACGAGGAACGACGCCTCCGCAACCGGCACGTGGAAGTAGAAGATCTTCTGGGCGAAGTCCACACGACCGTCAGGATACGACGTTCCGGGCGCCCAGAAGAACGCCATGAAGAACGCGGCCGTGGTCAATACACCACCCAGTCCGAGCATGATCTCGGCAAGCGGGTTTCGCTTCACCGTCTGCTCCTTCCTTGCTGCGTCAGACACCGATAACGAACTCATAGAGCGCGTATGCGATGGCCACCATTATGACATCGAATCCTGCAACCCAGGCCATGTACAACCAGAACGCCTGGACGGTGCCAGGCCCGCCGATGACTGCAGCGAATGTCGCACCGACAGCCGCACGAAGCAGCGGATACATGATCGGCACGAAAAGTACCGCAAGCATCACGTCCTTGCCCTTGGTGTTCACCGTCATGGTCGCGAGCAGCGTGCCAACGCCCGAGATGCCGATCGAAGCACCCAGCAACACGACACCGACGAGCCATACCGGATTTCCGAAGCCCTCGCGCCCCTGCAGGAACAGGAAAGAGAAGACCGGCAGCGACAGGAGTTCGACCACCATCAAGAACAACAGATTGCCAGCGAACTTCGCGAAGAAGATAACCGGACGATCCACAGGAGAGAGCAGAAGCGCGTCGATGCACCCCTGATCCTTCTCGTGCACGAAAGAGCGATTGAGCCCGAGCATCGACATGAAGATGAACGCGACCCAGATGAGTCCCGGCATAACGAGCCGGACATCGAAACTGTCGCCCGCCTCGGCGAGTGCGATCTGGTAGACGACCATCGTGAGCAGCGCGTACAGGCCCATCGAGGTGATCATCTCTTTGGTGCGCAGCTCCATGACAAGGTCTTTGCGGAGAATGGCCTTGAACTGGCGCCAGCTGTTCGACTTCGCCATCTACGCCACCCCCGTGCCCACGGTGGCGCGATACGTCTTGCGGAACTGCTCGACATCGATATCGTCGCGATTCTCGAACAGCACGACCTTGCCGTTGGCCAGGATGAGGGCGTGCGAGCAGAGCTCCAGACCCTTGTCGAGGTCGTGGCTGATCATGACGAACGTGTGATCGCCGCGAATCTGCGCGATGAGTCCGTCGAGGATGTCGACCGCATGCGGATCCAGACCCGAGTAGGGCTCATCCAGGAAGAGCACGTCCGGCTTGTGGAGCAGGGCTCGCGCAATCGACAGCCGCTGGAGCATGCCGCGCGAGAACGTGCTCACGACATCCAGCCGACGATGGTCGAGTTCGACATCACCCAGGAGTTCGCGCACGCGAGTCTTCGGGTCGTCGAGTCCGTACATCTCGGCGAAGAAGAGCAGGTTCTCCTCGGCGGTCAGATCGGGGTAGAGCAGCGGGTTGTGGCTGATGAGGCCGATGCGATGCCGCAGCTCCACCGCTTCGCTCACCACATCGCACCCGAGCACGCTCGCCGAGCCTTTGCTCGGGTTGAGCAGCGTCGTCAGCACCTTGACCAGCGTCGTTTTGCCGGCTCCGTTCGGGCCGAAGATGCTGAGGAATGCACCCGTTGGCAGCTCAAAGCTCACATCGTTCAGGGCTTTGCGCACGCCGAAGGCCCGGGTGAGTCCCCGGACCTGAACGGCGAGATCATTCCTCGGAGTCTCCTCCATCGGCGTCTACGCAGCCTGTAGCGTGCGCTTCGGCCACATGGCCAGACCGCTCCCGAGAATGGTGACGATGAAGCCCGCCCACACCCACCACTGCATCGGGAAGAACTTGATCGTGATGACCGCATTGCCGGCCTGATCGGTGCCATTGAACGAGATGAAGATGTCCTTGAGCGGCTGCTGGATGAGGGCGACCTTCATCGTCGCCGTACCCTCTTGCTGGGTCTGGATGGGATACACGAGCCGCGGCTTCACGGTCCCGGCAGGCTTGCCGTCCCTCAGCACGTTGAGCGTTGCGGTCACGACGTCGTCGCCGTTCTCGGCAGTCACTTCCTTGATGCTCTCGAACGTGAAGGTGTACGTGCCGGTGGCGATCGGTGCGCCGACGGTCTGCGGAACCGCGGTCTCGTATGACTTGACGTACATCGTCGAACCGATCAGACCCACCAGGATGATGCCCATCCCAAGGTGCGTGAGGTACCCGCCGGACTGCGTGCGCGCCTTGGTGAGGATGCGCCACAGTGCCGTGCCGAAGCCCTCACCCTTGGCGGCTGCTCGCTTGCGCGCGCCATCGATGAACAGGTAGATCGGCAGCGCGATGGCGAGCGACGCCGTGAGCAGGCCGATAAGCGCCGTGGCGTGGTGGAACGCCGGGATGCCGCGCTCGTAGGTGTAGTACGGCATCATGGCGAACGCCCAGATCGCGATGAGTCCCGCACCAACCACGGAGGCCCCGGCCAGCGGCCACTTGGCCTTCTGCCAGAACGCGTTCCAGCCGGCGCCGCCCCACGAGAGGATCGGGCACACTGACATCACAAGGATGTAGAAGATGCCAAGCGGCCGGGCCAGGGCGTTGAACGTGTCGGGTCCGAAGGTCATCCCGCCACCCGGCATCCATGAGGGGAATGCCTGCGCCATCGTGAGGTACGCCACCATGATGGCCGCGATGAGCATGATCACATTGTTGAAGTAGTACGAGCCCTCTTTGGAGAAGATGCGCTCGAAGGAGTCGTTGCCCTTGAGCTTCTCCCAACGAAGAGCGACGCCGATGCCGGCCACGACGAGCGTGCCGACCATCATCGCGAGGAACAGCCAGAACGACAGCATGTCTTCCTGGAACGTATGGACGGAGCTGACGACACCCGAGCGGGTGATGAACGTGCCAAGCAGCACGAACACGAAGGTGAACGCCGCCATCAGAATGGTCCACGCGCGGAAGCCGCCGCGTTTGCGATACACCGTCATCGAGTGCAACAGGCCGACGCCCGTGAGCCACGGCAGGATCGACGCGTTCTCCACCGGATCCCAAGCCCAGTAGCCGCCGAAGGCCAGTTCGATGTACGCCCACACCGCGCCGAGACCGATACCGACGCCGAGCATCAGCCATGAGAAGACGGTGATGCGGTCGGAGATCTCGACCCAGCGCTTCGACGTATCGCCGGTAAGAAGAGCGGCCATCGCGAACGCGAACGGAACCGTGAGGCCGGCGTAGCCGATGAAGAGCGTTGGCGGATGTGCGACCATCGCCCACGTCTGCAGCAGCGGACTCATCGCCGCTTCGATCAGCAGCTTGCCATTGGCATCAAGGTACTGCGGAGGCAAGAGGCCGAACGGGTTGTTGAGCGGGATGAACAGCGCAGAGAGGAAGAACATCTGCACGAAGTTCAGGATCCCCAGTGCCGCGGTCGCGACGCGCTCGCCCTGCTTCAGGAAGCGAATGGCGACCCATCCCGCAAACCCGGCCAGCAACCATTCCCAGAACAGGAGCGATCCTTCGCGTCCGGCCCACACACCGCTGAGGCGGTAGAGCCACGCCCACGGGCCGACGGTCGTCGGGTGGTTATAGGCGACGTACTGCAGGCTGAAATTCTCGCCGAGGAAGGCCGAGGCGATCAGAAGCACCGCAAGGGACGTGAATGCGAAGGTACCGAGCGCAAGGTAGTGCCCCGCCTTGCGGGCGCCCTCGCTGCCGTTCGGCAACGCGGCGAACGCCAACGCGCCGATCGATGCGATTGCCGAGAGGCTCGCCATAACCAGGAGACTGTTGCCAAGAACCTGCAGATCCATACTGGCTCCGTTCGCTGCGTGCGGCGCCATGCCGCACCGTTGTCAGAGGATTGCTACTTCTGCGCCTCGTCGAGGGCAACATCGGTGGCGTTGAACACGCCGTTGTCCTCAAGCGAGCCGGTGATAACTACCTTTGCGCCGTCCGTGACTCCCTGCGGCAACGCACCGTCGAACGCGACCGGGACGCTCTCACCACCCGTGGCGAGCGTGCCCACAGCGAACCGCTCGGCGGAACCTGTGGGCTTGACCGTCCCGTTCACGATGTAGCCGGTGATCTTCACCGTCGCCGTACCGAGGGTGCTCTTCAGCAGCGCGTCCACGCTCAACGCATCGGTCGCCGAGGCGTACTTCGACGGGCACTGGGTGATGAGCGTCTTCGCGGTCACGGAACCATCAGCGTTGACGATGCCTGTCACGATCGCGGTCGTACCGTCTCCGAACGCGCTCGGAACCGGACGATCCCACACGATCTTCAGACCCTCGGCATTCGGGTCGTCCTTCTCGCCGATGGAGAACACGAACGGCGTTGCGCCGGGCGTCCAGGAGCCCTTGACGACCGGGCCTTCTACCTGGACTTGCTTCCCGACGAGCGACGCGTCCGAGCGAATCTCGGCGATGCTCTTCTTGTATGCGCCGCCGAGCCCGGTCACGGTGGTCCCGAAGACCAATGCGCCGACGACGATGAGAACGATCACGGTGACACCGATGAGACGTTGCCTTGCGCGCTTGTTCACGTTTTCACTCCCTCGCGCGCATGAGCGCGCAGAAACCCGGCATCATTTCTTCGCGAGTGAGCGCCCGCGAGCCATCACGGCCCGGGCGGAGATGCACCGCCTGCGTCACCTGCTTGCCTGAACACTCGGATAGTACCACGCATGGACGCGCCGAGGTACCTCGAAAGTCCATCGAAAACATGAGCAAACCCTATGCCGAACACTCTGAGGCGCTCAGGCGTTCCGACCGTAGATGATCATCAGCCCACGAAGCGTGAGGTCAGGCTCAACGTGTTGTATCGTCTCGCACAGCGGAGCCATCCGCTCGGCCAGCCCACCGGTTGCGACCACCGTGCACTCGCCCCCGAGTTCGGACCAGGCCCGGCGCGTGAGCCCGTCGACCATCGCCGCTTCACCCAGCATGAGGCCGGCCTGCACCGACTCCCGGGTGTTGGTGCCGATGACCTTCATCGGCGGTTCGAGGTCCACTTTCGCAAGCCGAGCAGCCCGCGAGAAGAGCGCCTCGGCACTGGTCTCGACGCCTGGCGCTATGGCGCCGCCGAGATACGCCCCGGTCGCATCGATGACGTCGAGCGTGGTCGCTGTCCCGAAGTCCACCACGATGACCGGGCCACCGTACGCATCGAACGCTGCGACGCCGTTGACGATGCGATCGGCCCCGACCTCGTGCGGATTGTCGTAGCGAATCGGCATGCCGGTCTTGAGCCCGGGGCCGACCACCATCGGCGATGCTCCCGTAGCGCGCAACGCCATCTCCTCGTAGTGACCCGTGAGCGTAGGCACCACCGAGGAGAGCACGAGACGCTCGATGTCGCCCCAGCCGAGGCCGTCGAGCGCGAGCAGACCGCCGATCTTGACCCGGAGTTCATCGGCGGTGAGCGTTGCGTCGGTGGCGACGCGCCAGTGGCCGTCCAGCTGCTCGCCCTCGAACAGGCCGAGAACTGTCTGCGTGTTACCCACATCCACGGCGAGGATCATCGCCGGCTCCCTTCGTCGGTCCCGCGTGACGCCGGGACGCTCGTATCAGGCACGCATCGTGGTGCTGACAGCTCGTCAACACCGGCGAACACCAGGTAACGCGGTGTTATCATCGCATCGTCCCAAGAATACCCTCTGGCACTGGAGGCGACCGATGACCGCTGCGCGTATTCTCGTCGTAGATGACGAAGACTCAATCCTGCAGTTCGTATCGTACAACCTTCGCAAAGAAGGGTACGAGGTCACCTGCGCGAAAGACGGCGACGAGGCCCTCGCTTACGCCGCGGCCGACAGGTTCGACCTGGTCATCCTGGACATCATGCTGCCCGGCGCCGACGGCTACGAGGTGTGTCGCAAGCTCAGGGCGATCGGCGATGTGCCGGTGCTCTTCCTCTCAGCTCGGGATACGGAGCTCGACAAGGTCGTAGGTCTCGAGCTTGGCGGCGACGATTACCTTTCCAAGCCGTTCGGGATTCGCGAGCTGCAGGCACGCGTGAAGGCACTGCTGAGGCGCTCGGCGGGCAAAGGCACGGGCGTCGGCACCGTCGAAGGCACGCCGATCGACGCCGCGGGAATCCATCTCGACGAGGCCGCACATGAGGCTACCTACGACGGGACGCTCATCGACCTCACGCCGCGCGAATTCGAGCTGCTCGCCTGCCTCATCCGTCACGCCGGCAAAGTGCTGTCTCGCGAACAGCTGCTGCGCGAGGCCTGGGGCTGGCAGTACCTCGTCGAGACGAAGACGGTCGACACCCATGTGAAGCGTCTGCGCGACAAGCTCACGCAGGCAGGCGCGGACCCGGCGATCGTCGAGACCGTTCGCGGGTACGGCTACCGCATCTCGGCATAGCGCGGAGCGATGCGCGCCACCTCGATACGCACACGTCTGCTCGCAGCGTTCCTGATCGTCGCGATCGTCGCGGCGGCCGGTCTCTCCTTCTACTTCCTCAAGGAGTTGGAGGGCTTCGCGCTGCGCAAGCTGGAAGAGCGGCTGCACACGCAGGCGCGACTACTCGCTGCAGTGGCATCCACGACGTACCTGGATGAGACCGGGCGATTCTCGGCCACCGACACACGGCAGATCCAGGCGGCGCTCGACGAGGCCACGCCGCACGCGGCATCTCGGATGCGGGTCCTCGACATCGACGGCCTGGCGATCGCCGACACCACGCCCGGAGACGTCGGAGACCCGTACGGCGATCGCATCGAGGTGAAGCGAGCGCTTGCCGGCGAGTACGGTGCGGCCACGCGCATCACGGAGCTCGGGCGCGTGGCGCTGTACGTAGCGGTGCCGATAGAGCATGACGGGCAGGTGCGTGGTGCGGTATACGCGTCTTCGACCACGTTCTCGATCGTCACCCTGCTGGCGACGTATCGCACGCGATTGATCATCGTGATAGCGCTCTTCATCGTGGTCACGCTCGTCCTCACCGAGCTGCTATCGCGCTGGCTGTCGCGGCCGTTGCAGAGCCTGTCGGCGACCGCGACGGCATTCGCGGGCGGTGACCACGCGGTTCGTGCCACGCCGAGCGGGTCGCGCGAGACACGCATGCTTGCCTCGGCATTCAATGCGATGGGCGAGGAAGTCGACAACGTCGTGACCGAGCTCAAGCAGGAGGAGCGCCGCAAGAGCCGCTTCGTCTCCGACGTCAGCCACGAGCTGCGCACGCCGCTCACAGCGATCCGGGGCACTGCCGAGACGCTGCTTGAAGGCGACGTGCCCGAGCAAGACGAACGACGGTTCCTCGAGACGATCATCCGTGAGGCGGACCGCCTGACGCGCCTCGCTAACGACTTGCTCACGCTGCAGCGGATCGAGGGTGCCACCGGCGAGCTGCCGCTGCGTCGAATCAGGCTCCGCGAGACCGTCGAGCAGGCGGTTGCAGCACTCGCGGCGCTGACCGATGCTCGCGGCGTCGAAGTGTCGATCGTCGGCGAGGCTCCGACGGTTCTCGGGGACGTGGATCGCCTGCAGCAGGTCATCGCGAATCTCGTCGACAATGCCTCCCGCATGACCGGCGCAGGCGGACGGGTCACGATAGCGCTCGGCCGGGATGAGGAGTCCGCGGTCCTGAGCGTGCTCGACGAGGGGCCGGGAATTCCCGAGGATGCGCTCCCCCACCTCTTCGAGCGCTTCTACCGGGCCCAGGCCAGCCGCGACCGCTCGACCGGTGGCGCCGGCCTCGGACTTGCCATCGTGAGCGCTATTGTGCGAGCGCATGCGGGAACGATAACGGCGTCGAATCGTCCCGAGGGTGGCAGCGCCTTCACGATGAAGCTGCCGATCATCGCCGACTGACGCCGGCGCCCCGACACGACACCGCTTCGGTCTCCCGCCGTCACCATTCCTCCACCGTGCTGTGAACTCCGCCACGCACACTAGGTAGGACAGCATCGACCAGTGGAGGGGAACGCCATGACCGTTCTGCGTCTTGTCGCCATCGCACTCATCTTCGTCCTCGCGGCGGGTGCATGGTTCGTGCTCGCCGGGACCGTCGACTACCGCACCAACAACTCGGATGAGGCGCTCGGTATGCAGGTCGAAGGATTGTGGGGCGGCCCGCAGACGCAGCTTGCCCCGACGTTCGTTGCCGAAGCTGGCGGCAAGCGCGGCGAGCTCGACGTCCTCGGGAGCGACATCAAGGGCGACTTCAAACTCGATCAACGGCGCAAGGGATTGCTGTGGTACGCGACCTACACGGTCGACTTCAACGGCGTCTACCGTGTCAAGAACACCGCAAGCACGCCCGCGACCGCGACGTTCGCGCTTGAGTTCCCGTCACCGGACGGACAGTACGACGGCTTCATGGTGAGTGTGGACGGCAAGCAGATCCCGGTCTCGTACGGCAGCGGATCGGCATCCGCGACCTTCAGACTGCCTGCCGGTGCCACAGCGGCGATAGCGACCGGCTATCACACGCAGGGGCTCGACACCTGGAGCTACGTCCCGGTTCGCGACGGCGTGGGCGTGGTCAAGGACTTCACGCTCACCATGAACACCGACTTCACGAAGGTCGACTTCCCCGACAGCGCCGTCTCCCCCACGAATCCCATCATCGAGGAGGCCGGTCACAAGTCGCTGACGTGGCACTACGAGAATCTTGTGAGCGGTCGACCGATCACGCTCACGATGCCCAAACCCATGAACCCGGGGCCGCTCGCCACGCGCATCTCGATGTTCGCACCCGTATCGCTGCTCTTCTTCTTCGCGGGCCTCGTCCTGCTTACCGCGACGCAAGGCATTCGACTCCACCCGATCAACTACGCGTTCCTGGCGGCGGGGTTCTTCGCATTCCACCTGCTCTTCGCGTACCTGGTCGATCGCGTGAACATCAACGTGTCGTTCCTGATCGCCTCGGCCGCTTCGGTGGCGCTGTGTGTGGGGTACCTGTGGATGGTTCCGGGGACCGGCAAGGCGCTCCTGGAGATCGCCCTGAGCCAGTTCGTCTTCCTGGTGCTCTTCAGCTACAGCTTCTTCTTCGAAGGACTCACAGGGCTCGCGGTCACGATCGGCTCGGTCATCACGCTCGGCTACTTCATGGCGAAGACGGCGCGGGTGGACTGGGAGACCGTCTTCGGCAAGCCGAAGGGCGTGCCGATCGCCGGGCCGTTCAGCAGCGGTCCAGCGTGATCTCGGTGCGGTCGGGCGCGATCTGACCGAAGAGCTCCGCGGTGTCGGGGTGGCAGGTGAACAGCACGACCTGGCGCTCACGCGCAAGGTCGGCGACCGCCACCGCGGCGCCGCGGCGGCGTTCCGGGTCGAGGTTGACGAGCACGTCGTCCATCAACAACGGCAGCCCCGGCCCCACGTCCTCAAGCTGTGACACAAGGCCCAGTCGAAGTGCCAGGTAGAGCGCCTCGGCGGTCCCCCGCGAGAGCTCGGTGCTCGTCTTGGCCGCCGAGCGCTCGTCGAAGACCTCCAGCCGGTTGCTGCCGAGCGGCACGCTCAGCCCGACATACCGATCCCCCGTGAGCGTGCGGAAGATCTCCTCGGCGCGTTTGACGACCTCGGGCTGGCGTTCACGCTCATACCGCTCCTGGGCCTTGCCGACCAGGCGTGCCGCAGTCGCGGTCACCAGGTAGCGATCGACCGCATCGGCCAGACGCTCTCGCGCAGACGACTCGCTCAGGCGCAGCTGCGCGCCACGGTCCTCAGCTCCAAGCGTGTCGAGCGTCCCCTGGAGTCGCGAGCGCTCCGCTGCGACCTCGTCGTAGATCGCATCCGCGTCGCGGGACTCGGCCTCGGCGAGGGCGAGATGCTCGCGCAACACGCCAAGCGACCCGCCTTCTTCGAGGCCACGCTCGAGGAGGATCGCGCGCGCCTCATCGTTGCTGCGCGCGTGGCGTTCCTCGGCGGCTTTGATGCGCGTCGCGAGGTCGCGTACGGCATCGTCGTGCTGGGTGTGGCGGATGCCCGTGTCTCGCGCGTCGGCAAGCGCGTCCCTCAGGCGACCGACGAGGCCGGACACCGCATCGGGTTCGACCGCCGCTGACACGCCGAGGACGCTCTCGGCGACCGCTCCGACGCGGGCCGAGAAAGCATCGACGCGTGCCTGCAGCGCCGCAAGCGCTTCCCGCTTCGCCTGGACGTCGCCGGATGCCCGGCGAGCATCGCGCGCACGCGAAATCATCTGTGCTGCCGCTGCCGGTGTGGTGCCCGCCGGGAATCCCGTCTCGGCCATGCGCTTCGCGAAGAGCGCTTGCCGTGTCGTGTAGGTGTCGGTCGCCAGGGCGGCATCCGACGACGCGGCATCGGCGGCGCTGCGGGCGTCCGCGGCGACCCGCCATGCCGAGCGTGCCGCATCGAGCGCGCGGCGAACCCTGAAGGTATCCGCCCCGACGGGCACGGGAACGATCGTCTGGCGACGACTCATGAACAACGCACGGGCCACGAAGAACGCGCCGGCGATCACGCTGATGGCGCCGATGACCGCTGCCACCGTCTCGCCAAGGATGAGCCCCGCCACAAGCGACGCGATTCCCGCGATCAGGATGAAGATCGCGGGAACGTCGACGCGACTCCGTGCGCCGCCCGACTCGGCCGACTCGACGGCATCGAGCTCTGAAGCGATCGCATCGAGCGCCCGGTCCGCATCCGGACCGGGAGCGATCCCGAGCGATTCGAACGCGGCGGGAAGCGCCGCCTCGGCTTTGGCCGCGATCGCCGAGAGGCGCTCGGCTTCGCGGGCACGTGCGTCCCGATCGGCCTCGAGACGCCGGAGGTCATCCCGCGCCTCCTCCACCGCGACGAGCAGCTCGGGACCGGCATCGAGCGCCAGCACGTGCTCCCGGGACAGCCCGGTCTCGGCAAGCGCGGTGTCGAGCGCGCGCTCGGCGGCGGCGACCTCGGAGGCGGCTTCGCGAAGCGCCGCAAGGTTCTGGTTGAACGCGGACGCGTCGCCGACGAGCGCGTCGATCTCGGGGGCCGACGCAAGCAGTCGCGCATCGGGCACGTCGCGCTCGAGCGCATCCTCGGCGGACTTGAGCTGACGGCGAAGCTCCGTGAGCTCGCGCTCGCGCTCCTCGAGCTGCGCGATGCGCTCTTCGTAGCTCGAGACGGCGCTCGCGAGCACCGCATGCGCGGCACGTTTCGCGGCGCGCATCTCCTGGGCCGCGGACAGTCGTTCGTCAAGCGCCGAGAGACGCTCACGGTCCTCCGAGAAGGCGGCACCCTCGTCGCGGACCGTGCGGATCTCGGCCCGGATGTCCCGAAGTTCGGCCAGGAGCTCGTTCACGCGCTTGGAGCGACCGCGCGGCGCGAAGAACTCCTCGGCCTCCTTCTCCAGCCGCGCGCGCACGTCCTGCGGGCTTGTGCGAAGGCCGACGCTCGCGGCGTACAGCTTCGCGATGATGTCATCGCCCGAACCGCGTTGCGCCTCGATCGCCGACATCTCGTCGAGACCGAAGCCGAAGACGATCTTGTAAGCAAGCGCGCTTACTCCGGCCGTGATCTCGCCGAGAAGGCCGGGCCGCGTAGCGCCGGCCACCGTACGGACCGTCACGGACCCGCCGTGTGGACCTTCGGTACGCTCGATGACCCAACGCCCGTCGCCCTCTTCGAAGAGCAGCCGACCTGCGCGGCGGCCGGCCGCGGGCGTGTACTGCGGCTCCTTCTCGCGGGCCGTGGGAAAGCCGTAGAGCACGTAGCGTGTGAGCGCCGTGAACGAGCTCTTGCCGGCCTCATTGGGGCCGAGAACGACGGTGAGGCCGTCACCGAGATCGCCGAGCGTGCGCGCCGACAGTGCGCCGAACGCCTCCGCTTCGATTCTCCGAAGCCTCATCGGGTATCACCATCCAGCAAGCGGTCCAGCGCGAGATCGCGGGCTCGTGCGAGGATGTCGGGCGCGTCTGGCACCAGGCCGGGGTCGCCGACGCGGTCGAGCAACGTTGCCGCGACTTCGTCGACGAAGGCGTGACCCTGCGCCGAATCCTCGAGCAGGTCATCCGCCAGCCGAATAACATCACCCGTGAAGTCCTCGGCCGATCGCAGCGCCTCGAGGTCGATGGAGGGCCTGGTGCGGTCGCGCACCCGGTCGATCCACGCCCACCGCTCGAGGCCGAGAGCCTCATCTCGCGCGTCATCCACGATCGCGGCCAACGCGCCTGCGGTCTGCAGCGGCGTATGCACGTCACAGCGGCCGGTGAGGTCGAGCCTCACGATGACCGGCGTCGTGGCGTCTGCAAGCGCGGCGTCGACGGATTCTGCGATGGCATCGCGAACATCATCAAGACGCGATGCCCGGGACAGATCGACCTCGGCGTACCGCCATTCGATGGCGGCAAGCGGAAGGAACGTTGTCTCGACGGTGCCGTCGTCGATGACGACCTCGTAGCAGCCGCGCGGTCCGGATTGGGTGGGATCGAGTCCCTGCGGGCAGCCGGAGTACACCGCGTAGGGCGACTGCGAGAGCACCTCAGGCTTGTGGATGTGGCCGAGCGCCCAGTAGTCCATCCCTGCGGCGCGCAGATCATCGAGCGTGCAGGGAGCGTAGTCGTCATAACCCGGGCGGCCGCCCACATTCGTGTGGAGCACGCCGATGGCGACCACGTCACCGATCTCACGCTTGAAACCGCTGGCCAGGTTCGCCGTCTCGGCGGCGCGCCGGTAGCTGCGGCCGTAGAGGGCGCAGACAGCCTCGCCGTCGCGCTCGTAGGCCACCCGCTCAACGCGATCGTCAGCGAAGACATGCACGTTGTGAGGCATCGCGATTCCCGCCGACCAGCCCGATGCCGGGTCGTGATTGCCGTGCACGACGAAGACCGGGATCCCCGCATGCTCAAGCGTCGCTGCAGCCTTCGCGAACGCTAGCTGAGAGCGAACGCGTCGCTCGGCCTGGTTGTACACGTCGCCGGAGATCACGAGGAAGTCCGCGCCACGCTCGATGCACGCGGCAGCGAGTGCGTCGAGCGCGCGGTACGTGGAGGCGGCGAGCGCATCGCGAACGCGGGAGTCCTGCGCATCGATACCGCCGAACGGCGCATCGAGATGCAGGTCGGCCGCGTGTATGAAGCGAACGGGTCTGCCCATCTGCCCTCCGTGAGTCCCGGTTCCCCGGCACCCCCTATCCTATAGGGAGGGTCTGACACAAGGAAGGCTCAGAGCGAAGGCAGGCCGCCGGTCTTGCGAATCGACGCGGCGAAACCGATAGCTGCTGCTGCCTTGAGCACGTCCCAGACCAGGAACGGGGCCACGCCAACCGCGGCGGCTTCAACGATGCCCATGCCGGTGACGACGGTGAGCTGCAGCCAACCAAACACGTACACCACGACGATGACCGTCGCTGCGCCGGCGATGTCTGCGACGAGCGCGCTGAACGACGCGGTCAGGATGCGCCGAACCCAGGCACCGAGGGTGGCGCCGACCACGAATCCGATTAGGAAGCCACCCGTAGGGCCCAGGAGTACCGCGAGTCCCGCTCTGCCGCCCGCAAACACCGGAAGCCCGATGGCGCCGAGCAACAGATACACCGAAGTGGCCGCGAACGCGCCGGAAGGCGACAGCACGAGCGCGGCGAGCACGACCGCCATGACCTGCATGGTGACCGGTACGACGCCGACAGGAACGCTCACGAACGCCGTTACGGCGATAAGCGCCGCCACGAGCGATCCCACGACCATGCTCCGGGTCCGGCTCCTCGCCACCTGTGTCCTCCGGTCTGTAAACCCTGCACCTTAGATTGGTTTACTCTAACCGCGCGCACCACGCAGGTCAACGAAATGGGAGATCGCCTACCGCGTGTACGCGTGCTTCGCGCCACCGGTGTGGCACACGTTCGTACAGCTTCCGTCGTCAGGTGCGTCGGGCAGGACGAATCCAACGTCGTCCCTGATGAGCCGCGCCTCGGTCGGCGAGCCGTGGCTCACATGGCACGACGCACACCCGAACCCGTGCACGCGCACGTGCAGGCCGTGAAGCTCCGGCACGGCGCCCGCGGAGTTGTAGAAGTAGCTGCCCGTGGTGCTCGTGTCGTCCACGCTGGTGTAGTACACCGAGTACTTGTGGCACGAATAGCAGAGCATGCCGCTGTCCGAGGGGCTCACGCCAAGATACGGCTTGAGCAGGATCGGTGCCTGCGCCGAGGAGTGCGTACCGACCGGGGCGGCCGCGTCGGCGGTGCCGTGGCAATCCTTGCAGAAGAGCGTGCTCGTGTTCGTCCAGCCGCCCGTGAACGACCCGTTCTGGGCGACCGCGGAACCGGCCTGCTCGACAGCGTGGACCGACGCGTTCAGCGGGTTCACCTCGGCGGCGATATCGCGACCACCTTCGAGGTCGGTGTACGCCGAGTGGCACTTGAGGCAGACCTCGTACTCGTTGGTCACGGGCTGAGCATCGCCGTAGGTGATCGACGTTCCGCTGCCCGTGTTGGTGATCGTCGAGCCGAAGACGCCCTTGAGCCTGCCGTAGACGAGCGGTGCGACGGAGACGGTCGAGGTCGCCTCATGCACCTCGTGACAGTCCACGCACTCGACGTGTCGGCGAGCGTACGGGGGCGTCTCGGTGGAGTCGTGCGCGGCGGGAACCGCGCTCACGGGGTGCCGGGAGTACCCGACCATGCCGAGGTCTGCGATCGCGACCGCCGGCGGCATGCCCGCGCGCTCGACGCCGCCACCCGGGAAGAACGCGCCCGTGAGCGTCGTACCGGCAACGTCGTTGTAGACGTGCACGCCGGGTCCGTGCGCCTTCGTTTCGTCGCGGTCCCACCACCCACCATCACCCGCGACGAGCTCGATGTGACCGTCGCCATCGAGGTCGCCGGCCGCAAGCGATCCGGTGCCGAAGCCGGTGCCGGTGTCGTAGCGCTGCGGGACGTCGAGTCCGGTCGCCGTCTGCTCGAAGACGTTCACGCTGGAGAGTCCGTCGGCGCCGTAGATGGCGACGGCAAGCTCATCGGACGCGATCGGGCTGTCCCACAGCACGTCGGCCACGAGCGTGTCCCATGCCCGCGCACCCACCGCAGCATCCACGCTCACATCGCCGAGCAGGGTACCGTCGGCCGCGAACACCGAGACGCTGTCGACCGGATCGCCGCTGTTCGCGATGACGATCTCCGTGCCGGCGTCCGGCCAGACATCGCCGATGCTCGGCCCACGCGGTCCCGTCTTCGTAGCGGCGGTGTCCACGATCGTGAGGGTATCGGCAGCTGTCTCCGTGAGAAGGTTGTACTCGGGCACCGACGCGTCGGTGATGACGACGTCGGCGAACGCAGCGGTTCCGGTAAGCGCACCGGTCGCTATGCCGGTCGGGGTAGCGCCGACTGCGATCGGGCCGTCGACCGGCGCGAGCGAGCCGAAGCCGTCCCAGCGGTAGACGTAGAGGTTGCCCGCATCCGCGTCAAGCGCGAGCAGCTCGGGGAGATTGCTGGGGTCGTCGAAGATGTCGGCGACGGCCACGAACTCGGCAGTCGCTGCGATCGCTTGCACGCCAGGCCCGAAGTTCGAGGTGATCCCCTTGAGGTCGTCCTGGATCAGCACCGTCACGCGAGCGAGAGCCGGGTCGGCGACGATGACGTCGACCGTGCCGTCGCCGTCGATATCGCCGGTCGCCATCGCGCCCACACCGGCCGCCGCGCGATACTCGCGCGGGCCACGCACGGTGCGCGGCACCGTCGATGTCGCCTCGGTGCCGTAGAGCGCGATGCGCCCGAAGGCGGCGGTCGCCGCATCAGGGGAGACCGCGACGACAAGCTCGGGGTCGGCTGCTGCGCTCGCCGGATAGCCGAGCGACTTGATGTCGGTGGCAGCAGGGCCGTCAACATCGTGGCACCGATCGCAGAGCTCGCGACCGGATGCGTCGGCCAGTTTCGGGATCGCGTTGCCGGTGCCGTCATCGCGACCCATGGACGCGTGGCAGCTCTGGCACTCGCCGACGAGCCGCGTGGCGTTCGTCGCCGGCCACTCCCCCGCAATCGTGCTCACTGCCGAGGAGACACCGTGGCCGGAGACCGCGTACGTCGCCGGGCCTGCGTACGTGCCGAGCGAGGTCGGGTGGCACCCGAAGCAGAGGCGCCGGTCGTTCGCGGGGACCGTGAATGTCGCGGTGAGCGCCGGCGAGGTGATCTCGCTTACGATGAGCGGCGCGATCGTCGAGCCATGCGCCACGTGGCAGATCGAGCAGCGGACCTTCGTCCCGTTCGCCGGATCCGGAAGCTGCTTGTAGTGGCCGGTCTGTCGGTACACCGCAAGCCCGTCGAAGGTGTCGGCCGGACGGTCCTGGTGACAGGTGGCGCAGTACTCCTCGGCCTGGAAGACCGGGGAGCCGGAGGATGTCCGCGAGCGGAGAAGCCTCGGGAACGGCGTGTCGGTGGTCACCTTGTCGGCGCCGTGCGCGTCATGGCAGCTGCTGCACTGCTTGACCGACGGCCCGTACGGGGAGGCGACGGGCGCGAGGGTGTGTGCCGATGTCGCGTTGAACGAGGACTGCACGTCGGTGCCCGAGCCGAGCGCCTCGAAGCCGTGGCAGACGTAGCAGAGCTGCGTGTCGCCCGTGTCCGAGGGCACCGCGACTGCGAGCGCGCTTGAGGTCATCTCCCAGCTGTCAGGCGTGACCCGCCCAAAGGAACCCGGTGCCGTGTGAGCGCGGTGGCACATCGCGCAGGTGTCGGTCGTGGGTGAGGTCGCGACGTGAGGAGCAGTGGCTGCGAGAGCTGCCGGGGAAGCAAAGAAGACGCACGCGAACGCGAGCGCCACTGCCGCCAGAACGATGCGGCGACGATACCCCGGACCCCAGTCCATTACACCATCCCGGATAGTCGTGTGCGACGACGCGAATCTGCCGGAAACGCGTCGCACAACCCCTCGCCAGAGTATACGACGAAGCCGCGACGTTCCGCACCCTCTAGCTGCGGATTTCTCCAGCCGGGCGTCGGTTCCTGCCTACTTGACGAGACTCTCGACCGCTGTCCGCACCGCCGTCGAGACCGCCGACACGCTACCCAGGTAGCGGACTTCTCGGATATCGGCCCTGTGGGCGCGAAGGACACCGCCCACCGACGGCGTCAGAACGGCGCCGTTCGTCAGCAGCAGGACCGAGCCATCGAGGCCCTGCAGCACGCCGCCCGCAAGCGCATCCGGGAAGTTCGTGCCGGTCGCCAACGCAGGCGTACGCCACGTCAGCCCCGCGTCCGAGACGCCGTAGTCGGCGATTGCGATGCCGGTGCCGTAGCGATCGCTGCCCTGGAGTCGGCTGACGGCGCCGGGAAACGCCGCTCTGAGCTGGTCTTCGACGACTCTCGGCACCGCCGATTCGCTGCCGAGGATGATGACCTTCGATCCTCGCGCCTTCATCGTGGCGAGCGTGGCGTCCGAGATACCGGTCGGTGCCGTCAGGTAGAGCGGCCAGCCGTTCGCCGCCGAGAGCGGCGATGCCGCGAGCGCGTCGGGGAAGTTGAGTCCGGTCGCCACGAACATGGTGCCGTCGTAGGCGCCGCTCAACAGATCGGTCGTCCTCACGGCGATCGCATTCGCGGTCGCATAGCGATTCGGCCCCTGCACCCGCTCCGCCCTCACGCCCGGAATGGCAGCGACCGCATCGAAGACGTTCCTCGAGACAGCCGACTCGCTGCCGAGCACATACGCCTTGGTAGCACCGAGCCGCACGATCTCGTCCCGTACCGTCGCGGGAAGCGTCTTGGGGTCGGTCAGCAGGATCGGGCCGCCGACGGCGCCCGCGAGAGCCGCGCCGCCAAGCGCATCCGGCCAGTTCGCGCCGGTCGCGATGACCACCGCGGGCGCACCAGCCGGGAATGCCAGCTGTGACGCGGCGGCGGCCGTCGCGTAGCGGTTGGAACCCTCCACCGGCACGTACTGCGTGTCGGGGCGCACGATAGTGACGTCCACGGTCTTGGTCGCCTCTCGGTTACCGGCGCCATCTGTGGCCGAGTAGGTGACCGTGTAGGTCGCCACGCCGCTCAGGGGCACGGCCACGGGCTGCGTGCTGCCGGAACCGGCCGGCGTACCGTTGATCGCCCACTCGATGCGCGCGACGCCGGAAAGCGCGTCGGTCGCCGAGATGGTGACCGTCGCATCCTCGCCCACCTGTGGAGAGACACTCGCCGTCGACACCGGTTTGGTGCTGTCGATCCGGATGGCAAGCGTCTGCTCGGCGGACCAGTTGCCGACCGTGTCGACGGCACGGATCCGGAAGGTGTGGACGCCGTCGGTGAGCGAACTCAGCGACGTGCTGGTGGCCGTTACCGGTGATGCGGTGGAAAGCGCCGAGTCAAGCGCGAATGCGTAGCCAGCCACGCCGCTCGGGTCGCTCGCGCTCCAGGAGACCGTGGAGCCGGTGTCCTTGTACCACATCATAGGGTTGACCTGCGGCGATGCGCCCAGTGCCGAGAAGACCGGCGGGTCGACATCGACCGGCGGCGAGGTGATCGTGAACGTCGCGGTCTGCGTGGCCTCCTTGTTGCCGGCGCTGTCGGTCGACGCATACCGCAGGGTGTGCGCACCGTCGCCCACGATGACGACGTGCGTTCCGGTCTGAACGGCGCCGTCGTTATCGGTCCACTCGGTCTTCGCCACGCCCGAGAGCGCGTCTGTCGGCGTGAGCGTTACGTCGGCGGTGCCGGTCTCGTAGAGCGAGACGTGCGAGTCGGTCGTGGACGGCGGCGTGAGGTCCACGCGCACCGTGCGGTGCAGTGGCGTGGCGCTCCAGTTGCCGAGCGAATCGAGCGCGATCACGTGGAAGTAGCTCACGCCTTCGGGCACGGTCACGCTGGTGGTGGTCGCGGAGCCGAGGCTGCTCGACGCGGGACGCGTGGTGGGCGACGTGTCGCGGACGTAGGAGTACCCGGAGACGCCCGCCGTATCGGTGGCGCTCCACGAGAACGTCGCCGAAGCGCTCTTGTACCAGCTCGCCTCGTCCGGATGCGTTGCCGAGGTAAGCGACGTCATCGTCGGGCCGGTCGTGTCCGGTATCGGCATGCGCCAGGTGGTGCCATCGGTCGTGACCACGATGGTCCCGAACTTGCCCACGGCGATGCCCCGTGTGCCGGAGAGCGCTATCGCGGCGAGGTCCTGGCTTGTGGGACTCGTGCCGAGCGACCACGAGGAGCCTCCGTCGGTAGTGCGCAGTAGTCTGCCGGTAGCGCCAGCGGCCCAACCGGCGGTGCTGCTGGTCATGTCGACACCGTTGATGGAGGAGGAGACCGGCGAGGTGCCCTCAGACCAGGCGGTGCCGCCGTTCGTAGTGCGGAAGACGCGGCCGACGGAGCTGACGATCACGCCGTTCGTGGTGCTCCCGAACGCAACGCCGGTGAGGCGGAGCGCGACCGGAAAGGCCTGACGACTCCAGCTGGTGCCGCCGTTGGCAGTCGCGTAGACCGTGGAGGTATCCTCGTTGGGGTACATGTCGTCCCCGACAACCCAGCCCCTGGTGGAATCGAAGAAGTCCATGCCGAGGAATTCGCCGTCGCCGACAGGGTACGTGTTGCCAAGACCGTCATCGAAGATGTGCAACTCGGGGGCGAGCACCGGTGAGCCGCCCCAGAAGACGGCGTTGAAGAACTCTGTGCGCCACACCTGCTCGGATATCTGGAGGCCGTCATTCGGCTTCGTGCCACCGTACAAGAGCGCCCCATCAGCCGAACCCGGCAGAACCTCGACTCCGCTCAGGCCGATTGGATCCGCCGGATTCTTGTCCTGAGTGATATCCCCGTTCTTCAACGCCCACGTGGCGCCGCCGTCGCTCGTCCCGACGACCTTGCGGTTGTACGTCACCGCCACGCCGTTGTTCGCGTCCCAGAACGCGATGCCGCGGAAGTCATCCGTCACCGCGAGGTCCGCGTCGACGAGCTTGACCCAGTTGTCGCCGCCGTCGGTGGTCTTGATGATCGTGCCGCTGGCACCGGCGGCGTACGCAACCGTGTCGCTCACCATCGTCACGCACTTGAGGTCCGCGGTCGTGACCGCAGCGGGGGTGAGCGCCGTAGGCGCGATCGTCGGTGCAGGCTCGGGAGCCGCCACGACAGGCAGCGGCATCGCGAAGGCGAGTGCCACCACAAGCATCGCCGCGATGCGGCGTCTCATCATCTTCATCACACCACGTCCTCAAGGCGTTGCCGGTCGCCACACGGGCAGGCGGGTGTTGCTTGTAACAGTCGTCACAGTCTAGCAGGAGCCATGCCAGGGCGTTAGGACGGCACCTGTGCCCGGGGACGCCACAATGCCGCCCCGATGAGCCCGACGCCGAGCAGCCCAAGCAGCATGGCAGCGATCACGTACGGCACCCGACCGCTCGCATCGCTCTCGCCTGCAACGCCGCCGAAGACGCCCTTCTCGGCATCTACCCACGTCCAGACCTGGATGCGCCGATTCCCGGTGTCGGCGACGTAGAGACGCTCGCCATCTGCCGACGCCGCGATGTCGTTCGGGAACGAGAGCTGCCCCGCGGCCACGCCCGGGCCCCCGAACCTGCCGAGCACACCACCCGACAAATCCCAGACAGCGATGTCTTGCGCGAGCGCGTCCGCCACCACGACGAAGCTGCTTGTCTCGGCCGAGGCGGGCAGGAACGCCATGCCGCGGGCGAGGGCATCCACATCGAGCACGCGCCGGAACCCGCCGTCGCGCCCGAAGACGACAATGCGGCGGTTGTTGCTGTCCGAGACCCAGACTTCCTCGGCGCTGAGCGCGACGCCGTTGGGATAGTCGAGCACGACGGCGACGCCGGTGGCTTCCTCGGCAGCACGCGCCCCGCCGAGCTCGCGGAGGATCGTGCCGTCGGGGGCGAGTTCGAGCACACGGTGCCGCGCGAGCACGTCGGATACCCACAGCGCGCCATCCTCGGCCACGTCGATGCCGAGCGGCGCCCAGGCGGTCGCCTCGGCGCTCTGCGATTCCTCGGACGACGGTGTCGGCGTGATTGTGCCGATGAGTGAGCCGTCGGTGTCGTCGAACGCGAATACCGTGCGCTTCTCGCGGTCGGTCACATAGAGCACCCCGCGCTTGTCGTCGCGGGCCGCGTACACGGGAACGCCAAGCGTGCCACTGCCGATAACCGAGCGCTCGCCGCCGCGATCATCGAAGACACGCACGGCTTTCGCCTGAGAATCCACGACGTACACCCGGCCCGGAGCGGCGATGACGCTCACCGGCCGTTCGAGCGGCGTGGCTCCCTCGGCGGGGAACGCGAAGGAGTACTGCGGCCGTTTGCCGAGCGCCGCGCCGATGTCACCGACGGAGGGCACGGGCGTGGTCGGCGCGGGCATGAGGGCAAGCGTCACGCCCGCAGCGACAAGAAGCGCGATGCCGCCACCAAGCAGCCAGCGCATGCGTCGCTCGGCAGCCGAAAGGCCGCGAGGGCGCCGTCTGCTCGCCGAAGCGCGATCCACCGCTCGCCTATCCGGCAAGCGCGGCAGCGACCTTCATGGCCGCGTCCTTAAGGTCCGCAGCTTTACCGGTCTTGGCGTGCAGCTCCACCGAGACCACGACCGGACCGTCGATGAAGATCACGACCGCGAATGAGTCGCGAATGCCGAAGTAGCCGGACTTCGTGCCGACCTTGACCGCGGCGCCAGACGTGGGATACGACTGCTTGAGCGTGTCGAGCGTCGCCTGCGCGCCCTTGGCATCCACGGTCTGCTCGGCGAAGATCACGAGCTGATCGGCGTTGCCGGATGTGGGGATGTAGTTGCGCGTGATCGACGCGGGATCCGCGATGATCCCCTGCGCCGAGTAACCGGCGATCGTGTCGGGCACGTACTTCACCAGGTTCGAGACTGCGTCGGTCGGCTCATCGGGCGTGGGCGTGGTGGTGCTGCCGGTGCTTCCGCCGGTGGTATCCGGTGTGGGCTTCTTGCCGCCGTTGATCTCGTTGAGCTGCGACGAAGCGTTCTTGTAGCCCGGATTGAGCGCGAGCACCGCCTTGAGCTTGTCGGCCGCGGTCTTGAGATCGCCTGCCGCGAGGGCCTTCTGCGCCTCATCGTAGAGGCTGCCGACGTTCTGGTGATCGGGGCACGTGATGATGCGGGTCGTCACCGAGTACTTGGCGACGTCCTTCTCGGGCACCTTCATGTCGGTCGTCTTGTCCTCGACGACCTCCCCGGCGGTGCAAAGCACGATCTCGCCGGTCTTCACGGTGACGGTGCGCTGCTTGCAGCCGGCGGTGCCCAGCAGGGATGTGACAAGGATGACGGCGAGGAACGCCGATGCGAGTCGCTTCACGGACGATCACCTCTCGATGTGGGACGTGGTGCCGTTTCCCGGCGCCGAACGACATACCAACAGTAACGCGAGCGCGACGACGACGCCACCGAGCGCCACAAGCGTGACGGGGATCGGGAGCGGTCGGAACGCGATCGCGGCGAATTCGCTGCCAAAGTCGACCTGCACCTCCGAGGGGATGAAGGTCGTGAACGTACGAAGCGGCGTGTTCCACACGAACGGCCATGCGAACGCGGCCGCGAGAAGCGCCAGGATGTGCGTCAGCCTCAGCTGGCGCGACAACGCGATTCCGAGCACCGCTACCGCGAGAGCAAGGACCGCCCACGGGCCGACGACTTCGACGCCGCGAAGGACGAACGACGCTTCAAACGCGGCTCCGCTGGTGCGCAGCCCCTTCGCGGTGCCTTCAAGCGCAGGAAACGCGAGCCCTGCAGCCGCGACGACCGAAGCGAGCGCCCCGACGGCAAGCGCCGCGCGGCACCACCTGGACTGCGGTGATGTCTCCGGCGAGGGTTCTCTCGGCCAGATGAGCAGCGCGGCGGCAAGCGCGATGATCGCCCCCGCTGATGCAGGGCCGAGCAGGATCGGCTGCGGACCGAATGCACCCGTCGCCTGTTCGACGAGCGTGAGCGCGGTAAGCGCGACCGCCGGCAGCACCATCGCTGCGGCTACGGCGCGCGGACCGACCGAGCGTAGCGCGAGCAACGCGGCAGCGGTGGCAGCCGTGCACGCGACGGCATAGAGCCAGAACCCGCCGTGCTCGAGTGCAGCCGGGACGTCCGCGGTTCCCCATCGCGCGACGAGCGTCATCGCGGCCGCAAGCACACCGCCGACCGCAGCCGGAACCGCTGCAGCGTCAAGATCGCCTCTGTCGCGTGCCCGACCGAGATGCCACCACAGCACGGCCCATGCGACGCCGGCCCCGAGCATCCAGAGTTCCTCGGGCACGAAGCGTACGAACGGCGAGAAGGAGCTTGGACGCTCCCAGTTGCCGACGACACCCACGATGCCGGCCAGACCGAGCAACGCGCCAGCAATCGGAACGACCTCCAATCGGCGCCGGCCGAGCGTGAAGAGCACGAGGATTGCGGCCCACGCGGCGGTCGTGAGGAAGAGGATCTCACTGCCCGCCGGTGCATCGGAGTAGCGGTGCACGAGGACTGCGTACGGCGCGCCGAAGAGTCCCAGCGCACCGAGAACGAGCGAGAAGAGCGGCTCTGAGGCGGCGCGAAGCCGAATGCGGCGGACGTCACCGCTCACGAGCAGGATGCCGATCGCTGAGGCGATGGCGGATGCCGAGGCGAGCGCCTCGGCAGAGAGCGTACGACGAGCTTCGATGCCGACCGCGAAGCCGCCTGCCGAGGCGAGCGCCAGGACGGCCGCGGCAATCGCCGCCGCCGTCCTGACCCGCCGCGAAGAGGAAGGGCCGGGGATGTCCCGACCCTTCCCTTCGCGTTTGACGTTGATCTTCGACGTCATCGGCTCACTTACTTGTTGTGGCACGCCTCGCACACGCCGCGGTTGTTGGACCGAAGCAGTGCGTTGCCATCGTCCGGCGGAACGCTTCCGGTACCCGAATCGGGCAGCGGATCGGTCGAGTCGGCGACGTTGGCGTAGCCGGTCATGACCGCGGAGGAACCGTGGGCCACGTGGCACGTCAGGCAGTCGATCCAGTCGCTGGCGTCCTGCGTCGTAGCGTCCGCAGCCGAATGAGCAAGCGGCAGCACGTTGTCCGTCACGATCAGCGAACGGGCGCCCAGGTAGTTGCTGAGCGGAACGTTGACCGGGTGACGGTGACGGGTCACAAGGCCGAAGCCGTCGTTGGCGTCATACACGCTGAAGTTGCCAATGGCACCGGTGTTGTACTGCGTGTGGCAGGAAGCACACCAACCGCTGATACCCTTGGTGACATCGCCAGCAGGGGCCTTCGCGTACTTGGGATCGGTGTAGTCCGGCGAGTAGCCTGCAACCTGAAGGGCACCGGGCTCGTGAAGCAGCCAGCCGCTCGTCGGGTAGCCTGCCTCGGTCGAGATGACCCACGGAGTCGGGGTCGGATCGACCGGGTCGATCGTGCCGTCATAACCACCAACGGTCACGCCGTTCACAACGTCCTTGAGCAGGCGGTAGTTCGACGAACCGTGCACGTCGTGGCACACGGAGCAGCCGATCGTGACCTGCGTACCACCGGTGCTGATGATGCCATCGCGACCGGTGGCGCCGCCGCCGTAGGCGACCCAAGTGGTGTTGTTGGGATAGTGCTGCGTCGGGAACATCGCCGGGTCGAAGCCACCGCCGTTGAGCGGCTCGCCGAAGGCGTTGAGAGCGTTGCTGCCCTCGTAGACACCGTCGAACACGTTGGTGTCAGCGCCAAGCATCGCCGTGCCGTGGCACGTGTAGCAGAAGTCATCGATGCTCGTCGACGTGCCGAGCAGCAGGGCGCTGCCGGTCGTCAGGTCCGTCTTGGTCCACGTGATGCTGCTGGCTGCCGTGTGCGCGCGGTGACAACCGGCGCAGGCATCCGTGCTCATCGTGTAGCTGCCGTGAACGGAGTAGTTCGCGAATGCGACACCCGGGGTCAGTATGACCGCTGCGGCCACCGCGACCAGCGCGATGAGAAGAAGACGCTTCCTCACAGCCATTACACCTCCCCAACTTCATCGGCGATACGCTGACGACGTGCGATGACGGCTACAAGACCGCCTGCCAGCAGTGTAGGCACAAGCGCTGCCTTTGCGAAAGGTCCGGAGACCAGGCTCGACATGAGCGGAGACACGTGGTCTTCCACGAACGGGTCGGCCTTCGGAGCGATCAGCAGGAACTTGCGGCTTGCCCAGTACATCGAACCGTCACCCTGGGCCGAGATGAACCCGTTGGAGGCGGAGTTGATGTAGGCGAGGATGTTGGTCTTGGTATCCCAGTTCATCGCCTTCGCGGGGCAGGTGTACACGCATGAAGGCTGATGCGCCTTCTCGGGCACCGCGGTGACCTCAGCAGTCGTTGCCTTGGTCGGGAGCGGTGTGCCGTACGATGCGATGAGGCTTTCGCCGATACCGGCGCGACCGTAGCACAGCGTGCACTTCCAGGCCTTGGGCTCGTCGTCAGCATACAGATCGCTGCCGGCGCCGACCTTCGGATAGCCACCGCGACCGCAGTCGACCTGGCACTGATACGTGCAGACTACGCCGTTGGCGTTGGTGCCGCCGGGCGTGCACTTCGCAGGATCGATTGCGACTGCGCCGTTCGGCATCTTGTTGATGGCCGCAAACGGGCACCGCTTGGTGCACGGCGGGTTGGTGCAATGCCAGCAGGTGTACCGCATGAACGGACCCATGTCGACACGCTTCTGGGACTTGATGATCACCCGCTGATCGGGAGCGGTCTTGTGGATACCCGGGTTCAGCGCCTTCATCTTCCACGTACGCTTGCAGCTAACGACACAGCCGTTGCAGCGCATGCACTTATCGACGTCTTGAAGAATCGCCATAGTACTCATCACTCACCACCCCCTTTCTACGGTGTGACCTTGTCGATTTTGCACAGGCAGGCTTTGTACTCAGGAATCGTGGTGTTCGCATCCCAAGCATCGATGCACAGGTCGTTGGCGCGAGCGCCTACGCCGAGACCACGATCGCCCCAGTGCCACGGGATCGCGACGGTACCGGGAGCGACACGCTGATTCGCGAGCGTTCCGACACCCACGCGAGCCTTGAAGCCCTTGTTCCATGCGCCGGCCGCGAGCGGCCCCGACATGATCGTGCGGTTGTTCTGATCCGTGATGCTGTCGCCACGGGCGGTCGTGATGTTGACGTAGTCGCCATCCTTGATGCCCTTCGCAAGCGCGTCGACCGAGTTGATCTCGACCCACGGCTCCGGCTCGAGCTCGACGTTCCACGGGTTGTTACGGGTGATCGGGCCACCCTGGAAGTGCTCGACGCAACGAATCGAGGTGAGCACCAGCGGGAAGTTGGCAGCCGTGCCTCTCGCACTATCGGCGAAGATGAGGCTGCCAGTAACCCCGTTCTTGGTGTTGCGACCCCAGGTCGCCACGTAGTTGGGCTTGGTACCGGTACCGTCATACGGCGTCTCGTAGGGCTCTGTGAAGGCCGGGAAGCGCCCGGGGTGGACGTGGTTCCCGCCAACGCCGGTTCCGGCGTCAGGCATGTCGGAGAGCTGGTTGTACGTACGGTACAGCCACGACCAGTCGGCGAGCGTGTTGGCGCCAGCGATCGTCCACAGACGTGCAAGGTAGCCAGGAGCCACGAAGACGTCCGCGACATCGCCGGAAAGCTCGCCGTTGTTGTAGAAGATGCGGCGGTTGAGCAGCCATGCCCAGCCGTAGCGCGGGTACTGCAGGTGCGCACCAGAGTACTTAGCATCGCCCTTGCGGGACTTGGCCTTGTTGGCGATACCCCACGTGATGGCCGTTGCCGTCAGCGCACCGCTTGCATCGCGCTCGACCGCCGGCGGCGTGTGATTCTGGATGTACTCGGGGTTGTACGCGCCACCCTGGTTGTTGTTGTTGCCGGTGGAGTAGATCCACATGGTGCCCTTGTGACCACCAACGAACCCAGCGGCCGCTGCGGGGAACTCCTGGCCTGCAACAGCAGATCCAGCGGTGCTGTAACCGGCGACCGGAGCACACATCTCCTTGAAGACCTGCTCGGCAACATACTCGCTGCCGACGAGGGTGTTGCCCTCGTAGTCGACGCCGGAGACGGCCTCGAAGTCGCCCGTACCGTCCCAACCGTACTTGCCCCAGAGGACGTCGTACGCATCCAGGCCGGCAAGTGCGGTCCCAGCCCACTGAGCGGTGATATGGCTGAATGCGCCGCCATCGTTCAGGGCCTTCGCGAAACGATGCAGCAATTCGAGGTCGGACTTGCTGTTGCCCTTGGGAGCACGTGCACGATCGCGCCACTGGATCCAGCGACCGGAGCTTGTGACCGAACCGGCTTCCTCCACGTGAGAGCATGCGGGGAGCAAGTAGGTCACGCCGTCGGCCTTGCGCTTGCACTGTGCGGTCTCGTTGGCGAACATGTCCGTGCACACGAGCAGGTCGAGTGATTCGAGACCCGTGCGTACCGCGCTCTGGTTCGGCTCGGTGACCGCCGGGTTCTGACCCCAGACCACTGCGGCCCGGATGTTGGGAACCAAGTTGGCGGTCGCCCATGCCGGGTCCATACGACGGAACGACTCGATGTGCGGTACGCCGTTGCCCTTCGGCCAGCAGTCATACATCTTGTCGAACTCGGCTGACGTGGCAACGGTGCCGCCCAGTGCACGGCTACCGAACCATTCGCGCGTCATGTTGAAGAAGCCGCGCTGCTGCCAGGCGATGTCCGCCTCGTTGTATGCGCTCTTCGTCGTGGTGCCGAGAACGCGGTTGCCGAACAGCTTGTTGGAGTAGTCGGCATACGTCTGACCGACTGCAGGGTTGCCCGAATACGCAGGGATCAGATCGTACAGGGTGCCCATGTCCGTCGAACCCTGGACGTTATGGATACCACGGAGGGCGTTGATACCGCCGCCCGCACGACCCATATTGCCCATGAGGGTCTGGATGACAGCATACGACCGAACGTTCTGCGAACCGCTCGTGTACTGCGTGGCGCCCATGGCGTACATGATGCACGTCGCACGGTAGCCAGGAGCGGTGAGCGCCTGCGTAGCTGCACCGAAGTCAGAGCTGGAGCACCGGCTGTTGGCGATGAACGCGTCACGCACCGCCGCGATATCGGCGACCGTGCATCCGCAGATCTCAGAGACCGTCGTAGCGTCGTACTTTGCCACGTGCGTCTTGAGCTTCTGGAAGACGCAGTCCGGATCCTCTACGTCGGCCGCGAAGACCGGCATGTTGCTCCAACGATACGCCGTGGTGCCGGTGTTGCTCGTGGTCTTGAGCATGGCGCGCTGATAGTCGCCCGTACCCGTATCGACCTTGATGCGAGAGTCGCAGTACTTCGGCCAGCCGGTGGTGATCGGCGCTGCCGACCAGGAAGTGCCACCATCGAACGAGTACATCGCGCCTGCGAGCTCGGTGCCGCTCAGGGTGATCTGCGTGCCAGCATCATCGATGAACGCGCGGCCGGTGGATGAAGAGTTCGCCGCAGTGCTGTTGTGCCACGCGAAGAAGTTGATCGACGCGGGCGCCGTCGGATTCGCGTACATCCACGTGATGATGGAGTTCAACACGCCGTTGATGAAGGCGATGTTGGTTCCGGGGCGGATGCGAACGTAGCGGTCGTGCTTGCGCATGTCGTTCACGTTCGTGGAGTCGTAGCCGCTGTTGATCATGCGGGCGGTACGCGTCTGCCGCGGGTCGACGACGACGAGCGTGGCATTCCTGCCGCGGCCATTGACGTCGAAACGAGCGGTGTTCACGTGCCCGATCGATGCGGGGTGGTTCTCAGCGGGGTTCGCTCCGCAGACGAAGAACATGGTGGAGTTGTCGAGATCCACCCAGTTGTTCGTCATGGCGCCTCGTCCAAATGTGCGGCCAAGACCGGCCACTGTGGACGAGTGTCATATACGAGCCTGGTGCTCGACCAGGCTGGTGCCGAACTCGGCGATGAGCTTGCGGTAGACGTAGTTCGGCTCGTTGTTCATGTGCGATGAGCCGAAGAACATGACCGTCTTGGCGTTCGAAGCTGCGGTGGAACCGGGAGTGACAGCGCCAAGCGAGTCGCGAATGGCCTTGAGGCCGGCATGCTTGTTCGTGGTAGCGGCGTCGCCCTGGACGATCTCGGTCAGAGCATCGTCAAGCGCAATCTCGGTCCACGCCTCGTTGCCAACGCGCTTCCATGCCGTGCCCGTGAAGTCGAATCCGTCGACGGCCGCGGTATGCTCCGGCACACCGAGACGGCGAACGTTCGTGACCAGCTGATACGAACCGGCACCCTTGGAGCACAGGCCGCCACGGCTGGTCGGGTTGTTCCAGTCACCATAGACGTCGAGAACGTTTCCGCTCGCGTCCACGTCGACCTTCTGGCCACACTGCGCTGAGCAGTACGGACAGGTGGTCGTATACGTTGCGGCGACGTCAGCAGCAACCGCGCGAGACGCGGTGAATACCATGTCGGCACCGGTAGCCCCGACAACGGCCGCTGCAGCGCCCGCCTTCAGGAAGTCTCGCCGTGAAAGCTCGAACTTCCCTTCTGTGTCCTTGTCTTGTATAGCCATACCTTTCCCTCTCTGTTTCGTGAATCCTTGGTGATCCACGATGGTCCGAAGAGACCTCCGGTCCAAACCGACCTGCCTAGCGACACCTCCTTCATGCTCAGGGCCGTCTCGGGGGGAAAAAGAAAAACCGGTCTACCCACGCGTCAGAACTGCGTGTGTAACCGGTCCTATCAGGCTCTCGCCTCCCTTACCCCAGAGATGACACGCCTCAGGCCCCTTTTGCCGGGGGACCCGTCGGCGTTGTCTCCTTTCCAAGGGGGGAGGCGTCACCGTTTCCAGTGGCACCCTATCGGCTCAAAGACCGTGGCGTACGGCCACGCTGTAGGTCGGAGAGCTCGGAGACTAACTGCCTATTCTGTTGCCCTGGGGAAATCTGCCGGGATTCCCGATTCCAGGGATTGTAACTAGAGTTACAAACACTCTCTATCAAGCGTACCGACACCGTCGTCGGGTGTCAATCTACACATGCCCCATCGAGGGGCCGCAATCACGCCGATCCGCCGCCGAATGTGTCGAGGAACGTCTTGCGGTCGAACACCTCGACGCCCATGGCCCGCGCCGAGCGAGCGAGTCCCTCATCTTCAGTGGCGAGCCTACCCACGCGCTGTGACATCGTGAGCAGAATCGCCGAGGCCCGGTCGACGCCGCCCTTCTCGATGAGCTCCACGACATCGGACTCGGAGTGAGGCTCCGGCTTGAGCAGATCGCCCAGCGCCACGCCATCGAGCATGCGGCCCTCGTACTCCGAGAACCCTTCGGCAGGGACGACCCACTTGAAGCGCTTGTCGTTCATGAAGTCCATCTTCTCAGCAAGCGCCATGCCGTCGATGAAGTCGCTCGTCACGACGATCGAGCGCTTCCGGCGCAGGAACGGCAGGAGAAGCAACAGGAGCGGCGACAGGCAGATCGTCCACTGCATGGGCGTCTTGGGGAGCTCGGCCGATGGAAGAATGCCGACGGTCGGCCAGCCCCAGACCTGGACCTGATGGTTCTCCCGGTCCGACACGAAGATCCGGCCGCGCTTGTCGAGCGCGACGTCACTCGGATACTGGAACTGCCCGAGGCCGACGCCGTTGCCACCGAAGCCCGTGATACGCTTCCCCTTGAGGTCGTAGATGTCGACCGTGTGAGCGAACGCGTCCACCACATAGAGACGCTGCTGGTCATCGATGATCATGCCCCGAGGCGTTCCGGACGTGGGGATGAAGTACTTGTATTCGCCTTCGGGCGAGAAGACCTGCACCCGGCGGTTGTTGCTGTCCGAGACGAACACGTCGCCATTCTTGGCGATGGCGATACCATTCGGGTAGTAGAAGCCGCCGGGCGACTCCTCCATCCGCTTCGTCTGCACGGTCTTGCCCCACCGCAACAGCTCCGTTCCGTTCTGGTCGAACTTGAGGATGCGGTGCTCCTTGTTGATGCCGACGTCGGCCACGTACACGTCACCCTCGGCATCGAAAGCGACCGCGATGGGCGCCCAATTCGCCGGGGCGTCGCCCTCGGGCTCGAACTTGCGCAGGAAGGTGCCGTTGCGATCGAAGATGAAGATGCCACGGAGCATGCGGTCGGTGACCCAGACCTGGCCCTTGGCATCCACTGCAACGCGACCCGGCTGGGCGAGCGACGTCGCGTCACCGCTGGCGATCGCGCCGAACGAGAAGTTGTACGAGCCGTCGACGTCGTAGCACCGAACCAGCTCGTTCTTGTTGTCGACGACGTATACGAGGTCGGAACGGGTGACCGCTACTCCGATCGGCTGCGTGAGCGCGTTGGGACCCTCGGGCCCGGCAATCGAGTACAGGTACTCCGGGGGCGTGATGGTCTCGCGGCCGCTGCCGATGAACGGGACGACGATCCTACCATTCTGCAGGTAGTTGAACGTCGACCACACAAGCAGGAGCAGCAAGAGGACAAGCAGCACGATCGCCACGATCTTCTTGATGCGCCCACGGCGCTCACGCTCGGCGAGGAAGTTCGAGAGTTTGCGGTTTGATTCGGTCACGCTTCACGCTCCGTGTTCATCGCGAAATCGGTTACTTGCCGAGCCGCGCGAGCGCCTCGGTGGCTTCGGGGTCCTGCGGCACCAGCTGAAGCACTCGCTCGTAGGCTGCGACGGCCTCGTCCTTGGTGCCGACATCCTCCAGCAGCACGGCAACGAGCCGGGCAGCTTCCACGCTCGACGGATCGAGTGCGATCGCGATGCGAGCCTCGATGAGAGCGGCCTTCGCATCGGTCGTCTTCAGCGACTTCGCTTTGTCCAGGTACGGCTGCATCGGTCCGAACTTCTCAAGCTCCTTCATCGGCTCTGCGCGACCGGGCGCGTTGTCCGCCGAGCGCCTGAACAGCTCGGCAGCGCCAGCCCGGTCTCCGTCGGCCAGGAGCAGAAGTCCCATGTCGTAGTTCGCCTCGGCCATGGTGGGCACGAACGCGAGCGCGGTCTCGAGCTCTTTGCGCTGGTTCGCGCTGGAATCGAGCTCCCGATACGCGACAGAGAGCGCGTAGTGGGTGTCAGCATCGTCGCGCTTCATGCGAAGCGCCTCTTTGAGGTAGAGCACCGCGTCCTCGTACTCCTTGAGCGAGATGAGCGTCACCCCGCGGTAGTAGTAGGCTCGCTCGAGGCGCTGGTCCTGATTCGAGAACTGCGCGGACTTGAGGCTGTCTACAAGCCGCTGCCAGTACCCCTCGGCTGTGCGCCATTCCTCGCGCTTCATCGCGATGAGTCCGAGCCCCTCAAGCGCCGCAGCGTTGTCCTTCTCGATCTTGAGCGCGTTCTGGAACTGCTCGACCGAGTCATCAAGCCTGCCAGCCGAGGCGAGCGCCTGCGCCAGGAGCACGCGCGCGTTCGCGTCGCGCGGCGACTTCTTGACCTGCTCCACGAGCGTTTGGATGGCGCGTCCGGTCACGGAGTTCTGCTCGACGCTGCGCTGCGTCGACCAGACCGTGTAGCCGAGATAAACCAGCGCGACCACGACGAGCAGTCCGACTACCTTGACTGCGATGTCGAGCGCATGTGTGTTCAGGCGTAGCTTCACTCGGGCGTCACTCCATTTGTCCGGATCAGAGATTGAGGTCTGTGTGACAGCGCCGGCAGAGTTCCGAACCCGGCCATGGCGCGATACGTTGGTTACGGATGTCGAGTGCACCGTGGCAATCGTAACAGCCACGCATATCGTGAGGGCCGGTCAGCGGGTTGTCGACCCGGACGCCGGTGGAGCCGAAGCCAATGTGGCAGTCATCGCACACGTACGGCTTGTCCTTCTTGTACTGGGCCTTCGTCGCCACGTTGAAGTGGACAGCGTGCTCGGCCAGGCCTGCGACCTTGATCTTCGTGGGCTCGGCCGTCTTCATCTCGGGATGGCACTTCACACAGTTCGCTGCGATCAGCTCCGTTGAGCGCACTGACGCATGATGGCAGTCCTGGCACGCTTCTCGGTCCTTGTGGCACACCCTGCAGTCCGCACCCTGGAGCCCGCGTCCACGCTGCGCGTGGACTTCAAGCCAGTCGGTGGGGTGCGGCATCGTGGTCAGATGGCACTGCTGGCACGACGGCGAGTCGTGGCAGATCGCGCAATCCCCTTTCTGGGCGAGATAGAGGCCGCCGTGCTCCGAGGCCCACTGCGGCTTCCGGTGATCAGCGGGAATGACCTTCAGTCCCGTCTTACCATCGGCAAGCTTCGTGCCACCGTTGTGGCACTTCACGCAAGACTTCGACTTATGGCACATGGCGCAGTAGGAAACGCCGATCTTGGCCTGATCCTTGTGATCGCCGCTCAGGAACTTCACGGTGTGCGTGGCGGGTTCTAGTTTGAAGCCCTTGGGGTGGCACGCCTCGCACTTGTCAGTGGCCACCGCTCCGCTGCTTGCGTGCTGCAGACCATGGCAACGGTAGCAGGCCTGCATCGTGTTCTTATCCGTGCCAAGGGGCTGGTGGGCGAACCGCGGGTGACACACGGTGCACTGATAGTCGCGCTTCAGGTGATCCTGATGGGCGAAGATGATGCGCCCCTGCTTGAAGCCGTCGACATCGGGATGGCAGAAGTTGCACTGTCCGATAGTCGTCGGGCTGTCAGGGTCGATGAGCTTCGGTGGCTCCTTGGCCTTGATCGGGATCGTGCGGAGATAGATCGTGGGCATCGCGCCGAGATCCGGTACTTCCTTCGCGTGACAGGTGTCGCAATCCTTCACCGAATCATGACAGAGCAGGCAGCCGTTCACGCCAAGCTGCCTGGCCTTGACCGCGTGCGGCTTCGCCTTCCAATCCTTCACGTGTGTCACGGGGCGAAGCGTGAACGACTTCGGGTGACAGTCGGTGCACACGTTGCTGGCGATCTTTCCCGTGGGCCCGTGCTCGAGACCGTGGCAGGTGAAGCACGATGCCATCGTCGGCACGGCCGTCTTGCCGTTCTCGTGGGGGTTCACGAAATGGCACGCCGAGCAGTCAGTCGTGAGGTGAGCCGCGTGATTGAAGATGACCGAGGCGTTCCGGGACGCGCCGATGACCGGATGACACGGGGTGCAGTTCCGGGCAGCGACAGCGGCCGTCAGGTCGATGGGCGGTGAGTCGACGACGCTTCGCGCCTGGAGGGCCGGGACAGCAAGGAACGCGGCGGTCGATATCACGGCGACCGCCGCGAGCACTATGCCCCTTGCTGCGCGAGAACGTGCCATCAGGCTACGAACCGCCTCCAAAGATCGCGCCGATAAGCTTCAAGATCGGGTTCTTCTGGCGAACCTCTGTCTTCCCGTGGATCATGCCGGCCGCGCTCTTCGTGAAGTCTTCCGTCGCGGTGCCATGCTGGTCGTGACACGCGCCTGCGCCACAGGTGGCCGCAAGATTCGCCGGGTTCACTGCGGACGCCTTGTCTGCTTTCGGCTGTATCGCGTGATAGTCGTGACACTGCCAACACGCCGGGGCGTCCTCGGCACCTGCCTTGTACGGCGCGCCGTGATAGTAGTCGCCATAGTTGTCATAGTAGTCCTTGTGGCACTTGCCACACATCTCGTACGACGCCGCATGCACCGTCATGCTCGCTTCTTTGGTGTCGGTGAGCGGAATCGTATGGCCGCCGTGGCAGGAGCCGCAGGTCGCCGAGGCGAGATTGCCCTTCGCGATCTGCTCGGCATGAACTGACTTCTCGTACGCGGCCTTCGCCGAGTCATGGTCGTGGCAATCCGCGCAGGCCATGCCCGCGTTGATGCTCCAGACCTTCGTCTTGGGCGCGGGTGCCGTTGAGCCGTAGGTGAAGTCGACGTGGCACTGCACGCACGTGATGTCGCGATGAGCCGAAGTCTCGACTCCAAGCACCTGATACGACTTGATGACGCCGTTTGAGAGCTTCGTCAGGTTCGGGTTGCCATGACACGCCTGGCAGCCATTGCCCACGTTGTAGGCGAACGGCTCCTTCGGGACCCAGCTCACGCCTTCTTTGAGGTGGCAGGTATCGCAATCTTTGAGCGAGTGGCACATGGCACACTCGGTGTTCTGACTCGCGATCGACGGCGCCACGTGGGGCTTATTCTTCCAGTCGTCGACATGCGACGCCGGACGCAGCTTGATCGGTCCTGCTTTGTGGCAGTCTACGCACACTGCCGTCGCCATGACGCCCTGCGACCCATGGTTGAGCCCGTGACAATTGAAGCACTGCTTCATCGGCACTCGCTTGATGAGCGCGCCGGGGCCGTGCGGTGATTCGGTGTGACAGGAACTGCATGCGGTGGTGATGTGCGCGCCATGGGTGAAGTTGATATTGAGGTTCTTCACCTGCGCGTAGTTCGCATGGCAGTACGTGCAGTTCTCTTTGTAGACTTCGCCGCCCAGCTGAATCGTGGTCACAGCCGATGAGGCTGCCGGCGCGATCGCGACGACGGCCAGCACGACCAGAATCAGCAGAGCTCGCGAGACATGCTTGCCGGAGCGTGCCTCTCTTCTCACCCTTGTGTCCCCTTACCTATTCGCCGTACACGCCCGACACAGGAAGCGATTCTCCGGCTACTTGCCGAAGATCTTGCCGATACCGTCGAAGATGCGAGTAAAGAACACGACGAGCGGGTTCTCTGCCCTGACTGCACGCTTCCCATGGATCATCTGTGCGGCGTCCCGAATGAACGTGTCGCTCGCCGTCCCGTGCTGGTCGTGGCAATCGCCCGTCCCGCACGTCTCGACGAGGTGTGATGTGTTGACCAGCGATGCAGAGTCCTTTGAAGGCTGGATGTCATGCCAGCCGTGGCAGTCCCAACACGCCGGCGCATCCTCGGCGCCCGCCTTGTAGGCAGCACCGTGGTAGTAGTCGTCGTAGTTGTCCCAGTAGTCCTGGTGGCACCGTCCGCAGATCTGGTAGCCCTGCTCATGTAGCGCGGCCTTGCCCGCAGGGGAGTCGGTGATCTGCATAATGTCGTGACCGCCGTGGCAGTCGCCGCAGAGCGGCTTCTTCGCCTCGACAAGCGCGGCTGCGCCTGTGGCAGTCACCGAACGGCGATGCACGCCCCGGCCCATCGAGAGGAACTGCTTCTCGTGGCAATTCTTGCACGCGAGCTTCGCGGTCGACTGCCAGTCGGTCGATCCGTCGTGGGGGGCCGTGTACGCGAAGTCGATGTGGCAGCCGACACAAAGCGTCTTGGCGTGGATGGACTTGGCGTACGCGTCGCCGTCCACGTAGAAGCTGACCGTCTTGCCGGCCTTGAGGCGCGTCAGGTTGACATCTCCATGACACACCATGCAGCCGGCCTTGCTCTCGGTGGGGAGCGTGAAATCCAGCGCGTACGGAGCGGTCGGCGAGACCGAGCGAGTCGCGGTGGTCGCGGGCATCACCGTTGAAGTCGTGCTTTGCGCCCCAAAGGCGACGCCCGGAACGATCGCGAGCATCAGTGCGGCGAACACCGCCGCTATCGCCAACCGTGTCCTCACGACGCTCATCACCTCCGACTCTCAGTCTGCTTCTGCCACAGCCGGCACATGTGCCGGTGCGTCAGCGTGGTCATCGTCGTGATCGTGGTGGTACGCGTTGGGGTCGACTTCCAGCTTCTTGATTCCGAAGAAGTCGAGCGTGCACGGCAGGTCGATACCGGCCGCCAGGTAGATATGCACCGTGGTCACGATGATGAAGAGCCAGTTCACCGAGTAGTGGACGATGCGCACCCAGGCGCCCGCCATGGCCGTGCCGCCGACGAGCGGCCCGAGCCACCACCCGACGAGGATCTCGCGCGGGCTGGTACCGAACAGGAACGGCTGTGTGAGGAGCGCCATTCCCGTGAAGCCCTGGATGATCATGAGCACGCCGAAGAGGTCGTATGCCAGCTTCTGCATGACATTGTACTTGGCGACGTGCGGCTTGTTGTTGCTGAAGTACGTGTAGTACGCGGCCACGCCCAGCAGCGAGGCAAGGTCCTTCTTGCCAACGGCGAACTCCTTCCAGTCGCGCTCTTTGGAGAAGAACGCGTACCAGAGACGCCAGAAGAAGTTGAGGCCGACGATGACCATCGCCACGTAGTGCACGTAGCGCATCGGGGTGCGTCCACCCTCGAAGAACGGGAATCGGATGTACATGCCCGACAGACCCAACAGCAGCATCATCGTCAGGTGCTGGAAGTGGATGAACTTCGGAAGTGCGGGCGGTGCCCAGTCATGCTTGGGCCACTGCTTGTCGATCCACTGCTTCTTGAACCGGCCCGTGGGAATGCTTACTCCCAGGTGCACGACAAAGAACACGAAGAACACAAGAATCTCAAGCACGACAAAGATCACGTCTAGCCATACGTTCACTTCAGCGAGAAGAATCGCCGTCACCCCCTACCCTCGTGCCGGGACTGGGCGCGCGTGCGCCTGCCCCCAGGCTCTCACCGACCATTGTATGCCAAGCATTGCGGGTCCGACCGCCGTCGTGCGCACAGGTGTACCGGCACCTTCCCCAGACCGTGTGTGCCGCTACCGGACGGCGTGGTCGTCGGGGGTCGCAAGACCTTGCCCCCACAATAGAGAGAGGGCCAAACGGTGTCAACGAATCAGAAACGCCCTACGCCTGCGGTGGGAGGATCTCCACGAGCTCGATCTCGAACGTCAGTTCCTGACCCGCGAGCGGATGGTTGAAGTCCACGGTGACGTCCATCATGTCCTCGCTGATAGCGGTGACCGTCGCAGACATGCGCGAATCGTCATCGGCGATGACGGTGATGACATTGCCGATCTCGGGAGCGCCCTCGCCGAAGGCGTCGATGGGGACGATCTGCACGGCCTCGTCGTAGCGCGGACCGTATGCCTCTTCCGGCGGAATGACGACGGTCGCCTTCTCGCCCGGCTCAAGGCCGAGAACGGCCGTCTCGAAGCCCGGGATGACGTCGCCGGCGCCGAGGGTGAACAGCAGCGGCTCTCGGCCTTCACTGGAATCAAACTGGCTGCCGTCGGCAAGCGTACCGCGGTAGTGGACGGTGACAACGTCACCGGAGACTGCAGGCATGGGACCTCCTCGGTAGAACGTGACTGAAGCCGCCGGGGGACGGCTCGCTCAACCCTAGTCGGACTCAGTCGGCGCGTCAATGCAGGAAAGGGCTCGCCAGACACGCTCAAACTAGGACATAATGCCGCCTGAAGGCAGCGTCTCTGCCCGATACATGTCCGAGTCTGGGATTGCCCCAGTCATCGCTCCGGGAGTACCGAGATGCGCCTGTCGCTTCTGCTTGCTGCGCTAATGCTGCTCGCTTCTCCAGTGCCAGCCGAGGCATCCGAGCTCAAGATCTTCCTCCGCTACGACGACTACTCACACGCCAGCGATCTAGATATGGAGCGCGCGCTATTCGAGGCCGCGCGTGATGTACGCGGCGGCATCCTGGTGGGCGTGATCCCGTTTGGTGGGTCCAGCGCATACCCGTCCAGCCTGGAGGACGCGCCGACTTCGGCCGGGTTCTCGGACGCGAAGCTAGAGCTGCTGAGGGAGTACGCGTCGCGAGGGACCGTCGAAATCGCGGTCCACGGGTTCAACCACTCGAACAACGCTGCCTCGGGGCCAAAGGCCGAGCTCGCCGGCTTGCCCGAATCGTCCCAGAGCGTTCTGTTGGCACTCGGCATGGCGCGACTGGAGTCGGCACTGGGCTCGGAGGTAACGGCGTTCATCCCTCCGTACAACCAATACGACGAGCACACGTTGCAGGCACTCGCCGGCAGCGGCTACACCCTGCTGTCGGCCGGAATGGGCGGTCCGATACACCCGGACAGCAACCTGACGTACCTGCCGAGAGGGCCGCAACCCAGCCGAGCCGAGCAAGTCGTTGCCGCAGCTCTGGCAAATGGTCATACCGATGCGACCGTGATCATGACACTGCATGAGTACGACTTCGAGACGGCGGGAGCGAAGGACGGTGCGAGTCGCATGCTTGTGGGTGAGCTGGCAGACAGCCTCAAGCGTATGGATGGACTCGATGGCGTCCGGTTCATCGCCACCAGCGAACTCCTGGAAGCCGAAGACCTGTCGCCAGCCAGGCTGCGGGCGAACCGGAAGATCCGCGAGAGCTTCATCACGCGTTACCGCCTCCTGCCAGCATGGCTGCACGCGTACCCGGTGGCGGACCTCTACTACTCGCAGCGAAGCGCCAACCAGATGTACCTGATGCAGCTTCTCGCGTTTGCCGTCTTGTACGGTGCGCTGGCGGCCGCCGCGACGCTGCTGTCGTGGGGTCTGCTGCAACGTGTGACCGGCCACGTCAAGCGCACGGTCGTCGTGCTTGGCACTCTGGCCGCTTCGGGAGTCGTGGCGATGCTAACGAACACGCTCCCGTGCGAGCTGTTCTTGCCGCTCGCCGTGGCCACGTCGTGCTGCACGGGAATCGCCGTCGGCGGCGCGGTCGGCAGCCGATACCACAGAAGCGTCGTCAGCTAAGCTACAGGCGACGCGTCGACGGCTGGGCGGAGCCCCGCAAGGTCGGCGATGCGACCGGCGATGGTGGGCTCGTCCCAGTACCCGGGCTCCTCGCCGTACATCGCCAGTACGGAGACGGCGACCTGATAGCGCGCCGCGTCGCGCAGCACAGCGCGGCGCTCGAGGTACTCGGCGGCGAGGGCTTCTCGGCGGGGCTGAGAGCCGCCCTCGAATCGCAGGGAGAGCTCGCCCGAGTCGCGCACCACGATCGTGCCCGCGACCATGTCGCCGAGCCGCTTGCTTCTGGTCGAGAGGAGCATCGCCACGAGGCCGATGCCGTAGTAGCCGGGTAGCGCATCGACGATGCGCATTGCGTTGCGGATGACCGAGTCGAGCGCGCTCACGCGCGAGCCGTCGTCGCGCACTACGCGGATGCCGAGGTAGCACTTGCCCGGCGTGCGGCCGTTTCGGAACACCTCGCCGAAGACATAGTAGCCCCAGTACGTGATGAACGCGACGGCGACGACGATACCGAAGACCCACACGGGGGCATCCGAGAGCTTCACTGCCGCAAGCGCGGTGGAAGCGAGCAGACCGACGCCAACCTCGGCAGCGATGATGAGCGAGACGAAGACGGTGTCGATGAGGAGGGCGGCCCCGCGCGAGCCGGCTCCAGCGAGCTCGTAGGCGAACGCGACCGATTCCGGCGTCTCTACCGAGACGAGATCCGGGCGTCCGTCATTGTTCACGCGCTTCCCCCTTGGCTCTGTGCTGACCGCCTCCGGGTGCTAGCATAGTCGAGGATGCACTAGGGCGGAAGGAAGCGCGTGGAGGAGCGGGAGTTCGTTGCCGGGTCCAGAGGTGTGTGGGAGCGGCTGGCCGTCGCGGTTGAAGACGCACGCGAACACGGCGTGCGCCGCCTGAGCGCCCCGGCTCTCAAGCAGATGCACGAAGATTACCGCCGCGCCGCCGCCGATCTCGCATACGCGCAGACGCATTACGCAGGGACCGAGACGGTCGCCTACCTCAACCGGCTGGTCGCCTTCTCGCACGGCGAGCTCTACGGCACGCCGCCGAGGCGGCTTGCAGCCGTGTGGCGCTTCCTCGCCACGGGGTATCCGCAGCTCGTGCGCAAGCACTGGCGCACGCTTGCGATCTCCGGCGGCATCTTCACGGTGGCCATGGCGCTCGGCTTCACGCTGGCGTTCGTGAACTACCCCGTAGCGCGCCTACTGCTGCCTGCACAGTACCGCGACACCATCGCCGACTCGATCGCACGCGGAGGCAACACCGGCACGAACGAGGAGATGGTGTCCTTCGCGCCGGTGTTCTCGGCGTACATCACAAGCAACAACATCCAGGTCTCGCTGATGGCGTTCGCCGGCGGCATCACCTTCGGCGCGCTCACCGCGTACGCGCTCACGATGAACGGGCTGCTGCTGGGTGCGATGGCGGGGATGTTCACGAAGGCGGGCGGAGCGCTGGGGTTCTGGGCACTCATCGTGCCGCACGGCGCGCTCGAGCTGCCTGCGATCATCCTTGCAGGCGCGGCGGGCCTCGTGCTGGCGCGCGCGCTGCTCTTTCCCGGCGACCTCACGCGCGCCGACGCGTTGCGCGCGAACTCCGGCGACGCTGTGCGACTCGTGCTGGGCGCCGTGCCGCTGCTGGTGATCGCGGGCCTCATCGAGGCGTTCCTCACGCCCCGCGGCGGCATCGATCCCACGATGAAGCTCGCGTTCGGGGCGGTCGTGTTTCTGCTGCTCGTTGCGTACGTGCTGCTGCCGGGGCGGAGGAGCGCGGCTACTGCGCAATAAGCTGCACGTCGGGGTACTCGCCGTGTGCGCGCGCGTCTGCACTCACGAGCGTTGCGCCGAGGAGCGCCGCGCACGCAGGCGCTAGTGCGTCGTTGAACGAGCAGCCGAGCAGCCCGCACTGCCGAGCGGCTTCGCGCACGACTTCGTCGGTGAGTGGCACGACGCTGACGCCCGCGTCCTGGAGGGTCTCCCAAGCTGGGATGATTGCTGCCGAGGAACGCCTGCGCGCGATGACCGAGAGCACTTCATGTACGAAGTGCGTCGGTACCGCGATGGTCAGCTCCCGTACGGCCGCTGCGTCCAGAAGCTCCAGCGCCGCCTCTTGGCCGATCTCCGGCTTGAACCACTTCACTCCGACGGACGCATCAAGCACCAAGAGCTGCGGGGAGGAACTCATCGCAGGGGGCTCCCGTCATCCGTCTCCCGGACCTCGCGCAGGATCTCGAGCGTGGGCCGGTCGTCGTGTACGGTGCGTCCCTCGTCGAAGTGCCGCATCCGCTCGATAGCGCCGAGAATGCGCACACGCCGTGCCTCGTCCGCGCGCTCGTCGGGCGTCTTCGTGAGGTAGGTGGCAACCGACTCCTGCACGAGCTGGCTGCGTGATGTGCCGAGGGACTCGGCCTCGGCGTCTAGGCGCTTGAGCAACTCATCGGGAACCGAGATGGTGATCTTGGCGGTCATGGCGCCTCCTGGTCATACCGGCGTTCATACCAAGAGTATGCCCGCAGGAGGAGCGCGTCAATCGGGTCTGGGGCTACAGCCGGCCTCGCGCCTTGATCTCCAGGTAGTGGTTGACCGCCGCCACCGAGAGCTGTTCGGGCTCCACATCGAGCGCAAGCGCACCGCGTGCCGAGAGAACACCGAGCGCCTCGGCTTTGTCGCGCAGCACGCCTTCGGCAACCGCGGACGCGTACGCCTCGGCCTCGGTCTTCACTTCTTGTCGCGCACGGGCCTCGATGACGCGGTTGCGCTGCGTGAGCACGAGCGGCAGGTGGCGCGGCGCAAGAGAGCCGAGCACGCCGAGCATGCGCTTCGAGGGCTCTGTGCCGAGGATGTCGGTGAACAACACGATGAGCGAGCGCTTCGAGAGGCGCGCCGCCAGGTACGTGAGCGCTCGGGTGTAGTCGGGCTCCTCCACGCGTCCCTCGGCGGAATAGAGCGCCTCGAGGATCGCGAGGAACTGGCGATGGCCTTTGCGCGGCGGCAGGTACGTGATGATATCGCGGCCGAAGACGAGCAGCCCCACCAGGTCGCCGGCTTCGGTGCCGAGATACGCGAGCAGCAGCGCGGCGTTCACGGCGCGGTCGAGCTTGCTCATGCCGCCCACGTGCGGCGTCATGAGGCGCCCGGTGTCGACTGCGATCATGATCGTCTGGCTGCGCTCTGCCTCGAAGCGGCGGATGACCGGCGTGCCTCGGCGAGCTGTGGCCTTCCAGTCGATCTCGCGGTACGCGTCACCGTTCTGGTACTCGCGAAGCGACTCGAACTCGGTGCCCACGCCGGCGTACCGCGCGGCTTTGATGCCGAGGTCGAGGAGCGCGCCCCGGCGCGCAAGGAGCGCGTAGCGGCGGACGGCGGTGATGTCGGGGTAGACGCGGCAGGTCTCGGCAGTGGGCATCGTGAGCTGCCTGCCCGCAAGGCCGAGCGGACCGATAGCGCGCACGCCCACGTCGCCGAAGCGGAACTCGCCGCGGCCGGGCGGTGTGAAGCTGAGCGCGAACTCCTCCTCGGCATGCGGTGCGAGCGTGACGGGGCCGACGGTGCGCTCGCCGGTGAAGCCGACTGGCGGCGTCTCGCGCACCGTGAGGGTGGCGGCGTAGCGCGACGCGTTGCGGACCGTGAGCTTCACGGGATTGGCGGCGCCGATCGAGAGCTTCTCGGGCAGCGTGCGCACGATCTCGATCTCGCCCGGGCGCGGTGTGGCGCCCAGATCCACGCGCACAAGCAGCGCGATCAGGAGCAGCCACACGCCGAGGCCGACCCATGCCCACGGCGCAGGTACAAGCGGCAGGAGCAGCACCGGGGCAGTCGTCACGAGCGCCGCGCGCGGCGTCACATGCGGCAGCTTGCCGATGGCTGTTGCGAGCCGTCCGCTCATCGCGGTACTGGCACCTGCGCGAGCACGTCGGCGAGCACGGCGTCCACGCCGGTGCCTTCGATCTCGATCTCGGGGCGGAGCAGGACGCGGTGGCGCAGGCACGGCAGGCACGCCGTCTTCACGTCATCCGGTGTCACGAACGCGCGTCCCTCCAGAAGCGCTCGACCCTTGGCGGCCACCAGTACGCTTACAGCTGCGCGCGGGCTTGCGCCAAGGAAG
>RCMX01000006.1:95288-128735 GCA_004348925.1 Actinomycetota bacterium
TGCTCGCGGGTGGCGCGAACGATCGCCGAGACGTACCCGACGACGCCCTCGTCGACGACAACGCGGTCAAGCTCGGCCCGTGCCGCGAGGATGTCAGCCGCCGAGGCGACCTTGCGCACACCGAGCTCGTCGAGGGAGGTCATCTCCATGCCGCCGACGTGGCGCGAGAGGATCTGCGCTTCCTCCTCGGCGGAGGGATAGCTCACGAGCACCTTCTGGGCGAAGCGGTCGAGCTGCGCCTCGGGGAGCGGGTAGGTGCCCTCGTACTCGACGGGGTTCTGGGTGGCGACGACCAGGAACGGCCTGGGCAGCTCGTGCCCCACGCCGTCGATCGTGACCTGGCCTTCCTGCATCGCTTCGAGGAGCGCCGACTGCGTCTTGGGGGGCGTGCGGTTGATCTCATCGGCCAGCACGATGTTGGCGAAGACCGGCCCGGTGCGCAGGAAGAACTGCTGGCGCTCCAGATCGAAGACGTTCGTGCCTACGACGTCTGCCGGCATGAGGTCGGGCGAGAACTGGATGCGCTTGAACGAGATGTCGAGCGTGTGCGCAAGCGCGCGTGCGAGCAGCGTCTTCGCGGTGCCCGGCACGCCTTCAAGCAGCACGTGGCCGCCCGTGATGATGCCGACGAGCAACGCGTCGACCGTCTCGGCCTGCCCCACGACCGCCTTGGCGACCTCGGCGCGTACATCCGCCGCGAGCTTCTGGACCCTCTCGGTGTCAGCCATCGATACCTTCGACCTCCCGTCGCGCGCGGGCAAGCATGCCCGCGACCTGCACGAACTCTTCTTCTGCGATGTTCTCCTTGCCGAGCAGCACCTGTGTCTGCTCGAGCGCCGCGCCAGCCGAGGGGTGCCGCTTGCGCCCCATCACCGGCGATCCATACCGTCGTGTGAGCGCCCGCGTGAGCCCGTCCGCGAGCGCCTGCAGCGCTTCTCGGCGAGCACCGGCTTTGCGGTAGAGGCCAGCGAGCGAATCGATGTACGCCGAGGTGCGAGCCACGGGCGTCTCGGCCACACCGATAGTCGGGCCGAGGCGACGTCCGTACGCCGCGAGCATGAGTGCGATGCCGAGCCCGAGCGCCAGGAGTGCCGTCTGTCCGCCAGCCCCGACACGCTCGAGGACGCCGCCGCCGCGTGCGAAGCCGTGATGGTACTCGTCGAAGTAGACCGGCCCGCCCGATGCCGAGACGAGCACCGCAAGCTCTGCGTTGTCGGCCTCGGAGATGCCCTCGTTCGAGAACGAGTACGAGTCGGCGAGCCACACGACCTCGCCCACGCCCACCCGGCGCACGAGCATCGCCGAGCCGTCGCCGTCCTTGAAGATGTCCGCCCAGGTGCCATCGTCGGGCAATAGCCGTGCCGAGCCGACCTTCGCCGCGCTCACGCCCTGGACGTAGAACGCCGGCATGACCGGTCGCAGCTCGGTTTCCTGGCCGTAGAGCGTGCCAACCTGCAGGTCCATCGCGCGGACGAACTCCATCACGAACGGACCCGAAAACACGACACGCCCACCGTCGCGCACCCACCCTGCAAGCACGCGCGCGTCATCTGGCGTGACCTGTTTCGCAAGCGGTTCGCTTGTGGCGATGAGCACGGTGCCTTCCTCGGGCAGAGTCTCGAACTGCTGCAACGTGCGCGGTTCGTAGCCAAGCTCGTCCAGGTAGCGATAGAGCACCTTGTACCCCTCGGGTGCCGAGGAGAACGTCGTCGAATCCGCCATACCGGACTTCACGTAGCGGTTCGCACCCGCCACCGCCGCCGAGTACAGCACGATGACTGCGAGCGTGATAACGAGCGCGGTAAGAAGCCGCGGGTCGACGGGTAGTCGGCGCTTCACCGGGCATCACCGACCAGAGTTGCCACAAGCTTGCTGTAGACCGCGCGGGCAGCAGCGTAGCCGTCAGCACCCGGGTCGATGTGGCCGTACCACGCGGGCTCGAACGCGTCGCAGAGCTCCGAGAGCGGTGGCAGCACCGTAGGCCGCGCCAGCGCGACGTCGGCCAACAGCTCGCCATCCGTGCGCGTGCGCGTTCTCGGCACGATGCCGCGCTCGACGAGCTCGCGGGCCGCGCCGCCAAAGAGCGCCCGGACCGCATCGCGGTAGCGGCCGGCAGCGGCCTCGGCGTCGGCGAAGGCGAGCGCATCATCAGGCAGACCCTCGGCAGCGGCGATAACGGCATCGCCGGACGTGTCGTCCCCGGAGCCGTCGGACCGGGCGACCACCGAGCGCATACGCCGCGCGAGCACGAACACCACCCACGCGATCACGAAGACGCTCAGCACAAGCAGCAGATAGTAGAGCGCGCGGAACGTCGTCTGCGTGGACTTCGCACCGGTCACGCCCTCGAGCCACCGCAGCACCTTGTCGATGAGCTTCTGCAGGAACTCCTGGAAGCGCTGGCGCGCATCGAGCGTCTCGACCACGCCCTCATCGGTGAGGATCTTCTCAAGCAGCGCGGTGTCTCCCGCTGGCGGCGTCCCCGGCTGGCCGAGCGCGACTTCTTGCGAGCGCAGCTGCGCGAGCATGTCCTCGGCGGCCTCTCGTCGCGTGGTCTCGCTCCGTGCACCATCAAGCCGCACGACAAGACTCAGAAGCACGCCTTGCTCGACCGGCATCGATGCACCGGAGACGGTGACGGATTCCACCGAGATGACCCGGTCGCGCACGACCGCGCCAAGTTGCCCGGCAGCGGAGGGCTCCCCCACTCCCGGCAGTGCCGCTTCGACCGCTGTGCGCGCCTCGGTCACGCGCGCGACGTAGTCGGCGAGCGAGACGCTCGTGGTTGCCCCGGCAGCGTCGGCGAACGACGGCGCCATGAGCGTCGCCGCAAGGATGAGGACCGCTATCGCGTAGCGCGCGCGTCTCATGCGGCAGGAGTGAGTTCCCGGGCGCGGACGATGATGTCCATGCCCTCGTTGCGTGAGCGCAGGTCGAGATACATGCTGAAGAGCGCGAGCGGGGTGAACGGCGCAGGCAGTGCGATCGCCAGGCCGAGCGTGAGCCCCTCGGTCACCTTCCATCCGATCGAGAGCGGCTGGAAGATCGCGTCGGGGTTCTGCAGGCTGGCAACGATCTGCCGGATGATGACCGGCGACGCGAGCGCACCCTCGAACGCAGCGGTGAGCGCACCGACGAGCAACAGATAGCCGATCATGCGCCAGACGTTGCCCTTCACGAGCGCCATCGACCGCTTCATGGCGACGATGAGGTTCGCGTCTTCCACCACGCAGATCACGCCGGCGAGGCTGAATGCGACCCACGCGGCGATACCCGCCGCGCCGAGCACGAAGAACGAGGCGACCGCGGCCGCACCAACGATCGCGTTCACCACGTAGTAGACGAGCAGGTACCAGCCGAAGCGCGAAAGCCCGCCTTTGAGGACGCTCTTGCCGCTCTCGGCGGGCCGATAGAGCATGCCGGGAGCGGCGCGCAGCACGCTGCTGTCCAGGTACGCTCGGCCGATCATCAGCACCTGCGCCGCCGCGGCCATCACCACGTACGACATCGCCATCGTGGCGAGAAAGGCATCGTTCGGGGCCGCACCGCTGCTCGCCGCCGCGGAACCCGCGAACTCCGTGAAGCCGCGCATATAGAAGTCCTGTGCAAGACCGGCCGCAAGTGCCGCCGGAAAGACCGCGACCGCCGAGACGAAGAGTAGCTGCCTGTAATTCGCGCGGTAGAGCGCAAGCGCATCATCGAGAACGGTCCCGATGTTCCTCGGCGTGACGTCCCTCACGAAGCTCCCCCTCTACGAACGCAGTGTCACTTCTCCGGCGACCACCGGCACCGGTCCGTCCGGTCCGCGCACGAGCAGCCGCGCAGACGCGTCGACCCCTTCGACCACGCCGGACGCCACGATCACGCCCGTCATATCACGGATGACGACATCGGCTCCCACAAGCGTGTGACGCGTCTCATACGCACCGCGCATCGCCGAGAATCCGCCTGCAAGGTACTCGCGGTACGCACGGGCGAGCCCGTCGAGTACAGCCGCTGCAACCTTCGAGGGAGTCGCATCGACAACGTCGTTCACGAACACGCCGTCCTGGAAGCAACGCTCAGAGCGGCGGACGTTCACGCCGCACCCCGCCACCACCCACTCCACTCTATCGGTTTCCGCGGACATCTCCACAAGAATCCCTGCGATCTTCTTGCCTGCAAGTTGCACATCGTTCGGCCACTTGAGCTGCGGGTGCACGCCGAGCGCCTCGAGCCCGTACGCCACGCCAAGCGCGCACGCTGGCGCGAACGCGGCGATCTCGGAGGGCGCACATGGCGGGCGGAGGAGCGCCGAGAGGTACGCGCCTCCCTCGGGCGACGTCCACTCCCTGCCGAGACGCCCCTTGCCCGCACGCTGCCTCGCAGCGACGACGACGGTGCCCTCCTCGGCACCAGCGCGTGCCAGCACCTTGCAGTCTTCGTTGGTGGAGCCCGTCTCGGCAGCGCCCTCGATGCAGACCCACAGCGAGTCCGTTACGAGGCGTTCGACTTCGACCGGCACGAGGCCTGCGGGGAGCGAAATGAGTCGGTAGCCCTCACCGCGCACCGCATCGATCTGATAGCCGGCGGCGACAAGCGCCGTGACGTGCTTGGCGACGGCCACACGGCTCACGCCGAGCGCCTCGGCAAGACGCTGCCCCGAGAGACCGGACTCGCCCGCGGTGGCGAGCGCCGAGGCGATCTCAGACCTGCGTGTCTTCACGTGACGCCTCCCCGGCGTCGGCGCCGTCCGCACCCTCCGAGAACTTCTCGATGCGCGCCTTCGCCAGCTTCTGACGGCCCCACACCAGGAACGCGACCATCGCGACGAGCAGGAACAGTCCGAACCAGGTGATGTTGCGGGCTATCGCAAGGGCGCGGTCGAAGTTCTCCGCGAAAACGATGCCGAGCACAAGCATCAAGACCGTGTAGATCGTGGCTCCGATGAACATCCACACCTCGAAGACCCAGACGCGCATGCGCGAGACGCCGGCGATGACGGGCACGAAGTTCTTGAACACGGCGGCAAACCGTGAGAGCACGAGCGTCTTGTTGCCGTGGCGCTCGAAGTACTCCTCGGCGGCGATGATGCGCTCCTCGTCGAAGAAGCGCCCGCCCCACCTGAGAAGTGCCGCCTTCCCGCCACGCGTGCCGAAGAAGAACGACAGGTTCCCGCCAACCATTGCGCCCGCGACCGCGCACGCGGTGACGAGCACCGGATCGAGCGAGCCCTTCACGGTCACGAAGCCTGCCGCCATCACGATGGTCTCGCCCGGCGTGGCCGAGCCGATCACGAAGAGGTTCTCGGAGATGGCGAAGATGAAGACGATGAGGTAGCCCCAGTCGTTTAGAGCCACCAGGAACCAGTCGAGGATCGCGATCCCGGTCTGGGGAGCCATCAGACACCCACCTCCTCGGCAGGAGCGACGAGGTGGCGAAGCCACGCGTCCCACTGCACAGCGCTCGGATAGAGCAGCACGAAGCCGAGCAGTGTGAGCACGAGCATCAGCAGTGCGTCGCCGGGCGAGTGCGTGAACAGCACCAGCACGATGCCGAGCACGCTGGGCGATGCGGCAAGCCCCACAAGCGTCCACGACGTACTGCGAACGAATGCGATGGCGTTCTCGGTGGGCATCCCGGACGGAGCGAGCGTGATCCGGCGTCCGAACGTGCGGCCGAAGAGCACGGCGCCAACTGCTGCGGCAAGCATCATCGAGCGCAGTCCGAGAGGCGCCGCAAAGGCAGGTGCGCCGGTGGCCGCGAGCAGCTGCGAGATGCCGATGAGCGCGAATGGCGCAAGGAGCGCCGGCGACGACGCACGCATCCAGCGCAGGTAGTGTTCGCGTGCGTTAGGCGCCCCGTGGGTCACGTACGACTCCCCTTTTGGTAAACCCCGTCTACGTCTTGGTTTCATCTAGCCCGAAATCGACCGGCGGGGCAAGGGCGATAGCGCTGGAAGACACGATATCGACACCTGTGGCAGCAAGCGCGGACAGCCGCTCGAAGCGGATTCCGCCGGAGGCCTCTATCTCGCAGGTCGCACCCGTGTCGCGCAGCTCGCGCACCGCCGAGGCAAGCGCGGCGTCATCGAAGTTGTCGAGCATCACCACGTCGGCGCCCGCACCCGCAGCTTCAAGCGCCTGCGCAAGCGTGTCGGCCTCGATCTCCACGCGCAGCCCCGGTGTGCCCGCGCGCGCCGCCGCAACAGCAGCGCTCACGCTGCCCGCGCGCGCGAGGTGATTGTCCTTCACGAGGACCATGTCCCAGAGTCCCGCGCGGTGATTGTGCGCTCCGCCGACGGCGACCGCGTACTTCGAAAGCGCGCGCAACCCGGGCAGCGTCTTGCGCGTGTCATGCACGCGAAGCGTGGCACCTGCGGCGGTCTGCCACCGGTTCGCCTCGGCGGCTATGCCCGAGAGGATCATGAGGAAGTCGAGTGCGGTCCTCTCGGCAGCAAGCACGATGCGGGCGTTGCCTTCGACTTCGAGCACCGGCGTGCCAGCCGAGACGTGCGCGCCTTCGGCGACCAGCGGGAGGATGTCGACGTCGTCGGGGGCGCCGACAGCGGTCGCAAGCATCTCGAAGACGCGCGCCGCGACCGGCAGCCCGCAGACGACGGTGCTCTCGCGGGCGACGACGGCGCCCGTGAAGCGTGCTGTCGACGGGACGGCCGCCGCCGAGGTGACGTCGCGCGCGAGCAGCTCGAAGTCATCGACGGCTACACGGATGCGGCCGGGCGTGACGCCAAGGTCCTCGGCAAGCGCGGCCGCTACGATGTCGTCGATGGGTGGAAGCGGCGGCACCATGCGGCTCACTCCAGTCCGACCGCAACGGCGCCGGCCTCGGGGGCGGCACTTACCGGCAGTTCGCGGGGTGCCGCGGCGCCGCGCGTCCACGCGAGTCGTGTGCGCCAGTGCTCGTCGTCGCGCACCGGGAAGTCCGAGCGGAAGTGCGTGCCCCGACTCTCACGGCGGTAACGCGCGGCATACGCGATGAGTCCGGCAACCGTCGCCATGTTGCGTGCCTCAAGCGTCTCGACGCTGGGACCGGCATCGCCGAGCGACGCCGCGACTGTTGCGATCTGGTCGCAGGCGGCTGCAAGGCCTTCCTCGGCACGCGTCATGCCTACCGAGGAGCTCATCGCCTGCTGGATGGCTGCACGCGCAGGGCCGGGAGCGCCGCCGTGGCCGCCCGCGCCCTCGCCTGCAACGCGCGCGGGGTGCGGCCGGGGGCGTTCGGTCCCGAGCGCACGCACGATGCGGCGCGAGAACACGAGGCCCTCGAGGAGCGAGTTGCTGGCGAGGCGATTCGCGCCGTGCAGGCCGCTCGCAGTGACTTCGCCGGAGGCGAAGAGCCCCGGCAGCGTGGAACGCCCGTCGATGTCCACAAGTACGCCGCCCACCATGTAGTGAGCCGCGGGAGCAACGGGGACAAGGTCGCGCGAAAGGTCGAAGCCGGCCTCGTGGCAGGTCTCCCAGATGGTCGGGAACCGCTCGGCAAGATGCTCGGCGCCGAGGTGCCGAGCGTCGAGCCAGACGTTAGGACGGCCGCAGCGCGCCATGACCTTCTCGATCTCGCGGCTCACGACGTCACGAGGAGCGAGCTCGGCAAGGGGATGCACGCCGAGCATGAAGCGCTCCTCGTTGCAGTCAAGCAGATACGCGCCGTCGCCACGGAGCGCCTCGGTGATGAGGAACTTCGGGCTCGACGCACTGTCGAGGGCGGTCGGGTGGAACTGCACGAACTCCATGTCCGCCAGCTCGGCGCCCGCCCGCCACGCGGCGGCGACGCCGTCGCCGGTCGCGATGAGGGGGTTCGTGGTCACACGATACGCCTGACCGCAGCCGCCGGTTGCAAGCACGGTCGCGCCTGCCCAGACGGCGGTCGGCTCGGTCGCGCCGGCTTCCAACACGAGCGCGCCGACGCAGCGCCCGTCCTCGGTGAGGAGGTCGACCAGGAATGCGTCTTCGAGCAGCTCGATGGCGTCGCTTCTGCGCACGATGGCCGAGAGCGTGTCCTGCAGCTCTGCCCCGGTCGCGTCGCCCGAGTGCAGCACGCGCGGAAGCGAGTGTCCGCCCTCGCGTGCAAGCTCCACCCGCCCGTCCGCCGAACGGTCGAACATCACGCCGAGCGACACGAGCTCCCCGAGCGCGTCACCCGCTTCGCCCACGACCGCGCGGACCACGTCGGGCTCGCAGAGTCCCTGCCCGACGACGAGCGTGTCCGAGAGGTGCAGCTCCACCGAGTCGGTCTCACCGACCGCGCCGGCGATGCCGCCCTGCGCGTACCAGGTGTTCGTCTCGGAGACCTCGCCTTTGGTGACGAGCAGCACGCGCGCGAACTGCGATGCCTGCAACGCCGCCACAAGCCCCGCGATGCCGCTCCCGACGACGAGCACGTCGCATTCGCGACTCACAAGCGTGTCGGTGTCGAAGCCGAGCAGGTAGCGGGGGCCGGCGGGGGCGTTCACCCGAGCGCCACCATCCGTTCGACGGCCGCTAGTGCGCGGATGCGGATATCCTCGGCCACCGTCACCTCACCGGTCATGTCACGGAGACAGTCGCGCACCTTCGTGAGCGTGGTGAGCTTCATGTTGGGGCAGAGCATCTTGGGCTCGACGTTGTAGAAGCGTTTGCCGGGCGCGGCCTTCGCGAGGCCATGCAGCAGGCCGGCCTCGGTCACGACCACGAACTCGTCGGCTGGCGAGGTGGCGACGTGACGCAGCATGCCGCTTGTGGAGAGCACGGCGTCGGCGAGCGCGTTCACGTCGGCGCGGCACTCGGGGTGCGCAAGCACCTCGGCGAGCGGGTGGATGTCCATCATCTCGACGACCATCGCAGGCGTGACCACGTCGTGGATGGGGCAGTAGCCGTCCCACGCGATGATCTCGACGTCGGGCAGCTGCGATGCGACCCACGCGGCAAGGTTGCGATCGGGCGCGAAAAGCACCTGCGGGACGCCGAGCGAGCGCACGATCTCGACGGCGTTCGCCGAGGTGCAGCAGATGTCGGTCTCAGACTTCACTTCAGCCGAGGAGTTCACATACGTGACAAGCGGGAGTCCCGGGTGCTCGGCTTTGAAGGCGCGGGCTTGTTCAGCGGTGATCATGTCCGCCATGGGGCAACCTGCGCCGGGCTCGGGCAACAGCACTGTGCGCTCCGGCGAGAGGATCTTGGCGGTCTCGGCCATGAAGTGCACGCCCGCAAAGACGATGACCGACGCGTCGGTCTGCGCGGCTTCGCGCGAAAGGCCGAGCGAGTCGCCGACGAACGACGCTGCGTCCTGTACCTCAGGGCGCTGGTAGTTGTGCGCGATGACAACGGCGTCACGCTCGCGGGCGAGGCGCCGGATCTCGGCCTGGATGGCGGTGATGTCCTCGCGCGGCGTCATGTCAGGCCCCCGTCGTAAGCTGCATGTTGTCGATGAGTCGCGTCGTGCCGAGACGCGCCGCGATGATCGCGCGCGCCGGGCGGTCGAGCGCCGTGGGCTCCACAAGCGTTGCGGGATCCACAACCGCGGCGTAGTCGAGCGACGCAAGCGGCTCCTCGGCCACGCACTCGCGCATCGCTGCGGTGATGAGCGTCACGTCGCGCTCGCCACCAAGCGCGAGCGTCTCGGCGGTACGGAGTGCGCGATACAGCACGGTTGCGGCCCGGCGCTCGTCGGGAGAGAGGTAGGCGTTGCGGCTGGAGAGAGCAAGACCATCGGGCTCGCGGACGATCGGGCAGGGCACCACGCGGACCGGCAGGTCCAGATCGCACACCATGCGCTTGACGATGGTGAGCTGCTGGTAGTCCTTCTCGCCAAAGAACGCGAGATCCGACAGCACGATATTGAAGAGCTTCGAAACCACGGTGCACACACCGGCGAAATGCCCCGGCCGGATGGCGCCTTCCCACAGCGCACCGAGCGGACCGGGAGCGACTTCCACTTGCGCATCGGCGGCGTACATCGACGCCGTCGACGGCGTGAAGACGAGGTCAGCGCCCTCGGCCTTGAGAAGCTGCATGTCACGATCGAGGTCACGCGGATACGCTTCGAAGTCCTCGCCGGGGCCGAACTGCGTCGGGTTCACGAAGATGGAAACCACGACGTAGTCGGCTCGATCGCATGCGGCTCGCACAAGCGACAGGTGGCCGTCGTGCAACGCGCCCATCGTGGGCACGAGCGCCACGCGCTTGCCCTCGCGTTTCGCGGCAAGAACCGCCTGGCGGACTTCTTCTTTGGAGGCTACGCGCTCCATGCTACTGGTCCTCCCCAGGCGTGAGCGGCAGTGCGGTCTCAAGCTCGCCGATGACCTCGGCGTCGAGATGCGACAGGTTCTCCTCGGCGGGGAAATCGCCCGAGCGAACCTCGGCAGCGTACGCACCGATCGCGGCACGGATCGCGTCGCCGACGTCGGCGTAGCGCTTCGCGTGCTTCGGTTTGAACGTGCCGAGTCCGAGCAGGTCGTGGAAGACCTGCACCTGTCCGTCGCAGCCGCCGCCCGCGCCGATGCCGATGGTGGGGATCGAGAGCTCCTCGGAGACGATGGCGGCAAGCTCGGCCGGCACGAGTTCGAGCACGACCGCGAAGGCGCCTGCAGCCTCAAGCGCGAGTGCGTCTTGCACGAGCGCGATGGCCGAGGCGGTTTCGCGACCCTGCACCTTGAAGCCGCCGAAGACGTTCACCGACTGCGGCGTGAGGCCGATGTGACCCATCACCGGGATGCCGGCCGCGACCATGCGCTCGACCGTGGGGGCAATGGAGACGCCGCCCTCAAGCTTCACGGCGGTGGCGCCCGCCTCGGCGAGGAAGCGCCCGGCGTTGCGGACGGCTTCTTCCGGCGAGATCCGGAAGGTGAGGAACGACATGTCGGCGACGATGAGCGCGCGCGAGGTGCCGCGGACGACCGCAGCCGTGTGGCGCAGCATGTCATCGAGCGTGACCGGCAGCGTGCTCTCGTGTCCGAGGACGACCATGCCGAGCGAATCGCCGACGAGGATCGAGTCCACGCCGGCCTCCTCGGCCAGTCGTGCCGAGGGTGCGTCGTACGCGGTGACCATCACAATGGGATCCCCTGCGGACTTCATCTCGCGCAGGGTTGCGGTGGTGACGCGCGCCTTGGTGCTGGTGGTGGCGCTCATCTGCAGCTCCTTCCCGGCAGTCCCGGCCCCGAACACGGGGTCCAGGCAGCCCTTAGCGGGTGGGTGTTGGATTATAGCACCGCGCGAGGCCTGTTACTCCCCGGTAGGCACGCCGCCTCGTCGCGTGATGAACTCGTCCCGGAGCACGGCGTCTTCGGCCCATGAACCGTACGCCGTGTCGGTGCGGCGATCCGGCAAGCCGTAGGTGGTAGCCAGGTAGTCGGCGAGCACACGGGATGTCTTCTCGGCACCGCGCCAGTTCAGGTGCCCGGGGTCGAAGAAGTCCTCGCTGTAGGAGAGGTCGGGTACCGCTCCGGGCACGCTCAGGTCGAGCACCCGGATGTTGTCGAAGTCGGCCAGGAGTCCGGCGGCCCCCTCAAGGTAGTACGAGTACGCCCCGGGAGGCGCGGTGGGCGTCAGAAAGAGGAGCAGCTCCACGTCGTTCTCGGAGCACAGGGCAGCGATGCGGCGCAGTGCCTCCCTGTTGTACGCGAGTCCGGCGTCGGCGACCGGGTAGTCGCTCTGCGGTCGAACGTACGGTGCCGAAGAAACCTCGCGGGAGGACATCGTGGGGTTGAATCCTTTGAGGTACGTAGCCTGGGCGGACTTCCTCTTGAGATCGAAGTCGGCTTTCGTGAGCTCGCTCCACCGACCGTGATACGACCAGACGTCCGCAAGGACGTTGACGCGCATCTCAGGCGGCGTCGCAAACCACGACGCGGCGAGCTTGTTGACCGACGGCGGCATAAGCCCGACGTTCATCGCGTGGAAACTCGGACTGAAGGTGCGCTTGCTGTACGAGCTCGACACCATCTCCAGCGCGAACACCTTCGGATGCTGCGTGACGAGCGACTCGCGCATGTAGTACTCGGTGACCTGCTGCATCTGCGTCGGACCGCCGAGGATGAACGTGGGGATGCCGCGCTCGCGCCATACCGTTGCGGGATCGACGCCCGCAAACGCATGTGACGAGCCGAAGACGAGCACGTCGACGCTGTTCGGCTCGAGTGCCGCGAAGCTCTCCCACGGTGCCCCGCCGACGGCGCCCGCGCGCGAAGGTCGCAAGACGGCGCCGGCGTACCACGACTCGGCGAGCAACATCGCGCAGAAGAGGAGCGCCGCAAGCAGGCGACGGAGGCGGGTGTCCGGGATGATCGGCTTCATCAGCATCTCAGAACTTGAAGTAGACGAAGTCGGCGGACTTCAGCGACGGACCGTAGGCGCCGAAGACGAGCACGACCAACGTCGCCAGCTGGTAGAACGCCCACCGGACGACCACCGGCTGGCGGTACACCAGGCTCGGCAGGTCGATCTTCGCCGAAAGGTAGTCGACGGCGAAGACTGTCGTGGCTGCGATGGCGGTGAGCGCGACCTCCGGCAGATCCAGACCGATCTTGAACGAGCTCAGATGCTGCAGGAACGCGGCGGTCGGCACGAACATTCTCGGGACGATGTAGAACGCGTCGGCGAGCGAGTCGGCGCGGAAGAACACCCAGCCGACCGTCACGAGCACGAACGTCGTCACAGTCTGGAGGACGCGATGGACGCGCCCGTCTCGCTCGATTCGAGCGGCGGCGATCACGCGCTCGCGGATAGGTTCGGTCAGCTCACCGAAGATCTGGTAGCAGCCGTTGAGCAGCCCCCAGAACAGGAAGGTCAGGCCCGCGCCATGCCAGAGCCCGCTCAGCGCAAAGACGGCGATGATGTTCGCGTACCGGCGCGATCGCGAGACCCTGCTGCCGCCGAGCGGGATGTAGACGTAGTCGCGCAGCCACCCCATGAGCGACATGTGCCACCGACGCCAGAACTCCTTGATAGAGCGAGCCGCGTACGGGCGGTTGAAGTTCTTCAGCAGATCGACGCCGAAGATCCGCGCCGCCCCGCGTGCGATGTCGGTGTAACCCGAGAAGTCGCAGTAGATCTGAACCGCGAACCCGACGCTCGCCGCCGCGAGCACAAGGCCGCTATCTGCGTAGGCGTGCGGGTCCTTGAAGACCGCCGCGACGAAGACAGCGAGCCGATCAGCCACGAGCGCTTTCTTGAAGAAGCCCCACAGCATCAGGAGCAGACCGGAACGCATGCCCTCGAACGAGAAGCGACGCTGCCCCGCAAGTTGCGGGAGAAGCTGAGAACCTCGTGCGATCGGACCGGCCGCTACGTGCGGGAAGAAGGCGATGAAGACGGCGTAGCGAGCGAGATCGCGCTCGGCCGGTAACGACCCGCGAGCGACATCGACGAGATACGCGATGGTCTGGAACGTCCAGAAGGAGATCCCGATCGGAAGTGCCAGCGTGATAAGCGGAAGCTGTGCTCCCGCCCTGAAGAGCGAGAGGCCGCTGTTGAGGACGCCACCTGCGAAGGCGAGGTACTTGAAGACGAAGAGGATCCCAACCACGAGCGCGATACTCGCTCCCAGAACGACTCTGGTGCGACGGGATTCAAGCGGCGAGTCATTTCCGGCCGCCGGCGCCTCAAGCCAGCGTCCGCCAACGTAGCCCACTGTCGTGACCGCGATCAACACGAGCGTCCACGAACCCGACAGCGTGAAGTAGAAGAAGTAGCTGGCGCCGAGCAGCCACAGCGTGCGGGAGCGCTGTCCGGGAAGCGCGAAGTACACGGCTACCGTCAGGGCGAGGAAGAGCATGTACGCGAGTGATGCGAACTGCACCGGGTCTCCGCAGCATCGTGACCGAACCTGCAGCAGTCTAGCACAGCGCCGGGCGTCGACAGCGCGGAACGCCTGACCGAGCCTCGGCTACTCCTCCTGCGTCATCCTCCCGGACGTGAGCGCTTCGAGCAACGTGCGGCGGGCCTCGGCTGCGCATTCGCGGGGCACCATCAGGCGCACGCGCTCGGGGATGGCGTAGTACGGCGCGCCCGGCGAGCCGAAGAGCGGCGGCGGATCGATCACCGCGACGATCCCGGCGGACTGCAGCACGCCGAGGTGCACCTGCAGCTCCATCACGTTGGAGTGACTCGTAAGCATGCCCTGCGTCGTGCTTTCGATCGTGACCCACGACGCCTCATCCTCGAGCGACCCGTCGATCGCCGGGATGAACTCACCGGGGAATTCAAGCGGTTCCGGCGCATCGGCGGCGTCACCCGAGACGACCGTCACGCGCGAGAATCCCGGCACGGCACCAAGCACGCCCGTGATGCGCCCCAGCGTGGCGTGTTGGCGCCCCACCGACGAACCGTCCGGCATCTTCGCGTCCGGGTCGACCTCCAGAAGCGGCACCACCACGAACTCGCGCTCCAGCATCCGCGGATGCGGGATCGTGAGGTCGGGGCGCACCCACTCCTCGTCACCGAAGAGCAGGATGTCGAGATCGATCGTGCGCGGGCCGAACCTCTCGGCACGAACCCTGCCGAGCGATTCCTCGACCTCCTGCAATGCCGAGAGCAGCTGGTCAGCCGACAGCTCGGTCGAGACGACGGCGACGGCGTTCGCGTAGCCGGGCTGCTCCACGCCGCCCCACGGCTCAGACTCGTACACGCGTGATACCGCGAGCCCCTCGGTGTCAGGCAGCCCGCCGATCGCGCTGAGCGCGGCGGCAAGATTTCCCGCGCGGTCACCAAGATTGGATCCGAGAGCGATGTAGACGAGCGTCTTGTGGCGCTGTTCCTCGAGCCTCGGCCAGCTCAGCAGATTGCGCCACCCGGCCGGCGACTCGGTCTGGCTGGTCGTCACGGGAATGACCGGCGCGCCCGGACCGCGTACCGCGGCTTCGGCAGCTGCCAACGCTGCGGGGTCGTCGTACTCGGGCTCCTCCCAGAACGGCGCGGGCTCGTCGTCCCACGTCTCGTCATCGGCAAGCGGCACCTCCGGCGCAACCCCGGGCTCGGTCCACGCGAGTCGTACACCGGGAGGCGACTTCTCGCCGAGCACCTCGCGTGCAGCAGCAAGATCGCCCGCGACCACGAGCAGCCTGAACCTGGGGTTGTCGATCACGCCGATGATGCTCATCACCCCGAGGCGGGGATCGTGTGGGTCCCACAGCGATTCGATGCCAGCCGCCGCCAGCTCCCCGGCAACGGCCGAGAGCATCACAGGGTCCCCCGCATCCTCGGCGACCAGCACCCACTCGGGCATGCTCTTCCACGCGCTCACGCGCTCTCCCCCTCAATCGCGCCCCACGTACGGAGCACCCTCGCAGTCTCGTACACGTCGTGCACCCGAATCACGGCCGCACCGTGCGATGCGGCCCACATGGCGATCGCGAGGCTGCCCTCGAGCCTTCGCTTCGGATCCGGCTCGGCAAGCAGCATGCCGATGAGGCTCTTGCGCGACGCCCCGACCAGCACCGGATAGCCGAGCGCGGCGAACTCCGGCAGCCGGCGCAGCAGCTCGAGGTTGTGCTCGAGCGTCTTGCCGAAGCCGATGCCGGGATCGATGCAGATGCGCTGTCGCGCAACACCGAGCGCCTCGAGTTCCTGCGCCCGTCCCGCCAGGTACTCGCCCACCTCGCCGACTACATCGGCATAACGCGGCTCGGCCTGCATCGTCTTCGGCTCGCCGAGCATGTGCATGATCACGAGGCCCGCTTCGCACTCAAGGGCAACGCGCACCATCCGGGGATCCCGGAACCCGGAGACGTCGTTGATGATGCTCGCGCCCGCCTCAATTGCCGCACGCGCGACGCTTGCGTGGCGCGTATCCACCGAGACCGGCACGCCGTAGTCGCGCGCGAGCGCCGCGACGACCGGGCGGACACGGGTGACCTCCTCGGCAGGCAGGACTTCGTCGGAACCGGGTCGCGTGGACTCGCCGCCCACATCGATGATGGCGGCTCCGTCGGCGACCATCTGCCGACCATGCTCGAGCGCCGAGAGCGGATCATCGAACTCGCCGCCGTCGGAAAACGAGTCGGGCGTGACGTTGAGCACGCCCATCACGAGCGTCCTGCTCACATCGAGTTCGAAACGGCCGCAGCGCCACACCTGATTCACGCTACGCCCCCTTGATGAGCGACATCGCCTCGGCGCGTGTGGCGATGTTCGTGGCGAAGATGCCCCGCACCGCACTCGTCGTCGTGATGGCACCCGGCTTCTGCACGCCGCGCATCGACATGCAGAGGTGCTCGGCCTCGATCACGACCATCACGCCTTGCGGCATGAGGTGTTCGACGATCGTGTCGGCCACCTGCGAGGTGAGGCGCTCCTGCACCTGCGGGCGCTTCGCGAAGACGTCCACGACCCGCGCGAGCTTGGAGAGCCCGCAGATGCGGCCGTCCTTTCCCGGAATGTACGCCACATGCGCGCGACCGATGAACGGCAGCAGGTGGTGCTCGCACACCGAGTACAGCGGGATATCGCGAACGAGCACCATCTCCTGGTGGCCCTCGTTGAAGGTGACGCAGAAGTGCTCCGCTGCGTCCTGCGAGAGACCGGCGAAGATCTCCTGGTACATGTCGGCCACACGGCGCGGCGTGTCGAGCAGACCTTCCCGGCCGGCGTCCTCACCGACCCCCTCAAGGATCAGGCGTACGCCGTGTTCTATCTTCTCGCGGTCCATGACTCGCTCCCATGAATGCCGAAAGGGGACACTGCCCTCACAGTATCCCCCATCGAGTGGTTCTGCGTGTAGCGCCTGTGCATGTGCGCATGGTGGGCGCGAGCACGGTACGGGGCACAGCTACGGGATCAGCCCGAACGCCCTGCCGATCTGCACGAGCGCAGGGCCGAGGATAACGATGAGCGTCGCAGGGAGGATGCAGAGCACCAGCGGGAACACGATCTTCACCGGCGCCTTCTGCGCGATCTCCTCGGCATGCTGACGGCGCTTGACCCGCATCTCCTTCGCCTGCGTCCGCAGTACGTTCGCCACGCTTATGCCGAAGACGTCCGCCTGCACCATCGACGTCACGAAGGTCGCGACCTCGGGCACATCGGTGCGATCCGCCAGGTGACGGTAGGCCGTCGAGCGGTCGATACCCGCCTGAAGCTCCTTGAGCATTCTGGCGAACTCCTCGGCGAGCGGTCCTTTGCTGTTGGAGACCAACTTGGCAACGGCCTGGTCGAAGCCGAGACCCGCCTCGACGCTGATCGTGAGCATGTCGAGCATATCCGGCAGTGCCCGTCGGATCGCGAGCTTCCGGGAGTTGACCGCCGACAAGAGCCACACGTCGGGCGCGAAGAACGCCACCGCTCCCGCCGCAATCGCGGTCACGACGGCTGCGGTGCCGAGTCCACGCAGCAGCCACGTCACCAGAAGCGCCGTGAGGAATGCGGCGGCAGCCGCAACCACCTTGTACGCGAAGAGCGCGCTTACATCGGTTCTGCGCGGGTTCCCCGCGCGCACAAGCTGGACTCGGAGGCGTTCGATATAGGCCTGCGGCATGAGTGTCGCGAAGGCCTCGGCAAGTCCGACGCCGAAGGGATGCGTCACGCGCTCACGGAACGGCTTGAGGAGCGGCTCCACCTCGGCTGCCTGTGTCTGCTCGTAGCCCGTGAGGTCCCCCAGCCGACGGCTCACACGGCGCTCCTCGGAGAAGAGCAGGTCGAGAACGGTGAACCCCACCAGCGCCGAGGCGAGACCGGCAAGCAGAATCGCGACAACGTTCATCTAGATCTCCACCTTCGTCGCGCGACGCAACCAGAACCATCCCACCACGAGCATGAGCGCCCCGACGATCGCCAACACCCATCCGAACGTGGCGGTGAACATCGACTTCATGTACCTCGGATTCACGATCAACACCGCCGCGAGCTCGATAAACGGCAACACGATGAGAATCGTCCCGGAGAGCCTGCCCTCGGCGGTGAGCGAGTTGATGTGTCGCTTGAGTTCGGAGCGTTCCCGCATGGTGGCTGCGACGATGTCGAGCACTTCAGCGAGGTTGCCTCCGACCTCGCGCTGGATCGCGATCGCCGAGACGGTCCACGTGAAGTCCGGGCTGCCGATGCGGGCAGCCATGTGGTCGAGTGCCTGCTCGACCGGCAGGCCGAGACGTGCCTCGGTCTGCGCCCTGCCGAACTCACCCGAGGCCGGCTGCGCCATCTGCTCGGCGACGAGTCCGACGGCCTGGAGGAAACCCCACCCCGCACGAAGCGATCCGGCGAGCAGATTGAGTACTTCGGGGAGCTGCTCCTCGAACGCCGCCCGGCGCTTCTCGATGCGATTCTCAAGGAGCAGCAGCGGGAGGATCACGGCCACCAGCGCAAGCAGGAGCGAAACGACGAGCGAGCGCGACACGAGCATGCCGAGCAGGCCGACGACGAGCACACCGGCAAGGTGCAGGTAGATGTACTCGGCCGGGCGAATGGGCCATCCCGCGCGCTCGAGCATCGAATGCATCATGCGGGTGAAACCCCACCTGCCGGCGACGTACCCCACGGCGTCCTGCATCTTCGCCTGGAGTGCCGCTGGTGTCCCTGGCGACGCGGATCGATCGGCGGCGCCATCCACCGTTTGGTCGTAGAACTCGAGACGGTCCAGTCCGGTCGAGCGGCGCTGCAGGAGCAGCGACACGCCCCACGCGAAGAGCGTGACCGAGAGGAACGTGAGCATGATGGCGGCGATCCTCGCGAAGACGCTCGGCGAAACCGGCTTCAGCACCGGCCCTGACGCGGCAGTGGCGTACAGCGGATTGGGCGCGATGAGATCGCCGACTGCCGTCGCGCCGTCGAGCGATGCGGTCACCAGGACCTCGAGGTCCTTCGTGTTCGGCCGCAGGCTCTGGTACGTCACAAGATACTGTGTCCGGATCTCCTCGGAGAGCGCCTCGTAGATGGACAGCAGCTGTGCCGAGTCGGCGGCCGTGACGGCCCTGCCGCCGGTCTGCGAGGCCAGAGAGTTGAGCGCGCGCGGGTCCCACTCCTTCGACCGCAAGGTGACCGCATAGACGGCTGCGCCGGAGACCTTGAGCGCGCCCAGCGCGCTCTGGAAGCTCGTCACGCTCACGGTGTCGCCGCCATCCGAGAGCAACACGATGGCGGTCTGCCGACCGGCGTTTTTCGCGACGAGCCCGGCAGCGCGCACGAGCGCGTCATGGACCGCGGTCTCCCCGCTCGCCTGGATGCCGTCGAGCGCCGAGAGCAGCCGGGGTTGCTCGCTCGTGAATTCGCTGCGGACGCTCGGCTCGAACGCGAAGGTCACGATCGCCGTGCGGTCCTCGGGACCCATCGCGTTCACGAATGCGCGGGCCGCCGCGAGCGCGTCGGTCAACGGCGCGCCTTTCATGCTGCCGCTCGTATCCAGCACGAGCACGACATCGACCGGCGCCCGGGCCGCATCCGTTGCACCCTCCGCCGAGATGACCTTCGCCTCGACGCCGTTCTCGGTGATGCGGAAGGTCGGCTCACCGGTAGTGCCGCCGAGCAGCTGCGCCGGAAGCGTCACCGAGAGCGTCATCGCGGGTAGCTGTGACGAGTCCTCAAGTCGAACGCCAAGCGTCGCGTCGGCAGCGCGCGCCGACGCAGGTGCAGCGATGAGCAGCGCTGCGAGCAGCACGGCCAGGCGTCTCACCGCCATCACCGCCGCGCGGGGGGCTCGTAGGCGAACGTCTCGCTCGGCAGGTGTATACCGAGGTCGTCCAGGTGCGCCGAGAACTTCGGTCTCAGACCGGTGCCTTTGAGCCGACCCAGGAAGCGACCGGACTCGTCGACGCCCATCGTGTAGTCGTAGTAGTAGATGTCTTGCAGCACGATCGTGTCGCCCTCCATCCCCTCGACTTCGGAGATCTGCACGATCTTGCGCGAGCCGTCCCGCAGGCGCTGCAGCTGGACGACCATATGGAGCGCCGAGGAAACCTGCTCCCGGATGGCGCGCACGGGCAGGTCGACGCCGCTCAGAAGCACCATCGTCTCGAGCCGGGCGAGCGAGTCTCTCGGCGAGTTGGCGTGGATCGTCGAAAGCGAGCCCTCGTGGCCAGTGTTCATGGCCTGCAACATATCGAGCGCCTCTGCGCCGCGAACCTCGCCCACGATGATGCGATCGGGACGCATGCGCAGCGAGTTGCGAACGAGGTCGCGGATAGTAACCTGCCCTTTGCCCTCGATGTTTGGAGGCCTCGACTCAAGCCGCAGCACATGACTCTGGCCGAGACGCAGTTCAGCCGCGTCTTCGATGGTCACGATTCGCTCGTCGTCCGGCACGAACGCCGAAACCACGTTGAGCAGGGTTGTCTTCCCGCTCCCGGTGCCCCCCGAGATGAGGACGTTGAGACGACCGCGGACGGACGCCTCGAGGAACTCACCGGCGCGCTCATCGAGCGTACCGAAGGCGATCAGGTCGCTGATGGTGTAGGGCTCCTGCGAGAACTTCCGGATCGTGAGCATCGGCCCGTTGATCGCAAGCGGGTGGATGACCGCGTTCACACGGGACCCGTCGGGAAGCCGCGCGTCGACCATCGGCGATGATTCGTCGATGCGCCGCCCTACCTGCCCCACGATCTTGTCGATGATGCGAAGTAGGTGCGCCTCGTCGATGAACCGGCGGTCCGTCAGATACAGTCGCCCACGTCGCTCCACGTACACGGTGTCCGCATTGTTCACCATGACCTCGGTGACTTCCGGATCTCCCAGAAGCGACTGCAACGGTCCATAGCCCAGGATATTGTCGACCACATCGGCCGAGATCTCCCGCCGGTCGGCCGCCGACAGCGGCGTGCTCTCGCGCTCCAGCAGCTCACGCAGCTTCATATGGATGGAGGCCCGGATTGACGCCTCATCGACATCGGGCATCGAGAGCTCGGTGCCCATCTCTTCGATCAGCAGGTAGTGGAGACTGCGCTTTATGGCATCCTTCGGCCCCGAGCCGAGGACGTCATCGATCTCGCGGAGCTCATCGGCCACCACCTGGTTTGTGCCTTGGGCGAGACGTTCCCTAAGCGACACTGCTCTTCGCCTCCTCGCGACCCGCTGCGATGCGCTTCGCGAGGGCCGCAAGCGCCCGGGCAACCCCCGATTTCGGAGAGTCCAGCACCACCGGCACGCCACGGTTCACCGAGCGCGGCACGAGTCGATCGCTCGGCACCTCGGCCACAAGCGTGGCGTCGATGCTTCTCTGGGCCTCGCCGGGATCCAGCCAGACCTTGCTATCCGCGCGGTTGATCACCAGCTGGGTGAGATCGTGGTCGTACCCCATCTGAGCGAGCTTCTGAAGTGAGACGCGCACATTCTTGATGCTGGCGACATCCATGGTCGCTACGGCGTAGACGCTGTCGCTGCCGTCGATCGCCGCAAGCACCGCGTCATCGAGCGCCGCCGCGGTGTCGATAACGACGACGTCCGCCATCTCCCGCAACAAGCCGATGACCGCGCTGATGCGGCTGACGGTGACCGCATCGGCATCCTCGGGATGTACGGGCGCGAGCAAGACCTGGAGCCCGGACTCGTGCGTCGTGAGGAATCCCCGAAGCATCTCGGCATCGAGCCGATCGAATGACTGCACGGCATCGAAGATGGTGCGCTCGGGCGTCAGGTCGAGCATGATGCCCACGTCGCCGAATTGCAGGTCGAGATCGACGAGCACGGTGCGCAGGCGCAGTTCGGCAAGCGCGACCGCGACGTTGCACGAGATGACCGTCTTGCCAACACCGCCTTTGGTGCTGAACACGGTCACGACGCGACCCCGCGTTGGCGGAACACACATCACGGCCGACTCTGTCGCGCGAGACCTGGCGCTCTCGAGCGCAGCATGCACAGCGTTCACGACCTCGCCATAGTCCTTGTCGGCGGGCACGACATCCCGCAGCCCCGCACGCATGGCGCGCCTGAGCAAGTCGGTCGACGCCTCATCCGTCACGAGGATGGTCGCAGCCGTCTCCTCCGCCGAACCGTACGCCTCGGCGAACTCGATCGCGGCGGTCGGCGCGACCGACGGCCCAAGCACCACCGCGCCCGGTTGCCGTTGTCGCAGCAGTTCACGCGCCTCGGCCAGAGTGCGCACCTCCTCGCACCGCGCCCCGACGTCGCTTTCGAGAAGTGCCCGCAGCCGACGACAGAAGCCGGCATCAGCGTCGACGATCACGACCACGCCCATCGCTGCCTCCTACTTGAAGATCGTCTTGATGTTGCGTCCGGTCGTACCGGGCACCTGGGTCTCAGTGGTCGGCAAGAGCGCGAGCCAGACGGTGCCTTGCTCCTCGGCGAACACGATTCGCTCGACGTCCTCGGGCTTGAGCGCAAGTGTCACCGTCGCCGCCTTTGCCGCGTTCGCGCCCCGGGTCCCCGCAGCGAGCGCGGAGCCCGACTTCGTCGTCCCCTCGTCCGTGGCCGCTCCGGCGCCCGTGTCAGCGCCTACAGCCAGAATGCGCGCCTTTTGCAGGAGGATCCTCGACTCCGCATCCTTGCCGTTGGGACCGGGATCGAACGTCGCGGTAACCAGCACCCAGTCGCCGGCTTTGAGCATCCCGCCAACACAGGTGATGTCATCGGCGGGAATGGAGACGGCGACGAACCCGTCAGGGATAGCGAACGAGAGTCCTGCCTCGCTCGGGAACTGGAACCTGGCGCGCGTCACCTGCTCGCCCGCGCTGAGCGACGTCGCCAGCACCTGCCCTTCGATGCCACGCGCCGAGGAGACCGCGCTTGCCGAGACATACCGCTGCGGCACCTCCTGCACGGAGATCAACCCCTGCTTGAGCGCATCCTCCGCAGACGTGCCGCGCGGGACGTCCTGGGTGGCGACTAGCACCTGCACCGGCTGCGCTTCCTTCGTCAGACGCGCGGTCGCGCCGCGCAGGTACTGCGCCGTAAGCAACGCCGCTGCGATGCCAAGGACGACTGCAGCAACGAGGATGAAGACTCTCGACCGCATAGCGCGCTCCTTCTGTGGGTCATTCCGGCGCGACGAGCCGGACGGTCAATACATAGAGCCCGTCGGGCGGCGTCTCAGAGACGGCGTCCGACGGTGAGACGTACTCGACGAAGCGCCCGACGATGGCGTCCTTCTTGATGTTGCTAGCGGGCTCGATGAAGAAAGCGGCAAGGCTCACAACGCGCATCGGAGTCTGCCCGGTCACCAGCTGCATCTTCTCGACGACCGGCACGTAGACGACGCGTGACGTGGCCGGTCGACCCTGAGCTTCCCATTGGCTGAACGTCAGGGAGTCGCCCGCGAAACGATCGTCGAGCGCCTTCGCCGTGCTCGGGCCGGAGAGCGTACCCGGCTCGGTCCTGATGGTGTCCCCGATGTGGATGACGAACGGGAACGCCTCGGCCAGGTAGTGGTAGTACGCGGGCGGCGCGTATTCGGGGTCATCGGCGAGCACATACTCGACGGGGTCCTGCGGGTTACGCCACAGCGGCGTGTGGTGGATCGTCCCCAGGTCCACGGCGCAGAAGTTGCCGACCTCGCCAGCACCACCCACGACCTTGAGCTCGTAATCCTGACCGTACACGTAGTCGTTCAGCTGCACCGAGACCGTGATCGCCTCTCCCGGCGCGACGACGTAGTCGGAAAGTGAGACATCAGCGATCGGGTAGGTGGATCGCCTGACCAGGAGCGTGGCAGCGCTGGTGACCGTCGTCTTCGCAACCGAGACGTCTATCGGAAACGTGGCCCAGAGGTCGTCGACGGCCGGCACGTTCAAAGCGACCGACCACAGCCCCGGTTGGCCGACGACCGCTGTGAGCGTGTAGCTCTTGCCAACGAAGCGCGCCTGAGGCGCCTCGGCCGCCCGCACGTACAGTCTCGCCGAACCGGAGGATCCGGCCGCCACGACGTAGTGGTCGAGGTACACATCAAGAATGGGACATCCCGGAGGGGGAACGAACGCCCTCGCTGCCCCGGGAAGCGGCTCGGGCACTCCGTCCGGATAGTCGCTCGTGCCGTCCGGATACGCCGTCTGCTCGTTGTACGCGGCCACGTCGACGCTGTAGCCCGAGAGTGCAGCGCTGGCCGGCGCGATGACGGTCCCCGACCAGAGGCCTCCCCCTTCGGGCTCGAGCCACACCCGGGCACCGCCTCCGATGCGCGCGGACACCTTTGACGCATGAATGACGGGCACCGACCATGGCACGATGCCACGCATCCCCGTGAGGTATGCGATTTGAGCACGCGCCGTCGCCGTCACGAGCGACGTCTGCATGCCAAGCACGCGACCGAAGAACAGCGCCGCATCCTTCTGCACGGTGACCTGAACGTACGTCTCCGTGACCCGGGTCTCCGGCGCGTCCTTCAGCATCACGAGCTCGTCGGCGGGCTGGGTCGCATTCGCATTCGCGAATGCCTCGGCCTCGGCGAGGACCTCGGCGTCGCTGCCTCCATCGGCGAGAACACGGCAACCCGCCAGCGCGGCGGCGTCAGCGGCGCTCTGAAGCTGACGCCGTACGGTGAGCAGATACCCCACGTCGACGGCAAGCGCCGAGATCAGCACCAACACGAGGAAGACGACTGCCACGGTCACGGCAACGCCGCCGTCATCCCTCTTGATGTGCTCGATCACGATAATCACTCGATCCTCATCGTAGCGGTGCTGTGCAGCTGGAACGTCCCGTCGTCACTCCCGAACAGGCCCTGCATGAAGGGCGTGAAGATCGGCACCGCATGCGTCACCGTGACGGTCGCAGGATCTCCAACGTCGTCGATGCCCGGGTCGTCGGGCGTCACCGCGATGTCGGCATCGGTGAGCGCCAGCCCCGGAGACGACTGCGCCGCCTTGTAGCGGACGGTGCCTGGCGTGGAGACCGACCCGGCGGGGTATTCCAGCGCGGCCCATCGCACGCCTTCGCGCGCGGCATGCGTGAGCTCCACCCACTGGAAGAAGAGGATCCCGAACTGGATGATCCCGATGAGCAGGAGAACGAGCACCGTCGACACGAGCGCGAATTCGACGGCTGCTGCTCCCTCGTCGCGGCATGAGTGACCGCGGTGCCACATCGGAATGCCCCCCTACATTTCTTCGATTCGTCCGGGAGCCCGCCCTGACGGACCCCCGGACGCGCCGCGCCTAGGCGCCAGCGATCTTATCCAGAACCGTCTGGAACAGCGCGGCGATCTGATCGCCCAGCAAGAAGACGACTGTCAGGATCGCGACTGCGATGGCGGCAACCATGATTCCGTACTCGACCGCGGTCGCTCCCTCATCGGACTTGCTGTGCTCGAGGGCCCACGCATACATCTTGAGCAGCACCTGAATACACCTCCCCCCACATCCCCCCGGAGAATGACAACACCTGCAGATGAAGGTGCCCGAGATGCGGGTGGAACGGTATCAGTCGACGGTATGATTGCGGATTGAGGTCCGCTCATCCCAACGGATGAGCGACTACCCCGACCGCTCTGGCGGGCGTACGATGCCACGCCGCATCGCTTCAACGATGGCGTGCGTGCGGTCCGACTGCCCGAGTTTGCGCAGGATGTGGCTGACGTGCGTCTTGACCGTGGGCTCCGATATCCACAGCGAACGAGCGATCTCCTTGTTGCTTGCGCCGCGGGCCATCTCCGCTAGCACATCCAGTTCACGTCCCGAGAGACCAGGGTCCTCGGACTCAAGCAGTGAGCTCGCCGCGATCACCCGTCTCGCGATCGATCCGTCAAGCACGGTCTGCCCGTCGGCGACGTTGCGGATCGACTCGATGAGCGCCAGGGGACTCGCATCCTTCATGAGATAGCCGACCGCTCCTGCCGAGAGGACACCGAACACATCCTCGTCCTCGTCATAGCTTGTGAGCACGATGACCTTGAGCGTCGGGTCGAGCTCCAACATCCTGGCGCAGACCTCCGCGCCGGGCATGCCGGGCATACGCAGATCGAGCAACACGATGTCCGGCTCGGCTGCCATCACCCGTTCGAGTGCGTCCTCGCCGCATGCGGCCTCACCGACCACGCACAGGTCTTCCTCGGCCTCGAGGGAGCTTCTCAGCGCGTAGCGAACCAGCTCGTGATCGTCGACGATGAATACCCGTGCCCTCACTCAAGCCCCCTCACGCAGGGATGTGCGCCCGAACGACGCAGCCCCGTCCCGGCTCCGACAGCACCCTGATCGCGCCGCCGGCGGTCTCTACACGCTCGCGGATTGTTCGCAATCCCATGCTCGCTCCCGCCTTGCTGGACGCCGTGGCCGCGTCCACTTCGAAGCCGAGGCCATCGTCGGCCACTTCGACGGCGATGCCGTCCGCCTGGTACGTCAGCGTGACGCGGATATGGCTCGCCTGGGAGTGTTTCACCGCATTCGTCGTCGCCTCTCTCGCGACGCGGTACACACACGTCTCCACCTCTGCCCCGAGGTGTCTGACCTGGCCGTTCACGAGCAGGTCCACCTTGTGCGCCTTCCCCGGGGCGATCTCGCGCAACCAGTACTCGATCGCACCGGCAAGACCGAGCTCCTGCAGTTTTGCCGGGCGCAGATCGTAGATGTAGCGGCGAATCTCCCCCTGGCTGCCGGCCAGCAGATCCTGCACGTCGGCCAACTGACGTGCCACCCCGGCGGGGTCGCGCATCACCTGCCGCTTACAGACCTCAAGAGACAGCGCGATCGAGAACAGCGACTGCGCGATGCCATCGTGCATCTCCCGGGAGATGCGCTCCCGCTCGCTGGCGAGAAGCGCGTATCGGCTCTCCTCGGCGAGGCGTGCGTTCTCGATAGACGCTGCCGCGAAGGCGCCGAGGATCGACAGGAACGCGGTGTGCTCCCTGCGCAGCCGATGCGAGACGGAGTTGATCGCGCACAGGATGCCGAGCGGGTGGTCCCGTACGCGTACCGGTACGGCGAGACACCAGGCAGCCGCGGAGTCGTTCACCTCGAAGTAGGCGTCGCCCTCGGTGAAGACGTGGTCGCAGGCGTCGGGAAGCCACGCCCCCCACCACGCCTCGTCATGCTGCATGCGCGAACCGCGCACGACGATGCTCGACTCATCGAGTTCGGGCATGTCGCCCGTGCCGTCCACCAGGGCAAGAACGACCTTCTCGGTGCCGGTGAAGCGCTTGGCCGCATCGACGACGATGTTGAGCACATCGTGTACCGTGCGGGCCGAGGAGGCGGCTGCTGCCACCTCGTTGAGGGCGTCGATGAGGGCGCTCTGGCCCTCGGGGCCCTGCGGTACGTAGTGCGCGCGCTCGGATGGGCGAAGTCGCGATATCAGACTCACGACTCGTGCACTCCCGCTGCGATGTTCGGAAATCGACACGCGGTCCCCCTCCGCGGCGCCTCCACCTCCTCAGAGTATCCCCACTGACGTCAGAACGCACCCCCTGAAGCCGCTAGAGGACGCAACGGCACGATGGGGCACCGTCCCGAAAGACGGCACCCCATCGCGATCTTCGTTTTCTGCGCGTCAGTCCTGAGCGACAGGCCCGAGTCCAAGCGGCGGCACGTCCACGATCGGACGCGTGTCCTCGGGCTTCTGCTCGGGCTCGCTGTCGGCGGACGCGCTGTCGTCAGAATCGCGCTTCTCGGCCTCGGCGGCCTTCTCCTTCACCAGGAACTCGTCCCAGGTGCCGTTGAGAAGCGCCTCCAGCTCGTCTTTGTCCACCGTCTCGCGATCCACGAGCACCACGGCCATGAGATCGAGCTGCGCGCGTCGCTCGGAGAGGATCTTGAACGACTTGTCGAACGCCTCGTCGATCATGCGGCGCACTTCTTTGTCGATCTCGTACGCGATCTCCGGCGAGTAGTTGGGCGTGTTTGAGAAGTCCCTGCCGAGGAAGACTTCGTGCTCCTGCTCGCCGAGCGTCATCGGCCCGAGCTTGTCGCTCATGCCGTAGCGCGTGATCATCTGGCGGGCGAGCTTGGTCGCGCGCTCGATATCGTTGCTCGCGCCCGTTGTGATGTCGCCGATGGCGATCTCCTCGGCAACGCGACCGCCCAGGAGCATCGCGATCTCGTCGAGCATCTCGCCCTTGGCGTTCAGGAACTTGTCCTCGATCGGGAGCGCAAGAGTGTAGCCGAGCGCCCGACCGCGGCTGATGATGCTGATCTTGTGGATCGGGTCCGTGTTGGGGAGCACGTGGCCCACGAGCGCATGACCGGCTTCGTGGTACGCAATGATGCGTTTCTCCTTCTCGGACATGATGCGACTCTTCTTCTCGGGACCGGCGATCACGCGCTCGATCGATTCCTCGAGTTCGACCATCTCCACTTGCTTCTTGCCGTGGCGGGCAGCGAGCAGCGCTGCCTCGTTCACCATGTTCGCGAGGTCGGCGCCGGTGAAGCCCGGCGTGCGCTGCGCGATCACTTCGAGGTCGACGTTCTCGGACACGGGTTTCCCGCGCGCGTGGATCTTGAGGATCTCGAAGCGGCCCTTGCGGTCGGGGCGGTCCACGGTGACCTGACGGTCGAAGCGGCCCGGGCGCAGGAGCGCCGAGTCGAGCACGTCGGGACGGTTCGTGGCCGCCATGACGATAACGTTGTCTTTGAGGTCGAAGCCGTCCATCTCCACGAGGAGCTGGTTGAGCGTCTGCTCGCGCTCGTCATGCCCGCCGCCGAGACCGGCGCCACGCATGCGGCCCACAGCATCGAGCTCGTCGATGAAGACGATGCACGGGCTAGCGGCCTTGGCCTGCTCGAACAGGTCGCGAACGCGGCTTGCGCCGACGCCCACGAACATCTCGACGAAGTCGGAACCGGCGATCGTGAAGAACGGCACGCCGGCCTCGCCCGCAACCGCGCGCGCGAGCAGCGTCTTGCCGGTACCCGGAGGTCCTACCAGCAGAACACCCTTCGGGATCTTCGCGCCAAGCGCCTGGAACTTGCCGGGGTTGCTCAGGAACTCCTTGATCTCCTGAAGCTCCTCCACGGCTTCCTCAACCCCCGCGACGTCTTTGAACGTGATCCTCGGCTGGTCGCGCGTGAGGCGCTTTGCCCGAGACTTGCCGAACGACATCACCTTCGAGTTGCCGCCCTGCATCTGGTTGATGAAGAAGAACATCACGCCGACGATGAGCACGACAGGTATGAGCTGCGCGAGCAGCGTCACCCACCAACTCGTATCCTGGGCGTTGGCGTTGTACTCCTCGAGCGGCGGGTACTGGTCGATGAGGGTCGCGAACGAGTCCTGACCCAGGTACGTCGTCGTGTACTCGGTCTTCTTCTTCGCTTCTTTGGCCGCTGCGTCCGGGTAGAACGACCCGGTGACCGCCTGGGTCTTCAGCATCACTTCTGCCGAGACGACCCGCTTGTCCTTGAGCGCGCTGATGAACTCGCTCGAGGTGAGCTTGGTCACCTTGGCGCTCGTGTCGAAGTTATTGGCCACAAAGAGTAGCGCTACCACGATGAGCAGCAGGTACAGTAGCGCAGTCCTCAGGTTCCTGTTCACAGATCACACCCCTTGTCAGGCGGTCTAGTTGCTGTAGACCTCCGGTTTGAGCACCCCGATGTACGGGAGATTGCGGTAGATCTCGGCGTAGTCGAGCCCGTAGCCTACAACGAACTCGTCGGGGATCGCGAAGCCGGTGTACTTGCAATCGATCGGCACCCGTTGCTTACCCGCTTTGGAGAGCAGCGTCACGACCTCGAGGGTGCGCGGCTTGCGCGAGGCCAGGTTGCGGAGCAGGTACTTGAGCGTGAGGCCGGTGTCGAGGATGTCCTCGACGACGAGCACGTCTCGGCCCTCGATGACCTCGTCGAGGTCCTTGATGATACGGACCACGCCCGAGGACTTCGTGGAGCTGCCGTATGACGACACCGCCATGAAGTCGATCTCGACGGGACCGTCGATGGCGCGCGCCAGATCGGCGACGAAGAGCGAGGCGCCGCGCAGCACGGCCACAAGCAAGAGCGTGCGGCCTTCGTAGTCGGCCGCGATCTGTGCACCAAGCTCACGAACCCGCTCGGCGATCTGCTCTTCGGTGAAGATGATCTCTTTGACGTCCGGGTGCATCCGACGCGTCCTTTCGCTCCCCCGCTGGCCTCTCGGTCAGCTTCCGTCCTGCGTCCGTCTCTTCCACGAGAGCGCCAGCACGCGGCGGGTCTCGGCGGTCACCTTGTAGCGCTCATCAAGCCGGACACCCGCGACCCACACGATACGCTCACCGTCACGGATAACGGGGATGCTGGCGCGAAGCCGTTTCGGAACCTTCACATCCACGAGTAGGTCCGAGAGCTTCTTTGTTCCCGTCATGCCGAGCGGCGTCATCCTGTCGCCGTCCCTCGGCCCATCCACGGTGAGCGGGCCCGTAAGCGCGTCCGCATCAACGTATGCCGAGAAGGGATCGTCCGAGACGCCCTGAGGTGTCGAAAGCGCGGCCTCGATCGAGCCAAGCTCGCCGAGGTCGCACCTACCCGGCCATTCGAGCAAACAAGGTGCCACCGGCGAAGCGATGTCGTCTCGCCGGGAAAGACATAGTCTACCGTACTCGTCCACCGCCCGCAGACCGAATGGCAGGTCGTGCGCGAATCCTTCTATCGCAAGGCCATCAACGAGCGCTTCTACGTGCGCGGCTTCAAGCCGGGACGCATCCGGGAACGCCCGAAGGAGCGCCTCGCGTACTGTGCGGCGCGCCATCGGGCGCGAGAGCGTGCGCATCTGCGCGGTCTCGAAGGTGAGGCGCCCCTCTTCGAAGCTCGCGAAGTCACGCGAGAACGCCGAGGCCATCTCCGAGAGGAGCGTGTCCTCCTCGGCAAGGATGCGGACGTTGCGCGCAAGCGTCTCGGCGAACGCCGGATTGCGCGATTGCGCGAGCGGCAGGAGATCGTGGCGCACCCAGGAGCGCAGCCGCGAGGTGTCGGCGTTGGTGGCGTCCTCGCGCCAGTGCTGGCCGAGGCCCGTGAGGTAGCCGAGGATGTCGGCCCGGCGCGCACCGATGAGCGGGCGCACTACGCGACCGCGCACGGGACCGATCGCGCGAAGCCCGCCGGGGCCGGCGCCGGTGACGAGGCGCATGAGGAACGTCTCGGCCTGGTCGTCGAGGGTGTGCGCAACGGCGATGCGGCCGCGCAGCGGCGAGAGGCTGGCGGCGGCGCAACGCGAGTCGAGCTCGCTTTCCGCGAAGCGATAGCGGATGCGGCGTCCGGCGTCTTCCAGGTTGAGGCCCTCGGCCTCCGCGTAGGCGGCGACGTCGAAGCGCACGACAGTGCACGGCACGCCGAGCTGCGCGCAGAGCGCCTCGACGAAGGCGGCGTCGGCGTCGGCGGCGTCCCCGCGCAGCAGGTGGTTGACGTGCAGCGCCGAGAGGCCCGCGAGGTCGCCCAGGTCGCCAGCGGCCAGGAGCCGCAGCAGCGCGACGCTGTCGGCGCCGCCCGAGACGAGCGCGAGCACGACCGAGCCCGCCGGGAGCATGTCGTACTCGGCGACGGCGGTACGTGCGATGTCGGGTAGCGGGGTCATGCCTTCAGGGTACGAGGTACGGAGCGAGGACGCCAGCGCGACCTACCCGATGAGTAGCACGCCAGCGTATCCTGCGTGAGCGCGCCTGTCTGCCGAGTAGAGCGGCGCGTCCAGCAGCGTGGCGATCGCCGGTGCGCACGCGTCGCAGAAGTCGCAGCCGAGCGCGTTGGCGGCGTCCAGAGCGGTCTCCAGCACGCGCTCGACCGGCGGCACCGTCACGATCCCCGCCGCCGAGAAGAACGCTACCGCCGCGCGCGCGGGCTCGTCGCCCGCCTTGCGACGGATGGTGCGAAGGACCTCGTAGACGAACAGGTCCGGGACGACAAGCGTGACCTCGCCGGTGGCAGCGTCTCGCAGCAGCTCCATCGCTTCGGCGCGACCGGATTCTGGCACGAACCACTTCACGCCCACCGATGCGTCCACGACAGCGAAGCGGCTACTCACGATCCTCGCCAGCCCGGCTCTCAAGGATGCGCCGGACGATGTCCGCATCGCCATCGCGTTCCGAGGCATGCCGCAAGCCGATGAGGAAATCGCTGGCGCCGACCTCAGGCGCGGCATCGTGTTCCGCCCACGTTGCGGCCACATGGTCGGCGATTTCGATGGCGCCCTCAACGCGTGAGCGCCGCTCGGCCTCGCCGCGCGTGGCGACATACCCTGCAAGCGCTTCTTGCACGATCGAGCTTCGGCTACGACCCATCGCAAGCGCGTCGACGTCGACTTGCTCGAGGAGGTCATCCGGAATGTAGACGTTCACTTTCGCCATCGGTACTCCAAAGGTCCTACCTTATAGGTACTACCTCTTGAGTGTACCGCCGAGTAAGGCAGGGTGCAACGACGTTTCGACAGCGCTAGCGGCACGCTCCATCGTCACAAACTTGGCCGACACGAACGGGTCGCGGGTGCTATGCAGCTTCCAGGTACTTCACCAAGGCCGCGACTCGATCCAGCGAGAGCTTCGTAGCGTCGCCCAATGCGAGGAAGGCATGCAGGTTCCCGGGGTTCAGACCAAGATCCTTCGCCATCCTATATCTGGTCACACCTTTCTGAGATTCGAGTTCCAGAACCCTCTCGCGAACCTTCAAGCGAAGCTCCTTGTCGCGATGTGGAGCATCGCGCCTGACCGTGTAGCTGTTCCACACCTTGGAGTACTCAGGTCGCAGAACGGAGCTGGTGGCGGTCAGTTCTTCCTCGAGACAACCCGTTGATTGAAGTCGCTCGAGCATCTGAAGTTCCTGCTGGAGCGCTTGTCGTCCTTCGAGAAGACCGCTGAGCGTCGTGACGCGATCAGTGACGGCAGCCCACAGGAGCAGGGGCTCGACAAGCCTCGACTCAGTCTCAGCCAGGGCCGCGAGTCTAGACAGAGCAAGCGTGTTCTCACCAGACAGCGCCCTCACGTATGACTCAAGGAATCCCGGAAAGGTCAGACGTCGCATGGTCCGCACTCCTGTCGATACTCTCGGTAGTTGTGAAGGAACTGACTGTGCCGACGATCGTTCATCTTGCTATCCCGCATGTCCTCCACCACCTCCACCAGGCGCTCCCAGTCCAGCATCTCCAGAACCTCGGGGCGTCGGACGTCCTGCGCATCAGAGTCTCGCTCCGAATGGAGCTTGGACGCCACGACATCTTCGAGCGACGCCGAGTAACACTCGACGGTCGTAGTGCCCAGGTCCAGGTGGACGAGCCTGTCTTCGAGGTTATAGGCGAAGTGAGTGACCCGGCAGTTTATGTCGTACTGCGCCATCAGATCGACTAGCTCGCGCGGGACGAGCAGCGCATCGAGGTCGGCGGTCGATCGTGAAAGGCATCCCAGCAGGACCATGGCCCCACCGCCGACGAGCACGAGTCCGAATTCCCGGCCAGGGTAGAGCAGACCCACCGCACGATCGAATTCGCGCAGGCGGTCCTCCAGCTCTTCCCTTCCAAGTTCGACGGAGCCTGACATGGGTCCGCCTCCTCTGCATTCTTTGAAGAATACTATTCTGCAAAGAATGCCGCGTCAAGCACCCGATGTACTGCGACGATCTCGGAGTTCGTCGCGCTCGTCACGCGGCCCCACGGGTCGTAGGTGTAGCGCGCGACGACGCCCCCGGCCGCGTCGGTCATGGCGATGACGCTGCCGAGC
>RCMX01000006.1:128754-151204 GCA_004348925.1 Actinomycetota bacterium
AGGTCGTCGAGACGCCGGCGGCGGTCTTCTGCGTGACCGAGAGCGGGATGCGGCCGGGACCCCAGAGGTAGGTGTAGCGGGTGCCGTCGGAATCGAGCTCGGCCGCGAGCTGGCCGCCTGACCACACGGACTTGGTGGTCGTGGTGCCAGAAGCGGTCGTGACGGTCTTGAGCTCCCGCATGCCGGAGATGCCGTAAGCGTAGGTCGCGGTGGCATCGGGGCTCGCGACTTCCGTGAGTCGCCCTGCAGGATCCCAGATGTATAGGCAGTGCTCGCGGACCCGGTGATCTTGCCGGTGCGACGGCCGTAGAGGTCGTTCGTGAAGGTCGTGACGCTCGAGCCGGTGGCCGAGCGGGTGAGCCGGTTCTCGAGGTCGTAGGAGAGAGTCGTGGTCGCGCCGGAGACCGTCGCGGTCGCCATTCGAGCTCCCCCCCCCAGAATCAGACGCCCCCCGGCGTCCCCGATGCTGAGAACACTAATGGCACAGGCGTGATGGCGTATGGAAGAGAATTCTGGGAGATCCAGCAGGAATCGGGCCGCTTGGCTGGAGCCTGACAATCATCTCGAATTGGAGAAGCTTCGGTGAGCGTGGAGCCGCTAACTGCGCTCCCAGCTCACGCCCCCGCTGCCGCCTCGGGCACTGTCACGGCCGCTTCCACGTGCGCGAGCGTCGCGTCTGCAAGCACCGCGAGCAGAGCTGCGGGAATCGCACCTTCGAGCACGTACGCCATGTTCTGCACCGCGAGACCACCGATGATCGGTACTCCGAGGCCGCCGGTGCCGATCGCCGCGCCCACGGTGGCGGTTCCGATGTTGATGGCGACCGACGTTCGCACGCCGCTCAGGATCACGCGCGCCGCCAGCGGCAGCTCCACGCGCGCGAGCACCTGCATCGGGCTCATGCCCATCCCCTCGGCAGCGTCGAGAACGGCCTTCGGCACAGACTCGATGCCGGCGATCGTGCCGCTCACCACCGGGAACATGCCGTAGATGAAGAGCGCCATCACGGTCGGCCAGAAGCCGAAGCCGAGGACCGGCATCGCGAGCGCCAGCACTGCCACCGGCGGGAACGTCTGCCCGAGGTCGGTCGCCGCCACCACGAGCGCGCGGAACTCGATGCCGCTCTTGCGCGTCACGAAAATGCCGAGCGGCACGCCCACCGCGATCGTGAGCGCGCTCGAGACCGCGACGAGCGCCAGGTGCTGCAGCACGAACGCCGCGAGCGTGTCTCTCGGCATGAGGACGACCGGCTGCTCGGGGAAGAGCGCGCTCAGCCATGACTGCCAGAGCCCTTGCGCGCTTACAAGGAGCGCGAACGCGAGCGCCGCTACCACGACGGCGGCGACCCCTATGCGACGTCGGCTCACTCGGCGTCCTCAACCGGCTGGTTGGAGATGTGCTCGTCGCCCTCGGTCATCGCCTCTTCAACCGCCGCGAACGTGACTTCGCCGAGAAGCACGCCGTGCCGGTCGGTGACCGCGATCGCACGGAACCCCAGGCCGAGCATGCGCGAGAGCGCGTCTCGGAGACTATCGTCGGGACGCACCGACGCCTCGGCAACGTCCATGATCGTCATCGCGTCGGCCGCGGGAGCGCCTTCCGCGAGGCCGTGCGTGTCGAGCCAGCCGAGGAGACGCCCGTCGGGCTGCACCACATACGCGAAACGACGGCGCCCGGCGGCTTCGCGGAGCGAGAGCGTGTTCGCGTCGGCAAGCACCGTGGCGGGCGAGCGCATCACGTCCGCGACCCGCACGCGCACGAGGCGCTTGAGCGCGCGGTCCGAGCCCACGAAGTCGTGCACGAACTTGTTCGCGGGGTGATTCAGGACCTCCTCGGGCGTGTCGAACTGCTGCAGCTTGCCGTCGCGCATGATCGCGATCTTGTCGGCAAGGCGTATGGCCTCGTCGATGTCGTGCGTAACGAAGATCACGGTCTTCCGAAGCTCGCGCTGGATGCGCGCGAACTCGGATTGCAGCCGCTCGCGGTTGAGCGGGTCGACCGCGCCGAACGGCTCGTCCATGAGCAGCACCGGCGGATCCGCGGCAAGCGCTCGCGCAACGCCCACGCGCTGCGCCTCTCCGCCCGAGAGCTGGCGCGGGTACTTGTCGCGATACGACGCGGGGTCGAGCCCCACGAGCGCGAGCAGCTCGTCGACCCGCTTCGCCATGCGCGCCTTCTCCCAGCCGAGGAGGCGCGGCACCACGCAGATGTTCGCGGCCACATCGAGGTGCGGGAACAGACCGATCGACTGGATGACGTAGCCAAGCCCGCGGCGGAGCTCCTCGGCGGGCATCGAGAGGATGTCGCGACCATCGACGAGGATGCGACCGGAGGTGGGCTCGATGAGGCGGTTGATCATCCGCAGCGTGGTCGTCTTGCCGCACCCTGACGGGCCGATGAGCACGCAGACCTCACCCTCGGCCACCTCGAGCGAGAGCGAGTCCACAGCCGTCGCGTCGCCGTAGCGGCGGGTGACGTCTTCCAGCCGGATCATGCGCGGACCCCTTCCGGTGTGAGTGCCCGTCCGAGCGCGGAGAGCGCGACGTCGGCGACGATCGCGAGCACGATGATCGGCAGCGCGCCGAGCAAGATGAGGTCGGGCGCGAACTGCCCGAGGCCCTCGAAGATGAGAATACCGAGGTTGCGCGCGCCCGCGAACACGGTGAGCGTGGTGATGCCGATGAGCAGCACCGCCGCGGTCCGCACGCCTTCGACGATGAGCGGGAGCGCGAGCGGGAACTCGACGCGCCACAGCAGCTGCCACGAGCTCATGCCCATGCCGCGACCGGCGTCGATGACGCCCGGGTCTACCTCGGCCAGCCCGACGTACGTGTTGCGCACGATCGGGAGGAGCGCGTAGAGCGTGAGCGCGATGAGGCCCGGCGTGGCGCCGATGCCCCGCACGCCGAGCGCGCGCAGCGCCGGGACCGCCTGGCTGAGCGCGGCAAGCGGTGCGATCAGGAGGCCGAGCAGCGCAAGACTCGGCACCGTCTGGATGACGCCGGTGACTCCCAGCACGACGCCGCGCACGTGGCGGTTGCGCGTCGCCCACAGCCCGAGCGGCACGCCGAAGAGCAGCCCGAAGCCGAGGCCCACGCCCGACATCGCAAGATGCCCGCCGAGGAGCGTCCAGAACGAGTCCGCGCGCACCGAGAACTCGCGGGCGAGCGAGATGCGGTCGAGGCCACCCCACACGAAAGCCGCGACGACCGCGCCCGCAACCAGCACGAGCGGCGCGAGCCAGCGCACGACCTTGCGACGCCGCTCCTCACTCCCCGAGAAGCCCAGGATCGCGGTGCCGGCCAGCAGCACCCACACGCCGGCGCCGAGCGACACGCGCGCCGCCGGGGGCTCTCCCGCGAGCAGCGTGACGGCCGCATGCCCGATGCCCCACGCGAGCGCGATCACGATCCCGTACCCGCTCGCTGTCGAGGATGCCGCGCGCGCCTTCTCGGTGGGCGCCACCGCCGAGAGAAACCCGACGCCAACGAGCAGCCAGAGCAGGTACGACCACGGTCCCGCGGCCGCGACCGAGTGAGCCGTCCCCGGCACGAGCCGGTTCGCACGAAGCTCGAGGAACGGCAGAGCAGCAGCGCCCGCGAGCGCGACCATCGCACCCACGAGCGCCACCTTGTCGAAACGAATCTGCCCGCTTTGCTCGGCCACGCTACTTGATGAAGCCCTTGGACTTCAGGTAGTCGAGCGCCACCGTCTTGGGGTCGGCGCCGTCGACGGCGATCTTCCCGTTGAGCTCCTGCAACGACGCCAGCGTAAGCCCGTCGAAGACCGGGTTCAGGATGTCCGCGATCTCGGGGTACTTCTTCATGACCTCACCGCGCACCGCTGGAGCCGGTTCGTACACCGGCCAGATACTCTTCGGATCCTCCAGCACCACAAGTCCCAGTGCCGAGAGGTTCCCGTCGGTTCCGTACGCCATCGCCGCATTCGCGCCGTTGGTGCCCTGCGCCGCTGCCGCCTCGGTCTGCGCGGTATCGCCGCCCGACAGGATGATGAGCTGGTCGGCCTTCATCTTGAAGCCGTACGCCGCCTCGATCGCGGGAACGCCGTCCTCCTTGCGGTCGACGAACTCCTGCGACGCCACAAGCTTCACAGCACCGCCCTTGTTGATATACGCCGCCCAATCCTCAAGCGTCTTGATGTTCTCGGCATCGGAGAGCGCCTTCGGGATCGCGATCGCCCACGTGTTGTTCGCCGGAGCGCGGCCGAGCCAGACGACGTCGTTCTGCGTCGAGTCAAGGTCCTTTACCATGTCGTAGGATGTCTGCGCGTCTTTGGCTACCGCGGGGTCGATCGTGGTACCCGGGAAGAACTGCGTGAGCGCGGTGCCTGTGTACTCGGCGTACATGTCGATCTCACCGGCGAGGAGCGCCTTGCGGACGACCTCGGTGGTGCCGGTCTTGGTCTTGTCGACGACCGTGAACCCGTTCTCCTCCAGCACCGCGATCATAATCTGGCCGAGCACCCCGCCCTCGGTGTCGATCTTGGAGCCGACGGTGACCGGTCCCTTGGGGGTAGTCGTGCCGCCAGAGTCCGTCGTCCCGCCCGAGCCACAACCCGCCACCGCGAACGCCATGGCCCCAACGAGCACGAATACGAGCATGCGCCTGAGTCGCATGATGTCTCCCTCCATCCCGGACGGCATCGTTCCGCCCATCTTCAGAGGTGTTCATACCCCGTGCGGACCGTTCTGCTATTTCTTGGCAGGCTGCACTTGGATCGTGGCGATATCGACCACGTTCCCCTTGTTGACCTCTTTGTAGTACCACTTGGCCGTCTTGGCATCGTAGAAGATATCCTGCTCCCCCGCCTTGAGAGTACGTGTCTTGCCTTTGACGTCAACAACCGTTATGACGTAGCCCTTTTCCGGCGTTACGGAGACCTTCGTGCCGCCGGGCGTGTAGTTGAGATGCTCTACCGCCTTGGCCCAATCAGCTGCCGTCAAGCCGAGGTCGGTGTAGCTGGCGGGCGGACGGCTACTGGGCCATCTGCCATTCTTCGCGTAGTACGCCAGCATGCGCTCGATCATGCCGCGTGAGATCTCGCTGAACGTAGACCCAAGCGGAGTGAGGGACTTCACCGGGAAGTAGTGCACCGAGCAGCCAAGCGTTCTCAGTGGCTGCTCGGCGGTTGGCTCGTCGATCCAGGTGTAGACGCCACTCTCGGGACAGGTCGGCGTGCTCTTGATCCATGATCCGACCAGGCTCGCGATGCCCGGGGACCATGTGCCGCTCTGCAGGTAGTACGAGAAGTCGGCCTTCGACACAACCGCGCGATTCGCAAGACACGCGGTCTCTGCTGCCGCCCTTCTCGAATTCACGAACGCGGGCACGGCGATCATCACAAGAACACCAAGGATGAGCACAACCGTCATTAATTCGACCAGCGTGAAACCTTCATCCCGATGCTTCATCGCCGGGCCTCCGGAACCCGGACTCCACGCCCAACCGAGAGGGCCGCAAGTCCGTGCTCGGCGGGATTGGGACATGACGCGACTATCCCGGCGGTCGACTCTGTGACCAGATATGGCTTGTCAGTCGCCGGGCAGACCAGATCATCGGGTAGTCGGCGTCCGTCGATGAGCGCCGCCGAGTAGACCCAGAGGTTCTCGACGCACCCGTCACAGTCGCCCCTGGTGGTGTAGGGACCCGTCCGAATCGGGTGCTGTGGCTGAAGGCTCTGGACGAACGACGGACCGCGCCACGCAATCACGATCAGACAGACGAGGCAGATGCCGTACAGCACTGCGCGCGGGATGCCACGAAGGCGTTTCGCTGTCGGCTCGGGGGTCGCGGGCCGCTCTTCCACCCGTGCATCTGCCGCCTCCATCGCGCACGCAAGGCACACATTGGAGAGAGCATCCTCCAGCGGTGCCCCGCAGCGTGCGCATGCGCGGTCCGCCTGCGGGCTGTTCACGTGCGCTCCTTCTCCCGGAGAACCTGCTGCCGAGTGTAGCACCACCATGCCCGCGGGTGGCTTTCCTCGGCCGGGGAAACTAGACTTGTTGCGTTTGGAGTCCGACTCACCGAACGGAGTTCCCGTGAATCCCTTCTACCTCACCGACACCACGCTCGAGCCGATCGCCGCCAAAGTCGCGGCAGGCGAGCGGCTCTCCCGTGAAGACGGTATCGCACTCTACGCCAGCAACGATCTTCTTGGCATCGGCCAGATGGCCGACTTCGTTCGCCGAGAGAAGAACGGCGATCGCGTCTACTTCATGGTGAACCGCCACATCAACCCCACGAACATCTGCGAGAATCGCTGCAAGTTCTGCGCGTTCTCCCGCAGCAAGGGTCAGGACGGCGCGTACGAGATGACGCTCGATGAGATCGTCGAGGCAGCGAAGGCGGCGGTCCCCGAGGGTGCGCATGAGGTTCACATCGTGGGCGGTCTGCACCCCGACTGGCCGTTCGAGTTCTACATCGACATGATGCGACGCCTGCGCGAAGCGCTCCCCTCCCACGTGATCATCCAGGCGTTCACCGCCGTCGAGATCGAGTACTACGCACAGATCAGCGGGCTTTCGACCGTCGAGGTACTGCGTCAGCTCAAGGAGGCCGGACTCGACTCGATGCCGGGCGGCGGCGCCGAGATCTTCTCGGACAGGACGCGTCTGGCGGCGTGGGACAAGAAGACGTCGGCCGATGACTGGCTCCGCATCCACGGCGAAGCGCACTCTCTCGGCATCAAGACGAACTGCACGATGCTGTACGGCCACATCGAGACGCTCGAGGAGCGCGTGGACCACCTGATCCGCCTGCGCGAGCAGCAGGACATAACCGGCGGCTTCCTCGCGTTCATCCCGCTCGCGTTCCACCCGCTTAACACCGAACTCTCCAACCTGCCGGGCACCACCGGCTTCGACGACCTGAAGACGCTCGCGATCGCGCGGCTCATGCTCGACAACATCCCGCACATCAAAGCGTTCTGGATCATGGTGGGCCTGAAGATGGCCCAGCTCTCAACCGTCTTCGGCGTCGACGACCTCGACGGCACCGTCGTGGAGGAGCGCATCACGCACATGGCCGGCGCAGTCACGCCCGAGGCCCTCAGCAAGGACGACCTGCTCGGCATGATCCGCGAGACCGGACACGTGCCGGTGGAGCGCGACACGCTCTACACGGTGATTCGCGTCTACGACGAGGCGTAGGCCCATGCCTGCCCGTCCGCGCCTCGGCCACATTCAGTTCCTGAACTGCCTGCCGCTGTACTACGGCATGGTGAAGAACGACGTGCTGCTCGACGTCGATCTGGTGAAAGCGAATCCTGCCGACCTTGCCGTCGACATCGTGGCAGGAACGCTCGACGTGGCGCCGATCCCCGCCATCGAGTATGCGCGACATGCCGAGGACCTCGTGCTGCTTCCCGATATCGCGATCTCCTCGGACGGAGAGGTGCAGTCCATCCTGCTCGTCTCGAAAGTGCCCGCAGAGGACCTCGACGGCCGCACCGTCGCGCTCACCAACACCTCGCGCACCTCGCAGGTGCTCGCGCGCGTGCTCATCGCGAAGCGCTGGAGCGCCTCGGCTACGTTCGTCGAGATGCCGCCCGACCTGCCCGCGATGCTTCGCGAGGCGGACGCCGCGCTCCTTATCGGCGACGAGGCGCTGCGCGCGTATTGGGACGTGCCGGAGGGCCTGTACGCGTACGACCTCGGCACCGAGTGGACGCAGTGGACCGGCCTGCCGATGGTGTACGCCGTCTGGGCCGTGCGCCGCGACTACGCCGAGAGCAACCCCGGGGCCGTCCAGGCAGTCTCGGACGCGCTCTCTGCCTCGCTCGCCTACTGCCGCGCCCACCTCGACGACATCAGCGAGTATGCCGCGCGCTGGGAGCAGTTCCCCGCCGAGAAGTTCCGCAGCTACTTCGATGCACTGCAGTTCCGCTTCGAGCCCCGATACCGCGAGGGCCTGAAGCGCTACCTCGCCGAGGCGGTCGCAGTCGGCCAGCTCGAGCGCGTGCCGGAGATCGTGGTGTTCGGCGAATGAGCGACCATCGGGACAGTGCGTCCGGAGAGGTCGCCGGCGAGTTCCGCAGCCGGGGTAGGCGCGAAGGGCGCATCGCGCCCGAAAGCGCCGAGGGCCCCCGGCGAGGACTGTCTGAGCCGCCGACCTCTCCGGACGCGCATTCCGCGCTCGCCTTCTCGGCAGCGGCCGGCACGCATCGGCTCTCGGCGGATGAAGCGCTCACCTTGCTGCGAGACGGCGACATCCTCACCCTCGGCGTAGCCGCCTCGGCGATGCGAGACCGGCTGCATCCGGAGCGCGAGGCGACGTTCATCGTCGACCGCAACGTGAACTACACCAACATCTGCGTGAGCGGCTGCCGCTTCTGCGCGTTCTACCGCGACGCGAGCGACCCCGACGCGTACGTGCTGCCACCCGACGAGCTCTACGCGAAGGTGGAGGAGACGCTCGCGCTCGAGGGCACCGCGATCCTGCTGCAGGGCGGCATGCACCCCGACCTCGGCGTCGAGTGGTACGAAGGCATGCTGCGCGAACTCAAGGCGCGCTACCGCATCCACGTGCACGGGTTCGGTCCGCCAGAAGTCGTACACATCGCGAAGGTGTCCGGCATCAGCACGCGCGAGGTGCTCACGCGTCTGCGCGACGCCGGCCTCGACTCGCTGCCCGGCGGTGGCGCAGAGATCCTCGTCGACCGCGTGCGCAGCCACGTCTCGCCCAAGAAGGCCACGAGCGACCAGTGGCTCGACGTGATGCGCGAAGCACACGCCCTCGGCATGTCGACGACCGCGACGATGATGTTCGGCGGCACCGAGACGCTTGCCGAGCGCGTGCAGCACATGGTGCGCGTCCGGGAAGTGCAAGACGAGGCGGTTGCGAACGGCAACGTCGGGTTCCGCGCCTTCATCCCGTGGAGCTTCCAGCCGGGCAACACCGAGCTCGAGGGCGAGCAGGGCGGCTCGGCAGCAAGCGGTTGGGAGTACTTGCGAACGCTCGCCGTATCGCGGCTCTTCCTCGACAACGTCTCCAACATACAGGCGTCATGGGTCACCCAGGGTCCAAAGATCGGCCAGGTCGCGCTCTGCTACGGCGCGAACGACATGGGCTCCACGATGATTGAGGAGAACGTGGTGGCGGCGGCCGGCACCCGCTTCATGCTTGCCCGAGACGAACTCGTGCGGCTCATTGCGGATGCCGGTCTCACACCCGTGCAGCGCGACACCCTCTACCGAGAGGTGCGCAGGTTCTAGCACGAGCGCGAAACGCCACCGCAGAAGAGCTCCCGGATATCCTCCGCGCGGGCACGCCCGGCTTGCCACCAGAGTCGAACGCCCGGACACGACGCATACCCGGTGCCCCCGCGAAGGCAGATCAGCGCGTGACCGCGCATGAGAGGCGCTGCTTCGGGTACCTTGAATGCATATGCGAAAGGAGCGCACGTGGACAGTTCAGCAAAGCCCGCCTGCACAACGCCCGGAACCAGGTCACGCCGCGTGGTCATCGCGGGCGGCGGCTACGCCGGGACCACGCTCGCCGTCCGCCTCGGCAAGGCGCTGCGCGATGTCGATGACGTCGAGATCATGCTCATCGAGCCGAATCCTTGCCAGCAGGCGCTCTCTGAGCTCGACCTTGTAGCCGTGGGGCCGCCTCGGCCAGAGTTCTGCGAGCTGTGGCTCCCCACGCTTTTCAAGGACCTGCCGGTGACGGTGTGCTACAACCGCGTTCACGAAGTGAAGCCCGACGACCACATGCTCACCGTTGGGCCGAGAAGCGGGCCGCATGAGCCGGTGAGTTACTGGCGCCTCGTGCTCGCGACAGGAGCGATCGCCTTCGTGCCCCCCGTGCCGGGGCTCAAGGAGCACGCGGTCACCATGTGGTCCGTCGCCGATGCGCAGGAGCTGCAACGGCGCATCGAGCAGCAGTTCCGCGCGGCGGCGATGATCGCCGACCGAGAGGCACGTGTGAAGGCGCTTTCGTTCGCGGTCATCGGCGGTGGCGCCACAGGAATCGAGATCGTCGGCACGCTCGGCCAGATGCTGCCCAAGCGTATGCGTGAAGCCGGGCTCGACCCCGCCGATCTGCGCATCCGGGTCATCGAAGGACGACCGGACGTTCTCTACGACCTCGAGCCAAGCCTGCGAGCACGCGCACGTAAGCGGCTGGAGCATCTGGGCATCGAACTCATCACCGGATCGATGGTCGCCCGGGTCGACGAGCGCATGATCGAGCTCGCGGACGGGCGCTCCATCGACGCCAGCGTGATGGTCTTCTGCGGCGGGGCGAAAGCGGACCCCGATGCCATATCGTGGAGCATGGAGGCCGACCCCTCTGGCCGACTCGTCGTAGACGAGACGTGCCGGGCCGTCGGACACGAGGACATCTACGCTGTGGGCGACGTTGCCGCGTTCCGTGACCCGAAGGACAAGCGGACGCTTCCCATGCTCGCGCAGTTCGCGATCCGCGAGGCCGAGCACACCGCCGACAACATCCTGCGCGAAGCGCGAGGCGACATACCCACACCATTCATCCCGAACATGCACGGCGAGTTCGTTAGCATCGGTCCCAGTTACGGTGTCGGATGGGCGTTCAAGCTGCACCTGTCAGGCCTCCCGGCGATCGTTATGAAGCGGCTCACGTACCTCATGTACTGGTTCTCGGTGGGTGGCATCAAGCTCACCTGGAAACGCACGCGTGAGATGCTGTCGATGCAGCGGTAGCTCGTCGGATGTCACACCGTTCGGGTACCCTGTAGCCGAGGAGGAATCATGACGATTGCGGGAGTACCACGAGCCGATTTCGGGGTGTGCGGCGGCAGCGGAACGCTGTCGTTCGCGTTCCCCGCCGGGCTGGAAGACGACCGCGTCGAGGTGCTGGCCGAGGACCTTGTCTTCGAGACGCCCTTCGGCAGATCCCCCTCGTTCACGCACTTCCGCGTGAACGGGTCGCTCGGCGCGCGCGAAGCACTCGCCGTGAAGATGCACGGGTGGCGGCGGGGCGTGAAACGGGCGGATGCGAGCCTACAGGTCTTCTCGGTGTTCCACGAAGCCGGGGTGCGCAAGGTCCTCGCGGACGGCGGCGTCGGATCGCTCAATCACCTCCTGGACCCGAGGGACGTGCTTGTCCCGACGGACTTCGTCGACCTCAGCATCAAGCAGGACATCTACGTGCGCGGTGACCACCTGCTCATCATGCGCCAGCCTATCTGCCCCGACCTTCATTCGCACCTCTTCGCCTCGGCGAGCGAGCGATTCGCTCGCGTCTTCCGCCGGGGCACGTACCTTGTGACAGACGGACCGCGATTCGAGTCGCCCGCCGAAGTTGACTACATGAAGCGCCTCGGCGCGGATGTCATCGGACAATCGCTGTCGCCGGAAGTGTTCCTTGCCCGGGACATCGGCGCGTGCTACGCGGGGATCTACATGGTCGTGAACTACGGCGAGGGCGTCGTCAAAGAGTGGGAACACGCGGAGCTCAAGGCGATCTTCTTCGATGAGGCGGCCGACGTCGCCAGGTGCGTGGTCGACGCCATCGCCGAGGCGGACCTCGATGCGGAGTGCGGCTGCATGGAGTTGCGCAAGCCCAGCCTGCTGAACCTTCCCCAGGAGTAGACCGATGATCATCGCAAGCGACTGGGTGCTCCCGATCTCAGGTGCTCCGATTCGCCGGGGGGCGGTGCGGGTCCAGGGATCGAAGATCACCGCCGTCGGCACGCTTGAGGGTCTCGCCCGCGCCAACCCGACGGACTCCATCCACGAGCATCCGGAATGCGTGATCGCGCCCGGTCTCGTAAATGCCCACACGCATCTCTCACTTTCCTCGATGCTGGGGCTACTCCCCCCAAGCGACTTCGCGACGTGGATATCCCAGATCTCCGGCCCTGTACAGAGACTCTCGCACGACGATTTTGCCGACGCGTCCGCATTCGGCGCCCTGGAGTGCCTCCGCTCCGGAATCACCGTCGTAGGCGATATCGCCTACGGACCGGAGGCGCCGGCTGCGGCGGCAGACACCGGTATCGGCGGCGTGTTCTTCTGGGAGGTGCTCGGGATCCCCGCAGAGGAGCTGTCCGAGACGCTCGCAAGCCACGACTTCCCTTCCGAGAGCGGCGCCTGCGACGGCCGGACACTCTGTGGCATAAGCCCGCACGCGCCGTACACATCAGGTCCGGGACTCATCAAGGCCGCACACGACTACGCTCGCGCATGGCACTACAGCTTCGCCATCCACGTCGCGGAATCGTTGGCCGAGGCCCGCCTGCTCGCGGGCGGCGAGGGTCCTCTCCGCTCCACAGCCGAGCGGCTCGCACCCGACTTCAAAGCGCCCGGCGTCGGAACCGTCCGCTACCTCGAGGGTCTCGGCGCGCTTACGGACACGATCGCGGTGCACTGCGTCCAGCTGATGCCCGGTGAGGCCGAACTGCTGGCGGCCCACGCGCGTGGTGTCGTGCTCTGTCCGCGCTCTAACCGCTATCTCCTCAACGGGCCGCCACCGGTCGCGCAACTGCGGCTGGCGGGAGCGCGTCTTGCCTTGGGGACGGACTCTCTGGCAAGCAATGACACGCTCGATCTGTTCGCTGAGGCGCGAGAGTTGCTAGCGGTCGACCCCGAACTGACCGGGGAGCGCGTCCTTCGAATCATGACGATCGAGGGAGCACAGGTTCTGGGTGTCGACCGCGACTATGGCTCGCTTGAGCCCGGCAAACATGCCGACATCATCGCGGTTCACGTCGGCGACACCGACGATCCGGTGGGCGCCTTCATCACCCGTGGTACTCCTGCAGGTGTTCGCTCGGTCATCACCGGCGGCATATGGCGTCTGATCGACGGCCGCATGGCGTTTCTCACCAAGGAGATCGAACAAAAGAGTGCCCGGGTCGCCGTGAAAGCGGCCCGGGCACTCAACGGTGCATGACGTTCGGCCTACGACTCGCCGAGGTATGTCTTCCGAACCTGCTCGTTGTGGAGCAGCTCCTTACCGGGGCCCTCAAGCGCGATCGATCCGACCTCGAGGACGTAGCCGCGATGCGCGACCGAGAGCGCCATCGCCGCGTTCTGCTCGACGAGCAGGATGGTGATGCCCTCCTTGTTGAGGCGCTCGATGATCTCGAAGATCGTCTCAACGACGACCGGAGCGAGTCCCATCGACGGCTCGTCGAGCATGAGCAGCTTCGGGCGGGCCATGATGCCCCGCCCCATGGCGAGCATCTGCTGCTCGCCACCGGAAAGCGTGCCGCCCTTCTGGTTGATTCGTTCCTTCAGGCGCGGAAAGAGCGTGAAGACCTGCTCGAGATCCTCTTTGATGCCCTCGGCGTCCTTGCGCAGGAAAGCGCCCATCTCCAGGTTCTCGGCAACCGTCATCCGCGGAAAGATCCGACGTCCCTCGGGAACCTGGATGATCCCCTTCTCGGTGACTTTGTGCGCGAGCAGACCGGAGACGATCTCGCCGTCCAGGCTCACCGTTCCCTGCGTGGGAGCAAGCTGACCCGAGATGGTCTTCAGCGTGGTCGACTTGCCGGCGCCGTTCGCACCGATGAGTGTGACGATCTCGCCATCGTTGACCTCGAGGCTGATGCCCTTGAGCGCCTCGATCTGGCCGTAGTGTGTGTGGAGGTTCTCGACCTTGAGCACTTCGAAATCCTTCCTTACGCCTGGGCCAGCATGGCCTCGGCGCCCTTGCCGAGATACGCCTCGATGACCTTGGGATTACGCTGGATGTCCGCGGGGAGCCCCTCGGCGATGAGCTCGCCGAAGTCGAGCACGTAGATGCGGTCGGCGATGTCCATGACGACCTTCATGTCATGCTCGATAAGAAGAACGGTAACGCCTGCTTCGCGGATCTTGCGCACGAGCTGCGTGAGTCGGGCGCTCTCCTGCGGGTTCATGCCTGCCGCGGGCTCATCGAGCAGGATGAGCTTCGGCTCGGTCGCGAGAGCACGCGCGATCTCCAGACGACGCTGGGCGCCGTACGGGAGGTTCTTCGCGAGTTCGTTCGCCTTGTCGACGAGACCCACGAACCGAAGTCGGCTGAGTGCCTCATCGATCGTGTGCTGCTCTTCGCGCTTGAACCTCGGGCTGCGGAGCACCGCACCGAGCGGACCGTTGTTGGTACGTATGTGCCGACCGACCATGACGTTCTCGAGCGTCGTCATGTTGGCGAAGAGTCGGATGTTCTGGAATGTGCGCGCGATGCCCATCGCGCAGATCTGGTGCGCCTTCTTGCCGGGAATCGGCGTGCCCTCGAAGGTCAACTCGCCCTCGGTCGGCTTGTAGATGCCCGTAAGGAGGTTGAAGAACGTCGTCTTGCCGGCGCCATTCGGGCCGATGAGGGCGACGATCTCGCCGTCATGTATGTTGAGATCGACGTTGCTCAGGGCCTTGAGGCCACCGAACGCCATCGTGATCTTCTTCGCTTCTACCAGAGCCATGGTTCTCAAGCCTTCCTTGGTACCGGGACCCTACAGGTCGTGGTCGGCCGTCTCGGTCTTGTGCTCGGCCTCCCAGAGAGACTGGCTCTCCTCGTTCTGGATCTTCTCGTCATCAGGATGAAGTTCCATCGCACGGCGCGCAGAGGGCCAGATACCTTGCGGTCGTACCGCCATCATGATGACCATGACGAGACCGAAAACCAGGTAGCGATAGTTGCTCATGAGCGACGCCTGACCGGGGTCAAGCGGCAGGATCCCGGACTGCGCAAGGCCACGGATGAGCTCCGGGATGCCCTGGATCGCGATGGCACCGATGATGGCGCCGGGAATCGAGCCCATGCCACCGAGCACGACGATACAGACGACGAACACGGACTCCATGAACGTGAAGGATTCCGGGCTCACGAACTGCTGGAAGTTCGCGAACGTGAGACCCGCAACGCCGCCCCACACCGCACCCAGGGAGAACGCCCAGAGCTTGGCGGTGGTGATGTTGATGCCGACGGAAGCCGCAGCCACCTCGTCTTCGCGCATGGCAGTCCACGAGCGGCCCAGCCGCGAGTCGTCGAGTCGCCGTACGATGAAGATCGTCAGCAGACACAGCAAGACGGCGATGAAGTACCAGTACAGGTTGTTCGAGAACTGGAAGTTGAAGTTGTCGCCGATGCTGAACACCGCATGTTCCCGCAGCCACAGCAGACCGAACGGCTCGGGGATGTTCTGGCCCGAGCGCGGGAGACCCGCGGGGCCGTTCGTCAGGCCGAACACGTCGTTGGTGATCAGGATTCGGACGATCTCGCCGAAGCCGAGCGTGACGATGGCCAGGTAGTCGCCGCGGAGCCGGAGGACCGGCGTGCCGAGCGCGATACCGGTCGCTGCCGCTGCAAGCGCGGCCACGGGCAGTGACGCGAAGTACACCCACGGGCCGAACGATGCGCCGAACGCCTTGAGCATGATATCGCCCACGATGACACCGACGTAGGCCCCCATCGCGTAGAACGCGATGTAACCCAGGTCGAGGAGTCCGGCGAATCCGACGACGATGTTGAGACCAAGAGCCAACATGACGTACAGACCGACCACGCCCATGATGCGCACCAGAAAGAGCTGTCCGATGCCCTGGAAGATCACCGGTACGAGTACGACGAACAGAGCGATCAACGCGTAGATGATCTTCTGCTTGGTCGTCGCCTTGCGGCTTGACACCTTGGTTCTGATATCCATTTTGCTTCCGCCCATGGTCTACACCTTCTCCACGACGGACTCGCCGAGCAGGCCGCCCGGTCGGAAGATCAGGACGAGGATGAGAATGGCGAATGCCACGACATCCTTATAGCCGGCGCTCAGGAACCCTGCAGCGAGCGACTCGAGGATACCGAGCACGAATCCACCGAGCATGGCCCCGCGCAGGTTACCGATTCCGCCGATAACCGCGGCAGTGAATGACTTCATGCCCGGCAGGAAGCCCATGTCGAACTTCACCGAGCCGTAGTACATGCCGTGGAACACGCCGGCGATACCGCCGAGCGCAGGCCCGATAAAGAACGCGAGTCCGATGACCTGGTTGATATCGATGCCCATGAGACCCGCTGCATCACGGTCCTGGGACGTAGCGCGCATTGCCTTGCCGATACGCGTCTTGGACACGAAGGTGTCCAGGAAGGCGAGCAGCAGGAGAGTAGTCACAAGAATGAGGATCTGTAGCGAGTTGACAGTGACGCCGCCGGCCTTGAAGACCGTCACGACGGGCATGACCGCAGGGAACGGGAGTGCCTTGCTGTCGACCCACAGGAGCACGGCGTTCTGCAGGAAGATCGAGACGCCGATCGCAGAGATGAGCGGCGCGAGCCGCGGGGCATGACGGAGCGGACGATACGCGAAACGCTCGATCACCACGCCGAGGATGCCTACAAGAATGGCGGCCGACAAGAAGACGATCAGGAACAAGACGATGAGGCCGAAGACGCCGCCGGTGAAGAATCCGACGGTACCTGCTCCGACCCATGCTTCGTTCGTCAAAGCCTTCAGTACGAACAGGCCGACGTACCCACCAGCCATGAACATCTCACTGTGCGCGAAGTTGATCATGAGCATGATGCCGTAGACGAGCGTGTAGCCAAGGGCGATCAGGGCGTAGAGCCCGCCCAAAGTGATGCCGTTCACGAGTTGCTGGACTATGACGTCCCCGGACACTGACCGATCACCTGTCTTCCGAACTGCGCACGAGTGACTGCGCGGATGGTATCACGTTGATACGCGCTCCGGGCGGGCGCCCTCAGGCGCCCGCCCGGCTGAGATCCTACAAGGGAACTCGGTGCACGGGATACTTACTTGACGTACGCAGTCCAAGCGCCAGCCTTGACGGTGTACAGCGTGATGACCTTGTTGGTCGTGTCGCCGTTGGCGTCGAAAGCAACCGCGCCGGTAACGCCTTCCATGTTCGTCGCTGCAACAGCGGCGATGATGGCCTTCTTGCCCTCAAGCGTGGTGACCTTGGCAGCGCCGAGGTCAGCAGCAACCTTCTTGACGGCTTCGATGATGACGTTCGCAGCATCGTACGAGTACGCGTCGTATGCGGCGATGGCCTCACCCGGGTACGCGGCCTCGAAGGCGGCCTTGAAATCGGCGCCCTTCGGCAGCTGGTCGATCGGGTAGCCGACAGAGGTGCAGAAGTCGCCCTCGGCGGCAGCGTCGCCCGCAAGCTTGATGTACTCGCCGTCGTAGAGACCGTCGCCGCCCATGAGAGGAGCGGTCACGCCAGCGTCAGAGAGCTGCTTGGAGAGCAGCGCGCCGGAGTTGTAGATGCCGCCGTAGTACACAACGGCCGGATTCAGAGACTTGATCTTGGTGACAAGCGCGTTGAAGTCGCTGTCCTTGTCGCCGGTCTTCTCGCGGCCCACGACCTTGCCGCCGTCAGCAGCGAACTGCTTGGCGAACTCATCCGCAAGACCGGTGCCGTACGGGGTCGAGTCGTCGACCACGAAGGCGCTCGTGAAGCCGAGGTCCTTGAACGCGGAGTCAGCGCCCGAGGGGCCCTGGACCGAGTCGATGGTGCACACGCGGAACACGTTGTCGAGACCGTTCTGAGTCAGAGACGGGTTGGTCGAAGCCGGAGAGACCATGACAACGCTGCTCTGGTTGTAGACCTTGGATGCGGGAATCGAGACGCCGGAGTTCAGGTGGCCCATGACGCCAACGAGCTTGGAGTCAGAAACGAACTGGTTGGCCACGGTAACGCCGGTCTTCGGGTCGCCCTGGTCGTCACCGGAAACGCTCTCGAAGGTGATTCCGAGATCCTTGACGGCGGCATCCTCATTCGCCTGGCTGATGGCCAGGTTGGCACCGCGCTCCATACCTTTGCCGAGGGCAACTGCGCCCTGCGTCAGCGGTGCGCCGATACCGATTTTGACGACAGTCGCCTCTTTGGCGCCGCCATCAGTTCCGCCCGTGTCGGTCTTGCTGGCACAACCCGTGACCACGAGGGCCAGGGCGGCGACAACAGCGACCAAGGCGACGAACCGCCTACGCTTGCTGGTCATACCGTCCTCCTTTGCGCATACGTTCATTTGCACGTGTCGGCATCCCCATGTCGACGCGCGCTCCGCCTGAGATTCAAGGAATGTAACACATCGCCGCTGTATGCAACAGACTAACAACAACTCAGAGAAGCCGACCGGAGTCCATGCTCCGGACGGCTATGCTGATGCATTTCTGTTGTGTTTCCAGACGGTGACGCGCGCGGCGGTTGACGCGCGTTCATCTTCAGAGCGAGATACGGACCCTGACCTCACCTGCTGCAACCGAGACTGGATAGGTCTTCACGTCGGCTCCGGGGTGATCGGTGGAGCCGTCGCGAACGTCGTATCTCCAGCCATGCCACGGACACATGACGTGGTACCCGTCCATGAATCCCTCGGCAAGCGGCGCGAATGCATGACGGCACACGTTCGAGAGCGCGAAGAACTCCTCGGCCACGCGCGCGACCGCGATATCGTGCTTCCCCACCTTCACGTGACGGATCTGGCCGTCAGGAAGGTCGGCGACCCGGAACACAGGCACATCGATCTCGCCCTCCGGCTCCTCGATGACGCCGAGAAGATCGAGTCCGTCCTCGACCTCCTTGAGGATGAACAGCCCGCACCAGCACTTCTTGAGTCCCGCGAACTGGTCTCGATAGAAGGGGATGCACGGGCACACGATCTTGGCGTCCTCCTTGGGGTCGCCTGTGCGCACGCGGCACGGGCAGAAGACGTCGCCTGTGGTGTCGAGGATCTCTATCTCCGAGGCAAGCACTTCCTCGACGAACCCGTCGTCGGTGTTGAACTTATAGCCGAGCCTGTCCGCGAACGGAGTCATGTACGCGCGAAGATCGGCTGTCGTCGTACCTTCGTCGAACCTGCGGCGAATCGGCCTTCCCTCGCTCATAGCCCGAGCAGCTCCTTGATGCGCTTCTTGTTGAACCCGACGATAGTCTCGTCGCCGATCACCACGACCGGGAACGAGGTTCCGCCCGAGATCTCCTTGACCTTCGCGATAGCCTCGGCGCGCTCATCGCCCTCAAGCAGGTCTACTTCAAGCAGGTCGAACTCGACATCGTTGTCTTCCAGGTACTTACGGGTCATGCGGCAGTACGGGCACGTCGAAAGTGCATACAGCATCACGGACATGCGAGGGCTCCTCTCGGCGGGCATGGGCTAGGCGGTGGGTGGTACGTGTGCTTCGACAGGGCGCTCGGTCTCGATCTTGCGCCAGTGATAGGCGTAGAGCGGCCCCGCCACCACGAGCATCGCCACGCCGCCAACCAGGTTAAGCACCGCCTGACGCTGTGACTGCTTGCGCTGCGACTCGTTCTGGGCGTCGATCTCGGCCTGGGTCATTCCGGTCACGCCGCTCTTCTCGATCGGGACCGAGTAATACCCGGGATCGGGATACACGAGTTCGACGGTCGCACGGATGACTCCTACGACCGAGACGATGATCATGATGAGCGTGATCAGGCATACGAGGTAGAGGTAGATGTTGCGAAGGGACCAGCGGTCGCTTGCCATCGCACTGCCTTCCGACGAAGTTGCTATCACAATGAGTATTCCCGAAGCACCATGTCGGTGTCACACGCTACAATGCCCGAATGGAATCTCCTTCGCCTGCGACTGGTGTCGCCTTCCTCGCGTCCGGCTCCCGCGGCAATGCGACGCTTGCATACCACGACGGTCGCGGCGTGCTCATCGACTGCGGGATCTCGGCACGAGAGGTCCGTCGTCGCATCGCCGAGACGGGCCTTGGCAGCATCGAGATCGAGGCCGTGCTGATCACCCACGAGCACGGCGACCACGTTGCGGGCGTTCGGGTGCTCACACGGACACTCGGGATACCGGTGTTCGCGACCCGAGGGACAGCGGGTGCGCTCCGCGAGCAGCTCTCGGATGTGCCCGAGATCGTGACGGTGCGAGCTGGCGAGTCATTCCGAACCAGCACCTTCGGCGTGCTCCCCTTCCGCACATCGCACGACGTGGCCGAACCGGTCGGCTACGCGATCGAGAGCGTCGTCGGTCACCGCGTGGGAATCGCGACGGATACCGGCGTGCTCACCGCCGAGGCGATCGAGGCGATCGGGGGGTGCGATCTGCTCGGCCTGGAGGCCAATCACGATCTCGACATGCTTGAGCGCGGTCCGTACCCGCGCTTTCTCAAGGACCGCATCCGTTCCGATCGCGGGCACCTCTCGAACGCATGCGCCGCTCGCGGACTGGAGCTGCTCGGCTCGGACCGACTCCGCACCATCGTCGCGATGCACATCTCGGAGCAGAACAATCTGCCCCGACTCGCGATGGCGTCGGTCGGCGCACAGGCGCGCTCGCTCGGGTTAGCCGCCGACGTGCTCGTTGCCCGGCAGACCGAGGCGATCGTCTGCGAGATCGTCTAGAACTCGATGCCGCGGCGCGCTGGCACGCCACGGTCGTAGGGGTGCTTGATGGGACGCATCTCGGTCACCAGGTCGGCCACCTCGATGAGGGCAGGCGTCGCGCCACGACCGGTGAGGACGACCTCGACGTGTGTGGGACGCCGCGCGAGCGCATCCAACAAGGCGGCTTCGTCGACGAGCTCGTACGCGAGCGCGACACATGCCTCGTCGAGAACGACCACATCGTAGCGACCTGACCCGATCGTCTCGGCGGCTATCGCCCATGCCTCGGCAGCCGCCCGACGGTCCTCGTCGTTAAGCCCCTCGCCGAGCAGACCTGTGGAGACCTCGGCAGGACGCGACACGTCAACGCCGATCTGCTCGAGCATCGCAAGCTCACCGGAGCGCCGCCCGCCCTTGATGAACTGCACGAACGCGACATCGAACCCGGCACCTCGAGCGCGCACCGCAAGCCCGGTGCCGGCCGTGGTCTTTCCTTTGCCGTCGCCGGTGTAGACCTGCACCAGCCCTGCCCGCTTCGTGTCAGCCATCGTGTCCGTCTCCATCCAGCATGCCGAGAAGCGCCGCGATTGCGGCTCCTTCATCTGATACCCGCTCCGCACCCGCGCTGACCGCCTCGGCCCAAAGCGCGGTCGCTTCGCCGCCTGAATAGTCGCGCGCCGACGTCATATCGCCGACAAGCACGAGCGGCACGTCGGCAGCGACCGCGGCGCGCAAGTTCGCGACGTTCGCGCGGCCGAAGGGGGTGTCGCACACGACGCATGCGCGCGAAGCGCCGTACGCCAGGCGGACGCGCTCCTCGGCGACCTCGTCGATCTCGCCGAACGCTGGCAGCGTGACCATCTCGGCCCCGAGTGCTGTGGCGACCGCATGATCGATATCGCCTTCCGAGAGCGCGCCGCACGATGTCGCCACGCCGGCCTGCGCGAGACGGCGCAGGACACGCGCCCCGCTCCCCGATCCGCAGACGACCCCGACGGGGCCTCGCGTAGTGCGCGCCACATCCGCACCGCGGACGATGGGGGTGACGCTCACGGTTCCCGAGACCGGGTCGGTGCGAACAACGGCGCGTACATCGAAGACCTCCGAGACGACCGCGGCGTCGAGCGCGCGCTCGGGCTCCACCGGCTCGCGCACCCGCCCGTCTGCGACGACTCCGATGCGGTCGCTGTAGCGCGCCGCAAGATCGAGGTCGTGAAAGACGCCGATCACCGCGAGGCCCTCCTCGGCAAGACGACGCACGAGATCGAGCACCTGCAAGGCATGGTTGAGGTCGAGGTGCGCGGTCGCTTCGTCGAGCAACAGCACCCGCGGCTGCTGCGCGAGCGCCTGGGCGACCGTGAGGCGCTGCAGGTCGCCTCCCGAGAGCGTGTCGATGGTCTCGGCGGAAAGACGCTCGGTATCGGTGAGGCGCATGACGTCGTCCACCACGGCGCGGTCCTCCGCCGAGACGCCCTGCATCGTGCCGAGGTGCGGATTGCGCCCCATCTCCACGAACGCGCGCGCGCTGAAGGCGAACGCCGCCGCCGGCGTCTGCGGAACGACGCCCACGAGCAGCGCGCGCTCCCTTGGCGTGAGGCGAGCGAGCGAAACCCCGCCGAGCGAAACGCCGCCCGCGAGCACCCGCGCACCACCGGTCAGCGCACGCAGCAACGTGGACTTCCCGGCGGCATTAGGGCCGACGAGGCCGACGAACTCGCCAGCGCGAACCGAGAACGTCACCTGTTCGACGATCGCGCGGGAGCCATAGCCGACGCTCGCGTCATCGAACGAGACCAGCACGTCGCCCCGGCTCATCGGACACGCTCCTTGCGCACCAGCAGCCAAACGAAGAACGGTCCGCCAGCAAGCGCGGTGACGATGCCGACGGGGATCTCCACCGGCGCCAGCACGATACGCGCGACCAGGTCCGAGAGCACCAGCACGAGTGCCCCGGCAATGGCCGAGGCAGGCAGCAGCGCCCTGTGGTCGGGACCCAGCACCAGGCGCACCATGTGCGGTGTCATGAGCCCCACGAAGCCGATGAGGCCCGAGACCGATACGGCCCCAGCGACCACAAGCGACGCACAGCCAAGCGCAAAGATCTTGAAGCGCTCGACGTCGAGACCCAGCTGTCCCGCG
>RCMX01000006.1:151222-244948 GCA_004348925.1 Actinomycetota bacterium
ATCAGATCGAGGTGCCGGGAAAACGCCATCGGCACGACGAGTCCAACAAGCAGCAGTCCCGAAAGCAGCCACACGTAGGGCCATGAAGCACCCGCAAGGCCGCCCATCATCCAGAAGACGACCGCCTGCATGGACTCGCGCGCGACGACCATGAGGAATGACGTGACGGCTGAAAGCGTGTACGAGACAGCCACTCCGGCGAGCAGGAGCGACGTCGCCTCGAGACGACCCGTCTTGCTCGCAAGACGAACGACGACCGTGATCGTGAGCAGCGCGCCCGCGAACGCCCCGAGCGGCACGCCGACCACGCGCCCAAGCAGCGACGAACCACCAGCGACGAGCATGATCGTCGCGCCGAGCCCGGCACCGGAGGACACGCCGAGGATGTACGGGTCGGCAAGAGCGTTGCGGAAAAGCGCCTGGTAGAGCACGCCAGCGGTGGCAAGCGACGCGCCCACAAGCGCCGCAAGCAGCACCCTCGGCAGGCGCAGATCGATGATCACCGCATCGCCCACGCCGGTGGCGGTACCGGTGAGCGCGCGACCGAGCGCGCCGAAGACGTCGCCGAACGGCACACGGACCGCGCCGAACATCACGCCAGCAACAACGGCGCACGCAAGCGAGAATGCCAGCCCCGCGATGACGACGCGTGACGAGCGACGCGGATCCGCTGCCATGATTCTACTTGCCGAATGCCTGGGGATGAAGCGCCTCGGCAATCTGGCGAACGCCCTGGATGATGCGAGGTCCGGGCCTGCTCACGAGGTTGTCGTCGAGCACGGCAACGCGGTCGTTCACCACTGCCGACAGCTTGTCGTAGCCGGCGCGGTCCTGGAGCGTCGCCGGGTCACTCATCGAGCCCTTGGTTGCGAGGTAGACCTCGGGGTCGTCCTTGAGCAGCTGTTCGAGCGAGTAGGCGACGTACCCCTCCTGCGTGACCACGTTCTCGCCGCCAGCCTGCTCGATGAGATCGTTGATGAGCGTTCCCGCGCCAGCGGTGTAGAGCGGCTCCTGAGCGATCTCGACGAAGCAGCGTACCGGCGCAGCATCGATGGCATCCTGGATCGACGCGAGCTCGTCCTTCATCTCCTGGACGACCGTGGCCGCCTTCGCAACCTCCCCGGTCACCTTACCGACGGTGTCGATGGAGACGTAGAGCGCCTCGACTGACTGGGGATCGATAGCGACAACGACCGCGCCGGTGTTCTCGAGCTTCTCGATCACGTCGGCCTGGATGCCGGTCGTCACGAGGACGAGATCCGGCTTGGCGGCGGTGATCGCCTCCAGGTTGGGTGTCACGAAATCGCCGACCTTCTCGATAGTGCTGACCTCGGGCGGGTAGTCATCGTACGTCGTCACTCCCACGACGCGGTCCAGCGCGCCGAGCGAATACAGTATCTCGGTGTTGGCCGGCGCAAGGCTCACGATGCGCTCCGGCTTCGCCGGGATGGTGACGCTGCGACCGGCGTCATCGGTGACCGTCACCGGGAACGACGCCGACGGCGCCTTCGCGGTCTCCTCGGCCTTCGTGCCGCACCCGCCAACGGCGAGCACTGCGATGACCAGCGCCGAGAACAGCGCGGTCCGTATCCACTTTCTTCTCATCGTGGTACCTCTCTTTCGAAACGCACGTGTCCGTCTTCCGAACAGCGCAACCGGAACGAAGAAGACCCGCTCACCGTGGCGGGTCTTCGAGTCCTGGTCTTCCGGGCACGCGCATCGCGCATGCGACGGAGCCTTATCCTCGAAGGCAGCATCGCGGAATCCTGGGCAGGTCTCCTGACTTCGAGGAAGACGCTCCTCGTCACAGTGGCGGGTCCGTACCGGAATCTCACCGGCTTCCCTATTCTCCCGCTTGCACGGGCACCCAGGACCGCTATTCGGTTGTCCGTGCATTGTACGCGCATCGGCGACCATGCGACAGACTCACCACGCGACGTGCGAAGAACGGTTAGAATCGTACGGATGCGCTAGACCGGTGGGACAACGAGGGGTGGTCATGGATCTCTTCCAGAAGTGTCGCGACTACACGGAGCCGACGATCGCGAAGGAAGCTGGATACTATCCGTACTTTCAGGTAATCGAATCGGAGTCCGATTCCAAGGTCCGCATCGGCGGACGCGAGCTCGTTATGCTCGGCTCCAACAACTACCTCGGCCTTACCACGCACCCGCGCGTCCGCGAGAAGGCTGCGTGGGCGCTCGAGAAGTACGGTCCGAGCTGCACCGGCTCGCGGCTGCTCAACGGCAACTTCGCTATCCACGAGGAGCTTGAGGCGCGCCTTGCCGCGTTCGTCGGCAAGGAAGCCGCTCTCGTCTTCTCAACCGGCTTCCAGACCAACCTCGGCACGATCTCCGCCCTTGTGGGGCGCCACGACCACGTCGTCATCGACAAGGACGACCACGCGAGCATCTACGACGGCTGCAAGCTCAGCTACGGCAAAGTCGAGCGATACGACCACAACGACATGGGCAGCCTGCGCAAGACGCTGGGCGCAATCGAGAACGGTCACGGCGGCGTGCTCGTCGTCACCGATGGCGTCTTCAGCATGGAAGGCGACATCGCTCCGTTGCCCGAGATGGTCGCGATCTGCAAGGAGTTCGGCGCCCGTCTCATGGTGGACGACGCGCACGCAAGCGGCGTGCTCGGGCCGCGCGGGGAGGGCACCTCGGCGCACTTCGGTGTGACCGACGAGGTCGACCTGATGATGGGGACGTTCAGCAAGAGCTTCGCGTCGCTCGGCGGATTCATCGCGGGTGATGCCGACGTGATCGACTACATCCGCCACAACTCGCGGCCGTTCATCTTCTCGGCAGCGATGGCTCCTGCCAGCGTGGGGGCATGCCTCGGCGCGCTCGACGTGATGGAGACCGAGCCGCAGCACCGTGAGCAGCTCTGGAAGACCGTCCGCCGTATGCAGAGCGAGTATCGCCGCCTGGGCTTCGACACCGGCACGAGCGAGACGCCGGTCATCCCGATCATCCTGGGCGACGAGATGCTCGTCTACGCGTTCTGGCGTCGACTGCTCGAGGAGGGCGTGTTCGTCAACCCTGTGCGTCCGCCGGCCGTGCCGCCCGGACGCGCGCTCCTGCGCACATCGTACATGGCGACGCACACCGATTCGCAGATGGACTTCGTCCTCTCGGCGTTCGAGAAGATCGGCAACGAGCTGGGCGTGCTCCCCGCGTAGCCGCTCAAGCGGGTTCGGGTTCGCTCAGTCGGCTTCGGTCGAAACGGCTCTGCGCGCGATGAGTGTCGTCGTCAGGAACGCAACGACGGCGATCGACGCGACCATGCCGAGGAATCCGCCGATGAACGCCCAGTTTCCCGACTGGAACACCGGGCTATCCGGGTGGAAGAGGTTCGGCAGGATCAGCACGAGTGCCCAGAGCGCCGCGGCGAGCACGGCGTCGAGCGCTGCGGTCACCTTCGGCGCATCGGCGAGCATCTGCACCGCGAAGATCGCCAGCGCGCCGGCGAGGACGCCGAACGTCATCGCAAGGCGAGGCTCGGTCCACAGGATGCCGCCCCAGATGAGCTGCATCGACAGCAAGCCCAGGATGCTGTTGATCGTCCACAGCGGCAATGAGACCCAGCGCAGCGCCTCGCCCCACCTCCCGGCTCCGCCCTTGCCGAGCAGGAACGCGATGCCGAATCCTCCGGCCAGCGTGAAGGTCGCCATGTTCACCCAGGTGGACGCGCCATGGAACATGACGAAGCGGACCATCGCTCCGAGCTTCTCGTCGGGTGGCGTCAGCAGCACGGCGGCCACGCAGGCGAGCACCGCCACGACGATGCCGACCACGAGCGCGGTCCGGGTCTTCGGTGCTATCGGTCGCACGGGGTCTCCTCTCGGCTGAAGCACGCTTGCAGGTCGGCCTCAGGCGGCCGGATGTGCGACGGCGCCATGATACCGGATAGGGGGCCCTACCGTCTCTCCAGCACGCGACGAACCCGCAGCAGCAGAACATCGCGCCGAACCGGCTTGCGGACGTAGTCGGCGGCGCCCAGGCGCAGGCATGTCGCCTCAGCCTCGCCGTCCTCGACGCCCGTGAGCATCATGATCGGCGTCGTGACGCCGGCCTGCATCATGCGATCGAGCATCACGAGCCCGTTCACCCCGGGCATGTTGATGTCCGCCATGATGAGGTCGAAGCTCTGCTCGGCAATGCGATCGAGCGCGGTCTGTCCGTCGGGCGCAAGCGACACCTCGTAGTCGGCGTCGGTCAGCACACGGGCTAGCAGGTCGCGGGTGGGCGGGTCATCGTCAGCGATGAGCACGCGCTGGCGATGTGGTGCCTCGGCAACGCCGATCAGCACGTCGTCGCCGGAAGCGGATGCGCCGATAAGCTCTTCGCCGTCACCCGAACCGCCCCATGGTTGCGGGAAGCTCGGGCGGGCTGCAGGCGGAGCCGCGGGGACGACCTCGGACGGAAGCTCCTCGCGCTCAGGGGCCTTCTCGGGGGCATGCTCCTCTTCCACCAGAACGCGCTCGTACACGTCATGCACGGTGAAGTCGAGCGACCGCACCTTGTCGATCGCGCTGTCGAGCAGCAGGTATGAGCCGCGGTCGCGAAGCCGCTGCCTGATATCCGCCACCGCGACGCCGCTGCGGATCCACTCGGCCACATCGCGGTCGAAATCGAGAATCTCCTGCACGCCGATCCGGCCTTTGAACCCTTCATGGCATTCGGGACAACCGACCGCGTGCGCGACCTGCTCGGGGATGTCATCGGTGAACGGCGCAAGCATCGCGCGTTCCTCGGCAGTGATGGGAGCTACATCCCGGCAGATGGGACAGAGCCGCTTGAGGAGCCGCTGCGCGACGATGCACAGCACCGAATCGGCCATCATGCCGCGCTCGATACCAAGCCGCTCCAGGCGGAAGATCGCCGTCGTGGCGTTCGATGTGTGCAGCGTCGTCACCGTAAGGTGACCGGTGGAGGCGAAATCGAGCGCGGTGCGCGCCGAGAACTGATCGCGGATCTCGCCGAGGTACAAGACGTCGGGATCCTGCCGAACCGAGGACTTGAGAAGGTTCTCGAAGGTGACGCCGGCCTTCTCGTTCACCTGCTGCTGGTTGGCGCGAGCGATCACGTACTCTACCGGATCCTCTACAGACATCAGGCTGCGACGCTCGGCATCGATGCTGGTGAGCACGCTGTACAGCGTGGTGGTCTTGCCGGAGCCGGTCGGACCAACCACGAGGATCATGCCATGCGCACGGTCCGCATAGCCGTATAGCTTGGTCGACTGCTCCTCGGTCATGCCCAACTCAACAAGCGTTCTCGGCTTGGTCGAGGTGTCCAGGACCCGGATGACCATGCTCTCGCCGTACGGACCGGACGTTGTGGCGAGGCGCATCTTGAGGCGCTTGCCGCCCACGGTGGTCTCGACCATGCCGTCCTGGGGACGACGCCGCTCCGCGATATCCAGACCGCCGATGGCCTTGAATCGCGAGATCAGCATATGCGCCGTCTGCCGCTTCACGGTCATCATGTCGCGCATGTCACCGTCGATGCGGAAGCGAATGTGGCAGGAGCTTTCCTTGGGCTCGATGTGGATGTCGCTCGCATGCTCGCGAACCGCCGAGAGGATCAGGCTGTTCGCGATGAAGACGATCGGCCGCGATTCCATGTCGCCGGCGGTCGGCTCGCTCTCCTCCATGAAGCCGTCGGTATCCGGGCGGCTCTCTTTCGCAGGTTCGGCCTCCTGTTTGTGAGCGTCGAGCCCGCCGTAGCGAAAGAGCGCTCTGACCGCCTCAGGTGGCGCAACAGCGACACGAGCGCCGTTCCCCTGGTCCGCATGCCGCATCACAGCGTCGAGCAGGTCCCAGTTGAACGGGTTTGCAAGCACGTACACGATGGATCCACCACGATCAACGGGCACGATGAGGTTCTTGCGGCAAAAGGCGACCGGCAGCGTCCCTGCGACCACCGAGGTGGCGTCCAACACCGGGATGAACTCCAATGCGAGCTGGTCGGCGACGGCGACGGCCATCTCCTCGGCCGTGAGCCCGATTGCGCGCGCGGAACCGTAGATGTCGTCCGGGTGCATCGCCGCAATCGCCGAGAGAGCAACTTCGTCGTGACCGGCGATCCGCGCCAGGCGACGCCGAAACGCGGCGAAGTCATCGGCGGGCTCGCGCTCTGAGACGCTGCACGCCTCCTCCTCGATATGGCACCACCCGCTAGCGATGGCGAGACGCTCCTCGACCTTGCGAACGAGTTCGTCGCGCACGATCGGCTTCACGATGTAGTCGACTGCGCCGCACTGGAAAGCTCGTGCCTTGTCGCGTTCGTCGCTGAGCGCGGTCATGAAGATGATCGGCGTGGCCTCGGCGAGCTCCGCCTCCTGCAATGATTCGCAGAAACCGTAGCCGTCGACCTCGGGCATCATCACGTCGAGCAGGATCAGGTCTGGAGCCGCCGTACGCACCAGGTCAAGCGCGTCATAGGCATTCTCGGCCTGGATGACGGTGTACCCGCGCTCGCCAAGCATGAGCGTGACGAGCTCCCTGATATCCGGGTCGTCGTCGACACTGAGGATCGTGATCTCATGCTCATCAACCACCTGTGCGGATTCCTCCATCATTCGTCGACGAATACGACTTCCACGACCTCGATATACGCGCGCATTTTGCGCGCGGACACGATCACGGCGGATCCGTCCGCTGCTTTGGCGGCGTCTTCGATTTGCGATCCGATCACCGTGATGGGATCGAATCCGTATCCGCCGCCCGAGCCTTTGATCGAATGTGCCATTGATTGGATGGTGTCGAAATCGCCCTGCGAAACGAGCGTCTCGATGGTGGCCGTGTCCGCAAGGCGACGTTCCAGGAAACGCGGGATCAGCGCCTCTAGCGTTCTGTCCACATACGCCACGGGCCTGTCTTCGCTACGCGCCGAACCATCATCATCGCCCATGCTCGCCCACCTCCATCGAGTATCGCTCCAGCGTCTCAAGCAGCACTTGCTTCTTTATCGGCTTTGTCAGGTGGTCGTCACACCCCGCATCGAGGCTCTTCTGCACTTCCTCTTTCAGCGCGAAGGCCGTGAGCGCCACGATCGGCGTGTGCGCCCCTGAGTCCTGCTCAAGCTCGCGTATATGCCTCGTGGCTTCGTACCCGTCCATTACCGGCATCTGCATGTCCATCAGGATGAGATCGAACGGCTCCGCAGCGCTTTCAAGCGCCGCGACCGCCTCGGCGCCGTTCTCGGCAACGGTCACGTGATGCGGCGTCTTGCTGAGGTGCGCCAGCATCAGGAACCGATTATCCTCCGAGTCTTCAACAAGCAGGACGTTCAGCGGGACCTGGTCGGCGAGAGGCGCCTCGGGTTCGGGTGTCACGGGCTCAGGCTCGGCGGTCGCAGCGGGCGCTGCCGTTGCAGCAGCAACAACAGCCGCACCGTGCACGGCCGCGGCCGTCGCGATCGCCTCATGCAGGTCGGCTCGCTTCACGGGCTTCATCAGGTAGTCCGTCACTCCGAGCGCACGCAGTCTCCCGGAGAGCGAGATCACGTCCGAGGACAGCATCACGATGCCGGTGTCCCTGAGCACCGGATCCTGCCGGACGAGCGAGAGCAGCTGCATGCCGTCCATGCCCGGCATCCGGTTGTCGAGCACGACCACGTCGTACGCTCGACCTTCCTTGGCGGCTCGCGTGAGTTCATCGAGTCCGTGTGGGCCGTCCTCGGCCTCTCCGCCGAGCGAACCCCATCCGGCCAGCATCTCCCGCACGATAAGGCGGTTGGTCGCATTGTCGTCCACGACAAGGACGCGAAGCCCGTCGAGGCGTGCAAGCTCCGGACCCTCGGGGACGAGCGACGCGTCCACGCGGCTGACGGGAATCGTGAAGTGGAACGTCGCACCCTCGCCCTCGATGCTGGTCAGGCCGATGCGCCCACCCATCAGCTCCACGAGCCGCCTCGAGATGGTGAGTCCGAGACCGGTCCCGCCGAAACGACGCGTCGTTGATGAGTCGGCCTGGGTGAAGCTCTCGAATACGGCCTGCTGCTTCTCCGGCGGGATACCGATGCCCGTATCGGCGACGGAGATCGCCAGATTGAAACCGTCTGGCACCCGATCGTTTTCACCCGCGTTCTCGACCGTCACGAGAACCTGGCCGACGTCGGTGAACTTGATGGCGTTGCCCACAAGGTTGGTGAGCACCTGGCGCAGTCGGTCAGGGTCGCCCTTGATCTTCGTGGGCGTTCCCGGGGCGATGCGCGACAGCAGTTCGATGTCCTTCTCACGAGCGCGAATGCCAAGCACGCTCACGGTCTTCTCGACCACGTCGGCGAGATCGAACGGCACGGATTCGACCTCGAGCTTCCCGGCCTCGATCTTCGAGAGATCGAGCACGTCGTTGATGAGCACGAGCAGGGACTCGCCTGCCGACTTGAAGATGTCCACGTACCGCCGCTGCTGGTTGGAGAGCTCGGTCTCTTCGAGCAACTCCGCCATGCCGATTATGGCGTTCATCGGCGTCCGGATCTCGTGGCTCATAGACGCCAGGAACTCGCTCTTGGCGCGGTTGGCGTCTTCTGCCGCACGCATGGAGCTCTGAAGGGCCCCCTCGGCGGCTTTGATCGCCGTGACGTCTTCCTGCGCACACACGTAGTGCGTGGTTTCGCCGTCGTAGTTCTTGATCGGGCTGATCGAGGCAGATGCCCAGTATGTCGTTCCGTCTTTGCGGAGGTTCACGAACTCGCCGTGCCATTCCTTGCCGGCCGTAATGGTGCCCCACAGCGCACCGTACGTCGCATCGGGAGTGAGGCCCGACTTCAGAATCCGCGGGTTTTGGCCCTTGAGCTCCCGCAGCGAGTAGCCCGTGAGCTGCATGAACCGCTGGTTGACGTACACGATATCGCCGTCGGCGTCCGTCATGGCTACGCCAACGGGGCTCTGCTCAAGCGCAGTCGTCAACCGGCGAACCTCGATGTTGGTGCGCTTGCGCTCGAGAGCGTTGACGATCGCGTACGCCGCCATGCGCAGCAGATTGACGGCCTCTGACCCCCACGCGGACGTGCGCGAAATCGAGTCGAAGCCGAGGAACCCGATCATCTCTCCGCGCCACGTCATGGGGACCGCGACGACCGACTTCACGCCTGCTTCGCGGAGCGATTCGCGCTCGTGCTCGGCGAGACGCTCGTCATGCTCGACGTCATCGATAAGCACCTCGTCTTGCCGGGCCAGCGTCTCGACGATGAAGGGATACCTGGTCACCTCCGCCGATTCGAACAACGACTTGCGCGACATCGCCGCTATCGGCACCCACTCGTGGGTGTTCGACATCAAGTCGCGTCCGTCCGAGAACTCGAAGACGTACGCACGGTCCGCGTTCACGAACGACCCCACGAGCTTGAGTGCACGATCGACGCCCTCGTCGACGCGGTCGGGCTCGATGTTGATGAACCCGGTCGAGATATCGCTCACCAGGTCGTAGAAGCGCGCCCGATAGTCGGTGGCCTCCTCTGCTTGCTTGCGTAGTGTCGTATCGCGCGCGAACACGAGCACGGAATCCTCGCCGTGGTGCATCATCGGCACGGCGGTGACTTCGACGATCACCGTGGAGCCGTCGCCGCGCAGGTAGACGCATTCATGCATCGCCGATTGCGCGCCACCGATCAGACCGCCCAGGCAGGCCGTGATGCCGTCGAGACCCTCAACGACAAGCTGTGTCACGTCCATTCCGATGATGGCGTTCGCCGGATACCGCAGCCAGGAGGACATGTGGGGATTGGCTTCGACGATCGTCCTGTCGCTCAGACGCATCACGAAGATGCCCTCCGGCGCGTTGTCGAACACGGCCCGGAACTGGCGTTCGGTCGTGCTGACCCGTGCGGCCCAGGAGCGCGTCATCTGCGCGACCATGTAGGAGCCGAGGATCAGCACGCTCGTCACGATGCTGAGGAATACCCCGAGCATACGGCCTTCGGCCACGGCCTGATCGATCACGTGCGCGTCCCGGTCGATGCCGAGCAGCGCGACCGCTCTACCTCCGGTTGTCTTCACAGGCGCGTATCCCGAATACCACGTGCCGTACATATCGGTCTCCGGACCTTCAATGAACTCACGAGGGTTCGCCGACGCGCTACGAAGCTCGGGGCTCGCGTCATCGTACGTCGTTCCCGGCGGATCCTCGACACCGTCGTAGCGCAGCGGTGTTCCCTCGACGAGGATCACGACGTTCCCGCCTCTCGCCGCGGCGAGGTACATGAACGTATCGGTGGTCGCCGCGTCGAGCATTCGCGACATCTGCCGCTGCACCGCGCGGTAGTTCTCGGTGGCTACGTCGGCCTTGGTCCCCGTGAGCTGATCGACCGCCCCGACGTCGAGGGCCGCAGCAGCGAGCCGTGCCTGGGTCTGCAGGTCCGTATACTCCTGCCGACGATGGGTCACGCCGGTCTGCTCGGTTATCACCCAGCCGGCCACGAGCGCGACGATCAGCACCGTCGTCGTCACCCAGCGCAACCGCTTGAACTCCGTACGCGACTCGGGGTCGAGCACAGCGGCTGTGCGCTGCTGATAGTACGACCCGAGCTGCCAGGCGAACACGAGCGCGGTGACGGCGCGTACGGCCTGAACCGGGATGCCGACGATGGCGCGAAACGCGGCTTCATTGAGGACGCTCATCGGGAAGATGCCGACTTCGGCCTCCGAGAACATCCCCAGCACCGCATAGAGTGCGAGCGCTGCCGCGGCGAACAGGAGCGGCCTGCCGACGACGTGCTCATTGCGTCCGGCATGCACGAACAGGGCGTACGCGGCGAACACCGATGCAACGATGCCCAGCAGGTACGTGACCACGACCGCGATACCGATCTGACCGGATGCTAACCCGATCACGACGAGGATCGCGGGCGGTCCCAGAATCCACGGGCGCTGCCGCCAGGTGCCGAGACGCTCCGCACTCTCCCGCCAGAACTCGACAAGACACAGGAACGCCAGGGCAGCGATAAGGTGCGTCGCGGTTGAGACGATCGCGGGCGGCAGGTATACGAGACCCACCGCACGGCTCCAGTCGACGAACGTCCAGAGCAACCCGAACGCCGCGAGGTAGCCCCACGGAAGGAGGTCATCCCCGCTTCGGCGGAGATGATTCGCGTGCATCGCGGCGACGAGGAAACCGACACCGCTCAGAAACAGCAGGTAGTCCACCTGCGCCGCAAGGAAGTCGCCCATGTGGCCTCCGGATTGCCCGCGATGTCGGATGCGCAGTCGCTGGACCGTCGCGTGTGATGTGCTCCTAACGCTTTCATACTAGTGCGAAGCGCCCGCATTGACGATAGATGGGGTCATCTGCGCGACGAAAGGCGCCAGGCGCTATCGACGGGCGCTTCGTCTCACACTGTCGACGGCAGCACGCCCGGCCTGCTCGCCCAGATCGACCAACTGCCGGACCGAGAGAAACTCGTAACCGGCGAAGCCGTGCACCTCGGGCGAGACCACCACGTCGGCTGCAGCGAGCGCGGGAGCGGCGACCTGTCGTTCGAGCACCTCGACGGTCGCCGCCGCGACCTCGAGCCCCGAGAGTCCCCGGCGCCGCGGCCCCTCGCCTCTCAGCGCCGCTCGAAGATCCTTGAGCGGGCCGGTGCCGTTGTCGGAATCGGCTCCCGGATCCAGGCGCCCGTCTCCGCAGACATCGACGGCGACGACCACGTCTGCGCCCAGTTCTCGGGCGAGCGAGACCGGTATCGGGTCCGTCAGGAATCCGTCGACCAAGATCCGGTCGTCGGCCCGCACCGGCATGAAGACGAGCGGGATGGACAGGCTCGACCGTACGGCGTGGACCAGGTCTCCCGACGTGTGAGCCACACGCGTGCCGAGCGCAAGATCGGTCGACACGCAGCCGAACGGCATCTGCAGCTCCTCGAACGTCGCCGGCAGATGCTCGGCAAGGAACATCTCGACCTTCTCGCCCGAGAGCAGCGCGCCGCTCCGAATGGTCACGTCCGCGAGCGAGAGCAGCGACTTGATGTCAAACCCGAGCGCTATCTCCTCGATCTCATCGAGCGTGTGACCTGCGGCATACATCGCACCGACCACGGCTCCCATGCTGGTACCCGTCACGACGTCCGGCGCCAGCCCGTGCCCGGCGAGTGCCCTAAGCACTCCGATGTGCGCCAGGCCGCGCGCGCTGCCGCTTCCCAGCGCGAGCCCCAGCCGCTTTGCCCTGAACGGCCACATGGCGCTACTTGCCTTCCTTCGCGAGCACAATCGCTTGCCTGGACGATGCAATGAGGAATGCTGTCGCGAGTCCGACGGCAAGCACGATACCGATGAGGTCGAACGGCTTCATCCCGCCGAGAACTTCGGTGCGGAAGAAGGTGGGCACGAAGAAGATGGCCGTGTTCACGAGCATGATGATGACGCGCATCTCCGTGGGGCCCATCGTCCCGTAGCTGATCTTGAAGACGCCGTCCACGCACGTACGGATGTACACGTGCACGGACACAAGCAGATAGCCGATGAGTGCGAAGGCGGCTATGTCGAGCCGCAGGAACGGCGACATACCGATGCCGATGATCGTGAGGAACTCGGCCACCGCGTCGACCGTGTGATCGATGTAGAAGCCGAACTTTGGGCGTTCGATCTTCCGGAAGCGCGCGAGCGTGCCGTCGAGGCTGTCACCGAACCAGTTCAGGACGAAGCCAAGGTTCACGAACCACAGCCACCAGATGCTCGCGTTGGAAAGCCAGTAGCCGACGAAGATCATGATCGACGCGATGACGCCGATACCGGTCAGCACGTCAGGAGTCACCCAGGCAGGCATGCGAGCGGCAAGCCACTGCAACGCTGGACGCTCGAGCGGGCCGAGAAGCATGTCGTTCACGCGCTTGTGCTGCTTGATGTCAGCCATCGTTCGGGGTACCTCCGCTGTCGTGCGCCGCCCACGGCGCCTGGATGTCGGGCCACACCGCGTGCGGCATCGCCCACTGGCGGGGCGTACGGGTGATGAGTTCCTCGGCGACGGCAAGGGCCGTCTCGGCATTGCGCAGCACGTCATCAGGATTCTTGACCGAACCCGTCATCGTCATCGGATCGGATGCCTGGAGTTCGTAGAGTCCGTCTTCGCGCCGCAGCGCCGAGATGACGATGACGGGTGCCTGTGCCCGCATCGCAAGCCGGACGTGCAGCACCGGAACGTTGGCAGGCGCGCCGAAGAAGCGCGGGCGCAGTTCGGCCTCGGGAAGCGGACGGTCGATACCGGTGAGCACGGTGCCGCCGTCGGAGAGACGACGGGCCGCACGTTTGAGCGACTCGATCGTGACCGGTGTCATCTCGAGGCCGTTGCGCTTGCGCATCTCGTTCTGCCACTGGTAGCCGCCATTGGGTTCCGCGACGGAGAGGACCTGAGCGCGCCAGCCGGAGATACCGAGCGCCTGTCCCACGAGATCGAAATTCCCCAGGTGGACACCGACAACGACGTGCGGGCCCCTGGACGTCTCGGCCAAGAACCGCTCGAACGTCTCGTTCACGACGACGCGGCTCAGAAGCGCCTGCGGATCCTTCGGCAGGTGATAGATGTCGTAGAGAAAGCGCCCGCTCATCTCGAGCGTGGAGCGCACCGCTTCGTCAAGTGCAGCACCCTCAAGCGTCCGCCCCGAGGCCATCCACTGGTTCGTTCGGATCGCCCGCACCATCGGAGCATCCGACTCCGCCGCCAGACGCCTGGCTCCCGCGCGCGCGATGCGATAGCCGAGGGCGGGCGGCGTCGCACGACTCACGGCAAGCGCGAGGCCGATGCCGAGCCTGCTGTTGGAGAACGACTGGAAATCCACGCCCGTACGGCCTCCCTCCGGGTCGCAGCGACCGCTCAAGTGTAGCAGTCCTCCCGTGCGGGTCGCAGGTGCTTCTGCTACGCTCGTTTCGACGGCGAGCGACCAATCGGAGGCGAACGCGAGCACCATGACCGATACAGAGGGCGGCTCACGAACTGCAGGTCCAGGATCGGCCCCCGATATCGTCGAGATCCCGCTGGGTGACCCCCGACTCAAGGAGTTTGTCCGCTTTCCGCTCCGGCTCTACAAAGGCGATCCGCACTGGACGCCACAGCTCGACGCCGACCTGCTCGGCAACAAGCTTCTCGGAATGCAGGGGCTGCTCACGCCGGAGCACCCGTATCATCGCACCGCCAGGGCCACGCACTTCATGGCGTACCGTGACGGTGAGCCTGTCGGCCGCATCTCGGCAGTCGTGAACGAGCGCATCAACGAATACTGGGGCGGGAAGTTCGGCTTCTTCGGCTTCTTCGAGGTCATCGAAGAGTACGCCGTGGCCGAGAAGCTCCTGGATGCGGCGCGTGACTGGTGCAAGGAGCACGGTGCGGAGGTGCTGCGCGGGCCGGGTGAGTACTCCAACATGACGCACGAACGTCAGGCGTGCCTGATCGAGGGCTTCGACCAGGACGTCTATGTGGAGCACACCTACAACCCGCCATATTATGCAGAGTTCATCGAGCGCTACGGGTTCGTGAAGGCGAAAGACTACGTGGCGTACCTGATCGACCTCACCGCGCCCGCGAATGAGCGACTCACGCGGGTCTCGAGACTCGTGCGCAAGCGGGGAGCGCTTGAGACACGATGCGTGGTCATGAAAGACCTGCAGGCCGAAGTCGAGCTCATCGTGGACATCTATAACAAGGCGTGGGCCGAGAACTGGGGCTTCCTCCCGATCACCGACTGGGAAGCCGATGCGCTCGTCGAGGCGCTCAAGATGATCATCGACCCGGAGCTCATACGCTTCGCCTACCACGACGGCGAACCCATCGCGGTACTCGGCTGCTTCCCGGATCCTAACGTGGCCCTTCGCCCGCGATGGAAGTGGTACGGCGACTCGGATTACGTGCGCATCGCGCGCCTCCTGACGACGAAGAAGCCGATCCCGCGGGTACGACTGATGTTCTTCGGCGTACTGCCGGGTTACCGCGGGCTGGGCACCGACGCCCTGCTCTTCGACGAGGTGCTCTCCTACTCGCAGAAGCGAGGCTACAAACAGTGCGATGCCTCTCTGCTGCTGGAGAACAACGATCTCGTCATCCGCGCATCGGAGTTCATGGGCGGTCACGAGTACAAGAAGTGGCGAATCTGGGACCTGCCGCTCTAGATCCGGTCGGCTCATCGCTCGCTGCGAAGCATTGCCGCATGGGTATTCTCATCAGTGTCCTTCCATCTGGCACGGAGGCAACATGGAGACAACCGGCGCTGTGATCCTGAGTGTTGACGACGATCGGGACATCCTCGAGATCGTTCGGCTCACGCTCGTTACAGCCGGCTTCGAGGTTCTCACCGCCGAGAACGGCCCTGACGCGATCCGTCTCGCTCTCAAGAACCACCCCGCGCTCGTGCTGCTCGACGCGATGATGCCGGGGATGGACGGGTATGCGGTCGCAGAGGAGATGCAATCCCTCTCGGACCTCCAGCAGATACCCATCGTCTTCCTCACCGCGCTTTCCGGCGAGCGGGATCGCCAGCGAGCGTTCGGCGCGGGTGCGGTCGACTACATGACGAAGCCGTTCACCGGTGACAGCCTGGTCGAGATCGTGCGGAAGCATGTAGCTACCGGTCGACGGTTCGCAAGCATCGGGGCGCGGCGGACCGGATGGGCGGAGCGTGTCAGCGCCGAGGATTTCGAGCGGTTCAAAGCGTCGCTCGTCGAGTCGCTTGGAGAGAGCAGCGCCGCGGCGGTCGGACGCATCGTGCCGGCCACCGTGTACTCGCTGGCGGACGCCACCCGGAAGCCCGAGTCCCTCATCGCGGAGCTCATCGCCCGCTACTTCGGCATCGGTCATCTCGCGCGCATCTCGCCCCGCGAGATCCGGCTCGGCGTCCTGCCGACGCCGTTCTGCAAGACCAACCTCGTCGTGCCCATCAACAACCAGGCGATCGGTGACGCGTACGTGGTGGCGAACCCGTTCAACTGGGAGCTCATCGAAACGCTCGAGCGCGCCTCCGGCAGCGATGAGTACACGCTGTTGGTCGCAGCGCCGTCGACCATCCGCGCCGTCTTCGAGGAAGAAACGTCCGAGCGGGGCCTGAAGCTCGCTGTAAGCCCTGGTCTCGTCGGCGTCACCGGCAACGCGAAGCGCCCCGGAACGCGAGAGCTCGCGGTACGCCCGCCTGCTTACGTCATCGACCATGCAATCGCGGCCGCCGTGGCCGACGGCGCTTCTGACGTGGAGTTCGAACCCTCTGTCGACGGCGTCTCGATCGGCTACCGCGTCGGCGGCACCATCCGACCGGGCTTCTCGGTATCACACGAGTCGGCGATCATGCTGCTCTCGCGCGCGAAGACGCTCGCGGGCCTCGACATCAACGAGCGTCGCCGCGCACAGCGTGGATCGATCGACGCGACGGTGGGCGACGTCCCCTACGTGGTCAGGGTCGTCACGCGCGCAGCACCGCATGGCGAAGCGATGTCGCTCCACCTCGTGCGGGCCGACATCGCACCGGCCTCACCAACGAGCCTCGGCATGACCGACGTCCAGGCCGAGGGGTTGAGCACCTGCCTGTCGAAGCGAAACGGCCTGGTGCTAGTGGCTTCTCCGGCTCTGGGCGGCAAGACGACGACCGCGTATACGCTGCTCACGATGCTTGGACCGGCCGGCAGGAACGTCATGTCCGCGGAGAGCCCGGTCGAGTACCACGTCCCCTTCGTGAGCCAGCAGAGCATCGACGAGCGCGTCGGCGCCACATACCCGGCCGTGATCGCGTCGACGATCGCCCAGAGACCCGACGCGCTGTTCGTCGGCGAGCTCCGCGCGCCCGAGACGCTGCAGGCCGTGTTGCGATTCGCAGCCGAGGACGGCCTCGTCATCTCGACCATCAACGCGCCGTCGGCGACGGCGGCCCTGCCCGCACTCGAGGCGCTGGGGGCGACACGGGCATGGATGGCGCAGAACCTCGTCGCCATCGTCGCCGAACGACTCGTGCCGCTGCCGTGTCCCGAATGCTCGACGACACAGGCGCTCTCTGCCGAGCAAAGCACCATGCTCAGGCCGTTCGGCGTCCCTGCCTCGGCGGAGATCGTCGTCCCGGCAGGTTGCGATGCATGCGGTGGTACCGGGACTGCAGGACGAACCGGCGTCTTCGAGATCGTGTGCGCCTCCGACGCGGTCCGGGCTGCGATCGCATCGGGCGCAAGCGCTGCCGAGCTGCGCACGCTCCTCTCGCAGGGGGACAACCCGCTGCTCGGCAACCGCGCACTCGAGCTGCTCCTCTCGGGGAAGATCGGCGTGGAAGCCGCGTTCGCGGCGGGTATGGCGGACGATCGTGACCTGCTCGCGAAGCTGAAGCCGGGCGCGGCCGCTCCGCTGCGCACGGGTGCGAGCCTGCTGCTCGTCGACGACGCCGAGGACAACCGCGCGCTGCTTGAGACGACCCTCTCGGCAAGCGGCTTCGCGATGTCGACGGCGAACAACGGCCTCGAGGCGATCCGCCTGATGGAACGGGGCGCCTTCGACCTGGTACTCTCGGATCTCCGCATGCCGCTCATGGACGGATTCGGCCTGCTCGACGAAACCGCGCGCAAGCACAACGTGCCGCTCATGATCTACTCGGCCAGCACGGACCCGGCCGATGAGGTCCGTGCGCTCGATGCGGGGGCGATTGACTTCCTGCGCATCCCCGTGCGCCGGGAGGTGCTCGTCGCGCGCGTGAAGCACGCACTCGCGATCGCTAGCCGATAGCGTCCCGAATCGCGGCCACGATATGCTCCGCGGTGATGCCGAGCTCGCGCAGCACGGTGTCGCCGGGCGCCGAGGCGCCGAAGCGGTCGATGCCGACAGCGGTCGTGCCCTCTCCGAGGTACGTCCGCCAGCCGAGCGTGATACCCGCCTCGGCCGAGACGACCGGCACGCCGGGCACCATGACAGCGGCGCGGTACTCCTCGGCCTGCCCGGCGAAGAGCTCCGTCGACGGCATGCTGACGACCCGCACGTCGACGCCTGCGGCGGCGAGCGCCTCGCGAGCCTCGAGCGCGAGATGCACTTCGGAGCCGGATGCGACCGCGATCGCGTCGGGGGTGCCGTCGGCGCCCGCAAGCACATAGCCGCCGCGCATGACACCTTCCTTGAGCTGCGGATACGCGACCGGTGAGAGCACAGGGAGCTTCTGCCGCGAGAGCGCGAGCAGCACAGGGTGACGGCGCGAGGTCATCGCGAACCGCCAGGCCGCAACGGTCTCGTTCGCGTCGGCCGGGCGCATCACGATCGCCCCGGGAATCGCCCGAAGCGCCGCGAGATGCTCGACGGGCTGGTGCGTGGGGCCGTCCTCGCCGAGACCGACGCTGTCGTGGGTGAAGACGTGGATGACGTGCAGCTTTCCGAGCGCCGCCAGGCGGATGGGAGGCCGCATGTAGTCGCTGAAGACCAGGAACGTCGAACCGTACGGGACGAAGCCGCCGTGATACGCCATCCCGTTGACCACGGCGCCCATCGCATGCTCGCGAACGCCGAAGCGCAGGTTGCGGCCGTCGTAGCGTCCCACCTGGAAGTCGCCCGCGCCGTCTACGAGCGTCTTGGTGCTTGGCGCGAGGTCCGCCGAGCCGCCCATGAGCTCCGGCACGCGCGCTGCGATCGCATTCAGCACGATGCCGCCCGTCTCGCGGGTCGCCGCGGCCCCGGACTCGAACACCGGCAGCTCCGCGTCCCAGCCATCAGGTAGCTGGCCCGCCATCCGCCGCTCGAACTCCGCCGCCTCGGCCCGAAACGCGTCGCGATACGCATCGAACGCCTGGTTCCATGCGGCGTGACGCGCCTGTCCACGCGGAACCGCCTCCCGGAAGTGGACCAGCGCCTCCGCCGGCACGTGAAACGCGGGTTCGGTCGGCCATCCAAGCGCGTCTTTGGTGAGCCGCACTTCATCCACGCCGAGCGGCTCGCCATGCGCGCCCGCGGTGTCTTGCTTGTGCGGGCTTCCGAAGCCGATGTGCGTCCGCACGGCAATGAACGACGGCCGGGACTTCTCGGCCCGCGCCGCCTCGATCGCGGCTGCGATCGCCGCGATATCGTTGCCGTCGTCGACCCGCTGTACATGCCAGCCGTATGCCGAGAAACGCCCGCAGACATCCTCGGTGAATGCGAGGTCGGTGCCGCCCTCGATCGAGATGTGGTTGTCGTCGTAGAGGACGACAAGCTTTCCGAGTGCAAGGTGTCCGGCAAGCGACGCGGCCTCGGCGCTCACGCCCTCCATGAGATCGCCGTCGCCGCACATCGCGTACGTGTAGTGGTCGACGATCGCATGTCCGGGCCGATTGAAGCGGGCCGCGAGCGACGCCTCGGCGATCGCCATCCCAACGGCGTTCGCGATCCCCTGGCCAAGCGGTCCGGTCGTCGCCTCGACGCCGGGGGTGTGGCCGTACTCGGGATGTCCCGGCGTACGGCTCCCCCACTGGCGAAACGCCTTGAGGTCATCGAGCGACAGGTCGTATCCGGTCAGGTGCAGCAAGGCGTACAGCAGCGCGCAGCCATGCCCGCCAGAGAGCACGAAGCGATCCCTGTCGGCCCACGTCGGGTCGGTCGGGTCGAAGTGCAGGAATCGGGTCCAGAGGGTGTAGGCGGTGGCAGCGGCTCCCATCGGCATGCCCGGGTGCCCCGAGTTGGCCTGCTGGACCATGTCCACCGAGAGGAACCGAAGCGTGTCGATCGCCAGGTCATCGATTCGAGCGCCCATGACTACCCCTGCTTCCCGGTCGGCGTATCAAGTCGTGCGGCTCCGTCAAGTATGTGCCCCGTCACCGCCGCGGCCACCGATGGCGGCACGTAGCGGACGATGAGGTTGTATGCCGCGCTGTTCTGCTCGGGCAACTGATGCCCGAATCGTCGTCCGATGAGCTTGAGCTGCGGGGCGATATGATCGACATCGCGCGCACTCAGCTTGGCGCGGCCGAGCACCTCGAGCGCCTCGGCAAGCGAGTCCGCGAGCGGCAGAAGGCCCTGCGCTCGTCCCGCAGAGCTCTCATCGAGCGAGCCCGGGCGCCAACCGGGCTTCCGGTAGTCCCAGACGCGCATGCCGGTGGCCAACCCCGTGATCATGAGCGCGATCCACACGAATCGGTAAAGCTCGCGATGAAGCCCTGCGGGCCACGTGAACATGCCGCTCAGCGACGATGCTGCGTCCCCGCCCATATTCGCGATCGAGCCCATACTCATGAGCTGCGGTGGCAGGAACAGGAACGTCAGCCCTAGCCCCACCAGAACGATCGCGCCCGTCTTGCTCTTGAAGAAAGAGTCGCTCGGCGCGATGAATGCATAGCCGATGGCGTACGCTGTCGCGCCGGACGCAAGCGCTGCGGCGATGAGCAAGCCAAGCATGGCGGCCCTCCGGCCCGGTGTCGATTACGCGGCTACGTCGCGTCTCATGAACTGCCAGATGGCGATCGCCGGGAACACGACCGCGGCTATCCCGAACACCCACCACGTCGATGCCGGCGCCGTCACCTGATCGATGATCGTGGCCGGTTTCCAGTAGTGGAAGAGCGACAACTTGCCGAGGAACTCAGTGTTCTTGTTCACATTGGAGATGAAGTCGGCGAGCCACATCGCGCCGAGCAGACCGCCGCAAACCGCCGAGACCCGACCGCTGCCATGCGAGAACGCGGACAGCGCGTAGGCGAAGCCGCCGATCGCGAGGGTGACGAGCATGCCGACAGCGAAGAGCAGGAGCATCGCATCCGTTGGCACTTCCACGTCGTAGAGTGCACCGGCCACGCTGATGGGAATGACCGTGGCCAGGTTGATGACTATCGCGTAGACGACGAGGGCGACGTAGCGCGAGAACGCGACCGTGAAGCGCGAGACCGGCTGCGTGAGGGTGACCTCCATCGTGCCCGCCTCGATATCGCCGGCGATCGACTTGCCGGCCAGGATGATCACGGCGAACCCGACGATGAGCACCCAGAAGATGTTCAGGTACTCGACGCCGAGGAACCCGCCGAGCGAGCTGAAGCTCATCCCCGACGCCCCGAACGCGGCCATCATCTCCTGGCTGAACATCTTCTCGATCTGCGCCATGAGCTCCTGATTGCCGGCGAACTGCGGGAAGTACCACACGATGAACCAGCTGTAGGTCGCCAGGCCGATCGCATACCACATAAGCGAGGTGCGACGCTGCCTGAGTGTTGCCATCACGATCGACCAGCTCATGACGCACCTCCTTCTTCCACCACAGATGCAGCAGGCGCCTCGCCGTTGCTGGCGTAGTACTGGAAGAAGATCTCCTCGAGCGACGCGTGCGTGACCTGCAGGTCGTGGATCGGGCGATCGAGCAACGCGTGGACCGCGCCGTCCAGGTCCGAGACCACCTTCGCGGCGATCGTCCGGCTATCGATCTGCACGACGCTGTCGATGCCCGGAATCGCCGAGTAAGCGTCCGCCCGCACCGGCTCGTCGTACGTGACCCTCACGGTGCGGATAGCCTTCGCAATGATGTCGGCGGTGGACTCCTCGGCTACGAGCCGACCTTCGCGGATGACGCCCACGCGGTCGCAGACGCGCTCGACCTCGGAGAGTATGTGACTCGAGAGGAAGACCGTGGTGCCGTCGCGCTCGATGCGCTCGGCGATGATGTCGAAGATGACCTGCTGGATGATGGGGTCAAGCCCCGATGTCGGCTCGTCGAGAACGAGCAGCTCCGGGTCGTGCATGAGCGCGACGATGAGCGCAAGCTTCTGTCGATTGCCCTTCGAGAGCTCCTTCACCCGTCGTGTGGGGTCGAAGCTAAGGCGCTCGATGAGCTCGCCTTCGCTCTTGGGAGGGGTGCCCCGAAGGCTGCTGACGTAGTCGATCATCCACTGGCCGGTCTCGGTGGGATAGAGCGCGACGTCGCCGGGCACGTAGCCGATGCGCCCGCGATCGCTCGCGTCGTTGAGCTTCACCTCATGGTCGAACAAGAACGCCTTCCCGCTTGTGGCCGGAAGCAGACCGAGCAGACAGCGGATCGTCGTCGTCTTTCCGGCGCCGTTCGGGCCGAGAAACCCGAAGACCTGCCCCGGTCGCACCTCGAAGCTGAGGTCCTCGACACCGCGGCTCTTCCCGTAGCGCCTGGTCAGCTGCTCGCAGCGAACCACTGTCTCTGTCATGGGTCCTCCCCGGTCACCCGTATGTCCTACCCATTGTCACGCAACCGTGGTGCGGTTACCACACGGAACGCGGCCGAGCTCGTCGTCGTGGTTCATGATCTCGATGCCCGCCTGCCGCCCTACGCCTCTGTAGCGCACCGACGCACGGCCACCTCGCACCGAGCGAAGCGTCACATCGAGCGTCCCGCCAAGCGACTCGGCATCGTGACCTTCCATCGCGCCGAGAACCGGCGCCTTGAGGATGAGCGTGTCGCAGCCGGTCAGGTGCACCTCGATCTCCTCCCGGCGGTCACCCAGGATGATGTGCGCCTCGTTCTGCCCCGTCTCGATGCATCGCACCTTCGCGCCGGTGTACGTGGCAAACCGATGCAGCTCCCCGTTGTGCAACAGCCCCGCGATGCTGCCGACGAAGGCTCCGGTCATCCACGGTATCTTCGCGACAGACAGCATCAGCGAGGTGCCCGGCGCTTCGAACGTGTTCGACTGCGCCCAGATCCACGAGCTCGGGAAGCTGCGGCCCCAATCCTTCTCGGTGTAACCACGGCCGCCGTCGAAGGAGATCGTCTCGCCGTCGATTTCCAGCCATCCTTCGATGTCGTGGTCCATCGAGAGCACGCCGTGATACGTCTCCATGCCGGGCACAAAGCGGAACGGCCCCATGATCCCCGGCGACAGCAGCCGCACCGGCCAGGGCATCCAGCCGCCGAAGCGCACGTCGCCGCGGATCGAGCGCTCCCCGTCGACGATGTCGAGGCTGATGCCGTCCCGGCTGAAGACGCTTGGTCCGACGCGGACGTCGAACGGCGGTCTATGGTTCGCGCGGAACTCCGCGGCGGGAAGCGCGAAGTAGTGTGCGGTTCCACCCGACGGCACCAGCTGCACGAACGCGTGTCGGGCGCTGCCGTCCGGCGAGAACGAGACCCCCGGGATGAGTGCGAGCGACCTCCGTCCCGGTGCGTCCACCAGCTTGTAGTACCACCCCTCGAAGTAGCGCTTCGACACGTGTCCGCCCTGGTACGCGGCGGGATTCCAGATACGGCTCGGAGCGTAGGGCATGGGGTGTCCTGTCTCGGCGATGTGCTCTGCGCGGCTTGCTGGTTTGTACCCCCCGGAGACGGCGCCAAGCCCTGCCGCAAGCGTGAAACGCCCGATCCGGGGTATACTACAGGTGCGATGTCGGCCTCGATGTCGATCTTCACCCGCTGTCTCACGGACTTGACCGCACCGCTCGGTCGCCTCCTCTGAGCCCCAACCTCGAGGAGTGCCATGTCTGTCTGCATCCCAATCAAACCAGCTGTTGCGCGTCGTTCAAGCACCGCCGTCGTCTACTGCGAAGCTAACTTCGGCAAGATCGACGGCAAGACCGCCAACGGTCTCGTTCGCTCGTCCGAGAAGTACGAGATCGTCTCGGTCATCGACAGCACCCAGTCGGGCCGCGACACCGGCGACATCCTCGTCGGCACACCGAACGGGATTCCGGTGTGCACCGACCTCGCTGACGCCGTACGGCTTGCCGGGCGCGTTCCCGACTACTTCATCTTCGGCATCGCGCCGACGAGCGGGCTGCTCTCACCGGTCGAGCGCCACGTGGTCCTGAGCGCCATCGAACGAGGCATGCACATCGTCAGCGGCCTGCACGAGTTCCTGAATGACGACCCCACCTTCGCCGCTGCGAGCCTGGCACACGACATCACCATCTACGATGTGCGTCGCCCGCGAGACAAGAAGCATCTGCGGACGTTCACCGGCGACATCGCCAAGGTGACCTGCCCGCGCATCGCGATGCTGGGGACCGACTGCGCCATCGGCAAGCGAACAACAGCGACGATCCTTGCGAGCGCGCTCAACGAGCGCGGCATCAAGACGGTGCTCGTCGGAACGGGACAGACCGCGCTCATCCAGGGCGCGCGCTACGGTGTTGCGCTCGATGCGACGCCATCGCAGTTCTGTGCCGGCGAGATGGAGGCCGCCGTCATCGACGCATTCGAGGGCGATCACCCCGACGTCATCCTCATCGAGGGACAGGGCGCACTCGGGCATCCGGCGTATCTCACCTCGGGGTTCATCCTGCGCGGTAGCCAGCCTGACGCCGTCATCCTGCAGCACGCACCAGGACGACGTGCACGCGTGGACTTCCCGTCCATGCCGATGCCGAGCCCCGCCAGCGAGATCAATCTCATCGAGACCTTCTCGGATACGAAGGTCATCGGACTCACCATCAATCACGAGGGCATGTCCGAAGTCGAGGTAGAGGCGGCGATCGTGCTGTACGAGGCCGAGCTCGGCATCCCGGCAACCGACGCGCTGATGTTCTCGGCCGAGCGACTCGTCGAGATGGTACTCCTTGCGTTCCCGGAGCTGGAGCACGACGCGGTCGCCGCAACCCGGTAGCAGCCCGACGGGTTGCGCGGAACGCCTTCCCTCGGCAGGTTCGACGGCGTCTCGTCCATCGCCGCGAGATGCCGCTGCGGTGTGGCCTGACCTGGGGTATCGTTGTGCAGAGAGCACGTACCCCGGCAGATTGGCGCGCTGTGATGGAACGCACGATGAAAGCGATTGCGAAAACGTCGGCCGCGCCCGGCGTGTCGCTCGTCGAGGTTCCGATTCCCGCAATCGGACCGGGCGAGCTGCTCATCAAGATCGAGAAGGTCGCCATCTGCGGCACCGACGTCCACATCTACGAGTGGAACGCCTGGGCGCAGAAAACCATCGACCCGCCACAGGTGCTCGGGCATGAATTCGTCGGACACATCGCCGAGGTGGGCGATGGTGTCACCGGCTTCGAACTCGGACAGCGCGTCTCGGGCGAGGGTCACATCGTCTGCGGCGTCTGCCGGAGCTGCCGTGCCGGGCGACGGCACCTGTGCACCAACACCGTGGGCGTCGGCGTGAACCGCGACGGCTGTTTTGCCGAGTACCTCGCCATTCCCGCGGCGAATGCGTGGCATGTCGCCGACGGCATCCCGTCGCGAATCGCGGCGATCTTCGACCCGTTCGGCAACGCGACGCACGCGACCCTCTCCTTCGACCTCGTAGGCGAGGATGTGCTTATCACGGGCGCCGGCCCAATCGGCGTCATGGCGGTCGCCATCGCCAAGCATGTCGGCGCGCGCAACGTGGTCATCACCGACGTGAACGACTACCGGCTCGACCTCGCGAAACGCATGGGCGCCACGCGCGCGGTGAACGTGCAACGCGACTCGATCACCGACGTGATGCGCGACCTCGGGATGATCGGCTTCGATGTGGGTCTCGAGATGAGCGGCAACGGCACGGCCTTCGAGTCGATGCTGGAGTCCATGCACAACGGCGGTCGCATCGCGCTTCTCGGCATCGCCCCCGGGCCGGTCGCAATCGACTGGGATGAGGTCGTCTTCCGCGGACTCACCATCAAGGGCATCTACGGGCGCGAGATCTGGGAGACCTGGTACAAGATGCAAACGATGCTGGAGAGCGGGCTCGATATCACACCGGTCATCACGCACGAGCTGCCGTTTCTCGAGTACGAAGCCGGCTTCGAAGCGATGGTCAGCGGTCGGAGCGGCAAGGTCATCCTCGACCTGGGAGGTCTGTGATGTTCGGGAAGATGCAGGATGCGCTGCGATCGCAGGTAGAGGAGCTTCGTGCCGCTGACCTCTACAAGAGCGAGCGTGTCATCGTAACGCCGCAGGGCTCGGTCATCCGCGTCGCGACGCCGGAAGGCGGCGAGCGCGAGGTGATCAACTTCTGCGCGAACAACTACCTCGGCCTGGCAAACGATCCGCGCGTGAACGCGGCAGCGCAGTCCGCGCTCGAGCGCTGGGGTTTCGGGACCTCATCGGTGCGCTTCATCTGCGGCACGATGGAGATCCACAAGGAGCTTGAGGCACGCCTGAGCGCGTTCCTCGGCACGGAGGACACCATCCTCTACTCCTCGGCATTCGATGCGAACGGCGGCTTCTTCGAGCCGCTCTTCGGCCCCGAAGACGCGATCATCGCCGACGCGCTCAACCACGCATCGGTCATCGACGGCGTGCGGCTCACGAAGGCGAAGCGCTACATCTTCGCGCATTCGGATATGGCCGACTTGCGCGCCAAGCTCGTCGAGGCCGCCCCCGCCCGTTACCGCGTGATCGCCACCGACGGCGTCTTCTCGATGGACGGCGACATCGCCCGCCTCGGCGACATCTGCGACCTTGCCGAGGAGTTCGATGCGCTCGTGATGGTCGATGACTCGCACGCCACCGGCTTTGTGGGACCGACCGGCCGAGGCACGCCCGAACTCTGCGGCGTCCAGGGCCGGGTGGACGTCATCACCACGACATTCGGCAAGGCGCTCGGCGGCGCGTCCGGCGGCTGTCTCTCCGGTCGCGCCGAGATCGTGGAGTGGCTGCGCCAGAAGAGCCGCCCGTACCTGTTCTCCAACACCGTCGCGCCGGTGATCGCCGCGACGACCGTGGCCGTCCTCGATCTGCTCTCCGAGACCACCGAGCTTCGTGACCGCCTCGAGCACGGCGCTCGCTCGTTCAGGGAGCGCATGATCCGTCTGGGGTTCGATGTGCCGGCTGGCGATCACCCTATCGTGCCGGTCATGCTGCACGACGAAGCGCTCGCCCACCGCATGGCCGAGGCGCTGCTTGCCGAGGGCATCTACGTGATCGGCTTCAGCTACCCGGTGGTCCCCAAAGGCGCCGCGCGCATCCGCGTGCAGGTCTCGGCAGCGCATACCGACGAGCAGCTGGATGCTGCGGTCGATGCGTTCACGCGCGTGGGGAGACAGCTGGGAGTGATCGGGTAGCGTGACCCGCGAGAAGATGTGGCGCAAGGGAGTGCGAACACCCCGCCCCGAAAACGAAACAGGCCCCGAGCGCTTTAGGCTCAGGACCTGCGAGTATGTTGGTCGCGGGGACAGGATTTGAACCTGTGACCTTCGGGTTATGAGCCCGACGAGCTACCAGACTGCTCCACCCCGCAATACAACCGCCTCAATGGCGGAACGACAGGATAGCACCCTGGCATGGGGCACGCAACCTGGGATCGAGTCCGCATCCCCGAATTCGGCGTGCGCGACATCACGTTTTCCAAGAAAGGGGGTACTGAATGTCGTGCGGGACGCCGATACTCGTTATGGAGGGCTTAACACGTCGTAAGGCGGGTTTGCATGCGCGTGCGCTATGAGTGGTTCGTCGTCGTGACCGTGGCCGCAGCAGTAACGGTCGGCGGCTTCATGCTGCTGAGCCAGAACAACAAGACCGCGGCGCCCACAGCCACAACGCCAGACGCTACGCCCACCCCCGCGTCCTCATCCGGTACCGGGTTCGCCGGCGTGGCCGAGGCACCGAAGGTCGTCGACATCCCCACCCCGCCTTCGGGGATAGCGCAGAAGGTCGCAGCATCCGGTTCCGGTGGGCTCTCCGCCGAGGAGCTCGCTGCATGGAATGCGTACCTTGCCGAGACCGAGAAGATCGTACGCGAGCATGGCGACGACCTTCGAACCCGAGTCGATGGGGCCGTAGTCGCCATCAAGTCAGGGGATCGGGCGGCACTTGGCGGGATGTTTGCACGTGATGAGAGTGTACCGGCCGATTTCGCCGACAAGTGTATTCGCGCGTACCCACGCATACACACATATGAAGTACAATCGTCTGTAGGGGTGTTCTCGGTAGCCAATGCCACCGTATACTTCGGATACGCCGTCGTTCAGTGGGAGGACGGCGGAATCGTGTCTACACACACAATAGCGATACCGATGCGGTTCGTGGACGATACATGGTATCTCACCAGCATCGGCTCGAGCACCAAGGGTATAGCGTCAGTCCAGTCAGTGAAGTTGTAGCGAGGCGGGATGTGCAGCGATGGGGTTCTTGCTTCCGGAGGTGGATGCGATGAGCGCGAGCCGTAAACTCGTGCGGATTGCCGGAGTGCTTGCACTCGCGATCATAATGCTCGGGATTGCCTCGGCAGCGTATGCAGCCGTCCCGACGACACCGGTGCTTCGCGACGCCTGGGTGAGCGATGTGGGCAAGGTCTCACTCCGGTGGGATGCATCTACCGACGCTTCCGGTCACCCCGTCAAGTACGACATCTACCGCGACGTGATTCCGATCACCTCGGCGACGATCGCGTCGCGCTCTCTCTCGCCCGTCGTGAGCAACTACACTGGCGTCACCATCCAGGTGAACGCCGCCTCCGCCGAAGCCACACAATCATACGTCTGGTACTACGCCGTCGCTGCGAACGATAGCCAGGCAACGCCGCAGAGATCAGGACCCTCCATCAGCGTGTCGCCGAACGTCCACGGCTACCGGATGGACCCCAATATCGTGAGCTGCAACCGCTGCCACTCCACTCACGGTGCCTATCAGGTGCCGTACCAGAGCAAGGAGCTCTGCTACACCTGCCACGGCAACACCAACGCGGCAAGCGCGCAGGGCGCGAAGAGCAGCAAGAACACACAGGCGTCGTTCTATGACTACACCGGCCAAACCGCCGGCTCCAAGCACCGCAACCAGTACATGATCGACAACAACAAGAACTGCGCTGCGTGCCACTCGCCGCACCGCTCGTCCTACTTCTACGACACCTCCGGGACCTACCAGGCCTCGAGCTCCTATCGCATGATGCTGCGCATCACCTACGGCAAAGCGCTCTACGCCTACGTGAGCAACAACGCCGCGCCGGCAGCCAACAACGAGGCATGTCTCGGCTGCCACGGCGCCACGATGGTCTTCGAAGGCAAGACGATCGCGGGCTCAACGAGCATCGCGCTCGCTGGCGGACCGAATGCGTTCGCGAACACCGCAGGCGATCACAACACCGCGGGGTACGCGACATCGGCGCATGGCAACGCGACCATCTTCAGCAACGACTACCCGGCGACCAGCCCCGGCGTCCAGTGCGAGGTCTGCCACGACAACCACGGCTCCGCCACCACGCGCCTGATCGACTATCGCCGCAGCCGCACCAGCGATGCGAACGCAAACAAGCAGGCGGGACTGTGCTTCAAGTGCCACAGCGCCTCATCCGCCGAATCGAAGGTAGCCGCTGGCTACTCCAAGCCGTTCTCCTGGAATGGCCGAGACGTGCAGGCCGAGTTCAGCCGGGCCTCGCACCACCCCTACGCGACCACGACCGGCAGCATGGTGCCGACGGTACACAACACCTTCGCCCAGACGACGCAGGCCGAGTTCAACAGCGATACGCTGTCGAACACCCAAACCACGGCCACGTCCGATGGCGAGATCACGCTGGCCCAGTACACGACCACCATCACACCGCCGATGCAGGTCTTGGTGTACGGCAACCAGGGCGGTGCAAGGACCCTGAGCAGCTACGATCCCGCGACGGCCGCCTGGAGCACCGCTCCGCTTGACAACACGCTCTGGAACCCGGGCTCCGGATCCTCCGCGTTCTTCCTGGACAACAAAGTGTACGTGACACGCGCTGGCGGAACGCTCACCCAGGCGATCTACGACCCTGCGACGGATAGCTGGGCGGCGTCACAGAGCCTGCCGGCCAACATCGGTCTCGGCGGTGACTCGACGATCAACACGACGACGGCCGACACGTGCGTGTATTACTCCTCAGCAGGCGGGACTAGTTCCACCATCATGTGGTGGAACTACACTGGCACCAGCACAGGACAGTTCAACTTCCAAACGACCGGAAGCAACAGGGTGCTCGGGACGGGCTCCGCAATCGCATATGCGCCCGGCGCGGACAGGCTCTTCGTTATCTACCAGAACGGCACGGCGGGAGACGGCGGCCTCTACTTCCGAGCGGATCCCGCCCGGTCGACGGTTGACGCCGACTTCACCGCTGGCCCGCTTGTGGTGAGCGACACCAGCACCCGCTACAACCGCATGGCATACTTCAAGGTCGGAAACACTGAGTACCTGCTGATTCTGGGTCGGGACACAGGCGACAGCCGCGATACGATCGTCGTCAGCAACCTGGCCGGGACACCCACCAAGACCGACGTGAACGTGGACCCCTTCGGCGGCAGCAGCACCAATGACGGCGTCAGTCTCCAGTGGGATGGCGGCAGCTACATCTACGCGATCCGCGGCAACAGTTCCACTGACTTCCGTCGTGCGCTCATCCCCTCGAACCCGGTGACCGGCACGTGGACCTGGGAGACGCTCCCCGCTTCCTTCACGCAGGCAGCGGGTTCATCGATCGCTGCCGGCCTCGTACAGCCTGCGGACGTCACCGGCCAGGCGTACCGGCTCTCCGGTACGGCAACCACGCCCGATATCCTCCCCTACGCCTCGGCGTACAAGTGGGGAACCGTGAGCTGGACGGAGTCCGAACCCGCCGGAACCGGCCTGACCGTGACCGTTGAGGGCTGGAACGGGAGCGCGTGGACCACGCTCGCCAACGCCGTTGGAACGAGCTCGATCGATCTTAGTGCCCACACCGTGGCCGCCTATCCGAAGATCCGTCTGCGGGCGAACCTGTCGACAAGCGACAATCAACTCACACCGGTGCTCTCGGAATGGGCAGCCACGAGCATCTACGACGTCTTCACGACGGGTCAGGGATCGCTCACCTGCGCGAACTGCCACAACGTTCACTACAACCAGGCCCAGAAAGCCAGCGGTGCCTGGGACATGGCCCGGGCAAGCGACCCGGACAACACGAAGCTCGTCGTGTCGAGCACCGCGTACGGATCGACTGCGGCCGACTTCTGCATGCGTTGCCACGACGGCGCCTCGAGCCCGGCGACGGTGACTGCAAACACGCTCGTGCCGTACAGCGCAGCTTTCGGCACGGTGAGCGCGCCATACTTCCCCGGCTGGGACAAGAACGCCAGCGGCTACCGCTTCGCCGACTCCGGTCACATGACCGCCAGCACCGCCAACGGTAAGGCGCTCTGTGAGACCTGCCACGACCCGCACGCCTCGGATAACGCACGTCTGACGGCGTGGACCCGTCCGGCTGGCGTGACATGGGCCGGTGGGCTCAGCATCGCGGGCTCGCGCGTGAACACAGGTACGGTCGCTCGCGAAGAGAACCTCTGCTACAAGTGCCACGGCAACGGCACGGCTGCCAATCCACGCGCAAACGGAGCGAAGGACGTCTACACGAAGGCGAACCTCGCCGGAAGCAACAACAAGCATGTCATGGCCACGTACGCAGGTCGGCACGCCGACACCGAGACCGCGGCACTCCTCGGCGGAACGAACCGCCACAGCGAGTGCACCGACTGCCACGATGCGCACGTCGCCAAGAAGGTCGGTGCTACGGCACTCGCCGCACACAATGGCACCTCGAGCAAGGCTGGCCCCGCGGTCTATGGCGCCTGGGGGACTCAGGTTTCTTTCGCCACATCGAACTTCGGCGCCCCGACGGGCTTCACACCGGTGCGGCTTGCAGGCGCGGCAACCGACCACGAGGCGTACCTGTGCTTCAAGTGCCACAGCAGCAACACGTCGGTGCCAAGCGGCCAGACCAACATCGCGCAGGAGTTCAACCCGAGCAACTTCTCGTACCACAACGTTCTCGGACAGGGTGTCGGCGTGCAGAGCACATTCACGTTCGTCGACTCAGGTGGAACGACGCGGACGCAGACCTGGACTCCCCCCGCGGCCTCAACGTTCCTCAAGGCTGGCTGGAACGAAAACAGCATGATGACCTGCACTGACTGCCACTCGAACTCGCAGAACTCCGCAACGCAGGCGGCCGGTCCGCACGGATCAAGTGTTCAGTGGATGCTCGATCCGGGGTACACGAACTGGACGAACACGACCTCGCTCACCAACTACAGCACCGTCATCTGCGGCAAATGCCACACCGGACTTGCCACCAGCAACGTGGTGCATTCTGAGCACGACTCGCGCGGCGCCGAGGGTGGCTACTGCCGGTACTGCCACATCAAGACACCGCATGGCTGGAAGCGGCCTCGCATGATCGGGTACACAACGGACGCGCCGGCATACGCGACTATTCCCAACGGCGTTTCGAAGCTGCGCGCAAACAAGAACTACACCTCCAACAACTGGTCGAAGGACGCAAGCGGTGACTGCTCGGCCGGGTGCGATACCGGTGCGCACCCTTCAACGCTCACCGGTGCAACCTACTGGCCGTAGGGCAGGGCGAGGAAGCGGGGGAACTGAAGGGTCGCGCGAATCGCGCGGCCCTTCAGACCGAACGGGAACTCGGCACGTAAGATGCTAGTATGAGGACCTAAGCATTAACCGACCTTAGCCGGTTGGATTTGGGACGGTGCACGTGCACGTAACCGCGTACAGGAAGACTGCGGCGCGAGTCATCGCCGCCACCATCATCGCGAGCATGCTGCTTGCGACGCCTGTCTACGCTGCCCCCTCGACTGCATCCACGGCCACCGCCGACATCCCCGTCGCTACCAGCGCGCAGACTGCCGAGTTCCGCGCTGAACTCGCCCGCCGTCAGGCGCGTCTCGACGAGTTCAAGGCCGAGCTCGATGAGCTCGACCGCGAACTCGCGATCGCCGCCGAAGCGTACAACGCCTCCGTCGAGGAGCTGAACGCCACCAAGGCGCGGCTCTCGGTCACGCAAATCGACCTCGATAACGCGCAGGCCGCGTACAGCTATCAGAACGACCTGCTCAATCAGCGCGCCGCAGACATCTACCGCAATGGGCAGCTCAACGTGCTCGACACCCTGCTGAGCGCCAAATCCGTGAGCGACCTTATCGGCAGGATCCGCTTCCTGAACGCGCTGGGCGAAAGCGACGCCGACATCACCGCAACGCTTCGCGCACAGCGCGACCAGATCAAGCAGACCGCCGACGACCTCAAGACCGCCGAGCAGAAGGCCGAGGAGCTTGAGTTCACGCTCAAGGCCCGGCAGATCGAGGTGCTGCTGCGCGTGCAGGAGCGCCAGGAGATGCTCGCTCAGGCCGAGGCAGACCTGATCGAGCTGCTCGACAGCGAAGCGGCACGCCGCCAGATGGACGAAGCGGCGCTCATGCGCGAGATCCTCTCGGGGGCCAACAAGGCCGGCATCCAGGTCGTGCCGGGCACGCCTGTGGAGACCGCGCTCGCCTACCACGGCATCCCCTACCTCTGGGGCGGCGCGACGCCGTCGGCGTTCGACTGCTCCGGGCTCGTGTTGTACGTCTACAAGCAACACGGCGTGAACCTGCCGCACTACTCCCGCGCGCAGTTCGCGATGGGCACAGCAGTGTCCGCAACCGATCTTCAGCCCGGCGATGCTGTCTTCTTCGGATCGCCCGTCTACCACGTTGGTCTCTACGTGGGTGCTGGCTACTTCATCCACGCACCCCGCACCGGCGACTTTGTGAAGCTCTCCAAGCTCGCAGATCGCTCGGACTACGCCGGCGCACGCCGCTACGACTGGTCATACCGCACAGCTCCGGTCATCGGCGCCAGAACGAATCCTCTGGCCGCAGTGCGGTAGACTGGTTCTCACACCAGATCACCCCCGCGTCAGAAGGATCGCCATGAGAGACCTCGTCACCACCGCGCTGGATGCTGCCGCGTCCGCCGGTTCCACCTATGCCGACGCCCGTGTCGTGCTTACCTCCGAGGAGCGCATCTCGGTACGCACCGGTCGCGTCGAAGGCATCGAGTCCTCAGACTCGCTCGGCATCGGGATCCGCGTGATCGCCGACGGCGCTTGGGGGTTCGCGTCCACCTCTGCGCTCACGCCCGACGCCATCCGCGCGGCCGCGCGCCAGGCGGTCGCCATTGCGCGGGCCTCGGCCATCACAGCCGCAGCACCGGTGCGTCTCTCGGCAGTCGGCGTCTTCGACGACGTGTGGCGCGGACCGTGCGAGATCGATCCGTTCACGGTGCCCCTCGAAGAGAAGCTCGCGCTGCTGCTCTCGGCCGATGAGGGCCTGCGCACCCAGGAGGCGGTCACGGTCTCGAGCGCGTCGCTCGGCTTCATCAAGGTCGAGAAGGTCTTCGGTTCCTCGGAAGGCAGCATGATCGAGCAGTCGTACGTGGAGAGCAGCGCCGGCCTCACCGCCTACGCGCTCGGCGATGGCGAGGTGCTCCCCCGCTCCTACCCCAACAGCCACGGCGGACAGGCGATCCAGGGCGGCTGGGAAGCGATACTCGCCCTCGACCTCATCGGCAACGCCCCGCGTGTGGCCGAGGAGGCAGCCGCGCTCATCTCGGCGATGCCATGCCCGGCAACCACCACGACCGTGATCATCGACGGCAGCCAACTCGCGCTGCAGGTGCACGAGAGCGTGGGGCACCCGACCGAGCTCGACCGCGTGCTTGGCGACGAGGCCGCCTTCGCGGGAACGTCGTTCGTGCAGCTGAGCGACCTCGACTCGCTGCGCTACGGCAGCACGCATGTCTCGGTGGTGTCCGACGCGACGGTACCCGGGTCGCTCGGCAGTTTCGGGTACGACGACGAGGGCGTGCCGGCGCAGCGAGACTACATCGTGCGCGAGGGCCTCTTCACAGGCTTTCAGAGCTCGCGTGAGGCCGCTGCGGCCATCGGGCGGACCAGCAACGGCTGCATGCGTGCCGACGGCTGGAATCGCATCCCGCTGGTGCGCATGACGACGCTCTCGCTTGAGCCCGGAACCTGGAGCCGGGACGACCTCATCGCCGACACCGAGGACGGCATCTACTTCGAGACCAACAACTCCTGGTCGATCGACGACCGGCGTCTCAACTTCCAGTTCGCGTGCGAGATCGGCTGGGAGATCAAGGGCGGGAAGCTTGGCCGCATGATCAAGAACCCCAACTACACCGGCATCACGCCGAAGTTCTGGGGCAGCTGCGACGCGGTCTGCTCGGCAGAGCACTGGCAGGTCTGGGGACTTCCCAACTGCGGCAAGGGCGAGCCGATGCAGGTCGCGCACGTGGCGCACGGCGCCGCACCCGCACGATTCCGCGACGTCCAGGTGGGGGTGGGACGATGAGGCTGTCCGAAGACCAGGTTCGCGCACTGGCGGCGCGCGCAGTAGCGCTCACGCACGCCGACGAGGCCGAGGCCGTCGTGATGGCGAACGACGCCGCACTCACACGCTTCGCGAACAACCGCATCCACCAGAACGTGGCCGAGGAGAACACCACCGTCTCGGTGCGCGCCGTTCTCGGCACGCGCACTGGCGTTGCGAGCACCAACCGCCTGGATGACGACGCGCTCGCCGCGTGCTGCGAGGCAGCGGTCGCAGCCGCGCGCGTGGCGCCCGAGGACCCCGCGTTCCCGGGACTGCCCGCACCCGCGCCCATCGAGCGCATCGAGCGTGTGTGCGCGAGCACGCAGGCGTTCGATGCCGAGGCACGCGCGCACGCAGCGGCCTCGATCATCGAGCAGTCGAAGGTGCGGGGTCTCTCGGCAGCAGGGACCGTCGCCCGCGTGGACTACGCGGTCGGCATCGCGAACTCTCGCGGCATCGACGCCGCGATGGCCGTCACCGACGTGAAGGCGACCGTGCTCTCCACCGGCACCGACGGCGGCAGCGGCTGGGCGTCGTGGCTGGGGTGCGATGCGTCGCGCTTCGCGCCCGAGGCGCTCGGCGACGAGGCCGCTACGCTCGCGCAGCGCTCGGAAGTGCCCGGCTCGCTCGATCCGGGCGCGTACGCGGTCGTGCTTGCGCCCGAGGCCGTCTCGGACGTGCTCGACTTCCTTGGCTATCTCGGCTTCGGCGCGCAAGCCGTCGACGAGAAGTCGTCGTTCATCGCCGGACACGAAGGCGAGCGGCTCCTCTCGGAGCTCATCACGCTGACCGACAACGCGCTTTCTGCCGAGACGGTCGGCCTCACGTTCGACTTCGAGGGCTGCCCCAAGCGACGCACGCCGCTCGTGGAGGCCGGCGTCGTGCGCGGGCCCGTCACCGACTCGTACTGGGCAGCCAAGCTCGGTGTGCCGAACTCGGGACATGCGCTCCCCGCGCCCAACCCGTACGGCCCGCTACCGATGAACCTCGAGCTCGCCGCCGGCGAGACGCGAGTGGACGAGATGATCGCAAGCGTGGAGCGCGGCCTCTACATCACGCGCTTCCACTACGTGAACGTCGAGGACCCGGTGCGCGCGGTCCTCACCGGCATGACGCGGGACGGCACCTTCCTCATCGAGGGCGGCCGCCTCACACAGCCGGTGAAGAACGTGCGCTTCACACAGAGCGCCGTCGACGCGCTTGCGAACGTGGAGGCCGTCGGCGACCGACGTGTGCTTGTCGGCCCCGAAGAGGGCGGCGCGAACCTCACGCCGACCCTCCTTATCGGAAGCTGGCAGGTCACCGGTCAGACGCGGTAGGGCGCTTTCGCTCTACCGCTTTCTCGGCCACAGCAGCACGAGCAGACCGATCATCACAAGCAGCCCGGCACCGCCGAGCTCCCACAGGATCGGGTCGACTGCCGCCAGGCCGGTCGGCCCGCCGCCACCGGGAGCGAGCGGAAGAAGCGCTGGCTCAAGCGGGTCGCCTTCGAGTTTCGTGGACTGCTCGGCGCCTGGTGCAATCGACGCCTTCTCGGGCTCGCCTTGCGCAACGCTGCCTTCGGTATCGCTGTATGCTGCCGCACGGACATCGAAATCGAGTGTGAGATCCACGCTCTTCGCCGCCTCGGGGAGCGCGTCGGCGAAAGCCTGCGTATCCTGCGAACTCACGACGAACCTGGCCGTCGACGCCATCTCGGGCGGCAGGAGGATCCACTCGTCATCCATCGCCATGTCGCCGGAGGTGATCGCGCCAGCCACCGGCACCTCGTACTCGCCGGTCTCGTAGTTCATGCCGATGTGCGTGCCGTCCGGCAGGTACGCGTGCAGGTCGAGATCCGGTTGCGGCATCGGCCTGCCGGTCGTCTCCTTGCTCGCCGGGCCCGAAGGGATGATGAACGGCGTGTTCGTGAGCGAGGGCTGCAGAATCGCACCGGCGCTTGTCCCACTCGCGTTGGAGACCTTCTTCACATCCTTGAGCGGCGTGAATACGACCTCGTTCTCGCTGGCTGCGGAGGAGAACTTCCCGTCCTTCAGTTCAACCCTGAAGCGCTTCGACGGGTCTTCCCATGAAGGATGCGAGTTGTCGAGCCGGGCCAGGTAGTTGGCGCTTCTCGGCCAGCCGGGACGCGACTCGTTCTCTTTTCCGATTCGCTCCTTCACGCGATACACGATGACGCCGTCGCCTTGCCATCCGGAGATGTCCATCCAATCGGGCGCGATTGCCGAGAGCTTCCCAAGCGGCCGCTTCGCGTATTCCTGGTCGAGTGCGCGACCGTCCATGATGACACGGACCTTGCGACCGTCTGCCTCCTTGTACTCGATGCACGGTATCTCTATGGCGTCCGAGGTGCCCGTGCTAAGCGTCGGCACGGTGAGCGTCTGCTTCTTGGCGTCCACACCGATGGTGCGGAATTCGGCCCAGTCGAGCCACCACTGCGAGAAGCCGCTCAGCGTCGATCCGCCCTCGGATTTCGACATGAGGAAGTAGTTGCCCACCGTCTCCTGCGTGATGTTCGAGTACTCATCTACGCCGTAGTAGTCCTTGCCGTTGGGGTACAGGTCGGGCAGCGAGTATGTCTCAACGCCGAGATCGCTTTCGCGGCGATCGTTACCCAGGCCATGTGCGATCTCGTGCAACAACGTTCCGACAGACCACCGTGGCATGTGGATGAAGCTCCCACGACGCTCACCAAGGCCCTTGCCTGCTATGGCCGGGACGCCCTTCTCGGACATGCTCTGCCACGGATACGACCAGCCGAGGTACCCCGACCAGAAGTTGCGCCAGTTCGGCGCCTGTTTGTCCGACGCAGGAGGGACGAACACGATGACGCTCACGGGCCCGTCGGCCGCCTTGGCCGCTGCATCCGCCACACCGGATGCGCCGAGCACCTCCTGGAAGTACTCCCATGTCTCGCCGAACTTGTCCTCGTACGCCTTGACGGGGTAGCCCTTGCCGTCGTTCGTGAGCCACTCGATGGAGCCCACCAGCGCTTTGCCGTGGCTCATGACCTTCCAGTAGTCGGCGGATGCCTCGACGAGATCCTTGAGCTTCTGCTCATCTCCAGATTCGAATTCATAGCCTTTGGGTGTCGCCATAACGCACACCAGGTGAAGCGTGTCGTCGGGGATGACACCACCGCTGTTGCGCACTTCCGGCGCGGTGCCATCGGGCACGTCGATCCTGATCGACGTCATCTCGCTCTGTAGGGTGCCGTCACCGATGACGGTGCTTGCGAACACGACATTCTCCCCGGGCGCGAAGTCTGCAGCGTCAAGCGCCAGTGCCCACTCTCGCGTCTCGGGAGAAACGGAAGCAACACGGGTGGCAGAGGTGACCTCGTAGGTCGCAGGCGTGTAGTCGCCCTCGTCGGCAACGCGCGCGGGGACGACGTACAGGCGAACGTACGCGGCATCGTTCGGGTTCGCCTCGGCCACGTCTTTGGCGAGCGCGGACCACCCCTTCACGTCGACCGGCAGCCCCGGCTGCTCACCGTTGGCGGGTGTCACGATCCACGGCTGCGGGACCCCCACCGCACCGGTCACTCCGATCTGCTCCAGGAACGTCTCGTAGTCGATCTTCGTCTCATTGACCGGCTTCTGGACCTCGGGCGTGTCGCCGCCGGTACACGCTATCGAGAAGCTTGCGAATAGCGAGATGGTGAGCAGTGCCGCAACGAGCGTGCGGGCGCGGCGGCTACGAAGACGCTCAGCCACGGGACTCACCGCCTTTCGTCCGCCAGGGGTATGCGACCAGGCCGTACATCAGCAGTCCCGCCGCGACCGCGAAGAGCCAGCGCACCACGATGACCCACGCCTGTTGCGCCGCCACCAACCGGCTGTCGGCGTCGGAGGTGCCGGTGAGCGACTCGGCGAACAGGAACCGCCGTCCGCCCATCGTCATGTCCCATGCGCCGCCGCTGTCGGCGTTCGTGCCGAGCACCGTCCCGGGGAGCTTCAACTCATAGCGCAGCGTCGAGGCGTCGATCTCCTCTTTGAGTTTGTCGTACGCGGTGGTGTCGGCACCCTCCTCGGGCGCGTCAGGATAGACCGTCGACGTGTCGAGCGACGCGAGGAAGAAGACGTGTCGGCCGTCGGGCAGGTCCACAGCGCCCAGCCGAGACCAGCTCGTGCCCACTGCCCCACTTGTCGCGCCGAAGTCCTCGAGGGTCGCGAACGTGCGGTCGAGCTTCAGCTGGTTGGTGGTGCGTTCAACGTTCAAGCCAAGCCGCTCTTGCGAAGCGATCCATGACTCGATGAACGGCTCGGCGTTCGGCAGCCCCATCATCTCGGTCATCGACTCTTCGCCGGTGACGACGCGCGTGTTCACGGTGCCGGAACCGTCCCGGTTCACCTCGGTGCGGATCACGATTTCGCATCCGCCGAGGAGCGTCGTGGCGATCAATCCCGCCGCAACGACCGCGGCAGCGAGCGAGCGCCGGTTCCGCGTCCGCCGCACGCGCACGAAGACGGCCGCCAGCGCGAACGCCCCGGCCGCGATGAGCGTGAGCATCGCCAGATCGCGGTTGCGGCCCTTGTCGCCGGGAACGCCCGGCGAGACCGCCAGCGCGAGCAGCTCGTCACCGGTGGGCGCGAGCACGCCCGCCACGCTCACGGCGCGGCCCTTCGCGAACACCTGGCCGCCACCGGGATACCCGACGACGATACGGGTGCCGTCCGCCTCGAACGCAGCCACGGCAAGCCCGCCTTCGCTGCCGGTCGAGACCGGTTCGCCCGCTAGCAGCACGATGCGCTGCTGGTACGTGTCGGGCTCGGCCTTCAGCGCCGCGGGTGTCGCCCAGACAGGGCGCTTCGTGAAGACGACCGGGTCTGCGGGCCCCTCGGAAAGCCATGCCGAGGCGGTCGCGCGGTCTGCTGCTCGCGTCATCCCGGGCAGATGCGTCGCGTACTGCGGCAACAGCCCGATGCCGGCGCAAACCACGAGGGCGAGCAGCCATGCGAGGGCGATTCGCGCGCCGCGCGCCCACGCACCTGGCTTGCGGGGCGCCTTGGGTGCGACTGGGAGCTGCTCGGCAACGGGAACTGGGACGGTTGCAGGCTGCTCGGGCGGCGCCACCTTGCTGCCGCACGCTGCGCAGAAGAGCGCCCCGTCTTCAAGCGGCGTCCCGCACTGTTCGCAGAACCGGGCGGCCGGCAGACCCTTGCGAGCACTCACGGCAGGTCACTCTCCCTGAGCGAATCGGCCAGCGCCTCTGCGATGGCCTGTCGGTTGGCATCTTCGAGCAGAAAGGCGCGATCGGCCTTGTTGTCACCGATCTCCAGCAGCAGTCGCGTACCGGCCTTGTTGCGCTCAGGCTCAAGGCTGTAGAGGCGTTCCTCGCGGATCCCGCGGTCCGGCAGTCCCGTCGCCGAGAGAAGCGCGGCCTTCAGTCGCTCGGCCAGCGCGCGACTGCGCCCATCACTCGGCATGCACATGCCGAGGATGCCGCTTGGCGCTCCCCCGTCGTTGTGCACGGAGATGAAGACGGTGGCCCTGGCAGCATTCGCCTTCGCGATCTCGGAATCGAACGCAGCGGCGTTCTTCGGCTGCGGACGGTAGCCGTTCGAGCCGAAGAGCCCCATGCCGGTCTCCCACGCCTTCACGTGCGTGAACTCGGGCAGCAGCGCGATCGTGCGGTCCACGATGTCACCGCAGATCACGTACTCCTCCCAGTCGACGCCGGTATCGGCCTGGTGTGACGGCTGCCAGGCGATCACCGAGCTGCGCCGAGTGGGACGCGGGGCGACACCCTCGGCCGCCGTCGGGGCTATGCCCGCGAGCGCACCGCACGCGGCGGCGACGCGTCGACCCTCGACGACGAGTGCACGGGTGAGCGCGCGTGCAGGCACGCGCGTGAGGCCGTAGGCGGCGGTACCGGCGAGAGCGAGCGTGACCAGCACGCCGACCGCCATTCGAGCGCGACGGAGGCGCTGGCGACGCAGCGCCGACGCCGCCTTGCCGCGGGTGGCCGCTTCGCTCACCCTACTGCCGAACGGGCTCTGCGTTGGGATACTGAGCTTCGAACTGCTCTCGCGAGTCCGTGCTAGCTGGCGACAGGATAGGCCGCCATGCGGACTCGGAAGGATCGTCGACTGCGGCCTCGGCGGCCCCAAGCATCGCATTCATGCGCTTCTCAAGCAGTCCATAGAGGCCGAGCAGCGTCTCTTTCTGCGGCCGATATGCCGCCGAGACGCTCGCGTCATCGAGTGTCTGCTTCTGGCCCGACACAGTGTCGAGCAGCGCCTGGCACTTCTCGACGAGCGTCTTGCGCACCCCGAGGTCTGCCGAGCCGATGCTCGCGTTGAACACTTCATAGGCGAATCCGGTCCCGCCGTAGGTGCCGTCGGTGTTTGCACGACCGACCTGGTCTGCGAGATCGCTGAGTTTGCCGTAGTGCTCGGCGATCACGTCGTACGACGCGTCGTCGCCAAGGGCGGCGGTGTCATCGGTAGCGTCGGTCCCCTCGTCGGTACCGCCGGCCTTCGTGTCGCCCAACGCCTTCTTGTCACTTGAGGCCGTACCTTCGTCGGTACGTGACGCCGCCACACCCGCCGTGTCGAACACGCCCGTGAAGTACAGTCCCGCAGTGACTGCGGCGCCAACGACGAGCACGCCGACGATCGCCAGCGCGACGATGAGGCCGGTGTTGGAGCGCTTCGTCGCCGCGATCGGTCCGCCGCCGACGATCGGCGGCATCGGCGCGGTCACGCCGGCACCCTCGGGCACCTTCAGCTGGAGCCCGCAGCCGTTGCAGAAGACAGCGTCATCATTCAGTTGCCGGCCACACGAACGACAGAACATCCGCGTCCTCCTCGTCCTGTTAGTAGAGGTCTCCGTCGATCAGCTGCTCGGCGTCGAAGCCGTCGAGGCCCATATCCTCGAGCGCCTTGCTCACGTCGCGATATGCGCGCAAGGCATCTTCTGCGCCCGCGTAGAATCGGTCGCCGAGCTGCTTGCCACAATCGCGGCAGAACATACGCTGCACCCACCTTCTCGTGACCTAGAACATGTTCGACAGTTCGTCGCTGAGCGACTCGTACAACCCCATATCCTCCAGAGACTTCTGCATGTCAGCCGTCGACTTCTCGAGTTTGGTGGAGAAGTCGTCGGTCCGGTCGCTGAACTTCTCCGAGAGCGTGCTGCTCGTGTCGTCCGCGGTGATCTCGCCCAGCATCTCCTTCAGCACGACCAGTCCTTCGAGCATGCGGTCGTAGCTCGCTACGAGCCGGTCGTGAGACCGCTTGTACTCCTTCGGCGGCCGCAGGCCGGCGAGGTCGTCCCGCGCGGCTTGGACGCCGTCGATACCCTCCGCGACGGCGTCCTGAAGCATCGCGAGGTTCTCGTCGCCGATCGGCTCGTCGTATGACGTGTCGACGTCGTTGAAGGCTTCACCCATGGTGGTCACGGACTCCGCAGTCGCAATGACGTCCTCGGTGACCTTGTCCTCGTATGCTGCGATATCCATCGGCTGCATGAAGAGCAGCCATCCCACACCAACAGCGCCGAGCACGACGAGGAGCATCGCTGCAGCGACGATGAAGATGGCGGGGCGGGGCCCCGTGCGTGCGGGCGGAACGGTCCCCGGCGCAACGCCAGGCATCGGCGCGGGTGCAACCACGGGCCCGGGTGCAGACACAACAGGCGCTGCGACCCACGCGTTCCCGCACTTCTCGCAGAATTGCGCCTCATCCGTGTTGGGCGCACCACACTGAGCGCAGTACTTCATCGCCGACCTCCCCCTCAACTATAGAATGGGGCCCGGCTCTGCACCGGGCCCCACGCATGCTCGCTACTCGCCGTATCCCCAGCTCAAGCCGAGGTCTTCAGACGCGCGGCTCATCGCACGGTTCGCCCGACTCGCGTCCCGGGAGGTCTTCTCGTAGAAGTCGGAGATACCGTTCGAGAAGCGCTCGTAGGTGCGGCCATCGGCGGACTTGATCAGCGCCTCGACGGCATCCCAGTAGTCCGAGCCGTAGTACGACGCCCATTCGTTCAGACGGCCATCGGCTGCCTTGTACTCCTTGGGAGGACGGAGGCCCTTGATCTTGCCTGCGGCCTCCCTGGCCATCTTCCTGGAGTCGTCGAAGACGCTCTGGAGGTCGTCGATATCGCCAGCATCGACCTTGTCCGTTGAATCGCCGTCGTAGCTGTAGTAGTCCGAGAGCGCCTGGTCCATCTCGCCCGTGGCATCACTGATCTGCACGCTGTACTCGTCGGCCTTGTCCTCATAGTCCGGCACGCTCATCGGCTTCAGGAAGATGAGATACGCCACGAGCAGGAAGACGACCACGACAGCCGCGATGATGATCTTCGCCACATCCAGGCCGGCAGGCAACTTCACCGGCGGGCTCACCGGCGGTGTTCCGGGAACGGGCTGAGCGACAGGCGGCGTGGTGACTGGAGGCGCGACGGGCGTCTCGGCAGCAATCCCGGCACCGCACTTCTCGCAGAACTTCGCGCCCTCGGCATTTGAAGCCCCACATGATGGACAGAAGCTCATTCCTGCTCTCCTTTCGGGTTCTCGACCTCAGGAGCCGAGACGGAATCTTCAGCCGGTGTCGTGACCGGCGTGCCACACCGCGTGCAGAACTTGCCGTCCGCAGGCATCTGGGCGCCGCACGATTCGCACGTCGCCTTCACCTCGGGCTTGGGGAGTGCCGTGCCGCACTTCACGCAGAACGCCGCGCCCGATGCGTTCGGGGCCGAGCAGGCGGGACACGCGACGCGACCGGCGTCCTGGGATGATTCGAGCTCGCCGAGCCGCGCCTGTGTCTGCGCGATCTCAAGCTCGACGGCACGAATCTTCTCGCCAAGCTCCGTGAACGCTGCCGGATCATCGACGCCGCGACGGAACTGGTCGTATGCGACTGCACCGAGAGCCGTGAGGAGTTCGTTGCGGTTCTTGCCGAGCGTTGAGATCTTGGTCTTGAGCTTCCCGACCTCAAGCATGCGCTCGGTCTCGCTGACACCCTTGTTGAATGTCTCGTTCAGCTTGTCGACGATCCCCATCAGGATTCTCCGTTCTCTACCTGCGCGCCACACGCGCGGCAGAACCTGGCACCGGCCGTCAGCGCGGTGCCGCAGGCAGCGCATGATGCGGTCTGCGCGACCGTGACGGCGGCGGACGGCGTGGACACCGCAACGGGTGCCGCAGCGACCGGGGTCGCCTTCTTCTTGCCGAGCGCCTTCTTCACCTTTCGAACGATCAGCCATACCACGAGGACCACGATCAGCAGCAGAACCGCTGCCGCGATTCCCGTGAACAGCCAGTCGACGACGAACGATGTGGCCGTGAACGTCTCGACCGATTCGATGTCGGCACCTTTGAGCTTCCACGGGCTCGCGCCCGCCTCGGCATCCTTGAAGGTGATGCCCGGCATGTTTACCGCAACATCAAGCTTCGAGCTCGAGATGCCATCCTCATACGCGGTCTGGATCCACTCGGGGGCGTCGCCGGTTCCCTCGCAGTCGTAGCATTCGATGGTCCCGCTGCCGCCGCACGAGCTGCAGGAGACCTCACCGTCGCCGTCGCAGTAGTAGCACTCGCTCCAGCCGAACCAGCCATCGTACCCGCCGGTTCCGTTGCATGAGCTGCAGGTCTGGGTCCCGCCCGTGCAGTCAGGACAATCCGAGTAACCCTGCCCGTCGCACGTCGGACACTCGGTCGGTGAGAGATCAAGCACGGGCATGGCGATTTCGACCTGATGACGCTCGACCAATATCATGTCCGTCACCGTGTGACGAACCGTCACCTCGGTCTTCATCCCGGGGTCGTATCCCGCATCGCGGACGAAGGATTCGTCAAGCACCCCGAAGAGCACGCCTGCCGGTTTGGAGTACGAGGACGCATCGGGAAATGCTCGCTGCGCGGTGAATCCCGAGGAACTCTGCTTGACCTTCCAGCCGGCGGTCTCAAGTTCGGAGACCTGCGCATCATCAAGTGCGACACCGCGCAGATCGACCGACTGCTGGAATGCGTTACCGGACTCGAACGTGTAGTCGGTCTTCGCCGTGACGCCCTCGCCGCAGCCGACCAGACCGAGCACCGCGAGAAGTACGATCGCGAACGCCAACAACCTGCGGTGTGCAGACATACAGCCCCCTCTTCGCGTGAATCCGTACGCTACCGTAGCCCGCCGACACTGCGGTCAAGGCCATTATTAGCACAACTTGAGAACGTACGTGGTGCCGCTCACGGCGCGTGTCGCCGCACCCGCCGTAGACAACCGCAAGGCCCCGACGTCGTTCACACGCCGGAGCCCTGCGAAAGCTCCCCGCTCACGGCCGAGGGGCATCGCCCGGTGACGGGTCGCGTGCCGGGAACGACCGGGTGGTCGATCCTGACAATTCCATTATCGGGCAGGTCAGCGCCGGACTTGAGCGTCCGAATGGCACATCTACCGCTCGCCAGCGGCCTCCTGGGCGGCGATGATGTCCTTCACCTTCATGAGCCGCGTGAGGTTGCCGCGCTCCGCTTCGTCGAGCTTCATCTGGATGTCCTTGATCGTCTCGGCGATCGAGGGCATCAGCACGTACTCGAGAGCGTTCACGCGGCGACGCGTGCGCTCGATCTCAGCGGCCAGCAGCTCGATCGCCTTTTCGCGCTCCGCGAGCTCGATCATCATCGGCACGACTTCGGCCAGAGCATCGAGCGCCCCGTCGAGCACGGCCGGCATCGTCGCAAGCGAGTACCCGCCGGGCTCGGAGAGCGTGCCGAGAACGAACTCCGGCACGCGCACGCTCATGACCCTGCGCTCGCTTGCCTCAAGCATCTCCGCGGGTGCGCCCGAAAGCAGCGCCTGCGTGAGGTTCGCCTTGCCTGCCTCGGCACGGGCGACAGCGAGAAGGCCGTACGCGCCGATGAGGCGACCTTCAACCTCGGCGCGCAGCTTCCGGTTCGCCGAGATACGCGCGATGAACTCCTTGAGAAGCTCGTCGAACTTGTCCTTGAGCAGCTTGTGGCCGCGCTTCGCGACGTCTCCGCGTCGCTTGAGCTTGAGCAATTCCATCCGGTTGGGGTTGACCCGCATCTTCGTCATGGCGTCATCACCGCACCATCGCCCAGATGACCAGTCCCAGCGCAACCACAAGCAGAATCGCATTGATGATGCGAATGACCCGCGCTGCAGCGACGCCCCGGGCGCCCGCCTTGGCGTAGATGCGCATGCTGTAGAGGTTGAACGCGACCAGCGCGCAGAAGAACAGCCCGAGGACGATCGCCATGCCTATGCGCAGCCCGGGACCGAACACCTACGCCTCCTTCTCTGCGGGCAGGTACTTCGCCACGTACTCGTCTTTGATCCGCTTCAGCTCGGTGCGCGGCAGCAGTGCGACGAGCTCCCAGCCAAGCGCGAGCGTCTCGGCAACCGAGCGCTCTTCGTGCTTGCCCTGCCGGATGAAGCGGTCCTCGAACGCGTCGGCGAAGGCGACGAACGCCTTGTCCGTGTCCGAGAGGGCCGCCTCGCCGAGAATGACCGCAAGCTCCTTCGCCTGGAGTCCCCGGGCGTACGCGCCGAAGAGCTGGTTGGAGAGGTCCGCGTGGTCCTCGCGCGTCTTGCCGGGGCCGATGCCCTTCTGCTTGAGGCGAGAGAGCGACGGGAGCACGGCGACCGGCGGGTAGATGCCACGGCGGTGCAGGTTACGGTCGAGAATGATCTGACCCTCGGTGATATACCCGGTGAGGTCGGGGATCGGGTGCGTCTTGTCGTCATCAGGCATCGAGAGGATCGGCACCTGCGTGATGGAGCCCGCGCGGCCCTTCACGCGACCCGCACGTTCGTAGATGGTGGCGAGGTCGGTGTAGAGGTAGCCCGGGTAGCCGCGGCGTCCGGGCACTTCCTTGCGTGCGGCCGAGACCTCGCGCAGCGCCTCGCAGTAGTACGTCATGTCCGTGAGGATGACGAGCACGTGCATGTCGCACTCGTACGCGAGGTACTCGGCGGCAGTGAGCGCCATGCGCGGGGTCGCGATGCGCTCGACCGCCGGGTCGTCGGCAAGGTTGAGGAAGAGCACCGCGCGCTCGATGGCCGACGTGGTGCGGAACTCCTGCGTGAAGAAGTCGGCGTCTTCAAACGTGATGCCCATCGCCGCGAACACGACGGCGAACTCGCCCTCAAGCTTCTCGCCGACCGCGTCCGCCTGCGCGCTCCGTGCGAGAACGGCCGCCTGGCGCGCGATCTGCGCGGCAAGCTCGTTGTGCGGCAGACCGCTGCCCGAGAAGATCGGCAGCTTCTGACCGCGCACGAGCGGGTTGAGGCCGTCGATCGCCGAGACGCCCGTCTGGATGAAGTCATCGGGGAAGTCGCGTGCCGTCGGGTTGATCGGCGAGCCGTAGATCGAGAGGCGCTTCTCCGGGATGATCTCGGGTCCGCCGTCATTCGGGCGGCCGAGGCCGTCGAAGACGCGCCCGAGCATGTCGCGCGACACGCCAAGCTCAAGCGACCGACCCAGGAACTTCGCCTTCGTGCCGGACGGGTTCGAGCCGCGCGTGCCCTCGAACGCCTGAACGAGCGCTACGTCGCCGTTGACCTCGAGCACGTTGCCGAGGCTCTTGGTGCCGTCGGGGTACTCGAGCTCAACGAGCTCGCCATACGTCACGTCCACGACGCTCTCGATGAGCAGCAGCGGCCCGACGATATCGCGGGTGGTCATGTACTCGCGCATTACCGCTCACCTCCCGCGTACACGGCACGCGCATCTTCGTTCGCGCCACCACCCACAAGCTGCGTCTCGATGTCCGAGGCGATCGACTCGTACTGGTCGATGTCTTCCGGCCCGAGATACTTCGCGCGGGTGATGCGCTCACGCACCGGCGCCGCGAAGATGTCCTTGAGAGCGGCGCCTGCGGCGTGCGCCTCGATGGCGCGCTCATGGAAGAGCAGGATCGTCTTGAGGAGCAGGTCCTGCTCCTTGAGCGAGCTGAACTGGTCGTCGTCGCGGAACGCATTCTGCTGCAAGAAGTCCTCGCGGATGCTCTTGGCGGTCTCCATGAGGATCTGCTCCTCGGGAGAAAGCGCCTCGAGGCCGACAAGGCGCACGATCTCGGCGAGCTCATTCTCGCGCTGGAGGATCGCCATGCACCGGTCGCGACGCCCGCGATACTCCTCGGAGACCTCGGCGTTCCAGTACGTCTCCACCTTGTCGAGGTAGAGCGAGTAGCTTGTGAGCCAGTCGATCGCCGGGAAGTGCCGCTGGAACGCCAGCTGGTCCTGGAGCGCCCAGAAGACCTTCACGACGCGAAGCGTGTTCTGCACGACCGGCTCGGAGAGATCGCCGCCGGGAGGCGACACGGAGCCGACGACCGACACCGAGCCGTTCCTGACGCCAGAGTCCGCGCCGAGGCACTCGACCTTGCCTGCGCGCTCGTAGAACGCCGCCAGCTTCGTGCCGAGATACGCCGGGAAGCCTTCGTCGCCGGGCATCTCCTCGAGGCGGCCGGAGATCTCGCGCATCGCCTCGGCCCAGCGGCTGGTGGAGTCGGCCTGCAGCACGACGTTGTAGCCCATGTCGCGGAAGTACTCGGCCATGGTGATGCCCGTGTAGACGGACGCCTCGCGTGCGGCGACCGGCATGTTCGAAGTATTGGCGACGAGCACGGTACGCTTCATGAGCGGCTCGCCGGAGTACGGGTCGACGAGCTCCGGGAACTCCATGAGCACGTCGGTCATCTCGTTGCCGCGCTCGCCGCAGCCGATGAAGATGACGACCTCGGCGTTACTCCACTTGGCGATCTGGTGCTGTGTGACGGTCTTGCCGGCGCCGAACGGTCCCGGTATGCACGCCACACCACCCTTCACGATCGGGAAGAAGGTGTCGATGACGCGTGTTCCGGTGGTGAGCGGCTCGGCTGCCGAGAGGCGCCGCGCGTACGGGCGCGCCATGCGGACCGGCCACACCTGCATCATCGTGAGGGCGATCGTGTCGCCGCCATCGGTCGTGAGGTGTCCGACCGCATCCGTGACGGTGTACGCACCGGGGGCGATGTCGGCAATCGTGCCCGAGACACCCGGCGGCACCATGATGCGATGCTCGATGACCACGTTCTCCTGCACGGTGCCGATGATGTCGCCACCGATCACGCGCTCCCCCGCCGAGACTGTGGGGGTGAACTCCCACCGCTTCTCGCGGTCGAGGCCCGGTGCGGTGACGCCGCGGGCGAGGAACGCGCCGGCCATGCGCTCGAGCACATCGAGCGGTCGCTGCACGCCGTCGTAGACGGACTCCAGCATGCCAGGCCCAAGCTCCACTGAGAGCGGCGCACCGGTCGCGTCGACGGGGTCGCCCGGGCCGAGACCCTCGGTCTCCTCGTACACCTGGATCGAGGCGCGGTCTCCGCGCATCTCGATGATCTCGCCCATGAGCCCCTCGGCGCCCACGCGCACGAGATCGTACATCTTGGACTCGATGAGACCTTCGGCCACCACGAGGGGACCGGCGACTTTGACGATCTTGCCCTGCTCCATCTATTCGTCCTCTTCCCGGATCAACATGCTGGTACCGAGTGCGCGCTCGATGGCGCGATTGATCTTCGCTCCGCCAACGCCGCCCGAGCTCCCCGCTCCGGGGATGATCGTGAGCGCTGGTACCGGCCGGTCAAGCACCTCGCCAACGAGGTCTTCGACCGCCGAGTACACCTGCTCGGTCACGAACACGACGCCGTACTCACCGCCGGCGAGCTCGCTCCAGAGCTCGCGAGCATCCTCGGCGCGCTCCACCGGGAACACCGCAAAGCCGAGCGGACGGAACCCCGCCACGCTCGTGCTGTCCCCTACTATCGCGATTCGGGCCATCTGCATCCCCTACACGTACAGCTCGCGCAGCCGGCTGCGCAGCGCGTCGCGGTCAAGTCCGGCGAGGCGCCCGATGAGCAGCGTCCGCACGGCGGTCACCTCGGCCTCTCGCGCCATCACGTAGGCGATGACCGGCTCGGGCCCGAATTGCACGGCGCGGGCCCGGCGCAGGAACTGCGAGATCATGTTGTCGAGCACGACGTCGAGCGCCGAGGGATCGGCGAGCGCATCCGCGTCAACGCCTCGAAGCGTCGGCATCGACGCCAGTGCATCCACGAACTCAGCGAACGGCAGCGCGTAGATCTTCTCCACGTCGCGGATGCGAAGCGTACCTCCTTTGAGCAGCCCCTCGGCCAGATCGGACGCCGGACGGCTCCTGCGGCGGGCACGGATCGCCGCACGGGCGTTGGCCACATCGACCATGAGGCGCGCAAGATCCCTCAGGGCGCGGCTCTTCGACGAGCGGGCTGTCTCCACAAGATCGGCGAAGGCCGCTTGCTCCACGGTCGCGTCGATCGCCTCGACGCCGGCGATACGGCCATCTTCGTCAACGAGCGCTGCAGCGACCTTCGCCAGGTACGCGGGAAGCCGCTCCGCGGGGCCCTCGAACGCAGCGACCGGCACGATGCCCAGTCCCACGATCATGCCCTCAAGCGGAGCACCCAGCGCGCGTGCCTTGAGAACCGCTCGCAGGTTCGCGTAGTCGTAGCGCACCCGGAAGAATCGAACGACCGGCTCGGGCAGGTTCGCCTCGGCGAGGAAGCGGTAGAAGTCGTCGAGCGCTGTCTCCAGACCGGCTTCGACTTCGTCGGCGTTCTCGGCGTTCTCGAGATACCGCCCGTAGACGGTGTCCGAGAGGATCCGCTTCTGCTCGGCGAAGGACGGCGCGTCCACGAGGCGCTCGTAGGTGCCGCCGCCGAAGATGCGCGTCTCGAGCACGCGGACCTTCCCGACCGCGAACCCGTAGTAGACGGCGTCGTAGACCGTTTTGAAGAGCGGGACCCTCACGAGCCGTCCTTCCCTTCAGCGAAAAGCGCCGAGGCAAGCTTCATGACGAGCGATTCGCGCTGCGCCGAGATAAGCCCGGCGATCGAGAGGTCGTTGTGCGAGCGGTCGCCGATGAGCACCACGCCATGCGCGACGTCGGCCGCCTCGGATTCGAAGCGCAGGGCCAGCTCGACGCCTCTCGCTCGCGCAATCGACTTCACGGCGGCTTCGAGATCCGCGAGCCGCGTCCGGTCCGCGGCCGCGACCCGGACCGCCTCATCCCCCGCTGCGGCGTCTACCACGGCGGAGGCGATGAACGACGTAAAGACGTCGTCCGGCAGGCCGATGATCCGCTCCTCGAGCATGCCCAGTGCGCGGTCGACGAGTTCGCCACGAGCCATGACCTCCGCGTCACGCGCACGCAATCGCGCGCCGGCGAGGAGTGTCTCGGCATCCCGCTCGGCGTTGCGTGCGCTGTCGCGTTCAAGACGCGCCGCCGACTCGGTCGCCTGGGCGCTCGCGGTCGCCACCATGCGCTCGGCCTCGGCATGCGCGCTCGCGATGATCGCGTCTGCCTCCTGCCGGGCGTCACTGGCGATGCGTTCGATGATGTCTGACAGAGCCACGGGGACTCCCGGCTACATCTTCGTCAGTGCGGTTTGCAGCACCGTGAGCATGAGGATCGTCACGATGAGCGCGAGCACGGCGTACGTCTCGACGAGCGCCGGGAAGATGAGCGCCTTGCCGGAGTCTTCGCTGCGACGGGCGACGATACCTGCGGCAGCCGCGGCCGTGAGCCCCTGATAGATCGCGCTCACGAGGCACAGGAACGACACCGGCATGCACGCCAGGAAGATCTTGAACCCGATGGCAGCCGGGATGTCGATCTCGCCGCTCAGTAGATTGAAGAAGATGAGGACGAGGACGGCGGCGATGAACCCGTAGATGCCCTGCGTGCCAGGCATGGCCGCGAGCGGCAGCAGCTTGCCGAACTTCTCGCCATCCTCGGAGACGATGCCCGCGATCGCAGAGCTCGCCGCCGTGATGCCGATGGCCGAGCCGATGCCGCCGAGGATCGCGGCGATGCCGCCCCCCAGAAGCGCCCAGTCGGCTCCTGCCATACCCCAGAAGAGGTCTTTCACGATTCCGTGCCTCCTTCCTGCTGCACACCCTGTGCGTGCAGCACCAAAGCCTTGGTCCGGTAGCCGAACGGTGAGTAGTTCCGGCCGCCGCCTTCGTAGAACTTGCTGAAGAACTCCACGAACTGCAGACGCGCCGGATGAACGAATGCGCCAAGCAGGTTGATCACGACATTGAAGACGTGACCGACGACGAATATGAGACTCGCGAACACGATGACGAGCACGCCACCCACGAGCGAAAAGCCACCTTTGGCGAAAAGTCCCGCAGATCCGCTCCACACGAGACCGGCGAGCAGGTTGAAGACGCTGCCCACCAGCATGCCCGACAACCCGAGCGCCGCGAGTCGGCTGTACGACAAGATGTCGCTCAGGAAGCCGGTCATGCCGTACACAGCGTACGCCCCGCCGAGGAGCGCCACGACCGCACGCCGCACGCCCTTGGAGGCGAACAGCCCGATCGCCGACCCGCCAAGCAACACCCAGCCCACGATCGCAGGGCCGTGAAACGCGACTGAGAGCAGCCAGCCGCACAGGAGCGCTATCCACGCACCACCCGCCGCGCGTTCCCATCCCGGCAGCTCCTCGCCCGAGAGCGCCGCCTCGAGCGCGTGGCCCTTCATGAGCATCACGACGCCGAGCCCCAGCACGATCGCCGGAAGAGACGCCGTCGGTACGGTGGCGGCGACGGCGATTGCCACCGCGAGCATGATGGTGGAGATCTGGTCGTTCACCGCCGAGGAAGCATCGCCGCGCTTGGCGGCGTCGTACGCCGCGACCAGCACGCCGAAGAACACCTGCACGACGCCGAGCGCGACCATGATGAGGAGGAAGGTCGTGAGATCCTCCATCGGATTGATGAGGGCGAGCGCCCGCAAGGACGCAGGAAGCTGCGCCTGGTCGATCGCGAAGTATGAGCCCGTGAGCACTCCGATCACGATCGAGCTCACCCCGCCCATGATGAGCAGGTCCATGAACCGCTTCACGCCCGGGGCGACATCGAGGCGGTTCTTGATGAGGTACGCGCCGGTGATAAGCATCAACCCGTAGCCGACGTCCCCGATGCAGATGCCGAAGAACAGCAAGAAGAACGGGGCGATGAGCGGCGTCGGGTCCATCTCGACGTACTGCGGACGGCCGTAGAGGTCCGTGAGCGTCTCTAGAGGCCTGAGCCAGCCGGGGTTCTCAAGCTCAACCGGTGGCTTATCGTCAGGACCGGCATCCCGAAACGTGAAGTCGACAAGCCCGTCGAACGAGCTGAACGCGCCCTCCAGAGCAGGGCGTTTCTTCTCGGGCACCCATCCCTCGATCAGGACCGTGCGTTCCGTCGCGCCAAACCGGTCGCGCACCGTCACTACATCCCGTGCCGATCCGAGTGACTCGGCCAGCGACACCGAGCGGAGGTACTGCTCGGCAGAAAGCGTATTCGCTCGCTCCAGCAGACGCTCCCGCTCCTCGTCGATGTGCTCGATCTCTGCGCGCGCAAGCGCGATCTCTTCGGCGGGATAGTCGGACAGATCCGGGAACGCGACCTCGGAGAAGCTGGTGAGGTTGAGTGTGGCCCGGACTTCATCCAGCTGGTCGCGGTGAGCCATCACGACCCACGCGGAACGAGAGCCAACGGCACCGAGCTCCTCGACGGTGACCTCGGTGACGGCGTCGCGCAGACGCTGCCGGATCACGGGGCCTTCGTTCGCAGGGACCGTGCCCGTGAAGAGCACGACGTTCCTGGTGCCCTTCCATCCGCTGATCTGCAGATGCAAGTCGCGCCACGGCTCGAGGTCGTCGATGAGCTTTGAAAGCCGCACCCGCTGACGCGCCATCGAAGCGAGACGGTCGCTCAGATCGACACACTCGTCGTAGAGGCTGCGGAATCCGGCGTCCGGCTGGAGCGCCACGAACTCCGATTCGCTCAGGTGGATCTTCTCGCTGATGAACGCCGAGAACGGTGCCTCGGATGTGTGGTACTTGCCGAGGAATGCCACGACGAATTGAGCGTCGGCGATGTACTCGTCGAGCTGCTCAACGCGACGGCGTTCCGGTTCCGAGACCGGCGCGGGAAGATCGTGTTCGTCGGCAACGATTTCCAGGACGCCGGCGGCACGCAGGGCTTCCACCGCGCTCTCCACCGCGGAGCCGTGCACGAACGCCGTGACTCTGAGCATCCGGGCGACAGCCACGATCAGTCCACCAGCTCCGCCATCACGGATGCGACGGCGCCTTCCAGGCGGGACTCGACGCGCTCCCGGTCGGCGTTGTGCCTGTCCCCGGCATCTGCGGCGATCCGAGCTGCCTCCTCCTGTGCGCCGAGAAGCGTCGCACCCGCCGCAGCCGCTGCGCGCGCCCGAGCTTCGGTCTCGATGGCCGAGCGACGTTCGGCGGCTTCGACCCGCGCCTCGGCAACGATGCGCTGCGCTTCCTCCCGTGCAGCAAGGACGGTCTCGCGCGCGTCATCTTCGGCGCGCAGTATGCTTTCGAGCTTCTCCACGTACCCCCACCCTCTACGCGCATGCCTCCGGTGCTCGTGCGATTCTATCACCAGAGACGCCCGTGAACACGCTCGACTACACCTTCTGCCATGCCCGGGCTTCAGGTCAGCTACACCATGACGAGCGCTCGAGACGGCGCGAATGTTGCTCCTGTTGTACCCTTGTTCGCGTAAGCGAGCTGAGCACACCCGAGGAGTCATGGATCCTTCACCCTCCGCCACCAGCAGAGCTGCTGCCAGACAGGCACAGCGCGCCGCAGCCCGCAGACGGCGACGCACCGTCGTCACGACCGCTGCGGCCATCGCTGGCGCGGCCGTGATCGCGGCGGTCGGCTTCTTCGTCGCGCTGCCTGCGTTCTCGGCTCCGCCGCTCATGAGGTCCGCCGCACATACCCCCCTGTCACCCCTGGTCGAAGACCCCGCCACCTTCACGGCACCCGCGCTCCTGGCGGTTGCCGAGGCCGGCCGGCCGGCGACGCTGACCGTCTCGGCTGTGGGTGACATGATCTTCGACCGGCAGATCAAGACGCTCGTGGTCTCTGCCGGTGGCGCAGCGCCGCTTGCGGCCGTCGCATCGCACCTCAAGGTGGCCGACGTGACCATCGGCAACCTGGAGAGTCCGCTCAGCACCGGCGGCGTGAAGAACGCAACCAAGGACGTGACGTTCCGAGGCGATCCTCGTGGTGCCGAGGGGCTCGTCGCATCAGGCTTCGACTTCCTCTCGATCGCGAACAACCACGTGCTCGACTACGGACCCGACGCGCTCTCCGACACAGTGGCCGCGCTCGATGCTCGAGGCATCGCCCACGCTGGCGCGGGAGCGAACCGCGCGGCGGCGTGGAAGCCGGCGGTCATCGAGCGCGACGGCGCCTCGGTCGCCTACCTCGCGTTCTCGCACATCCTTCCTGCAGGGTTCGTCGCCACCGATTCCAGGCCCGGGCTTGCGGCCGGGCGCAACAATATGGATGCGGTCGCGACGGCGATCCGCTCGGCAAAGGCCGAGCACGACTACGTGATCGTCTCGTTCCACTGGGGCGTGGAGTACCAGGATGATGCGAACGGCGAGCAGGTCCGCGATGCGCACGCGGCAGTCGACGCTGGCGCCGACATGGTGCTTGCGCACCACCCGCACGTCATCCAGGCTGTCGAGTACTACAAGAACCGCCTCATCGCATACTCGCTCGGCGACTTCGTCTTCGATCACTACTCCCGCAAGACCGGTGAGGCATTCATACTGGATGCGGCGCTCGGCCCCGATGGAGTGACCGACGTGAAGGTGACGCCGGTGTACCTCGACGGACACGGGAAGCCAGAGTTCGTCACGGGCAGCGAGGCGACCGTGATACTCGACCGGCTCAAGGCCATCTCGGCCAAGCGAAGCACGCTCGTCTCCATCGACGGAAACACCGCGACGGTGACGCCGTGACACCCGGCGAACGACGGGTGCGCAACCGGGCCCCGATGCGGCGAATCTCAACCCCTTCCCGGCTCGGTCCCGTGCGCGATACCGGACTCACGGTCGGTGGCAGTCGGCGTCGAAGCCCGCGTAAGCGCAACAATCGACCCGTGTACGCCATCATCGCGGCGCTTGCGATCGGCATCGTGCTGCTCGCCTCGGCGGCAGGAACACGCGCTGCGCGGATGAAGGAGCCGAACCCCGGGGACCTCGTCGCGCCGGCAGCCAACGAGACGAGCGCTCCCATCGACCCGCTGCGAGACCCCACGCCGATATTCGCGACGTACCGGAGCCTCAATCTGAGGCTCCCGGTCGACCCCGGCGACGTGACCGCGCTCGCGTTTCACCAGGCCTCCGGCAGGCAAACGCTCGCGATGGATTCGCTCGCGCCCGATGCCGACATGGCGCAGGCCGCCAAACTGAAGGCCGTCCCGGCGAGCCAGGCGCCCAGCGGATCCGCGGAGTCGACGGCTTCGATCCAGACCGTGTGGCAAGGGTCGGTGCTCCGGCTGTGGCGCAGCAACCGCACGGGCGCGCCCGATACCGCCGCCGACGTCGGAGCGGATCCGGGAAGCATCGTGTACGCGCCGGTCACCGGAACGGTACTGCAGGTTCGCGCGTACAAGCTGTACAGCAAGTACCCGGACTACGAGATCCACATCAAGCCGGACGGCTGGCCAGAGGTCGACGTCGTGCTCATCCATGTGGATGATGTGTCGGTCGTCGCTGGAGATCGCGTCACGGGCGGCGCATCACGTATCGCCTGCGTCCGAAAGATGTCTGACAAGATCGACATCCAGCTCGGTGGCTACACCAGAAACGGCGGCGATCACGTGCACGTACAGCTCAATCGCGTCGCTGTTCCGGGCAAGCTCGAGCAGCTCACGGGCTCCTAGACCTCTTCGTGCGGCTCCGCACGTCGCTCGAAGCCGCGGAACCGCCGATCGAACTCGTAGCGCTCCAGGCGCACTTTTCGGTCACAGCCGAGGCATGTGAGCCCGATATCCATCCCGAGCTTGTTCACTTCCCACTCGTTCGCGCCACACGGATGCGGCTTCTTGAGCCGCACCACGTCGCCGATGCGCACGGGGACGATCGGTACCGTCACAGCATCCTCCGAATCGATTGCGTCCACACGTGGTGGCGCCAACGTGCACAGTATATCCCCGGAAGACATTCTGACCGCCTGCTGGAGATGCCCCCCCCGCATCGCTCGGGATTCTGCGTAGCCAGCATTTCGGTGCTGCCCAAGCACGGATGAGCGGCCATTCATCTCCAAAGCGTGCCTTTCGTCACACTATTGCGCCGTACGGCACATGAGGGTTCATTCATCTTCCTCCGTGCCCGATACATTCCACTGAGGCCAGAGAGCGCCTCGACACAGACCAGGATGAATTGCCCTCGGCCCCACGCCAGGGGCCAAGGACTAAGAAGAGGAGACAGCAATGAAGAGAACGATCCTGATTGCGATCACGGTCATGGCGCTCGTGTTCGGCCTCGTGGCATACGCAGTTGCCCTCGACGCATCGACCACGGTCAACGCGAACGTCAACACGATTCTTGAGCTTTCGGCTCCGGGTTCGGTCAGCCTCGGCTCCCTGAACCCCAACGTTAGCGCCAGCAACTCCGTTCTCGTCACTGGCAAGTCGAACAAGGCTGCTACGCTGAGCGCGGCCGTCACCACTGGAGGCTTCAGCGCCCTTGACTGCAACCTTGAGACCCCCCAGTCCGGCCTGCGCGGCGGAAACATCAGCGTGACCGACACTGTCACCGGTATGGTCGACTACAACGTCGACGGTGGCTCATCAATCTCCGGCTCGATCACCTACACGCTGGCTCAGTAACACCGAACCAGCTGCACCAAAGAAGCCCGGGCACAACGCCCGGGCTTCTTTGCGTTCGCAGATACATACAGAGTGAGTCAATCGCGAAGCCCGGCGAGGCAAGGCTACACGCCTGCGGGAATCCCCAGGCCTGGCACCTGTGACACCACTGACACCAGCTCCCACATCGCACCAGGCCCACAACCGTTCGCCCGTTCGTCGCCGATGAATGGTGAACTAGCAGCACCTCGGCCACCCATTGCGCCTCTCTAGCGCACCGCCGTTCATCGGAAATCGACCGTTCTTACCTAATCATATGCCGTTTGTCTGCCGAAAAGAGAAATAGACGGCACTATGGCGGGGGTGAACGGCGATGAAGCGGATACTAGCACTCACAGTGACCGGGATGCTTCTGGCAGCCATGATCGCAGGGCCCGCTGTAGCGCAGTCGGGCGTCACCGCTACCACCCAGGTACACGCCACCGTCGCCCGTCAGGCGACGTACAGCGTCGTCAGCGACGGCGTCGTGCTCGTGAAGGCCAACACCCCGTGGCGGCTTATCGCCGCAACAGCGGATGGCCAGGTCATCGTGATGGGTTCGAAGACATCAGGAACCGAGGTTGTCATCCCCGTCGACACGGAAGTAATCAGCCTCGTCATGGACTAGTGCCCGACGGGCCTCCTCTTCTTGCCGTCTCTTCTCGATCCTTCGCTCCGCGCTGTGCACGCTCTGCTTGTAGCTCGCCCAGATCAGCGCCAGGCCGACGACAACGACCACGGCGATCGCCAGCCACAGCGGTACGATCCACACGGTCTTGTCGAGCTTCAGCGTCTCGGGGATGTTGACGTCCGACCCCTCACGCGGGTAGTAGACCTGAAGGCGCATCGTGTACTTCCCGATGAGCTGCTTCGGCGTATGTAGGACATCCGAGAACTCGATACTGGTCCCGGCGTAGACGACACTCTCCGTCGCCACGTTGCTGGAAGCCACCTCGGCGAGGTTCGAATCAAGCAGCATGAGTTTCGCGGTAAAGGGCTTGTCTATATTGCCCTCGTTCAAGAGCACGAAGGTATACGGGAGCGCCTGGCCAAGGATGAAACCCTTGGTCGCGAACGGGCGCACGTCGATCTTCTCGACGATGTCGCCTTCGACGCGCACGGAGATGCGAGCGCCGACGCGGCCGCTCACCTGAGATGCGGCCTCGCCCTGTTGGCTCTTGGCGTCACTGCGCATCTCGAAGAAGAGCAACACCTGGTGGTCTCCCGGAGGCGTTCCCTCGGGAACCAGCATTTCGAAGGAGACGGGTACCTGCTCACCCGGGACGAGCTCGATGTACGGCGTGTTGCCGAAGGTCTGCGTCTTCTTGCCTATCTTGATCTGGAGCCACGATGCAGGGTTGTACTGGAGCCCCTGGTCGTCACGGTTGGGAACCTCGTAGCTGATCGCGCCGGATTCGCTCACCTTCTGGTTCGCTGCGTAGATGAGCACCGAGAGGTCCTCATCGCCGTTGTTCATGACGACAACTTCGCCGGTTCCGCCCTTCCCGGCGGCGACCGAGAAGTCGAACGTCCCTGTGGACAGCCCGATCGTGCGTGTCGCACTCGCCGGCGAGGGAACGACAACTCCCACAAGCAGCAGCAGAGCAAACAGCAGCGAGATCTTGCGAACGCTACGATGCATCAGATGCCCACCGATCCCCTGAACTCGCGCACCTGCCGGCGTGCGACGGGGATCTGCGTCTCATCCCTGTCCGTCACGACGACGACATAGGCACCGTCGACGCGAAGAATCTCCTTCACCTTGTTCAGGTTGATCATGTACGACCGGTGAACGCGCTCGAAGCTCTCCTTGTTGAGCTTGCCTTCAAGCTCGGTGAGCGTGAGGTCCACCAGATACTGGTTCTCGTACGTGTGCACGTAGGTGGACTTGTTCTTGGCCGAGATGTACACGATGTCATCGATATTGAGCAGCACCGTGCGACCGCCCTTGCGGACGGCGAGCTTGCGGAAGTCGGTCTCACTGCCGACACCGGGAGCTTGCGGCCTCGGACGGTTGCGAACGAGACTGCGCACGCGCGCTGAGAGCTCCATGAGATTGAACGGCTTGGTGACGTACTGCTGGACGCCCTGCTTGAACGCGAGGATCTTCGCAAGATCCTGGGTCTTGGCAGTGAGCATGATCACGGGAATGTCGGCGGTCAGCGGATTGTTCCTGATCTCCATGAGCGCCATCCAGCCATCGACTCTCGGCATCATGATGTCGAGCAGCACGACGTCGACCGGCTCGGCCTGAAGCACTTCAAGCGCTTCCGCGCCGTCCCCTGCCGAGAGAACGTTCATCCCATCGGCCTCAAGGCCCATCTTGATCATCTCGACGATGGACACATCGTCATCGACGCACAGGACGTTTATGGTTTCCATCGACGCCTCCCAGCGGTGTCCTTCTCAGTGTGAGCTGCAATGAGGGACATATCAAAACCATAGTATACCTGACGAACGGCAAGAATACCGTTCGTGAGCGCTAGACGCCGCTTGGGGCTCAAGACTCGCCGAAGGACTGCCCGCGACGCCGGGCCGCGTGGTCATGTGACTCTTGGCTCAGGGCGTCCGCGCCCCAACTCGCGCTGCCGTCTGTCACTCTGGATGCCGCTCGGTCTTCCACCCGTCGGTCTGACATCCTGATTGACCGCCGCTCGGCGTACGCTAGCGCCCTGTAGGCGACAGCTGTATGTACGCGCGCGCGCGGATTGCCGATACTGTTAGCGCGCACCTGTGTGCGCATCTTTTGTCTCATCGCAGTGCACCCGGCATGCTCGATCGCCGGCGGAGGTCCATTTGCACGGTCTGTATGCAGCACGACGGCCCGTCTCGGCATTCGCATATGACGCCGGGCGACTTCGATTGCTCGCACTGCTGCTCTCCCTGTGCCTCGTCTTCTCGGGTGTGACCCCGGTGACGTCGGCGACAGCGATCACGTCGACGACGATCATCGTGGACGGCGATCTCTCGGATTGGGCGGGCATCAGGTCAGATGCGCAAAACGCTGTCTCCGACACGCAACTCACAGACCCCGATCCCGACTATCCCGGCCAGCCCGACCGTGACGTCTACCTTGTGAACGCAACATGGGACAGCCGCTTCCTCTACCTAGCCTTCCGTCGAACCGCCGGTGGGACGAAGGCGATCACATTCGGCGCATACATCGACCGTGGCGGCGACGGCCTCCTGCAGAACAGCGACGTCGTGTGCTCGTGGACCGTGAACCAATCTGCGTCCGGCCGCTACGCTGACGCCCATGCCAGCAGCCCCACCGCGCGTATCCTTCGCTACAACCAGGCGATCGTCGGCAAAGGTGGGCCGTATCTGCATCCCGCCGGCGACCCGATGGGCCATGACGGCGAGACGCCCGATGGTTGGGCCGATGTGCAGAGCGGCCAGATTCTTCCCGTCGACGCCATGGACGGCTGGATGGCCTCGAACGGGATCGAGTTCGAGGGGCGGGTTGCCTGGAGCGACCTGGGCTTGTCCGCCGGCAGTCCCATCGCAATCCATTTCGTGAACGGAAACGGCGAGTCCTTCGGCGTCAAGTGGGTGCCGAGCGACACCCGGAAATGGATTGGCAACCCCCCGCAGTCTGTTGAAGAGAATCGTGGACAGGTCGAAGACAATGTCGACGGCCTGTGGTGGCTGCGCCTGCAGAGCGTCGTAGTGACCCTCAACAATACCGGGGGCGGACAGGCCGGGGAGACGCTCACCTACGACCACGTCGTCCGCAACAACGGCAACAGCACGGCCACCTTCGACCTCAGCGCCATCTCGAGCCGTGGCTGGATCACCGACGTGACCACCGTCGCGGGAACGCCGTTGTCGTCCGTAACGCTCGCACCGGGTGAGTCCACCACGGTCAGGGTGCGTGTGGCCATACCCGTCGGCACTGCGGATGGGACGCGCGATGCGACCACGTTGCGCGCCGCTTCACAGTCCGACCCGACCGTAACGGCGGCAGCAACCGACGCGACGGTCTGCGGTCGGATCACGGTAACACCTGATCAGTCCGCGACGATGGCCCCCGGCCAGACCGTCACGTACACCTTCGATGTGACGAACAACATGGCCACGAGCCAAGTCCTCGACCTGACGGCGACCTCGACATTGGGCTGGCCCACGCAAGTCACAGACACGAACGGTGCGGACATCAGCTCCGCCGCATTGGGATCCGGGGAGTCCATGCAACTGCGCGTCAAGATCCTCGTGCCAGCGGGCGCGACCATCGGCGCGCAAGACCTCACGCGGCTCTCCGCCACCCTCCGTGATGACGGCAGCATCAGGGCATCCGCTACCGCCGCCACAACGGCACAGACCGGACTCACGCTGAGCCCCGATCGCGCCGCCAGCGCAGGGGCGAATTCCACCATCGACTACGCCCACACGGTCTCGAACAGCTGGCCCACGACACGGACGATCACGCTCGATGCGGCTTCTTCACAGGGGTGGACCGTTCGCTACTTCGCCGCCGACGGTGTGACCCGACTCAACAGCGTGACCCTCGGTCCCAACGGCGCTGCAACAACGGTTATCGCTCGCCTCTACGTGCCCGCAGGCGTGAGCACCGGTGTGGTGGACACGACGACGCTCAGTGCGTCGACAGGGTCGACGACCGCCACAGCGACCGATCGAACGACCATCAGGCGACTCGCCGTGTACGACTCGGCGGGCTACACGAGCCAGGTCGCCACCTATTCGCTGACGGACACGGTGTACGGTCGCGCGACAGGACTCTCGCCTGGGAGTGAAGCCTACTTCGTCTGGAAGGACGCGACCGGCTCCATCGTCCGAACAAGCCCGAACCGCACCGTCGACACGGCCGGCATGGCGTTCGACGCCTATCCCACGAAGTACGCAGACGTCACAGGTGGCTGGATCCTCGAGCTGCGCGCCAAGAACGGCACGCTGCTTGAAACGATGCCGTTCACCGTCAAATGGAAGGCAAGCATCACCGGACTGTCCGCCACCGACGCACCCGGCGTTGGCGACACGGTCGCGATAACGTCATCGGTGAGCAACAGCGTAGACCGCCCCATCGTCGACTCGACTCTGACGTACACGATGTGGTGGGACACCGACGGCAGCGGCGCGTTCGACGCTGGAGATACCTGGATCGACGCCTCCGGCCTCCCCCATGCCTGGGACGGCGTGGCCACCGTCTCCAGCCATGTGACGACCGGTGTGAACGTCGCGGCGAACGGCACGTGGTCCGAGCAGACCCCCTGGACCGTGAGCAACAGCCAGTTCCCCAATCAGGGCACCTACCGGGTCACCGAGGTCTGGACGGACTCGAACGGCCTCCGCATCGACACAAAGACCACGCAGTTCTACTCGATTCCGGTCCTTGGGTGGCCGCTTTTCGGAATCGCATCATTGCTTGGTGCCGGCTGGCTGTGGGTCCGACGCAACGAGCTTGGTGCGTCGTCGCACGGGAGGTCCGCATGCTAGCGTCGCCTCCAGCGCTCGCCGTCGCCGCGCTCGTGTGGGCCCTGCTGACGTTCTCGCTCTGGCGTTCGCGTCGTTGGCTCGCGTTCTACATCACTGGCGCGTTCGGTTTCGTGCTCATCGTACTCTCGGTTCTGCGAACGATGGGAGTCGACGCGACCGTCGAGGCACTGCAAGCTCGGCAGGTCACCACGCTTGCCGGGCTGCTCGGCATCCGACTGAGCGTGCTCGGCGGCTCCGGTCTCGCGATTCCCAACAACGCAGGATGGGCAGTCTTCGACATCGGCATCGAGTGTTCTGCGCTGCTCGAGATACTGGCATTCAGCGGCCTCGTCGGCTTCTACCCCGCGTTCAGCGCGTCCCGCAAGTCCGCCACGTTGGCTGCCGGCGCGGCTGCGACCTGGATCATCAACATCCTCCGGATCCTACTGATCGTCTGGATCATCAACGTCTTCGGCACAGGATGGGTCTACTCGGCGCATGCGGTCTTCGGCCGCGTATTCTTCTTCGCCGCCACCATCGCCATCTACTGGTACCTCGTGACCCGACCTACCGTTCGGATCGTCTCCGCGGGACTGGGCGGAGGCGCCGATGAATAGCATCGTGATCTTCATGCTGGTGTGGGGCGTGTGGCTGATCACACCGGTTCTTGTCGATGGACTCGACACCCTCGGAAGGCTGTGGGTCGTCCGGACACGGCGTGCCGAACGCAGAGCCGAGCGAATCGAGGACGAGCTTCTGCCAACCGTGTCAATCATCGTCCCGGCGCATAACGAGTCTGCAGTCATCGACCGATGCCTCACCTCGGTCAAGGGTCAGGACTACCCGCATGACAGACTCGAGATCATCGTCGTCGACGATGGCAGCATCGACGATACCGCCGATCGCGTTCAGGGGCATGTCGACGGTGAGACAGCACAGGAGTCATACCGTGTGCGCGGTCGGCCGATCAAGGTCGGACCGTTTTGCGGCTCACTCGCCCTCATCAAGAACGGTCACGGCGGAAAGGCTCACGCTCTTAACGCCGGCATCGCTGCCTCCACAGGCGACATCATCGTGAACATCGACAGCGACGTCGTGCTTGCGCAGGAGGCGATACGCGCGATCGCCTCGGCGTTTGTCCGTGATCCGGATATGGGTGCGCTCACCGGGAACATCGAGGTCGACTGGGACCTCCTTGAGAAACGCGACGAGGATGGCCGGCTCGTGCTCGATGAGAACGGCGACCTGATTCCTCGTCAGCTGAAGCTTGTCGAACGTCTCCTGAGCAGGTGGCAGTTCCTTGAATACCTCGCGTCGTTCGACCTGGGACGGCGCTCTCAGGGTCTGACGTCCACGATGTACACGCTCGCAGGCGCGTGCTCGGCATTCAGGCGCGAGGTCTTCGACGGTCAGCTCGCCTACCGCAACACATCGGTCTCCGAGGACACGTGCCTCACTTTCGAGCTGCACCGAACAGGCGTCAAGGTCGGCTTCGCGCATGACGCACGCGTCTACCTGGAGCCCGTGACCTCATGGGATGAGCTGTATGCCCAACGCGCCCGATGGAGCCGCGGCCAGCTCGAGGTCTGCGGTATGAACGACGAGATCATCGGGAAGAGCTCCACCGGCTCCTTCGGGAGGACGTCGATCCCGAAGATGCTGGTATTCGACCACACGATGGCATTCCCGCGTCTGCTGTGGGCGCCGCTCATCCTGTTCTTCCCGATGCTCGGCTACTCGATGGGCGTCATCGCCACCGCACTCGTCGGCATGTACGCGTTCTACGTCGCCATCGAGCTTCTGAACACGCTCGCCGTCTTCTCGATCGCAGACGATCACACGCGACCTCGTATCGAGCGAAGCATGCTTGAGGTCCTCACGATGCCGGTTTACCGCTTCATCGTCTTCCACTTCCGCTTCAGCGGCTTCCTCGTGACGCTCATGGAAGAGCAGCAGTGGACCATCCCGGGACCGATAGACTCCACCAGGCGCGATCTCAGGACGGCCGGGATGCGTTCGATCGAGCTCGTTTCCTCTCTCCTCGGCTCCCTGGCTGTCGGCGTCGTCAGGGTCGGACGTCTGGCGGTCTCATTGATCGCGCCGATTCTCATCTCGGTCATGGTGAGCTTCGATTTCCTGCGCTCCAAGCGCGGTGGCTAGTTTGTCCCTGGATCGGGCGTCCTCCAAGACGATGCGAGAGTCAGGCCACAGAGCATCACACACCCGGCTTGAGATGGGCCTGCTGATCGTTCTGGCCGTTGGCAGCGCGCTTGTCGCATGGAAGGTCTGGGCGCAGGTGCGGCTGGGCGGCGGATGGGACACGTACTCGTTCCTCGCGAACGCGGCCCATTTCGCCGGCAAGAGCATCGGATACGACGAACCGGTGCGACCGCCGCTTCTCTCTTTGCTGACGTCTGTCGTCTTCCGCGTATCGCCGCTCGCCGTGTGGCCCATCCAGGTAGTGGACGGGGTCATGTCAGCGAGCGGCGTCGTGGCGCTCTACCTTCTGCTCAGGCGCCGCGTTGAACAGACGGCGGCCACCATCTCGTCACTTGCCGTCCTTGCGTTTCAGCCGGTCTGGACCTGGGTCGGCGTAGGGTACAGCGACGTCGCAGCGATGTCGCTCACGGTGTGGGCCATCTACTTCACCGTCCGGGCGACCGAAGATGATCCGCGCTGGTACATCGCCGCCTTCCCGATGCTGGTGCTTGCATCGCTCACGCGTGTCACGGCCCTTCTGGCCATATTCGCCCTGCTTCTGCTCTTCGCCATGCGCGGTCGTCCGTTCGCACACGCGCGCTACATCGCTCTCGGCGTCCTGTCTGCGGTGGTCGTCTACCTGCCTGCAGCGCTGTACTACTCCGGTCGATTCGGCGACGCGCTCTTCCCGTACCTGGCGAACCTCAATCTGGCCAACGAGCTTGCCAGCCGAGGGGCGGTCGGGTTCGGCACCGAACCGGGCGGATGGGCGCTCATGCCGGGCATCCTGGTGGCGAGCCTTACCTGGCTTGCGCTCTCGGGCGCGGTGGGGACGGCATCCCGCACCTCCGAGGGCAGGCGAGCGGGTACACGCTGGCGCGTGCCGCTGCTGGTCGCCGCAGTCGGCGTCATCGCCGTCAGCCAGGCATCCGGCGGAATCATGGCGCGGCAGGCCTCGATACCGATCGGTATCTACCTCGCCTTCCGTGCGCTCGCCCGTCGGGAGGACACCGGCCCGCTTGAGGGACGGCCGACCGCCTCGGCGGCCCTCGACGCTGCCATGATCGTGCTGATGCTCGCCTATGTGGACTTTCATGGCCATCACCCTGTGCGGGTGTGGCGATATCTCGTCACGGTAGCCCCCACCTATGTGTTCCTGCTCGCGGTCGGGTGGAGCACGATCGCCGAGAGCGTCGGTCGAACCTTGGAGGCGATACGCCCCGGAAACGAGCGTGCCGGCCGCGAGATAGCATGGGGGGCGCTCGTCGTCGCGCTCAGCGTGCTGCTCGCGTTCGAGGTGTCAGAAACCGTGCGGCAATCCCCGGATCCTGTGGTAGTTGGTGCGGCCGCTGCCAGCGAGTGGATCGACGATCGGACCCCGAGTGCCGAGAACCCGGTGATCTACTCGGACCTGTGGCCGATCACAAGTTGGTATGTCGGTCGCGAGACACGGGCCATGCCCCGGTTCCCCGACCCACGCGCGTACGCCCATGAGCTGCAGAAGCGCGATGCTGCGTACTATATGACGCTTGGAACCGATACCTACGCGCCGACGTTTGCTCCCCTGTATCGATCCGACCCTGTCACGGTACTCGGAAAGGTAGTGCCGAACGACGCCCGGAACCCGTCTATCCGGTACCTGGGGAAGGCATGGGAGAACTACCTTGAGGTCATCGATGACTTCAAGGTCGACCTCTACTACGATGGCGGGCTTGAAGGCTGGGTCGGAAGCGTGTTCATGGACGCGTACAGCGCCGACGAGCTGCGCCGCTACAACGCCGTCGCGGTCTACCGCGTACGCTGGTACGACCGGGGCCGCGCGGAATCGACGATCTCCGACTACGTTGAATCGGGCGGCAGCCTGATCATCGACGCCTCAGGCAACCTCGACGGAGCGGCCTATCCGCTCCTGGACACGATCCTGTTCGATACCGTGATCCGCCGCCAGCAGGTGCCTGAGAATGCGACGCTCTCTCCGGCGGGCGCATTCGCCGAACGCCACCCGGAGCTGGCGTCAGCTGCACCGGGCCGCTGGGTGGACGAGGCGGGCGGCCCATGGTTCGGCGCAAGCTACACTCCCGTCCCGGGCACGCCGCCGGGCGAGGTCCTGCTCAGGCTTGACGGGAGTCCGGCGGCGACTTTGCAGCGCGTGGGCAAGGGTCGCGTGTACTGGATCAGCTCAAACCTCATGTGGCACGCATTCAAGCTCGGCAGTGCGTCGGAACGCAGCATGGTGGCGGCAGTGATCGACGAGGCAGTGAGCCAGCCGCCGATCGCCGCTGAAGGTGACCTGACACGGGTCGAGCGGTAGCGGTTCCCGACCCGTCACGCCGGTCGATGCCTTCCGTTCGTCCGGTCAATTCGGTCATCGGTTGCGATTATCGGTTGCTATTCGGCGATTATCGCTCAAGTTCTCCTACCAACGGTACGATTATCTAGATGAAAGGTCGTATCGTTGCACCGGAGGTCATCGTGTCCACGTTCATCGCAACCGCCATCTACGTGATGTTCGCGATCGCATACATCTCCATGCTCGCGCTCACCGAGCGTTCGGCAGCGCACTACGTCCGCTCTTCGAAGCGTATGGCTCCCCGCGTCAGCTTTGCGGTCATGCAGTCGCCAGCCCCGTTAGCAGCCGAGCGCTCCGAGGGTCCGGCCGCTGCCGCCTAGCCCCGGCTTCCGCCGCTCAGCCAGCCGTCGATCGCCTGCGCGGCCTTCTTGCCCGCACCCATCGCGAGGATCACGGTCGCCGAGCCGGTCACGATGTCGCCTCCTGCGAAGACGCCCGGCTTGTTCGTGGCGCCGCTGTCGTCCGTCGAGATGTAGCCGCGGGCGGTCACTTCAAGATCCGGCGTCGTCTGCGCGATGAGCGGGTTCGAACGCGTCCCAAGGGCCACGATCACCGTATCGCAGTCGATCACGAACTCGGAGTCCATCACGCAAACAGGCGCACGACGACCACTCGCGTCCGGCTCACCAAGCTCCATCCGCGTGGCCACCATTCCGGTCACCCACCCGTCATGCCCGACGATCTCCTGCGGCGAGCAGAGCATCTTGAACTCGATGCCCTCCTGCCGTGCATGATGCACTTCCTCGCGCCGGGCCGGCATCTCTTCTTCGGAGCGCCGGTAGACCAGGAAGACCTCCTCGGCACCGAGGCGCTTGGCTGTGCGCGCGGCATCCATCGCGACGTTGCCGCCGCCCACGACCGCGACCTTGCGCCCGCGCCACACCGGCGTGTCGTACGACGGGAACTCGTACGCCTTCATGAGGTTCACGCGCGTAAGGAACTCGTTCGCCGAGTAGACGCCGTTGAGGTTCTCGCCGGGTATGCCGAGGAAGAGCGGCAGCCCCGCACCGCTTCCGACGAAGACGGCATCGAAGCCCTCCTCGGCAAGGAGCTCATCGAGGGTGTGCGTCGCGCCGACGACGACGTCGGTCACCAGCTCCACCCCCATCACGCCAAGCATCTCGATCTCGGCCTGCACGATCGCTTTCGGTAGCCGGAACTCCGGGATGCCGTAGGTGAGCACGCCGCCCGGGGCATGCAGCGACTCGAAGACGGTCACCGCGTGACCGAGGCGCCGCAGCTCGCCCGCGCACGCGAGGCCGGCGGGACCGGAGCCGACGACCGCCACACGCGTGCCGGTGGGCTCGCCCACCTCGGGCGCACAGCGGTGCTCGAGGTCGCATGCCAGGTCGAAATCGCCGAGCCAGCGCTCGAGGCGCCCGATTGCAACCGGCTCGCCCTTGCGCGCGAGCACGCACGAAGCCTCGCACTGCTCCTCCTGCGGACAGACGCGCCCGCAGACAGCCGGAAGCGCGTTGCGCTCCTTGAGGACGGCGACGCCCTCGGCGTACTCGCCGTCGATGATGCGGGCGATGAATGACTTGATGTCGATGTTGACCGGGCATCCTTCGATGCAGGTGGGGTTCTTGCACTGGATGCAGCGGTTCGCTTCGGCGAGGGCCTGCTCCTCGGAATAGCCGAGGGAGACCTCGTCGAAGTCGCGGGCCCGCTCAAGCGCGTCACGCTCGGGCATCGCGGTGCGCGGAGCGCGGGAGGGCCTGTGGCGGGGCTTCTCGGCAGGGGTCTCGTCTAGCTGTGGCATGAGCACTCCCTGCTGAAGTCGGCGTCGGCTTCGCGCTCCAGGTCCGAGTAGACGCGCTGGCGGCTCATAAGCTCCTCGAAGTCCACGGCGTGCCCGTCGAAGTCGGGGCCATCCACGCAGCCGAACTTCGTGACGCCATCCACGCTCACGCGGCACGCACCGCACATACCGGTGCCGTCCACCATGATCGGGTTGAGCGAGACCGTGATCGGCACGCCAAATTCCTTTGTGGTCGCCGAGCAGAACTTCATCATGATCGCGGGTCCGATGGCCATGCTGTGATCAAGCGCGCCCGACTCGCACAGCTGCTTCAGCGGCGCGGTCACGAGGCCCTTCTCGCCTGCGGAGCCGTCGTCGGTCATGACGATGAGCTCACGAATCGGCAGCGCTCGGAATTCGTCCTCAAGGATAAGGAGTGCCTTGTTGCGCGCCCCGAGAATGACGGTGACTTCGTTGCCCGCCTCGGCCATGGCACGTGCGACGGGGTATGCGACGGCCGCGCCCACGCCGCCGCCCACGACAGCGACACGTCCGATGCCTTCCACGTGTGTCGGCACGCCGAGTGGTCCGACGACGTCAGCGAGCGAGTCGCCAACGCCGAGATGCGAGAGCTGGTGCGTGGTCTTGCCAACACGCATGAAGATGAACCGGACCCAGCCTTCCTCGGCTGACCAGTCGCTGAAGGTGAGCGGGATGCGCTCCCCGTGCTCGTCGACGCGCAGCATCAGGAACTGGCCGGCTTTCGCCTTGCGGGCTACGGCGGGCGCGTGAACGCCCATCTCGAACACGGAGTCCGAGAGCTGACGTTGATGGACGACGGGGAACATGCGGTGCCTGCCTTCCGAGGAGTTCTACGAGCGTGCGGACAAGTATACTAGCGGCATCGACCGCGCGCACGAGAGGACGCCAGTGCACCGCCGTATCGTAGCCATCGCCATCGCGCTGTGTCTGCTCGCACCCGCCGCGTGCGCGCCCGGGGCGGAGCCCGTGCGCGTCAGCCGACCTGCCCTCGGCACGGTCGTGACCATTGAGGTGTACGGAGAGAACGACCGCAGCAGCCGAGCAGCGATCGACCAAGCGTTCGCGGTCATCGCGGGGGTCGAGGCGGAGCTCGACGCGTGCAGCACCACGTCGACGATCGCGGCCGTGAACGCCGATCCGTTCAGGTGGCATGAGCTGCCGGTCGGCGCGCAGCGAATCGACTCGGCCGTCAAGCGGCTCGGCGTACGCGACTCGTTCTCGCCCTACCTGCTCGGCGTGGTGAAGCTCTACGACTTCGCAGGCGCGGGGCACGTGCCTACTGAGGGTGAGATCTCGGCGGCGCTCATGGCCGCTTCGGTGCCCGAACACGACGGTGCGCGCTTCCGCTTCGCCGGCATCACGAGTTCGCTCGCGAGGCCCGGCCTCGACTACGGAGGCGCGGCGAAGGGGCTCGCGCTTGACTCGGCACGCGAGTCGCTGCGCACCGCAGGAACGACTGCCGCGCTCATCACCGCAGGAAGCACGACGATCACGCTCGGAAGCAAGCCGGATGGAACGCCCTGGCGTGTCGGCGTGGAGGATCCACGAGCCACGGACACCGTCCGCCTGATCGCCGAGTGGACCGGTGAGGCCACCCTTTCGACCTCGGGCGACTACCAGCAGTACTTCGAGGTAGACGGAATCCGCTACCACCACATTCTCGACCCCGGGTCGGGCACTCCCGTACGGGGAACGCGCTCGCTCACCGTCGTCGGGCGCATCTCGGGCACCGACAGTGACATCCTATCGACAGCGCTCTTCGTGCAAGGCCCGGACGCGGCGGTCGCCTACGCGAAGGCGCACGGGCTTGGCGTCTTCATCATCGACGCAGAAGGGCGGACGCATGTCGCGCCCGCCCCAGAGGATGCCGGTATCTCGCTTGCCGAACAGATCGAAGAGTAGGGCCTTACAGGTACTGCTTCACGAAGCCGTGAATCACCGGGACTTCGAGGCTCTCGCCGTTGTACGCCTTGATCGCAAGGATGACGGTGTAGATGAAGCCGCCGAGTGCGATCAGACCGCCGAGACCGAAGAGCGGCATGGTCACGCCAGACAGGACGTAGATGGCGAGGTTCAGCGCGAGGGCCTGAAGAGCGTGGGACTTGAGCCACTGCTCGTTCTTGTACGGGTCCATGAGGATCGCAACGAGCGCCACAGGCCAGATCACATACCCGAGAGCAGCGAAGATCTTGCTGTTGTCGCTGGCCGGACCGGACGCATCACCCATCGGCGGCATCGGTGGCATTTCGGGCGCAGGCGGTGCTCCCTGGAAATCATCGGACATGCTGATCATCCTTCCTTCCCCGTTGCAGCACGCTCCTCCGGCAGTGCTTACGTTTGCAGTATACCCCTCATCGCTGCTACGATTACCCGGATAGCGCCTTCCGGCGGAAGAAGATCACGGCCGTTAAGCCGCCCCGGAGGAACCACAGCATGAGACGTAGAAGCGCTCCCGTACTCTTCATCATCGTCGCCATCATCGTCACCATGGTCGGCGCACCTGTTGCGTTCGCGGTGTCGCGTGATGAGCTTCTCGCGCACGAAAAGGCCGCGGACGACGCGCGTGCTGCCGCTGCGGCCGCCGAGAATACCGCTGCGGCGCTCGCCGCCGAGATCGACTCGCTCGAAGAACGCATGAACGCCATCGAGCAGGATCTCGCCGCGCTCGCGACCGACATCGCCGGCGCCACCGAACGGACCAGCCGTCTCCAGGCCGAAGTCGACCAACTGCGTGCCGAGGCGGACGCCAAACAGGCACAGATCGACGCGAACCAGGCGGACTACGACACCCAGCAGGCCCACCTGGCCACACAGATGCAGGAAGCGTACAAGCAAGGCGACATGTTCTTCCTGGAGATCCTGCTCGGCAGCAAGGACATCGAGGATCTCATCACGCGCACGACGCTCGCACAGCGGATGATGCGCCAGAATCAGGAGAACGCGGCGGCGCTGCAGACCGCCCGCATCGAACTCGAGAAGGCGAAGAGCGACCTCGACCGGTCGCTCGAAGCCGTCTCCACCAAGCGTGCCGAGGCAGCCGCCGAGCAGAAGCGTCTCCAGGACCTACGCTCGAAGCAGAATGCGAAGATGGCGGACCAGAAGGCGGCCCAGGACCAGAAGTCGGCGCTTTTCGCAGCAAACAAAAAGGAAGCGGCCCGCCTGCGCGCACTCGCCGAGGCAGAGGATGCCGAGAGCGACAAGATCGCCCGCGAACTTTACGGCAACGGCTCCGGCTACTATGCGGGCGAGATGGCATGGCCGGTGCCCGGATTCTACCGCGTCTCATCGCCGTTCGGGCCGCGCATCTGCCCGTTCCACGGCCGGGAGAACCATAGCGGCATCGACGTCGGGCGGAACCTCAACCCACCACAGTCTGTCGATGGTGCGGCGATCGTGGCTGCGGGCAGCGGTACGGTCATCTGGGCGAGTTCGCGTAGCGGCTACGGGAACACCGTGATGATCGACCACGGCAATGGCGTCGTCACACTGTACGGCCACCAGCAGAACGGCGGCATCAAGGTGTCCGTCGGGCAGCACGTCGACAAGGGCCAGCGAATCGGGACTGTCGGCTCCACGGGGTACTCGACCGGTCCGCACCTGCATTTCGAGACGCGCGTGAACGGAACGCCGGTCGACCCGATGAGATACCTCAAGTAGCGAGCCTCTCGGCTCAGCTCGCGTTGTACTCCTGCATCGCGCTGTCCGCGCCGCGCTCAAGCACGTGCAGGACCGCCTGCGCCGCGGTGGGGATCATGGCCGAGAGACGCTCGGCGGCCTCGCGACGCATCGGCTCAAGAACGAAGTCTGCGGGGTCCTGGCGGCCGGGAGGCCGGCCGATGCCCACGCGCACGCGGATGTAGTCTCCGCCGCCAAGCTGCTCGGTGAGCGAACGCAAACCGTTGTGACCGCCGTGTCCCCCTCCGCGCTTCACGCGGACGCTGCCTTCGGGCAGGTCGAGGTCATCGTGCACGACGATCACCTCGGATGGCGTCGCGCCATAGGTTTCGACGAGCTTGCTGACGGCCTTCCCCGAGACGTTCATGAACGTCTGCGGCTTGACGAGGACGAGATCGTCGTCGCCAAGCCGCGTGACGGCCACTCGAGCGCCCGCCTGTTCCTTCCAGTACGAGACGCGCAGATTCTCGGCGAGCAGGTCGATGACCATGAACCCCGCGTTATGCCGCGTTTCCGCATATTCGGGTCCCGGATTGCCGAGCCCGACCACCAAGATCGACATTCAGGGAGCCTATGCCTCTTCCTCGGCGCCCTTGCCGACAAGCTCCGGCTCGGTGACTTCCTCGGCCGGGGTCTCTTCCTCTTCCTTCGCGGGCGCCATGACGGCACAGACGATGGCTTCGGGGTCGTCGAGGATCGTGACGCCCCGGGGGGCTACAAGGTCGCTCACGTGCAACGCCTGGCCGACCTCGAGCGACGTGACGTCGATATCGATGCTGTCGGGCAGATCGCCCGGGAGTGCTTCGATGCTGATCTCACGAAGCTCATGCACCATGACGCCGCCGGTCTTCTCGCCCTCGGCCGAGCCGAGATAGTGCACCGGCACCGACGTCACGACGGTCGACTTCATGTTGATCGCCCAGAAGTCCACGTGCTCGACCGTACCCTTGAGCACATCGTGCTTGAGGTCCTTGACCATCACATTGATCGGCTTCGCACCGTCGATCGACAGGTGGAAGATGGTCGAGCCGATTCCCGAATGGATCAAGATCTGCTCGAAGCCGTGCTTGTCGATGGCAAGGGACACAGACTCGATGGCTGGTCCGTAGACGACCGCCGGAAGCTTGCCCTGGGCGCCGAGCGCCTTGCTGCTCTTGCCGACCAGGGTTCTGGTTTCGGCCGCGATCTCGATAGTTTCAGTCATGACGTGCGTCCCTTCACTCGTTCACCACGCGGTTCTCCGCGCGGTGTGATGCATTACAGCTGGAAGTCCGGATCGAACAGTTCCGAGACCGACTCATCGTTGTACACGTTGGAGATCGCATGGGCGAACAGCGGCGCCACCGACAGCAGGTGGATCTTGCCGTGACGGCGCTCCTCGGGGATCTCAAGCGTATTGGTGATCACGACCTCTTTGATAGGGGCCGAGTCGATCCGATCGTATGCCGGCGGCGAGAAGATGCCGTGCGTTGCAGCGACATAGACCTCCTTGGCGCCCTTGTTCATGAGAGCCTTCGCACCCTCGGTGACCGAGCCGGCGGTATCGATCATGTCGTCGGCCACGATGCACGTCTTGCCCTCGACCTCGCCGATAACGTGCGTGATCTCCGCGACGTTATGCTCGGGGCGGCCCTTGTGCATGATCGCCAGGCTTGCGCCGAGCATGTCGGCGAGCTTCTTGCCCGCTTTCACACGGCCGACGTCAGGCGAGACCACCGCAAGGTTCTCGAGGTGGAGGCTCTCGAAGTAGTCGGCGAGGATCGGCAGGGCGGTGAGGTGGTTGACCGGCTGGTTGAAGAAGCCCTGGATCTGGCCCTGGTGAAGATCCATCGCGATGACCCGATCGACGCCGGCCGTCGCAAGCAGGTCGGCGACGAGCTTGGCCGTGATCGGTTCACGTGCAGCCGACTTCTTATCCTGCCGGGCGTAGGCGTAGTGCGGGATGACAGCCGTGATCGTGCGTGCGCTTGCCCGCTTTGCGGCGTCGATCATGATGAGAAGCTCCATGATCGAAGCGTTGACCGGCTGCGTCATCGACTGCACGATGAAGACGTCGGCGCCACGAACGCTTTCCAGGTACCGGACGTAGATCTCGCCGTTGGCGAAGTGGCTCAGCTTGATGTTGCCGAGTTCGATGCCCAGGTGTTTCACGATGCCCTCGGAGAGCTCGCGGTTGTGCGAGCCCGCAAATACCATCAAACGCTTCCCGCTTGCGGTCATGATCGCGGTCGCTCCCTCACTGGTCGTCAGTGCCACGTCCGGCCTTCTTACGGGCCGCCCAACCGTCCACATTCCTTTGCTCGCAGCGCTCGATGCCGAGCGCCCCTGCGGGCACGTCCTTCGCGATCGCACTGCCGGCGCCGGTTATCGCACCCTCGCCAACCGTGACCGGTGCCACGAGCATCGTGTCCGAGCCGATGAAGGCACCGTCTCCGATCACCGTCCGATGCTTCCGGGCACCGTCGTAGTTACAGGTTATCGTACCCGCGCCGACGTTGACGCCTTTTCCGATGGTCGCATCACCGATATATGACAGGTGGGGGACCTTCGACCCCTCACCGACGACGCTGTTCTTGATCTCAACACTCGTTCCGGCCCGCGCACGCGGCTCAAGGACAGTCCCCGGACGAAGGTACGCCCTGGGGCCGACCGATGCATCATCGCCGATGACCGAGCCGAGCACGACAGACGAATCGACGACCACGCGCACTCCCACCGTGGAGTCGGTTATCCGCGAATCCGGCCCGATGATGCAGTGGTCGCCGATCACCGTAGCGCCAGCGAGCATGGTCATCGGCTCGAGCACGATGTCGCGGCCGAGAGAGACGGTCGGCGCTATCCACACCAGGTCGGGATCGGTCATGGTGACGCCGGCGAGCATGTGCTCGCGGTTGATCCGGCGCTGTAGCACCTTCGCCGCCTCGGCCAACTGCACGCGGGTGTTCACGCCCAGCGTCTCAAGCGGATCATCGGTGGCGATATCCGCCACGAGAAGACCTTCGGCACGGAAGAGCGCGATCATGTCGGTCAGGTAGTACTCGCCCTGCGCATTCGCGTTGCCGAGGCGATCGAGGTGCTCGAACAACACCTCGGCGTCGAAGCAGTAGGTGCCGGTGTTGACCTCGGTGATGCCCAGCTGCGATGGCCCGAGGTCCTTGTGCTCCACGATGGCCGAGAGCGCCCCGGCCCCGTCACGCACGATCCGGCCGTAGCCGGTGGGGTCATCCAGCGTCGTCGTCAGCACGACGGCCGCCGCTCGTGAGGTCTCTCGCGCCTCGACCAGACGGGCGATCGTCGATGCCCGCAACAGCGGTGAGTCACCCGAGAGGATCACAAGCGAGCCTGACACGCCCTTGAGCGCCGCATCGGCACACATGACCGCATGCCCGGTGCCAAGCTGCCGCTCCTGTCGCACACACGTCTCGTCGCCGAGAAGCTCCTCGACGACCTCGGCACCGTGTCCGGTCACGACCACAACGCGATCGCAACCTGCATCGTGGGCGGCGTCGACGACGTAGCGCACAAGCGGTATGCCGAGGATGCGGTGGGCGACCTTCGGAAGCGAAGACTTCATGCGGGTGCCCTCGCCCGCAGCGAGGATGAGTGCTGCCGCGCCCATTGGCACCTTTCGTGTCATACGGGGCATCTCCCCGGTCGTTGCTTGGCTGGGGCGGTAGGATTCGAACCTACGAATGGAGGCTCCAAAGGCCCCTGCCTTGCCGCTTGGCTACGCCCCAGCGCCATCTGTGTGCACGCTCAATAGCCGCGACGCATCGCGAAGCGGGCGCAGGGAGTATATCACAGCGCACGTGGTGGGCGAGGACTCAGGCCTGCTCCAGCGCCTCCGCAGCAGCGGAGAAGGCGGCGAGTCCGCCTTCTTCCTCGAACTGCTTGAGGACGGCATCCTGGATGATGTGTCGCGCGTCCGTGTTGATCGGATGACAGATGTCCCGGAACTCGCCGCTGGGCAGTTTCCGCGATGGCATGGCAACGAACAGACCCTTGTCGCCATTGACGACTCGAAGGTCGTGAACAACGAATTCTTCGTCGATGACGATGCTGGCGATCGCGCATACCTTGTTCATCGCAACGGGGCGCAGCGTGACTTTTGTGATTTCCATTCGTCTCCCCCACAAGAACAGAACCGTGTTGATTACTTTTCGACACTGCCACGTCATTTCCCTGCGAAGAGGTGTTCCCTAACGCGAGACAAAGCGTGAATCGCCCCCGACGCTACCCCCTGGAGATGCCGCCGTGGCACTGGCCCGCCACGCAGGTCGCGTATTCGCGGCCCGTGCGACCGCTTCCGCAGCTTCAGCGTCTTCGCATATGCCAAAGACAGATGAACCGCTCCCGGACACCAACGCGCCGAGAACGCCTTCGGACTGCGTGACGAAGGCGAGCGCCTCTGCCACCTCCGGAGCCAGGTCGCACGCCGCCTCGGCGAGATTGTTGAAGAGCGCCGCTGCGATCGTTCGGGGGTCGCGAGATGCGAGCGCGCCGAGCATCCGGTCCACTGTCGGGACCGCAGGGCACAACAGACGATCGAACATCGCATAGGCTGCAGGCGTCGGGACGGGTACTCCGGGATTCACGATGACGAGATCGAGCGGAGGCGTGTCCATCCGACGGACGAGCGTGTCCCCGCGGCCCGCATAGAGCGCCGTGCCGCCGCTGATGAAGAAGGGAACGTCCGCCCCAAGCGACGCCGCGAGCGCCGTCACCTCGGGCGAAGCAGCATCGAGTCCCCACAGGCGGCACGCACCGACCAGGGCCGCGGCCGCGTCCGTGCTGGCGCCACCCAGCCCCCCCGCTGCGGGCACGCGCTTGCGAAGCGTCACCGAGAACCGGGGTTCACGTCCTGCGAGGGCCCCCAGCCCCAGCAGCGCACGGAATGCGAGGTTCTGCTCGGCAGGGATGTCGATGGCCGGCTCGCACACCACGGACAGCTCATCGGCGCGCTCGATGGTGACCGTGTCGGCGACCCGCGCATCGAGCTTCTGCAGAACGGTCACAACATCGTGGTATCCGTCAGGGCGGCGATCGCCGACGGCCAGGAAGAGGTTCACCTTGGCGGGTGCGAGAAGCGATATCCGCTCAGCTGACATGTCGTCTCCGGAAAGCAACACGCGGGGCGCAGAAGCGGCCCCGCGTGAAATGGTCATCGGACATCCCGGCTAGTTCAGCCAGGGAAAGACGCACTCGCCGGAAGAACAGTCGGTGAGCTCGACGGTACCGGTGAGAATATCGACGTAGCTGTACGAGACTCGCGCCGTACGACCACGCTTCTCGTCGATCTTGAGGACGAACAGCGCCGGGTGGGTCTCCTCGAGAACACCTTCGCGCTCCATGATCTTCGAGCGGCCCATATTGGCGCGGAGACGCATCCGGCTTCCCATCAACGCTTCAAGGTCGTTGCGGATGCGGCCGACGACCTCGGTCTGGTTCATTCCATCCATTCGATTCCTCCTCGAGAGGTGGACAGTATACCCCGGGAGGCAACAAAACTCAAGGTAGAAGGCCCTGTGCATGCAATTCCGAGCCTAGTCTCACGAACGTTTCAACCGGTAGCATCTCCGCCCGCAGACCCGGGTCGATACCCGCCAGACGAAGCGCATCTTCCACCGCTACGGCGGGCGCTCCCAGCGCCGATGAGAGGCTGTTGCGAATCGTCTTGCGGCGCTGGGCAAAGGCCGCGTCCGCCGCGCGTGTGGCGCGCGCAACGGCTTCCGGGGCGGTTCCCTCGTCGTGCCGCTCGATCCGAAGGACCGCCGAGTCGACCCGGGGCGGCGGCAAGAAGCACGCTGGCGGCACGTTGAACCGCCCCTTGACGCGCGCTCGCAGCGCGAGTTTAACGGTGTAGGCGCCGTATTCCTTGCTGCCGGGCGAGGCGGCCATCCGGTCAGCGACCTCGGCCTGCACCATCACGGTGGCCGATCGGATCGTCGGCACCGTTTCGAAGACCCGCAAGACAAGCGTGGCGGCGACTGCGTACGGGAGGTTGGCGACGAACGCCACGGGCGGCCCATCCTCCCCGGTGAGGTCCCGAGGGTCTACCTGGACCGCATCGGCATTGATGATCGTGAGATTCGTGTGGTCCGCGGTCGTCTCGGCAAGCACGCCGAGAAGATCCGCATCGCGCTCCACCGCGACGACAGAGCCCGCTGCCTCGCACAGCGCAACGGTGAGGGTGCCGATGCCGGGACCAACCTCGAGCACGCGATCCGTGGGTCCGATGTCCGCGAGCGTCAGGATGCGACCGATCACGTTGTCGTCGATGAGGAAGTGTTGCCCCAGGGACTTCTTCGTCGCGAGGCCATGGCGCTTGAGAACGGCGATGGTCGCCCGGGGCGTCGCCAGCGCGGAGTGAGCCATACGGCCCCTTCTACTTGATGATGGTGATGGTGACGCTACGGCGTCCCCAGTTGATCGCCGCTTTGCGCGCTGCGGACTCACCGCCGGCCCAGAAGCACACGTCGATGCGGTTGCCGCGGATCGCGCCCCCGGTATCGGCCGCGATGGCGTTGCCGTAGCCGGACACGTATACCTTCGACCCCAGCGGAATCACCTTTGGATCGACGGCAACGATGCCCCAACCCTCGGGAACGTTGTATGCGGCGAGCTTGCGCTGGATGACCGGCAGGCCGCCACACCCGGCGTCCCACGGCGTGTACGCCGTCGCCGTGACCGTCAGCTTCGCGCCGTCCGCGGGGGGTGCCGCGGTCTTCCTGGCGCCTTTGTGCGTGATGCTTGCGATGACCGGGAGCTGCCTGGTGACCTTCTTCGAGCCGATCGCGACGACCTGCGGCACCGGCTCGTTCAGCACCTGTTCGGCTTTCACATAGCGTGCGCCTTCGACACCGCCTGTCACGACGGTCTCGTAGACCCGGATCGCCCGACCGACGACGCCGGTCGTGAGGACCTTGCGCTGTCCGACGACCATCGACGGGTCCTGCTTCTCGATGATGTCGAACGGCAGATCGACCTCTTCTTGTGAGATCCGCAGGAAGACGTCCTTGGCGACGATGGTCATATCAGCGCGCAGCGGCGACTCGACGGCAGGTTGGACGTCAAGGCCAAGCGAGGGGTCGAGACCGGCCGCGACCAGCGCGTCTGCCACGGTGGTCCCGACGACGTCGAGCTCGAGCATCTCACCGTTGCAGTCGATCTTCACGGGGATCGCGTGGCGCACAACGATGGTCGAGCCATCCGAGACGGCTCCATCGGCGGCGGGTGTGACGACGTCGTGCACGTCGACTTCGATGCCCGCCTCGGCGAGCACGTCGGCAACGGTGTCGGCTTGCGTTCTATAGTAAGCGGTCCCGCCATCGACGATGACGGTCACGCCCTTCCTGGCCCAGGCAAACCCGGATGCAGATACTGGTACGACGAGAGCTGCGATGAGTGCGATGACGATGTACGGGGTCTTCAGGGGACGGGCCGGATGCGCCGGCTTCCTCATAAAACCCTTCCGCGTCGGGGACATTGCGTGTTAAACGACGCGTCCGATTATAGCCGAGCAACAACTCGTCAACAACGAAACGACGGTCCGGTGGCGGACCAACTGACGAACGGCGAGGTGCCACCTGCAGGTTCTCCCGCTCGTCGGAAAGCTGCTACTCCTGACGACCGTCCATAGCGCCGGACCCGATCCGCGCCCCAAGCTCCCGGGCGTGATCGAGCGCACGTGGATGGTTGCTCACTGCCCCTGCGGCGTCGACGTCGGTGACCTTCACTTCACCCACGATGTCCAGGCCGAGAACCGCGCTGACGCTCTTGAGCGGGTACTCGGCAGCCAGGAACCCGTACGGGTCACCGCCGGCTCGCACGAGCAAGAGCCCGGCCGGTCGTCGCGAAGGTCGCGGCACCTTCAGGACGTGCGTGCGTGCCCAGTACGGCTGCATTCGGTCGAGCATCACCTTCAGGACTCCGGGCACGCTCGCGAAGTACACCGGGCTTGAGAAGACGAGAGCCGCTGCCCGATCGATCGTCTCGTACACCTCGTGCATCTGGTCGCGAATGACGCACTCTCCCGTGAGCGAACAGCCCCCGCAGCCACGACACGGGTGTATCGACAGCCCGGCCACCGCGAGCTTGTGGACGCGAGCACCTGCACCTTCGGCGCCCGCAAGACATGCGTCGAGCATCTGCTCGCTGTTGCCGTTTCGGCGCGGACTACCTGCGAAGCCCACTACGAGCGGTTGCGACATCTGGCTCACCCCCGGCGGTAGAGCTGGCGCGCGTTGTGAAGCGCAGCGGCAGCGACCTCTTCGGTAGGTATCCCCTTGGCGGCCGCGACTGCCACGGCGGTGAGCACGCTGAAGGCAGGTTCGTTCTTGCGGCCGCGGTATGGCTCCGGTGCCAGGAACGGGCTGTCCGTCTCGACCAGCAACCGATCGAGCGGGGTGATCGCAGCCGCTTCGCGGATCGCCTCGGCCTTCTTGAAGGTCACGGGACCCGCGAAGGAGATGATGCACCCCTCATCCACGAAGCGTGCGACTGTCGTCGCGTCCTCTGTGAAGCAGTGGATGACGCAGCCTGCCGCGGGCAGTCCCTGCTCGCGCAGGATCGCGAGCCCGTCGTTGTGCGCCTCGCGCAAGTGGACGATCACCGGCATCTCGAGTTCGTGCGCCATCGTGAGCTGCTCGCGGAACACCGCACGCTGAACGTCGCGGGGCGAGCTGTCGTAGTGGAAGTCGAGCCCGAGTTCGCCGAACGCCGAGACCCGCGGCCAACTCGTCGCTGCGCGCATCCGCGCGCCCAGAGCCGACGTGAAACGGCTCGCGTTATGCGGATGAGCCCCCACGACGATACGGATGTCTGGCAGCGCGAGCCTGACATGGCCCGATGCATCGAGGAGCGCCCGGGCAGTGGCGAGCCAGCCATCCAATTCCGAGAACGTACGCTCGTCCTCGGAGAGATCGACCACGGTCGCAATGAGCGCGATGCCCGCGCGGGCCGCGTTCGCGATCGCGCGCGCCGGATCCTCAAGCATGTCGAGGTGGGCGTGCGCATCGCACGTCGGCGCACCGGGGACCGGCAGCACCGGCAGCTCATGCACGGCGCTCACCGTGACTACGCTTCCTCGTAGATGCGAGGGAACAGCGCCTCGCCCTTCGTCACGCGCAGGCCGGCGGGAAGCTGCCCCCACCCGGCAACGGCGGCGATGTCGGTAACGGCAGCGATGTCGCCGAGACCGAGCCGCGTCCAGACCTCGGCCGAGGTGTTCGGCATGACCGGAGCGGTGTGAAGCGCGGCGATGCGGACAGCCTCGAGGGTGTTGTACAGGACGGCAGCAAGCCTGTCGGTGTCGCCTTCCTTGGCGAGCGTCCACGGCGCTTCGTTCTCGATGTAGCGGTTGCAGTCCTTGATGAGATCCCAGGCGGCTTCAAGCGCCGAGCCGTAGTCGAGACGCGCCATGGCGGCCTCGTACTTCTCGGGCAGGAAACCGGCGAACGCCTGGAGCGTCCTGTCGGCATCGGTCGGCTCGGCCGTCGGCGCCGCCGGCGTGAGACCGTCGAGGTACTTCTCGGTCATGTTGAGGAGGCGAGAGACGAGGTTGCCCCAGTCGTTGGCGAGGTCGCCGTTGTAGCGCTGCACCATCGACTCCATCGAGATGGAACCGTCCTGGCCGAACTGCACATCGCGCAGGAAGTAGTAGCGGTACGCGTCCACGCCGAAACGCTCGACGAGCGATGCGGGCGTCTGCGCATTGCCCTTGGACTTGCTCATCTTCTCACCCTTGGTGAGCAAGAACCCGTGCGCAAAGACCGCCTTCGGCGGCTCGATGCCGGCCGCCATGAGCATCGCCGGCCAGATCACACAGTGGAAACGGATGATGTCCTTGCCCACGAAGTTGTAGTCGGCGGGCCAGTAGCGGTCGAACTTCTCGTGATCCTCGTCACCGTAGCCGAGTGCGGTGATGTAGTTGAGGAGCGCGTCGATCCACACGTACGTGACGTGATCCCCGGCGAACGGAAGCGGCACACCCCAGGTGAAGTTGGTGCGCGAGATCGAGAGGTCCTTGAGGCCGCCTTTCACAAAGGACAGGACCTCGTTGCGACGCGTCTCGGGTTGAACGAAGTCGGGGTGCGACTCGTAGAAGTCCAGAAGCGGCTGCTGGAACTCCGAGAGCTTGAAGAACCAGTTGTCCTCTTTGATGTACTGGACATCGCGGCCGCACTGCGGACACTTGCCCTCTTCAAGCTGCTCCTCGGTCCAGTACGTCTCGTCGGGAACGCAGTACCAGCCCTCGTAGTTCCCCTGGTAGAGGAAGCCGCGATCGTGAAGCTCCGTCCAGAACGCCTGGACGCCCTTCTTGTGGCGCGGCTCGGTCGTCCGGATGAAGTCGTCGTAGCTGATGCCGAGCATCTGCCACGCAGCCTCGAACTTGGGTGCGATGGCGTCTACCCACGCCTGCGGCTCCATGCCGTGCTCCTCGGCGGCCTGGGCGATCTTCTGCCCGTGCTCATCGAGTCCGGTGAGGAACATCACGTCATGACCGGTCATGCGGCGATAGCGCGCGACAGCATCCGCAGCAACAGTCGTGTACGCTGTGCCAAGGTGCGGCTCCGCGTTGACGTAGTAGATCGGCGTAGTCACGTAGAACGTTTTGTCGCTCATGGGATGTTCGGGCTCCATCGACGGTTTCACAGGCAGACTGCTTGGGCATTTATGGAAGTACGAGTCAGTCCGGGTAGATAATGATAGCGCACGCCCGACCGACCGTGGCGGCTCCGTGGAAAGGCAGGGAGCATGAGTGACACAGGAATCGTCCGGCGGGTCGACGACTTGGGACGGGTCGTCATCCCGATGGAACTCCGCCGAACGCTCGGCATTAACGTGAAGGACCCGATGTCGATCACCGTCGAAGGTAGCCGCGTGATCCTCGAGAAGTACCACGAGGCCTGCGTGATCTGCGGCTCGAAGGACGACGTGACAGACGTGAAGGGCCGGCCGGTCTGCGCTCCCTGTATCGAGGAGATCAAGAAGCGCCGCTAACGGTTAGCCGAGCGCTATCCGGTACACGTCATTGCGCGGCACGCCGAGCTCGACTGCGACCCTCTTCACTGCGTCCTTCCGGGTCAGCCCTTCCGAGACGAGCACCTCTACCGCCGCTCGTACGACCGCGTCATCGGCCACCGGTGACTCGTCGGGAACCGGCGGCCCGACAAGCAGCACCACCTCCCCTTTGAGGTCTCGGCCGTCGAGCAACGCGGTCAGCTCGGTGGTCGACGCGCGCAGGACCTCTTCGTGCAGCTTCGTCAGCTCCCGCGCCATCGCGGCCCGGCGCGCGGGGAACGCCTCGGCGATCAGTGACATGGTGGCGGCGGTTCGCTTCGGGGACTCGTAGAAGATGAGCGTCGCATCCAGCTTCGCCACCGACTCAAGGGCGCGCCGAAGCTCTCCTGCCTTCCTCGGCAGAAAGCCGCCGAAGTAGAAAGCGCGCGTCGGCAGCCCGCTCGCAACGAGCGCCACGACGATCGCCGAGGCACCCGGGAGCACATCGACGGGAAGCCCTGCCGAGAGGCACGCGTCAACGAGGCGTTCGCCCGGATCCGAGATGCCGGGCGTACCGGCATCGCTCACCAGCGCGACCCGGGCGCCGGCCGAAATGCGTGCGACCAGCTCGGGCGTGCGCATAGCGGCCGTCGCTTCGTCGTAGCGCTCGAGCGGCGTATGAATGTCGTAGCGGGCCAGCAGCTTGCGCGTGACGCGCGTGTCCTCGGCGACGATGACGGTCGCATCCCCGAGCGCATCCAAGACGCGAGACGTCACGTCGCCGAGGTTGCCGATCGGCGTCGCGCAGACCAGCAGTCGCCCTCCGTCAGACATCGGCAGGCGGCTCAGGCGCGGCCGGAGGTGCTGGCGGCTCAGGCACGAACGACTGCGAGGGCGCCGGTGCGTACGGTGGCTGCAGTGCCTGCGGAACAGGCGGCGGCGGAAGCATGTCGCCCCGAACCGGAGCCGCTTCGCGCACCTCGGGCTGACGCTCCATGCCGTTGATGCGACGGAAGAATATGGTCCATGCCGCGGAGATGAATGTCCCGTACGCAGCGCCGGGAATCATCAACAGGAGCAAGAGCAGCAGGATGATGCCGGCCCCGGTAATCACGCTGCCCGAGACGATCAGCAAGACGGCGGGAACCACGAACATGAGGGCGATGATGCCCACGATCGCTCCATAGATGATGCTGGGGATGATCATGACGAGCATGAAGACGAATGCACCACGCTTGCCGGTAAGATCGCTCCAGGCACGGGCGAGCGCCTGGCCGAACGTCACATCGTGGAGTACGCCGTAGCGCAGCGCGAGGTTCGCCGCGATCGCCAGCAGGTAGCTGAACACGACCATCGCGATTATCAGCATCGGCAGGCCACAGCACAGGCCAGCGAAACCGCCTGCCGCTGCGGCATCGCCGCTTCCGAAGCCGAAGATCGAGGCACCGAAGATTGCGATGATCGCAAGGAACAACGCCAGTATCGGCAGCGCCGCCACGAACTGGATCATGAACGTGCGACCCCAGTGGCCAAAACCGACCCGCCAGCCGTCGCGCAGCCGGACGTCTCGGTTCTCCTCGGCCTCGTTGACGAGGTGGATGAGACCGCCTTGCGCCGCCACCGAGATAATCCAGAACACGATGCCGATGAGGATCAACAGCCCCATGACCGCGATAAGCACATCGGTGTTCGCGTCAGCCCACCGCGTGAACGAATCGAACGCCTGTGTTGTGCCGGCATCCGGCGTTGTGCCGCCGCTACCATTGAGCGCCGAGCCGTAGTTGCTGCCGCCGCCACCGCCACTGCTGCCACCAGCGCCGCCTCCGATGAAGAAGCCGAGCACCCAGAGCGCCTTGTACTTCCAGGTGACCTTCAGCGCTCGCTTGATGATGTCGAAGTAATCCACGACTCCCCCTTCGGGTCGGATGTGATGCCTACTCCACGGTGATGAGTTCGTATTCTCGCGTTCCGAGTCCGTACTCCTCCGCGTACGCCATCGCGCGCGCGCCGTCCACGCCTGTGATCGCCGTGAACTTGTCGGCGCCGCTCCCCATTCCCTCGCCGCGCGAGCCGGGGAGACCGACTGCGGCGGTCACGAGGTCGTACGCGGCCTGGTCGATGGCGACGATGTCTTCCGAGGCCAGCACGCCGATGTCGGGCACGATGGGCGCGTCCGAGAAGCTCCAGCAATCGCAGTCGGGCGATACGGCCGTGACGAATGAGAGGTAGAGCGTCTTGCCGCCCTTGCCTGCGACAGCGCCGGCGACGTGCTCGACGATCTTCTCCTGCAGCATGTTCGCGTCCGTCTTCCATTGCGTCGCGATCGCGGCGTACGGACATGCCGCAACGCATTCCCCGCACCCGTAGCACACCTCGTAGTCCACGCGGGCGACCCGATCAGGTCCGATGGTGATCGCTCCGACAGGGCACCACTTCACGCACCGTGCGCAGGCGGTGCACTTCTCGGCAGTGACCTCGGGCTTGAAGTCCGCGTGCATCCGCTGCTTCGCCGAGCGGCAGCCGAGGCCCATGCCGACGTTCTTGATGGCACCGCCGAAACCGGTGGCCTCGTGTCCCTTGACGTGCGTGACAGCGATCATTGCGTCGGCGTAGACAGCGGCCGAACCTATCCGAACGCTCTCGAAATGGCGGCCGCCGATGGGTACGTCGACCGCGTCCCGACCATCGAGACCGTCGGCGATGACAAGCGGCGCCTCGATCGTCGCGTACGAGAAACCGTTGTGGAGCGCGCATTCCAGATGGTCCACCGCGTTCGCGCGCTGACCGCGATAGAGCGTGTTCGCATCGGTGAGGAACGGACGGCCGCCCACATCCTTCACGCGCCTGACGACCTCCCGGACGAAGACCGGGTTGACGAAGCCAGTATTCCCTTGCTCGCCGAAGTGGAGTTTGATCGCGACGAGGTCTCCCTCGGCGATAGCGGTCTTGAGTCCCGCGCGCTCGAGGAGCGCCCCGGCGCGAGTGATCATGCTGCGCTTCATCTTCGAGCGCACCGGCGCGAAGTAGACCTGTGCGGGTGTCATCGGTGGAGTCCTTCCCTACTGTCATGCTCATCGAACGCAAGCGCGGCGGCTCCGAGCACACCGGCATCGTTGCCGAGCTGCGCCTGCACGACCTTCACGTCACGCCGACCGGCAAGCGCCTTCTCGGCGATCACCTCTGCCGAGCGCGTCACCAGCATATCGGCCGACTCGCCGATGCCTCCGCCGACGACGATGAGCCTGGGATTGAGCAGATTCACGATGCCGACAAGCGCTTCGCCGAGGATGTCTCCCGCTTCGAGCAGGATGTCCCGCGCGATCTCGTCGCCCGCGAGCGCCGCCTGCAGAACGTGCTCGGCCGTCACGGCGTCCGCATCGCCCTTTGCGCGGTCGCGAATCGCCTGACCGCTGAACGCACGAGCAGCCTCTCTGCCGCGCCCGGCGATGGCCGGGCGGCCGAGGTACGACTCTATGTGTCCGAAGCCGCCACAGGGGCATGGAGGGCCGTCCAGACGCACGACCATGTGGCCGATCTCGCCCCCAAGCCCGCGCGAACCCCGATATGGCTCTCCGTCGAGGAACAGCGCGCCGCCAACGCCCGTGCCGAGCGTGATCATGACGAAGTCCCGGATACCCTTGGCCGCGCCGAACCGCGCCTCACCGATACCGGCGCAATGCCCGTCGTTGTCGATGGTGACGTCCTGACGGATGCGCGACATGATAAGCGACCGCACGTCCACACCGGCGAGCGGGAGGTTCGTGCAGAACTCGACCGACTGCTTCATGAAGTCGATCTGCGCCGGAAGCCCCATGCCGATGCCCGCGATCTCCGAAGGATGCGTGCCCGAGATGGTCTCGGCGACAAGCTCGATAACAGCATCGACGACCGCGAACGGTCCGTTCCTGGGCGTGAGGACCTTGGCTTCCTTGACGAGACGACCTTTGCGTTCGACAAGACCTACTGCGATGCGGGTGCCTCCAACGTCCACACCTACCGCGTACGTCGTGCGCATCGCCCCTCCAGTTCATGTCGAACGGCTACCTCGCCGGCGTGCCGGCGCCCCCTCAGATGATACCAGGAGCAGGACGCCGGGGTCGGTCGACTAGTAGTCCCAGATCATCCCGCGGTTCTTGATGATCCCGAGCGCACCCATCTTCTCCAGCATGCGCTTCTCGCTCACGCCGAAGAGCCTGGCAAGGTAACGGTAGTCGTTGAACCACTTCTGCGCCTGGTCGATGACCATGAAACTCGGGGTCTCCAGTTCCTCGGCGATGAGGTCGGCTTCATGGTGATTCGTGAGCGCGTCTTTTGGATAGTCGGCATCGGGATCGTCGATCACGACGAGCAGGTGCCCCATCACATGGCCGAGCCCCGCCATCTGTATGTGCGGCTCACGCGCGCTGTTGATGAGCACGGCCGGCATCCCGTCCTCATAGATGAGAGCGGCCGAGAACCACGGCGGCATCGGAGCCTCGACTACGGGCACACCGAAGCGTGCGGCGACGAGCGATGTCGGGACGGGCGGCTCCTCGATACCCGCCTGCCGGACAGCATTCGCCGCAAGGTCGCGATAATAGTTGTCGGACCGAAGAACCAAGTTCTCACCCCGGGCATACTAGTTGCCTCATTATAGGTACCATAGACATGTATCGGTGTGACGCGCCACCGAAGACAGGGTCAGTGTGACGCACATCGCATCGTGAGGTGACCCTGAGCGCCGATAACTGACACGAAGTCCTGCGATGAACACAGAGGAGGCGACGTGGACGGCTCCGGCGGCAACAGCCCGTCGGCACGCGCAGAGCAGCTGCTCCGGCTGCTCTCGGTCGCGGCTAATGCCGTTCGCCTCTACCCGGTCTCCAGCCCGATCCGCGATGAGGCGATCGAGCGCTTTACCGAGACAAGTCGCCGCTACACGGCATCGGCGCCGATGCAGCTGCGCGTGGACCGCGAGCGGTTCCTGCTCGGCGACGTCAGCGTTGGTGCGGGACAGACGCAGATCGCCGCGCTGGCGGAAGCGCTGCACTCGCTGCAAGTGGGCCAGCTGATCATCGCTCCTGGCCTGACGCCCACCGAATCGGCCGCGTTCCTCGAAGTACTTGGCGCTGACGCCAAGTCGGTGCGCGCCAGCGGCGGTGCGCGCGCCGCCCTACTCGATGCGGGCGTAAGCAACATCGCGCTCGTAGAGGTATCGCTGCGGGCCTCGACCGAGGCCGGCCTGATGGGCCTCGATCTGACCGCGGCACCACTCGAAGAGATCGGGCAGGAGGTTGCCGCGGCGACAGCGAGCTGGGCAGCAGAAGCCGCTGTAGGAGAGGCTGACGACGTCCTCGGTCGTGCGATCGACGCGTACGAAGCGGCAGCCCGTGACCTCGCCGCACGGCGCGTGGCGGATGCGCTGCTCCGGCTCGACGAGGAGACGCGCGTCCAGATACTCAACTCGGCGCTGGTGCTCGACGCCGGCGGCAAGCCGATGCAGGGGCTGTTGGATGCGATCGCGAAGATGCCGACCGCCTCCCTCGCCCGCCTGCTCAAGCTTGCGGCCACAAGCGCGGGCCGCGAACCCGACACGCTCATGGGAGCGATCGAACTGCCCCCGGAGGTCCAGCGCGAACTCGCCGCGCTGTTGCGCCCTGCCGCCCAGAGCGAGAGCGACCGCGGGATACCGGCGATGCCCGACGTTCCCGGCATCGTCGCCGATGTGGCCGAGTCGGACGAGGGCGACCAGCTCCACATCGAGGCGCTGATGCGTGCCGCGACGCCTGCCGAGGCGGCCTCCCGGGCGCTCGCGACGACGCTCGAGGTCGCCAGACACAGCCCGGGAGCCGACGCGGTCCAGGCGATCAGCGAAGCAGTGAAGGTGGCTCTCTCCACCGGCGCGACGGCCGACCTCGGCAATGCGTTCTCGATGCTCGGAGAGCTGGGGTTCGATCCGGCGCTTGCCCCGGCCGTCAACACGACGCGCTCCGCGATCGCCGAGTACGTGCTCGATGCGTACGTGACAGGCTCGGAGGAAGCCCGGTCGCGCCTTGCGCGCTCGGCGTCGCGCCTCTCGGAAGCCGTCGGTCCGGCAGCCGCACGGATGCTCAGGACCGGCGAACCGGCACAGGCGGCCGCGATCGTCAGGCTGCTCGTTTCGCTCAAGGACAAGCGACTCACGCCGGTCGTCAGCCAGGCGCTCGACCACATCGACAGCGGTGTCAGGACTTCGGCGATCACCGCGCTTGCCGATGTGCCCGGACCGGAAAGCGTTGCGATGCTGCAGAAGGCCCTCGGACACTGGGATCCGGAGACCCGACGTGTAGCGGCCCGGGAGATCGGACGGGCAGGCGTGGTGGGAGCAGCCCCTGCACTTCTCCGGATTCTGGAAGAAGTCAACCTTTTCGAGAGGAACTACGAGCTCAAGAAAGAAGTCCTCAAGAGCTTGGAATCTTTGAAGGCGCCTGAAGCGATACCATTGTTGAAGCGCCTTGCGCAGCGTCGCATCGTCATGGGAAAGAAGAACCGCGAATTACGGTACCTGGCGCAGAAGACGCTGGCACTAGTGGATGTTGATCGAGGGGAGATGCCCACGTGACCGATTCGAACAACGGCAACGAGGATCGTCTGGAGTCGAACGAAGAGATCGCGTCTATGGCGCAGCCGGCAAGCCGGACGCCGTTCGCAACCGCCAAGCGACTGGAGCGCGCGCGCGAACTCGCCCGCGCATTCGCCGTCGCGCAGAACAACGCTTCCCTGTACCCACCATCACACCCGCTGGTCATCCAATCCAACACCGATCTCGTTGCAGCGGTCAGCGGCATCATGGACATCGGCTTCGAGGATGTCACGATAAACGTCTACAAGGGCACTCTGTTCATCGAGAACCACGTCTTGCCCGAGGAAAGCGTGACGCACCGGAAGCTCATCGAGGACCTCCTCGCACGCGGGATCTCCTCGGTCACGCTCGACATGTCGTTCGGCGAGGCAGATGCAAGCGCGCTGGCCGCGCTTCTCAACGAAGGCGGCATCTCGGACATCGACAGCGCGATCGCGTTCCTCGAAGCGCGCGGGGCGAACGCGGTGAAGATCGCCGAGACGACCGACCTCGACGAAGAGGTTCACGAGGCCGAATCCCGGCAGAACAAGGTGGATGCACGCAAAGACTACGACCAGGGCGTCGACCTGATGCGCGATGTCGAGACACAGGTGAAACTCGGCAAAGTCTTCGAGGTGACGCCGCTGCAGAGCCTGGTCAGCAATCTGCTCAACAACCTGTTCAAGGACCCGGCCGCGGTTCTCGGCCTCACCGCCATCAAGAGCCACGACGACTACACGCTCAATCACTCGATCAACGTGTGCATCCTGTCCCTGTCGCTTGGCGCCTCGCTCGGCCTGGACGCCGAATCCCTCAAGTCGCTCGGTCTCTCGGCACTGCTGTACGACCTCGGCAAGGTCCGTATCCCGGAGGACATCCTCAACAAGGAAGGTCCTCTCTCGGCAGATGAATGGCAGATCGTGAAGAGCCACGCCACCGAGGGCGCCGACCTGCTCAAGCGCATCCAGCTTGTGGACCAGATGCCGATGGTCGTGGCATACGAACACCATCAGCGGCACGACATGCAGGGATACCCCGAGGTAAGCGCGCCATCCGAGCAGCACCTGTTCAGCAAGGTGGTAGCGCTGTGCGACGCCTACGACGCCATGACCACACGGCGGCCGTTCCGTCGTGAGATCCGACCGGACAAGGCGCTCGCTGTACTCATGCAAGGTCGCAACAAGGCGTACGATCCGAGCCTCACCAAGGCGCTCGTCGCGATGCTCGGCATCTATCCGATGGGTGCCGTGGTGCGCATGAGCGACGGGGCGACCGGCGTGGTGTTCCGCGTCAACCGGGACGACCTGCTGCGACCGAGGATCAAGCAGCTCATCGACCCGTCGGGGCGCTGGCTCGAGCAGCCGGTCACCATCGACCTGCGACTCATCTCGGCGGAGAGCGGGACGTTCTCGCTCTCGATCACCGAGTGCATACCGGCCGCCGAAGCCGGCATCGATGACGTCTGGCAGTACCTCTAGGGCAGATCGCCCTCGATAGCAGCGAAGCAAGGGCCGCCCGGCAGCGACTCAGTGGGCGCGCGGCAGCTCGACCACGAAACGTGCGCCGCCGAGCGGTGATCCGTCTGCCCATATGCGCCCGTCCATGAGCGTCACCAGCCGATTGCAGATCGACAGTCCGAGGCCTGAGCCACCACCAGTGGCCGAGCGGGATGGGTCGAGGCGCACGAAGCGCTCGAAGATGCGCGCCCGATCGTCCGGCGCTATACCCGGCCCGCTGTCGTCGACGAGCAGTCGCCACGACGTGCGGTCGGCCTCGGCAGAGACCACGACCTCGCCACCTGCCGGTGTGTACCGCAACGCATTCGTGATCAGCGCCGAGGCGACCTGCAGCACCCGCGCCTCGTCGCCAAGCGGCCGGGCGCCCTTCGGCGCGAGTTCACCCACGCGTACGGTCAGCCCTGCCGAAGCGCCTTCGCCCTCGTGCCGCGCACGAAGCGACTCCGCAAGGGCAGTTGCGTCGACCGGTTTGTGCGCGATCTCCACCCGACCCGCATCCAGATCAGCAAGCGCAAGCAGGGTGGCGGTCAGGTCGCCGAGTCGCTGCGCCTCCTGCCTGATGACGCCGATGAACCTGCGAGAGGTCGCTTCGTCCTCCACGGTGCCGTCGAGCAATGCGCCGGCGAAGCCCTGGATGGAGGTTATCGGCGTGCGCAGCTCATGCGACACGTCCCCGACGAAGTGCTTCTGGGCCGAATACGCGTCTGCGACACGGGCGGACATCGCATTGAACGACTCGGCAAGGCTCGCGATCTCGTCATCGCCCTCCACGGGGACCTGGTAGCCCCATTCGCCTGCCGTGACCGCCTCGGCACCTTCCCGCAGGTGCAGAACCGGTGCCGTCAGCCGGTGCGCGAGATACGAGCCTGCGACCCAGGCCACGAGCACCGCAGCCGTGGCGCTGCCGAGCAGCAACAGCACGACCCAGCTGTTCGCGGCCGCGATCTCGCTCACGGGCTGCAACGCGACGAGCCAGCCGGGGTACTCCTCGATCGGCACTGCGACGATGAGAACCCGTCCGACTCCGGGAAGGGTCCTCACTGCGGATCGCACTCCTCGCGCATCGGCGTCGCCGAGCGCAGCTATCCCGATTGCGGTGGGGCCCTGGGTGGTCAACGCGCTCGAGACCCGTACGGCGCCGGCACCGTCAGTCACCAGCAGCCTGGCGCCGATGAGGCTCGCCTGCACGCGGAAGAGTTGCTGCCGGACGCCGTCAGGCGACGACGGCGTCGCCGTGAGCGGCCCCCCTACGGAGAGTCCACCCGCCAGCGCAACGGTCTGGCGCGAGAGCTCGGTGGTGCGCAGGGAGACGGTGTACTGCGTCCACGCCACGTAGAAGACCCAGAAGACCACCAGCGCTGACGCAGCGGCGACCGCAACGAACGCCAGGCGCGTGCTGCGGACCAGGGATCCGCGACGCGCCCCATCTGACCCAGGTGTCACTGCGCGTCCCGACGGACACGGTAACCTACGCCTCGAACGGTCTCGACGA
>RCMX01000006.1:244970-260347 GCA_004348925.1 Actinomycetota bacterium
TCCGAGTTTCTCTCGGATATGCTTGATGTGGACGTCGATGCCGCGTGCGTCGACGTAGTCGCTGAAGCCCCACGCCGACTCGAGCAACCGCTCCCGGCTGAAGACGACGCCTGCATCGCGCATCATGACCTCGAGCACGTCGAACTCCTTGGCGGTGAGTTCGACCGGCGCGCCATCGACCGAGACCTCGCGTGTCGCGGGGTCGAGAGCCAGTCCACCGATGCTCATGGTCCTTGACGGCTGCGAAGGGGCCGAGACACGCCGGAGCACGGCGCGCGCCCTGGCGACAAGTTCCGGCGGACTGAAGGGCTTGGTGAGGTAGTCGTCGGCACCGCTTTCGAGCATAGCGACCTTATCGAGGTCCGTGTCGCGAGCCGTGAGCATGATGACGGGAATGCTGGAAGTCTCCCGGAGTCGGCGACACACCGCTGCGCCGTCCATGCCCGGAAGCATGATGTCGAGGATGACGATGTCGAACTCGCCCGACTGAGCCAGCCGCAGCCCCTCCGGCCCGTCGCCCGCCTGCTCCACGGTGAAGCCGGAGGCGGACAGATACACGCTCACGAGTTCCCGGATATTGGCCTCATCGTCGACAACTAGCGCCCTCGGCATTCGACCTCCCCATTCGGCTGTCTCAAGTGTACAACGACAGTCGGTCCCACGATGCGACCCGCTCTACTAGCCAAGCGGGTCACCGAAGTAGCGCCAGTACAGCATCCAGAACGATGTCGTGCCCCGCAGGTGCGGCGTGTACTTGAAGAGCGAATACGTCGAGGCGTTGCTCGGGTAGACCGCTGTGCCGTCGATCACCATCTCGATCCCGGCGCGCCATGGGGCGGTGTTCTTGTCGAGCACCTGTGCTCCGCTCCAGATCTGATTGCCGAAGCCCTGGTACTTGTAGTCGGTGTGCGTGTCGGCTTTGCCGCACCCCATCGCCCAATCGAGCGCATTCTGGGAGGGCGTGGGATCCGAGAGGAGCGACTGCTCCTTCTGCAGCGTCGCCAGGATCACTTTCGGCGAGATGCGCCACTGCCGGGCGGCATCGACGATCATCGCCGCCACGCTCTTGCGCACACCGGCATGATCGAGCGTCGAGTACCTCGCAAGGGTCCCGGACTGCGCTTCGAGGAACCGCTGCACCTCTTCCTCGGACATCGATGTCACGTCACGGAAGTTCGCATCCGAGATGACCGTGTTCGGCGAGAAGTCCCCGTCGGGCGCGAACGACATACTCGCCCGTACGAGCTCGGCGATATCCGCGTCAAGCTCCGCGATCTTCGCCTGCTGCTCATCGATGGCGGCTTCGATCTGCATGCGCTGAGCGTCAGCATCGGCCTGCATGTCGCTGAGGCGCGCGGCGCGCTCCTCAAGCGCCTGTTGTTCCCAGGCCGCCTGCTGCTTCGCGATGCGCATCTCCTCCACCAGTCGGTTGTCGTATCGGCTGATGATCACGAGGTAGTTCATCCGGTCGAGCAGGTTCTGGACCGAGGATGCCGTGAAGAGCATCTCCAGCGCATCGACCGAGCTCCCCCGGTAGATCTGCCCGATCCGCTGCTCAAGCGAGGCTTTGGAGCGCTCCAGGTCGGCCTCGGACTCGATCACACGCAAGCCGGCCTCGGTCACCTCGGCGCGAGCCACGTCCAGGCGCCTGGCGATGTCGATGTAGGCCGTGATCTGCTCTGCGAGTCGCTTCTGGAGCGCGTCGGCTTCCGCGATCGCTGCGTCCTTCTCGGCCTGTTTCGCGCCGATAGCGGCCGGCTGGGCGGAGGTGGACGCCGGCGCGGCGAAGGCCGCGATGAGAAGCACTATCGCGACGATGCACGTGCTGGCATATCGTGCGCAGCGGGACACTCCGCCTCCCAATCGAATGCACCCGAGAAGTCGTTCGGCTCCGCGACCTTCGATGATAGCAGCAGGTCGGGTCAGGCGTCCCGCGCGGGCCGCTCGACCGGAAGTCGCACCGTGAACGTGGAGCCCTGTCCTACGACGCTCTCCACCTCGATACGTCCGCCCAGCATCGTGGCAAGCCGACGAGACACCGTCAGTCCGAGACCGGTCCCCTCGGACTTGGCCACGTCGCTACGCTCGACCTGGTAGAACTCCTCGAAGACGCGCGCGAGTTGCTCCGGGGCGATGCCTCGGCCCGTGTCGCGAATCGCGAACAGGACCTCGTCACCGACACGACTCACGTCGACGTTGACCGCACCTGCATCCGTGAATTTGATCGCGTTGCCGAGCAGGTTGAAGAGGATCTGTTCGAGGCGCGTGCGATCCGTTTCCAGCGTTTCGGCGTCGGCCGAGACAGCCCACGTGAGTTCCAGGCCCCGCTCCAACGCGAGCGGTTCAAGCGATTCGACAACGGCACGCACCAGGTGCGCGGCGCTCATCGGCCGCAGGTCGATCCGGATCTGACCGACCTCGATGGCTGACAGATCGAGGACTTCGTTCACGAGCTCGAGAAGGTACTTGCCAGAGGTGTTGATCATGCGGATCTGCTTCTCCTGCTCCGGCTCCAGCTCGCCGACCATCCCGGTGACAAGCAGATCCGAGAACCCGATGATCGAGTTGAGCGGGGTACGAAGCTCGTGGCTCATTGCAGCAAGGAAGTCGCTTTTCGCACTCGTCGCCTGCTCGAGCTGTGTATTCAGCTCGGTGAGCACCTCGTTCGCCCGTGATACGTCCTCGAGCGCAGACTGCAGCTCCTGTGTGCGCTGCGCGACACGCTCCTCAAGCTCCGCGTTCAGCCGCAGAATCTCATCTTCAGCGCGTTTGCGATCCGAGATGTCGCGCGTAACGGAGAGGATGCACCGCTCGCCATCGACGTCGATGAGCTGCGCGGACATGAGCCCGGTCGTGGTGGTCCCGTCCTTGCGGCGGAATCGGGCTTCCAGGTTGTGAACGACGCCGTCCGCCGCGAGCGTGGCAACCAGGCGCTCGCGGTCGGCGGAATCCACCCATATCTCGATGTCGCCCGAGGTCTTGCCCGCGACGTCCTCCGGCAGGTATCCCGTGAGCTTCGTGAATCCTTCGTTGATGTCGATGTACGCACCGTCCGAGAGGCGGTTGATATTGACGGAGTCCGGCGACGTACGGAACGCCGTGGCGAACTTCACCTCCGAAAGCGCAAGAGCCGACAGTGCACGCACGCGCTCAGTCTCGTCGCGGATCATCGTGAGCAGGCAGCGTTCACCGTCGATGAGGATCTCCTGAGATGAGACGACGGCGTCGAGCAGCTCTCCTGCTCGGTCAATGAACTTCGCAGAATAGTCGATGACACGTCCCGCGCGACGGACCTCGGCCACCATCTCTTCCCGTACGACCGGGTCCGCCCACAGGCCAAGCTCGATGGTGGTACTACCGAGCGATTCCGCTTTGGTGTAGCCCGAGATGCGAGTGAACCCCTGGTTCACCTCGATGATCCGCCCTGATTCCGCGACAGAGACCACGATCGCGTCCGGGATGTTCTCGAACGCGATCGAGAACTTCTCCTCGCTCATGCGCAGCGCTTCCCTGGCGCGTTCGCGCTCGACGATGTCTCGCTCGAGGTCCGTCACCAGACGCCGGTTCACCATCAGTAGGAGTGAGAACGTCAGGGCGACGAACAGCATGTGCATGAGGATGAGCAGGAGAGCCTCGGCAAACCCTGACTGCAGCAGATCCTGTGTGGTCGTGGCCAGATCAAGGGGGATTCGAGCCACGCTCAAGAACGCAAGAGCGGCGAAGACGAGCCCGGGATCCAACGTGAAGACACGGTCCTCGCGGGACACCCGGTGGAGCATCAACCAGGCGCACTGCGACGTGATGAAGATGACAGCGACCGACGAGTTCACGCTGCGGAATGTCAGACTCGGATCGACGAAGGTGAAGTAGGCGTGCACCGCCAGGTACGCGACGAAGGCGGCGACGTTGTGCCACTGCCGGGTCTGACGTCCGACGTAGCGCTCCAGGCCGACGTAGAGCAGCATCGTGCCGCCGATGAACAGCGCGTTGGCAACGATGATGGAAAGGAAGTCGGATATCGTCCCGCGAAGCGCGAAAAGGACGAGGGCCGCCAGCTGCATGACCGCATTAGCCAGCCACAGCACGACTTCCGGCGAGCGCTTGTGATGCCTGACCCAGAGCGAGCCGGTAACGATGGCGCATAGCGTCGTCAGGATTATCGAACTGGCGAATATGGTCTCGACATCGAGCGCGATCACGTTATCGGCGTCTCCCTGGCATGCATGGCACATGCACACCCATTGTGGCTGTTCGACAACGCGACCGCCAGAGCGACCGCCTGCCTATGGCGTCGTCTCGCTTGAGCCACCGTCCTGGCCGAGCAGACCGGTCGGTGCGATGGCCTCCCGGATAGCCGCTTCCGAGGTCTCGGATTCGCAGAAGCCGATCTCCAAACTCCTCGCGTCTATGTTGTACGTCCCCGACGTGAGACCGCGCACGGGAGCGAGCGCCGAGAAAATCGTCTCGGCTGCTTTTCTGGGATCGGTCGACGGGTCGACTGCGATCGGAATGAGCGCCGTTACGCACGGCTCGGCAGCGGTGAACTTCCGTGTGATCAAACCTTCGTTGACGGTCGGCTTGGTCGTCTGCCCCACCACGATGACGGCCCCGATGATGAACACCGCGACGATAGCGATGGACACGGCGTTGCGCTTGCCTACGTTCGCGCCCACGGATACCGCCGGATCATCCGCGTCCTGCGATGACTCCGCGAGTACGTCCGGCTCCGGCTCCGACACCCGGGCGACGGCTTGTGCCGGGGTAGCCTGCCCGCCACTTTGGGGGTTGAGCAGCAGGACGATCACCGCGACGAGAAGCGCCACGACGATGAAGATCAACACGACGAGCGCGACGGACCACGCGCTCCCCCCGCCCGTGCCTGTCGCGGCAGATGCGGCAAACGCCGGAGTAGCGGATGAAGACATCACGATCACGGTCGCAAGACCGAACTGTGCATGACGAGGCATTGAGCTCTCCTGACCCTGGACGCTGACTGAACATCGATTCGCACCGACGACAATCAGATCCTCAGCGAGACCTGCGTGGTCTGCGCATCGGCCAGCGGCAGCTGCATCGATGCACCGCCCGGATGCGCGGACGTGTCGCACAGTCGCACGGCCGAGGCGCCGCCGACGCCGGCCCGCATCCCGGCGCAGCCGGAATCGATGCCCGCTGTCGGCCTGGAGGCGCGCGCTGCCGCCGAGGAGGGTTGGGCACACGTGGGACACACCCCGTCGGAGCACACGGCGAGCACGACCACGCCGACTGCGATCAGGAGCGCGATGACCACGTATCTGAGTAGCTTCTGCATATCGAGGAGCACTGTAGCAACTGAGACCGGTCCGACGCCACCCGGGGGCGCGATTCCCAACACCCGGGAGTGTCGTTCACACGAGCCCGTTCTTCGGTTCACGAGGCACACGAAGCGTGAAGGTCGATCCGGAGCCGTACTCGCTGGCGACGTCTATCGCACCACCGATCATCTCGGCCAGACTGAGCGAGATCGTCAGACCGAGCCCCGTCCCCTGGTTTTTCGCGCCGACCGTCGCCTTCGCCTGATAGAAGCGCTCCATCACGTGCGGCAGGTCTTCCGGCAGGATTCCACGCCCGGTGTCCGAGACCTCGAAGAGCACTTCGTCCTCACGCGCCGAGACGCAGAGCGAGACCGAGCCGACATCGGTGAACTTGACCGCGTTTCCGAGCAGATTGGTGAGGATCTGGCTCACGAAGCGGGGGTCCGAGACGAGCACCCCCACGGCGGCATCGCACTCGAGCAGCAGTTCGAGACCTTTGTCGTGCGCCAGAGGTCGGACCATCTCCACCAGTCGATGTGCGAGCGGCTCGACATCGATCGGCTCGAAGACAGCATTCGTTTGCCCAGCTTCGATCTTGGAGAGGTCGAGTATGTCATCCACAAGCGACAGAAGGTGTTTTCCCGAGGCGTTTATCATGCCGATCTGTTTGTGCTGCTCGGGCTCCAGCTCCCCGACCATGCCCCCGAGGAGCAGGTCCGAGAAACCGATGATCGAGTTCAGCGGGGTTCTGAGTTCATGACTCATGGCAGCGAGGAAGTCGCTCTTCACCCGCGTAGCCTCGGCCAGCTCCATGTTGGCGGCCACAAGCTCGGCGGTCCGCTCCTGCACGCGCTGATCCAGCTCCTCGTTCAACCGCAGGATCGCGTCCTCGGTCTCTTTGCGTTGGGTGATGTCCTGGCACGTGCCACGGATGCCGACGACGAGACCGGTGCTGTCCCGCTCGGCCTCGCACGACGCGATCACCGTTCGCTCCGTGCCATCCGCGCGGACGATCCGCAGCTCCGTCTTGTGCGGCGTGCCATCCAGCATCGCCTCGCTGAACAGCGCAAGGCGTTCGTGGTCATCAGGGTGAATCAGCTTCGGATGGTCCTCCAGGGGTGGCGCACCCTTCGTGGGATCGAGGCCCCAGATGTGGAACATCTCCGTCGACCATGCGATGTCGCGGGTTGCCGGGTCGAACGTCCAACTGCCGACGTGCGCGATACGCTGGGCCTCCAGCAGGTCTCGTTCACTCTTCCGAAGCGTCTCCTCGGCGCGTCTGCGCTCGGTGATGTCGGTCAGGATGCAGTGCGTCTGACGGAAGCTGCCATCAGCTTCGCGAGCGATGCGTCCGTCGAAGCCCATGAAACAGTGCGTTCCGTCCTTGCGGACCATCTCGAATTCCGAGTGGATCCTTCCGCGCCGCTTGAACAGGGGGAAGCGCTCGCGGAACGCTTCGGTGTACTGAGGTGCCAGGAAGTCGCCGAACCACGCCCCGATCACCTCGGACCGCTCGTAGCCGAGCGCATCGAGCCACGCCGGGTTCACCTCGATGAAGCAGCCGTTCTCGTCGAGCGACTGGTATCCGAGCGGCGCCTGCTCGAACAGGGCGGCGAACCGCTCTTCGCTGACGCGGAGCGCCTCCTCTTCCCGAACGCGCTCGGTCACGTCGAGGCCGACCGACACGACCTGTCCCGGCTGCGGCGAATATGCGCTGATCGCGAGGTGCTTGCCGATCTGGGAGGAGTACTCCTCGAAGCGGGCCGGTATGCCGGTCGTCGCGACGGCACCGTACCGCTCGATCCACACGGGTTCGACGCCCGGCAGCACTTCACGCACGGTCCGGCCGATGATGTTCTCGGCTTTGAGGCCGGTCGTTGCCTCGAACATGGGGTTCACGTCGAGAAAACGGTAGTCGCACGGAACGCCGTCGCAGTCGAGGATGATCTCATGCAAGGCAAGACTCTCGGACATGTGATGCAGAACGAGCCTGTTGCGCTCGGCCTCCTCGGCCAGCTCACGCGCTTTGATGATGCCGTTGAGCGCCGAGAAGCAGTGCCGCGAGAATGACTCGATGATGTGCGCCGGGATCCTGTCCTCGGGGGTGCGGGTGAGGATGCGCACGCTCCCCAGCGCATGCTGCCCGTCGGCGATACCGACGGTGTACACGTCGTAGCCGCCGATGATCTTCGCACTCGCCTCCGCGATGGGACGCGGCACTTCTCGTGCCAAGAGACCCACCAGGCCGCCTGACAACCGCTCGAGCTCGCCGCTCAGCACCTCGTGGCGGTATTCGGGCAGCATCTCCCAACACGAGCCGACCATGGTGAATCCGAAGATGCCTGCGGCCCTGGCAAGCAGCGAGTCGTCCAGGCCCCTGATCGCACGGGTGGTGAGCGCGTCGGCGCTCGGTGTCGCTTCGTTCACGACGACGATGGAGTCCGGCACCACCCGGGCAGTGAAGTCGCCGATGAGCTCGTAGACGTCCTGCTCGGTCTCGCAGCCGAGAAGCGCCAGTGCCGCCTCAGCCAGACGCGTGCTTTCCGAGGCGATTCTCAGCGCATCGCTGTCCCTGTCGGAACCTGACGGACCTCGGTTGTCGACATCGGGCATGCCCGCCTCCGTTGTAGCTCAGCGCATCTGGCGACACTCGGGTGCATGCCATTGAGTATGCGCGCGAGCCGTCCTGGCCGCAATCGTTCGTGATCGCACGATCACCGCCGAGACCCGGCCTGCCGGTCTCGCCCCGAGTGCGGGTGGTAGGCACGATTGTCGCGATTGGCGGCCATATCCGTCGCCAGGATCATACTCGCAAGGTCGTACGCCTGAAGGTGACCGAGACGCGAGAGGATCTCACTGACGGCCGCTCTGTTGCGTGTTCCGATGCGTGAGGTATCGGTCGACAACTCCCAACCTCCTGATGCGTCGCGTGTTCTCTGACGTATATCGTCGCGACACACCGCGCGCTTGACCGCCGCGCGGCGAACGGCACGCAGCGGCACGACGCTCGAGGGCGATCCGGTCATCGAGGATACAAGAAGGGCCGGACCTGAGGCCCGACCCTTCGTCATTGCTATGGTGGCCAGAGACGGACTTGAACCGCCGACACGCGGATTTTCAATCCGCTGCTCTACCAACTGAGCTACCTGGCCAAGGCGTGCTGAAAGACTGTAGCGAACGGGCGAGGATATTTCAAGGCACGGCGGGTTCCCGAATCCGGGAGCCCGCCGTCACGCGCGCGTGTCGCGCGGGTTCTCTACGGGAGAATCGCGTTGATCGAGTTGTAGACGCCTGCGCTCACGGCTGACGAGCTGCCGAAGACCGCGACCCGGTCGACCGTGCCGGCGTTCGCTCCGATCGCACCGCCGCACCATGAAGAGAGCGCAGATGGCTTGGTGAGCAACAGCACGCCGCCCATGCGACCGCATGCAACGCCGCCGGCAAGCGCGTCTGGGAAGTTAGCGCCGGTGGCCACGCCGACGAACGCGTACGTGCCCCAACCCTTCGCCACGCCGAAGTCGGCGACCTTGCGAGCGGTATGGTAGCGGTCGGAGCCCGCGATGCGCTCAACGACAGTCGCGCCCCCGTTCAGGCGGTCGAGCGATCCCGCAACCCCACTCGAGACGACGTTGGTGCCGCCCGCGATGTACACATTAGGAACGTTGTTGACGTCGAGGAACGACGCGATGCTCCCCGGGAGGGACGTCGGCCGCGTCAGTAGCACCGGCATCGCCTGTGTGTAGGCGAACGGCGCGACCGCCAGGGCGTCGGGGAAGCTGTCGCCTCGGACCACGAATGCCCCGTCAACCGTACCGGTGATCTGCGCCACCCGGGCCGCACACTTCGCAGAGGTGGCGTAGCGGTCCGTTCCCGCCAGGCGCTCAACCGAATCGAACCCCATGTCTTCGAGTGCGGTGAATACGCCGCCACTGACGGCGGCCGTCCCGCCAATGACGATCACGTCAGTCACGCCGAGCTCGACCAGCTGTACCTTCAGGTCGTCGAGCAGCGTCTTCGGGTTCGTGAGGAGAAGCGGTGCTTCGTACGCACCCGCCACACCGGCGGCCGAGAGTGCATCAGGGTAGTTCGCGCCGCTCGCGATGATCGCGTACTGCGACTGATACGTGGTGCCGCGAACGATGGACAGGCCAGTCGAGTACCGGCTGGCGCCCTGCATCCTGACGAGATTGTCCTTATTGACCGCCCATGTGAGCGAGTAGTCGCCGTTGCCACGCCACGCCTCGGCCGACAAGTAGTACGTTCCCCTGCCACCGGGCGGCACGATGAAGTGAACTGTCTCCGGCAAGCCGATCTTCGTGAGGTCACTGGCCGAGGCCCAGGCGTCCTCATACTGCACGATGCCATCGGTGTCCACCATGCTGGCGTGCGGCGGATAGAGCAGCAGCTCCATGTCCAGGTCTTTGTCCGTGCTCTTCACCGTGGCGGTGAACTGATCGCCCTCGGCCAGATCGACGCTGTAGACGTCGAACCCGTCGACGAAGACATCAGGGAACGATGATGTCCAGTAGTCGCCAGAACCAGGTGAGACATCAAGGATGCCACCGTTCACAGCGAAGCTATTCCAGCCCACAAAAGGTGAAGCCGGAATCGGCTGCGCAAACGCGATATCGTTGTTGTTGTCGGCGGGAATGATCCGCCATGTGATGGCATACGTCCCACTGGTGCCACCCGACCAGGCATCCAGGTAGTAGGTTCCTGGAGTGTAGCCGCCGGCAGCGTCAACCCGGAAATCGAGTGTGTAGGGGTATACGAAGTCACGAAGGTCAGCGTTCGAGGCCACCGGCGCAACGCTCGCCACAGTGCTCGCCCCGGGTGGATAGAGGAAGAGGTCGAAATTCGTCCCCGCAGGCCCTGAGATCGTCGCGGAAAGCGTGTCTCCGTCGGCGAGCTCCACCGCGAAGACATCGTCGACGTCACTGGCGGCATTGAGGGTGCCCGTGATCGGCGACGGTGTGATTGGCACGCCGGGCATGTCATCGTCCGCCGCCAGCGGGCGGATTCCGCTTGCGGTCGTACGCTCAGGCGCCACACGCACGCCTGGGGCCGCGGAACGCGTCCTCGCAACCGGTGCCGTCGCACCGCTTGCCGGCACGGCGGCAAGCATCAGCGCAAACACCAGCGAGGTTGCCAGAATGGCCGAGAACCGGCCCCTGCTCATGCTACTCATCATCAACGTCACCTTCTGATCCGCCGAGCACACCGGCGTCGACTGTCGCTAGGTCGTCCCCGACACCGCGCACGGCAAAGGAAGGTCAGCCACCCAAAGCCGCGAGGAACAGTGCTTGTGCAAGCGAAGCCCGTTCCAACTCGGCACGGTCGACGCTCTCGTTCGGCGCATGGATGGCGCATGCGCCATCCTCGGTACCCCAGAGCACGATCTCGGCATCCGGCATCGCTGCAGCGAACGAGCTCACCAGCGGGATCGATCCGCCCGAGCCCATCGTGACCGCAGGCTTGCCGTACGCGGCTTCAAGCGCCTCGCGGGCGAGACCGGAAGCCGGACCGCTGCTACCCGCGGCGAATCCACTCCCCTGTGCGCCGGGGGTTACCTTGACCTGCGCGCCCCACGGCACCGAATGCTCGAGGTGCTTGACCAGCAGCCCGAGCGCGTGCGCCGGATCCTCGGAAGGCGGCACGCGCAGGCTCACGCGGGCCCGCGCCTCGTGAACGAGCGCGTTGCGCGAGCCGTCCACCGCAGGCGCGTCGATGCCGATCACGTTCACCGACGGCTTGCTCCAGAGGCGTTCACCGAGTGTGCCCGTTCCCACGAATGCGACGCCGTCGAGCATCCCCGACTCGATGCGGATATCCTCCTCGGCGGGTTCATGGCCGGTCCACGGCGAACCGCCGAGGCCGTCGATGGTGACGTTCGCGTCTTCGTCGGTAAGCGTGCAGAGCGCCCGGATGAGCGCCATGAGCGCGTCCGGTACCGGACCGCCATAGCTGCCGGAGTGCACCGGCGAGGCAAGCGTTCGCACCTCGATTTCACAGTCGGTCACGCCGCGCAGCGACGTGATGAGCGTCGGTTCGCCAACGCGCCAGTTTCCCATGTCGGCCACGATGACGACGTCTGCGGCGAAGAGCTCTGGATGTGCGGCGACATACTCTTCCAGGTCGCTGCGGCCGGTCTCCTCCTCGCCCTCGATGAGCACCTTGATACCCACGGGCGGCTTCCCGCCAAACGCGCGTATCGCCGAGAGGTGCATGCAAATGCCAGCCTTGTTGTCCGCCGAGCCGCGACCGTACAGACGGCCGTCGCGCTCGGTGAGCTCGTAGGGTTCGGAATGCCACTCCGCCACCTCACCCGGAGGCTGGATATCATAGTGCGCATACAGGAGAACCGTCGGCGCACCGGCGGGGCCTGCGATCTCGCCGAAGACGGCCGGCGGCCCCTCGGGAAGATCCAGCATGCGCACATCGCAACCCGCGTCGCGGAAGAGCGCTGCGGTCATCTCGGCGGCTTCGAGCACGGGAGCGCGGTCGAAGCCGGGGAACGCGATCGAGGGGATCTCGACGAGCGCCCGCAGGTCTTCGACAAGCTGTGGCATGCCGTCATGAACGGCGGCGCGAATCGAATCGGCGAGTGTCACGGGTATCTCCTAGCAGTCGCTGTTCAGAATGCCGGCTTCGCCGAAGTTCTCGCGCTCCATCTCGTGCAGCACGATGTGCACGCGTTCAGGTGCGGCATTCACGGAGTTGACGACAGCGTCGGTCACGCTGCGAACGAGCTCTCGCTTCTGATCGAGCGTGCGACCCTCAAGCAGGTGAATGTGAACGATCGGCATGATGGCCTCCTTGGCATCGGGTGTGCCCAGAGTGTACAGCGCAAACCACGCGCCAAGAAGGTGCCACAGACGAAGCCAGCCGAAACGTCGCGCGCTAGTGGGTGTGATCCATCCTGTCGATCGTGTGGTAGATCAGCGCGACGGTGCCGGGGCCGACATGCGCCCCGGCTGACAGACTGCTCGGGATGAGCTCCACCTGACGGCCGACGATATCCGAGATCCGCTTGACGAACGCGATGCCCGCCGCTTCGGCTTCGATATGGTGCACGATGACATCACCGAGACCGCCCCGGTCCCGAACATCGCTCATGAACTTCTCGACCATCATGGTGTGTGCGCGACCAACAGTCCTCACCTTCGCGAACTGATCCGTGATGCCCTCGGCAACCGTCAGGATGGGGTTGATCTTCAGCAGTGTGCCGATAAGCGCCGAAGCGTTGCCGATACGTCCGCCTCGGCGAAGGTACTCAAGCGTGGCGGGAACGAACAGGAACCTGCTGTGCAGCGTGCGCTCCGTCGCGGCGGCAGCGGCCTCGGCGGCCGTCGCGCCCGCTGCGGCGGCTTCGGCAGCGGCGAGCACGGCGAAGCCAAGCTCCATCGAGTTGCTTCGACCGTCGACGATCTCGATCGTAGCGTCCGGGTAGCGCTCCAGCACCATCTCGCGCGCGAGCACAGCCGTTGCGAGCGTTCCGCTCATGAGCGGCGACACGAAGACACCGACCACGTCGTGACCTGCTGCGACCCGTTCCTCCATGAGCGCGACGAACTCCTGCGCCGAAGGCTGTGAGGTGGTGGCGAATGAACCCGTCGCCCGGAGCGCCGAGTAGAAGGTGTCGTGGTCGTCGGTGTCGTCCGGGTAGTCTACCCCGTCAAGATGGATGACCAGGCTTGCCACGCCGATATCGAGATCGCGTCGGATCTTGCGCGGCAGGGCAGCCGAGCTGTCGGTGATGACCTTGACGCCCACGTGCGCCTCCCTTGTGCTTTGCCTTCGAAGACCATGACCGAGCGACGCCGCGAGCCACGGCTGACGTGCGTATGGAGTGTAGCGCAAGAGGGGCGCTAGTAGCTGCTCCCAACGCCGCCAGCGGCAGGGAACGCGACGCCGCCGGCAGGACCTGAACCACCCTGACCGTCAGTCCAGACATGGCACATCAGGCAGTTCGCATCACCCGAAGAGTTGGCGACATCCTGGTCGCGATCCGCACCGGCCTGCAGGAAGCGGGCCGTGTTGGGATCGTAGTGCGGGTAGCTGCTGACCTGCACGCCAGGGCCCGAGTCACGACCGCTGCGACCATGGCAGTTCCAGTAGCAGCCGCGCGTGCTGTAGACGGCCACCGCGTAGTTGGTCGCCAGCGTCGAACCCTGCGCCACGAAGCCTTCATAGAAGTCGTGACCGCCTTCTCCGCCCGGCACCTTGAGCGGGTGTGTCGCAAACGTGGTCGTCTCGAACGAGCCGTCGGACTGGATGACGTCGCCGGTCACCGGGTTCTCGGACGCATCGGTGTAGTACGGGTGGCACTGCGTGCAGAACGCCGCGTCGACCACGTCATTCGTGTCCCACATCCCTGGCCATGAGTACCCGTCATTCAGCGCCGGGTCGAGCGGGCCGACACCGTCGATGATCGCGGTGGTGTCACCCGATGCAAGATCCTGAACCAGCGTCTCCTGGATGTTCCAGGCCTTGAGGATCTTGACAGCAGCGTCGCCCTTGAAGGTGTTCGCGCCGTGCACCGCATGGCATGACGAACACGTGACAGCGGGCGACTGGTGGCCGTGATTGTCCTGCGTGGTGTAGTTGTTCACGTCGCCACCGTAGATGACCGTGACACCGATATCGGTCGTGATGTGGCAGTACGTACATGCGTCCGCGGCGGCGGCTGGAAGCAAGAGCTCACCCGCTGCGGGGGCCTTGTGAACCGAGTGGCACACGCCGCACTTCGACGTCGTCGTCGCATAGCCGCTGTGCGGCGTGGCAGGATTGTCGTTAGGCGGATCCGCTGTCCAGGTGACAAACCCGGAAGGCGTGGTCGCATACGCTGGCATCGCCGCAAGGCCGAGAAGCAGCAGGGCAAGAGCCACGGTCGTCAGAAGAAGGCGCGCTGTGCGCATGGGCACCATCCATGATCGCGGAAGACATACGGCCCCGACGGTCCCCCCTCGGCACCTGGCGTCATCATGCGCGAGAAACGCACGCGCGGTCAAGGTCGCGCTGGGAGCCGCCCCTACTCTGCCGCGCTGCGCTCCAGGTACCCCGCCCAGCGCTCGTCGACCCATGCCTGTACCTCGGCGATCGCCACGGCGTCCATCGACTTGAAGCGCCCCTGGGTGGCGATGTACTCGGCCACCGGCGTGAGCGGCTTGTCCGCCTTCGCGAGCGCAGCACTGCGACCAGTCAGACGGAAGACGCCGCCCTCGACTTCGTACAGCACGACGATGCCGCACTCCACTGCCAGCTTGCCGAGACGCACGGTGTCCTTCGGGTCGAAGTTCCAGCCGCTCGGGCACGGGGTGTTCATGTGGATGTAGCGCAGACCGTGGATGGCGCGGGCTTTGAGCACCTTATCGTAGACGTCGGTGGGATACGCCGCGCTCGTGGAGGCGACGTACGGGATGTTGTGTGCCTCCATGATGCGCGGCATGTCCTTGGGGTTCTCGCGCTTGCCCGCCCACGTGGTGGTGGTGCGCGCACCGTGCGGCGTGAGACCCGAGCGCTGCGTACCGGTGTTCATGTACGCCTCGTTGTCGTAGCACAGGTAGATGAAGTCATCGTTGCGCTCTGCTGCGCCGGAAAGCGCCTGGATGCCGATGTCGCCCGTGCCGCCGTCGCCCGCCATCGCGAGCACGGTCATCTCGTCGGCCTTGCCCATCGCACGCAGCCCGGCTGCGGCGCCTGCAGCGCCTGCCGCGGTGCTAGGGAACGCGACGTTGATCCACGGCACATTCACCGAGGAGGTCGGATACATGCCGCCGAGGACTGTGAGGCAGCTGGCCGGAACGGTCATGACCATCTTGCCGTCGAGCGCTTTGGTGATCGCCCTGAGGCCGATACCGATGCCGCAACCCGCACACGCGCGGTTACCGGGCAGGACGTACTCGTCGACGGGGAGCTCGGCGATACGCGTCATGATGCGCTCCCTTCTGGCCGCAGGTTGATCCATTCGGGCGCGCGGTCACGCATTCCCGCGCCAAGGTCCGCGATCGCGCGGCGCGCCGCGTCCGCGAGGTTCTCCGGCGAGACATCGCGCCCACCGAGACCGCAGATGCAGCCGAAAAC
>RCMX01000006.1:260362-315482 GCA_004348925.1 Actinomycetota bacterium
GGCGGTGAAGAGCGCGGCCTTGAGGTCGCTCGCGATCGGACCCTCGTAGCCGTACGACAGCGCCTTGTCGAAGACGACGGCGAGCTTCTTGCCCGCGAGACGCGCGCGCACCTCGGCAGCCGGGAACGGGCGATACGAGCGGATGCCGAGCACGCCCACGCGCACGCCCTCGGCGCGCAGGGCCTCGACCGCAAGCGTGAGCTGCGTCGTGAGGCTGCCGGCCGCGACGACAGCGACGTCGGCGTCGGTGAGCTGGTACTCCCAGGTAAGGCCGCCCCACGAGCGACCGACGGCGGCCGCGTACTCGACGTCGACCTCGGAGATGACCTCGAGCGCGTCGAGCAGCGCGCCGTGGTGCAGCGCACGAAACTCCATGTAGCCGGGGCGCACGACGCCGTTCGCATCCGCGCGCGGGTCGGCGATCGTGACCGGCCCGATGTTGCGGGAGTCGGCCGCATCGACGATCTGCAGCGGCGCGGTTCTCGGCGGAAGGAAGGCGTCGATCTGCTCGGCCGAGGGAATATCGACCGGCATGACTGTGTGCGAGAGCAAGAAGCCGTCGTAGCAGACCATGACCGGCACGTTGAGGCGCTCGGCGATGCGGTACGCCTGGATGGTGGTGTCGAGTATCTCCTGGTTGTCCCGGCAGTAGAGCTGGATCCAGCCGGCATCGCGCTCCGACATGGAGTCCTGCTGGTCGTTGAGCACGTTCCACGGCGCCGCCATCGCACGGTTGGCGATGCACATGACGATCGGGAGCCGCGCGCCGGCCGCCCACCAGACCTGCTCGTTCATGTACGCGAGACCATTCGCCGACGTCGCGGTGAAGACGCGCGCGCCCACTGTCGACGCTGTTATGCAGACTGTGAGAGCAGAGTGCTCGGACTCGACCGTGACGAACTCGGCAGGAAGCTCGCCGCTCTCAACCCATGCCGAGAGCTGCTCGACCACCGGCGACTGCGGGGTGATCGGGTACGCCGCGACGACTTGCACGCGCGCGAGCTTGGCAGCAGTTGCGGCGGCCTCGTTGCCAGTGATGACCTTCGTTGTCACAGCGCACCGCCTTCGTCCGTCGTGCATACGCCGTGCTCGGCCTCGGCACGCATACCGATGGCGTGATGCGGGCAGACCTCGGCGCAGATGCCGCAGCCCTTGCAGTACGTGAGGTCGATGACCGGCAGCATCCCCTGCGAGATGCAGGCGTCCGGGCAGTGCGCCCAGCAGATCTGGCAGGTGATCTTGCCCTGCTTCACCGCAACGCAGGTGCCCGCGACGATGACGGGGTAGTCGTTGCGCCAGTCGCCCGTAGCGCCAGCTTCGCCGATGCTGGGATTCGACTGTGCTATCTCGTGTACGCTCATCTCGCTCCTCATGCTTTCGTGCACTCGAAGGCCAGACGCGCGGCTTCGATGTTCTTGGCCGCGGGTCCCGGCGGGAATGCCCCGGCAATCGCTGCCTCGACGCTCTCAAGCGTCACGAACCCGGTCGCCGCTGCGATACTGCCGAGGATCGCGGTGTTCACCATCGGCGTGCCGCCCACGACGACCCCGGCCGCCATTGCCGAGCCGGTCACATCTGCGGTGACGACGCGCACGTCGGCAGGAAGGCCGAGTTCGGCGCGGGGCTTCACGGTGTTCACGATGATGACGCCGCCCGACTGAAGACCGGCCTCGGGCCTTGCGACGGTAATGAGCGAGTCGTCGAGCACGACGACAACGTCGGGAGTCGTCACCTGCGAGAGGATTCGGATGGGCTCCTCGGCCATACGGGTCGACGCTGTGATGGGCGCGCCGCGGCGCTCGGCGCCGAACGACGGCGCGGCGGTCACGCCGCTCCACCCGCTCCGGAACGCGGCTTCGGCGAGGATCTTCGATGACGTCACGGCACCCTGGCCGCCCCGGCCGTGCCAGCGGATCTCGTGCATACGAACCTCCTGTGGTTCGGGCATGCACGACATGGTACCGCACGGCGGCGAACGACGCGCAAACTCACGTATTGTGAAGCGAGATTAGCGTCTGTACACTGACGCCACGAGGCGCTTCACCCCCGGCAGAAAGGAAGCGCAGGTGCGGAGGCACACCCCTATCACCGCTGCGATGATGGCCATGGCAGCGATGCTCATCTTCAGGGCAACCCCCGCGCTCGCCTACAACGAGAACTTCCACATCTCGGGCGGCGGCTGCGGTGGCGACTGCCACACCACTGTCACCATCAACGAGGCGAATTGCGCCTCATGCCATACATTCGCTCCGGACAACACGAACTTCTCGGGCAGCGGCGGGGACGAAGACACGAACACCGACTTCCCCCTGCTGGGCGAGTTCTCACAGCGAGGACCGCACGGCGTCTACAAGACCACCACCAGCCGGTGCCCCATGTGCCACACCCTCCACGACGCAACAGGCGCGAGCCTGCTTCCCGGCGCAACCATCATGGCCACCTGCTTCACCTGCCATGACGGCACGCAGGGCTACGGCGTGTACGGCGCGATCCGGGCACGCACCGGATCACCGGCGGCTGGCGGACACAGCGTCGACACTACGAGCGTTGTGCCGGGCGGCGACGCGGCGAGCGGCGGATCGGCGACCTCCACCGCCTTCCGGGGACCGAACGGCACGATGACCTGCTCGGACTGTCACAGCCCGCACGACTCGAAGACGGTCGCGGCCTTCACGGGCGAACGCGTCAGGATCCGCGCGCACGAGGGCCCGGTGTACTCGAGCAAGCTGCTGAAGCAGCAGCCGAGCGGGGCCACCACGGCCACTGCGGTCTACGGCTCCGACTGGTGCCTCGGCTGCCACGACGGACGCGGTACGGGCGGCACCGTGCACAACCATCCGGTGGATTCGAAAGCAAGCACCTCGACGCCCTACTACTACAACTACCTCGCGGTGTATCGGACCGCGGGCTTCCCCACCGATGGGCAGTACGAGAGCGGCGCACCGGTGCCGTTGACCAACGCGTTCGTGCGGATCGGCGCCGTCGGCAACGTGCTCGTCACCGGGAACGGTGGTCACCCCATCACGACCTCCCCGGACTGGAATGAAGCGGACTTCCACAGCTCACCCTGGCTGATGACGTACCCGCGAAGCCCGCTCCATGCCGGGCACGCACCCATCTGCCAGCAGTGCCACGAGGACAAGCGCAACTGCGGGACGCTCTCAGCCGACGGAAAGACAGCGAACATCATCAGGGACGCTCTGTGGGGCACGGACGCCGACGGACAGCAGCTGCATCCGACGTATCTGCCGAATCCGCGCTTCCAGAACTTCCCGCACGAGACCGAGGATCCACAGCTGCTGGTCGAGTCCGGTGACGACCTGTGTCTCAACTGCCATCCGATGACGCAGCTGCCGTAGCGCCCGCTACTCCCCGTCCTCAGCCTCGCTCGCGAACACCTTCACGTCGGTGAGCCCGAGCGACTCGGCGGCTATCTCGCGCAGTTTGTACTTCTGAATCTTGCCGGATGCCGTCTGCGGGAACTCGTCGACGAAGAAGACGTACCTGGGTGCCTTGTAGCGCGCCATCCGCGCGCGGCAGAACTCCTGAACGTCGCTCTCGGTGAGATCGGCGTCTGCGAACGTCTTGACGAACGCGCCCACGACCTCGCCGTACTTTGCGTCCGGGACACCCACCACCTGCACGTCTTTGACGCCGGGCATCGTATAGAGGAACTCCTCGATCTCACGCGGGTAGATGTTCTCGCCGCCGCGGATGATCATGTCCTTGATGCGGCCGGTGATGCGGTAGTAACCGTCTTCGTCCACGGTGCCGAGGTCCCCCGAGTGCAGGTAGCCGTCCCTGTCGATCGCGGCCGCTGTCGCCTCGGGCATCTTGTAGTAGCCCTTCATGACGTTGTAGCCGCGGCAGCAAAGCTCTCCCGGAACGCCGGGAGGGCAGTCCTCGCCAGTCTCAGGGTCGATCACGCGGACTTCGACCTGGTCATGTTTGCGGCCGACGGTCTCGCACTTTCGCTCGAGCGTGTCGTCCGTCGTCGTCTGCGTGAAGACCGGGGAGGTCTCGGTGAGGCCGTAGCAAATCGTCATCTCGCTTGCGTGCATGCGGTCGATGACCTGCTTCATCGTCTCGATCGGGCACGGCGAACCGGCCATGATGCCGGTGCGCAGCGACGTGAGGTCGAACATGTCGAACATGGGGTGGTCGAGCTCGGCGATGAACATCGTCGGCACGCCGTAGAGCGCTGTCGCGCGCTCCTTCTGCACCGCCGCGAGCACAAGCAGCGGATCGAACTGCTCGACGCCGATGATCGTCGCCCCGTGCGTGAGCACCGCCAGCACGCCGAGCACGATGCCGAAGCAGTGGAAGTACGGCACCGGCAGGCACACGCGGTCCTCGGGCGTGAAGTCCTGTCGCTCACCGATGTAGAAGCCGTTGTTGAGGATGTTGCGGCTTGTGAGCATGACGCCTTTAGGAAAGCCGGTCGTCCCCGACGTGTACTGCATGTTGATGGTGTCATCGGCGCTCTGGCCGGCGCGCGCCTCGTCGTACAGCTCATCGCCGACGTGTGCACCGAGGAGGAGCAGCTCCGGCATGGAGTAGAAGCCGCGGTGCTTCTCGGGACCCATGTAGATGAGCGACTTCAGCATCGGGAACTCGGGTGACGAGAGGTGACCGCGCTCCTGCGTGAGCGTCTCGGGGACGAGGCCGCGCACGATGTCGATGTAGTTCACGTCGCGGAAGGAGTCGATGATAACGAGCGCCTTCATATCGGACTGCTTGATGACGTAGGCGAGTTCGTGGCTCTTGTAGACCGGGTTCACGGTGACAAGCACGACGCCGATCTTGGCCGTCGCGAACGCGAACGTGAGCCAGTCCGGCACGTTGCGCGCCCAGATGCCGAGATGATCGCCGTTGCGCAGACCGATCTCCAGCAGTCCTTTCGCCAGATTGGTCACGCGCTCATCGAACTCGCGGTAGCTCCAGCGCAGATCCCGGTCGGGATACACGATGAAGTCGCGGTCGCCCTGCTCGGCGACGACGTTGTCGAAGTACTGACCGATCGTGAGGTCGGTGTGCAGCTCCATCGACGGCCCCCTACGCCGGCGCGTACACGACGGCGAGGATCCGGGCCGACGCCGCGGCAGCTGCCCGAACCTGATGCGGCACGATCGAGTCGTAGTAGATGGTATCGCCCGCATCGAGCAGAACGAGGTCCTTGCCGTACTCGATCTCGATGCGCCCTTCGAGGACGTAGATGAACTCCTCGCCCTCGTGCGATGACAGCTTGTGGTTGCCGGCATCGGCCGGGCTCACGGTGATCACGAACGGCTCCATGTGGCGCGACGTCTTGCCCGGCGCAAGCGAGAAGAAGTCGAGCACGCCTCCGTCCGAGGAGGTCTCAAGGCTCTTGAGGCGGGTCACTTGCTCGACGTCGCCCTTGCGTGTCACGACGGGTCCGACGTTCGTGTCGTCGTCCAGAAGCGTGCCAAGACGGACCCCAAGCGCCCGGGTGAGCTTGATGAGCGGTGCGAGTGACGGCGCGATAGCCCCGCTCTCCAGCTGCGTGACGGTGCTGGCATCGGTACCGCTTCGCTCGGCGAGCTGCTCGACGGACAGGCCCAGAGCCTCACGCAGCGTGGTCAGCTTGGCACCGACTCGATTCTCGGTCATGTGAACCCCTCTCGCGTCCCTGCCACCGCGCGACCGAAGCCGCGTGGAGGCAAGTATACACGGCGCGAAATCCGCGCGGGAATGCCGCGGATAGCGAGGGTCATCAATCGCTCCGGACGGCCCCTCGGGCCTGGTCGCCCCGCTCATGCACGGCCTCAGGCGGCACGGCGGTCGCCGAAGGGCGCGCGTCTGACGGCCTACAGCGAGACGATGGCCGTGATCGCGATCGCAGCCGCAGCGATCCCCAGCACAAGGAGCGTCACCCGGAAAGCCGGCGTCCCATTGGCCACGCCCAGCCAGCGCCACTTCCACAGGGCTTCTCTTTGAAGCTCCGTCAGTCTCGGATTCGTGGGCATCCACAGCTCCAGTTCTCGCTCGCATCTTCATGTGCAGTAATCGGTTGGCAGGTTCGGGGTATCAAGGAGCAGATGACAGACGGCACGGCCGGGTTTCATCCGCGCTAGAATACGGCCAGAACGCGCCTTTCGGAGGGAATCCCTGTGAGTCACGACACGACCGGCATGAGTATCACGATCAGCCACGATGGCCCGTACATCGTCCGGGGCGCTGTTCCGCTCTTCAGGGGCGAGATCGTCGTCAACGACGCCGGCGAGTCGGTGGGCTGGCGCGAGCTTGAGCGGATTGCCACCGGCGAGACGTACGCGCTCTGCCGATGCGGCCAGTCATCGAACAAACCGCTGTGCGACGGCTCACACTTCTCGGCCGGATTCGACGGCACCGAAGTCGCCGAGCGCACTCCCTTCACCGAGCAGGCCGTCTGCACGACCGGCCCGGGGCTCAAGCTGCTCGACGCGCGCAAGCTCTGCGCTGAGGCACGCTTCTGCGACCGGGCGGGCGGCCTGTGGAACCTCATCAACCGCTGTGATGAGCCCGATACCTTCGTGCTGGTGGAGGAGGAAGCGGCGCTCTGTCCCTCCGGACGCTACGTCACCTGCGAGGCCGACACGCTGACGCCGCACGAGCCGGATCTCGAGCCCTCAATCTGGCTGACCGAGGATCCGCAGCTTGGCGTGAGCGGTGCCATCTGGGTGCGTGGCGGCATCCCGGTCGTCTCGGCTGACGGCACGCCCTACGAAGTGCGCAACCGTGTCACGTTGTGTCGCTGCGGGACATCGAAGAACAAACCGTTCTGCGATGGCTCACATATCGCCGAAGGATTCCAGGGACGCTAGCGAGGCACGCGCTCCGCCGTCGCGGGTACCGTACCCACGAGGTGGAGTCCTTCGGGTGTCACCTCGGCGGTCGTGATGTTCAGCCCCGTCACGCGGGCAAGCCGTGAGTTGATGAACCCGAGCGCGTAGCTCTCGCCCGCACCGAAGTACGTGGCCGGCACCGTCACCCCGAGGACCTCGGCCTCCTGCAGCGATCCGCTGATCGTCGCGCCGCTCATCGCGGCACTCGCCTTCGCGTAGACCGGGTAGCTCGTGCCGGCGTAGTCGATGCTCGCTGACAGCTCCACGCTATCCCCGCCGGTGAAACGCACCTGTGCGTCGCTGACAGGCCAACCACCCTGGTGGCTGAAGGCGAACAGCGCGGAGACCTCCGCGGGCGTGAAGGTGGCGTCAATCGGCTTGCTGCCCGAGTAGACCACGTCGGTCGTGCCCCAGGTCTCACCCTCGGGTACTTCGTTGACCACCACGCCGGCTTTCGCCATGGCGCTCCAGTAGTCCGCCTCGGTGTACGTGACACCCAGATCCTTCGGCTTCGCCGCGTTCTTCACGAACAGCATGCCGCCCACGACGAGGAGCGCGACCAGTGCGAGCACGATGAGGATAGCGATGAGACAGCCGCGACCCTTGCGTTTGGTCGTGGCCGGCTGAGGCGCCGGTGTCGGCGCGACCTGGACGGGTGGCTGCTCGGCCACGGGCGGGTAGGTGGGTGCGCTGGTATCCAGCTGGTCGCTCATGACGTCCTCCCCTGGGTGCACGACCGTTGACTCCCTGGCAGGATTCTAGCATCCGAAAAGGGCCGGGCAACGTGCTCCCCGGCCCCGCATCGTCGGATCGTCGCGCTACGCGCTCAGCCAGCCGGCATCGGCCGGTATGATGGCGCCGTTGATCTTCACGGCCTCGTCGCTTGCCAGGAAGAGTGCGAGGTTCGCGATCTCCTCAGGCTTGAGCTGTCCGGGAATCGCGGCGTAGTAGGTGTTGCATCGTGCCGAGCCGGCCGGGTCCATCTTGGACGGGTCGACGCTCTGCATGATGTTGGTCTCCACGGCGCCTGCAGCGATCGCGTTGCAGCGAATCCCTTCGAGCGCATAGCGAAACGCGGTCTGCTTCGTGAGGCCCACCAGGCCGTGCTTGGAGACCGTGTACGCAAGGCCCGCCGCCCCGCCGCCGACACCGGCGACCGACGCGGTGTTGATGATCGCGCCCCCGCCAGCGCCGAGCATGACAGGCAGTACCTTGCGCGTGAGATACATCGGGCCGGTCAGATTGATGCCGAGAACCCGCTCCCACATGTCGTTGGAGAGCTCGGCCGCACCCTGGTTCGTGTCCATGACGCCGGCGTTGTTGCACAGCACATCGACCTTGCCGTACGCCGAGACCGCCGCGTCGATGATCGCCTCGGCTTGTGCCTGATCGGCCACGTTGCCCTGCACGCCTACCGCCGTGCCGCCCGCTGCCGTGATCATGGCCACCGTCTCATCGAGGGACTCCTGGTGCCAATCGGCCGCGACGATCTTCGCGCCCTCGGCGGCGAACCTGACGGACATTGCGCGGCCCATGCCGGAGCCCGCGCCGGTGATGACGGCTACCTTGTCTTCTAGTCGCATCGGAAACCTCCTGTACCCCGAGATGATGGACGTCCGTGCGAAGGCGAGTTGCAGCAGTGCGTTTGCGAGACGGCCGCGCGGACGAGTTCGTAACAATAGTTACCCACTCCACCCCGCGCGTGACAAGCCCCTGCAGGCTAGAAGCGGCCCGGGTCCGCGAGAAGCCACTCCAGTCGGTCGCTGAAGTGCTCCCGATCCTCCTCGGTGAACTTCGACGGGCCTCCGGTGCGCCCACCTGCGCGCCTGAGCTTCTGCTCGGCATGGCGGACCTCCATCTCGGCATCGATGGTCGCGAGGTGGAATATGCGACCGCGCGGACCGATGGCGCGAGCCCCCCTGCCGAGGACCATCGCCGCAAGGCCGGTGTCCTGTGTGACGACCACATCGCCCGGTTGCAGGTGCTCGATGATGACGAAGTCGGCGGCATCGCGACCGCCGGAGACCTGGATCGCCTCGACGCCGTTGCGCATCGTGTGACGCTCGAGGTTCTGCGTGCTGTTGGCTACGAGCACGACAGCGTACCCGTGCGCCCGGGCGATCGAGATCGCCTCGCGGGTCACGGGACAGGCATCGGCGTCGATGAATAGAGTGCTCATGGAGTCAGTGTACGTCAGACGCCGAGCTGGCCGAGAGCAAGCGAGCCCGCGATCCACCACATCACACAGCCGACGAGCACGTCGAGAACGCGCCACGCGACCGGACGGGCGAAGAGCGGCGCCAGCAGCCGCGCACCGTACGCGAGCGAGAAGAACCAGACGAACGACGCGCACATCGCCCCGAGTGCGAAGAAGATGCGCGCATCGGCAGCGTACTGCGCAGATACGCTGCCGAGCAGCACGACGGTATCGAGGTAGACGTGCGGGTTGAGCAGGCTCACGGCAAGCGTCGCCGCGATGACGGCCGCCCGGGAGGTCTCGTCAGGCTGCGCGCCGGCTTGCTCGGCTGTGAGCGCGCGAGGTCGGATGGCCGAGTGAAACGACCGCGCACCGTACAGGCCGAGGAACGCGACGCCGCCCCACGCCGCGACGGCTGTCACCGTCGGGTGTGCGGCGACGAGTGCACCCACGCCGCCAGCGCCTGCGGAGATGAGCGCCGCGTCAACGAGCGCGCACGTGAGCGCGACCTCAAAGACGTAGCGTCGAAGCAGCCCCTGCCGCAGCACGAACGCGTTCTGCGCGCCGATGGCGATGATGAGGCCGGCGCCGAAACCGAAACCCGAAGCGGCAACCCCGAGCGCGCTCACAAGTCCTCCGTCGCCCAGAGCTCGCAGCGGTATTCACCGCAGATCGGCGCGCGATACTCGTGGGGCAGCAGGCAGCCGGTCTCGGGATGGCAGAACTGGCACTTGCGGGTGTCGACCCACTCGGGGAGCGTCGCACGGTACGCGGCACCTTCGGGCGTGGGCAGGTGGCTCAGGCGCGGGTCGTGCAGCGGCTCGACGCCAGCGGCGCCTGCGGCATACACAGTCTGTGTAAGCTCCGGCACCGACGTCGCCACCAACGCCCCGCTCGTCACGAACCGATCCAGCCACACCTCGATGTACTCGGGCAACCAGCCTTCACCGATGTACGCACCGTTCTCGTCGTGGGCCAGATAGAGCGCACAGCAAAGACCCCCGCACTCGTGGCAGAGCGCGGGATTGCCGTGCGCGTCGGTCCGGTGGTCGTTGAGAGCCAAAGGCTAGTTCTGCCGTCCCTCGACTGCGGCGAGCAGGATCGCGGCCGAGATGGCCAGCCGGCGGTCGAAGCGCTTCTCGGCGTCTGTTGAGAGGTCGACGTCGAGCTTGTAGACGAACGGGTTGAACTGCTGATCCATGTTCGCGATCTTCTGACCCGTGGTGGCATCCGGGAAGAACACGTCGTACTTCTGCGGCACGAGGTTCGTGAGCAGGCGGCGGATGAGCGCGTAGCCCATCGAATCCTCAATGATGGTGCCCACCGGCGTGTCGCTCGCGTCGAGGATGGCCCACTCGTCGCGCAAGATCGACCTGCCGCCGCGGCGCTGAAGCGCACCGACCTTCTCGCCGGTCATCGCATCGGTCACGTCGTACGCCGCCGAGAAGTCGATGATCTGCCGCGCCTGGATGATGAGAAGCTCGCGCGTCTTGGCCTCATCGGCGAACACGCGGATGTCCTCTTTCAGCTTGAACGCCTTCTGCTCGGAGTAGGCCACGACCGCGCCCTGCGGGTCGTACACGTGGAACGCGCCGCCGGCAAGCTTGAAGACTTTGCGGCGAACGAGGTAGCGCTCGGCGTTGAAGAGCTCGGATGTCGACATATGGCGCCTCCGCTATCGGGTCTGCTGTTGGCTCGAGGGTAGCACAGCACTCGTGCCGCGAGCGCGCATGATCCGCACGGCAACAGCGCCGAGGACGGACGCCAGGCCCGAAGCGTTCGGCAGGAACAGGAGGACGCGAGACTCCACCATCGGGGAGAGCGGCACGCTGTCAATCGACGAGAACGACACCGGGAAAGCGACCGTGCGCGCGTTTGTCCGCCGAGTACAGCGTTGCGCCGAGGAGAGACGCGAGCGCAGGTGCCAACGCATCATAGAAGCAGCAGCCGAGAGCCCGGCACTGCTCCAGCGCCTCCATGGCGACCCCGTCGTCCATGCCGATGACGGTGAGATCGGCGGCTTTGAGGAGACGCCACGTCTCCTCGCCGAGACTGGCGCCGCCGTGCCGAACCGCCACACCGACCATCTCGGTGATGAAGTGCGCCGGAACCGCAATGCGAACGCGATGGTCGCGATGATCCGCGAGCAACGCAAGCGCTCGATTCGCGCCGCCCTCGGACGGCTTCAGCCACTTCACGCCGACCGATGCGTCCAACACGATCAGGCGGGGGTCAGTCACCGAGCCCCTCCTCGGCGGCGCGCATCTCCTGTAGCACATCCGCGACGCTCCGCTCATCCGAGCCCCACTGCTCGGCGATGCGCTCGAACCCCACGATGACGCCGTCGATTCGCGCCCTGCGCTCCCGCTCGTATGTCTCAGATGTGCGCTTTCCGACGTACTCCGCGGTGACCTCACGAATGATCGCGCTCCGCGTGAGCCCCTCCCGCGCCGCGATCTCATCGATGCTCGTCACGAGTTCTTCCGGCAGCGATATCGAGAACTTCTCAACAGCCATCGTATCTCCCGTGGTCGTACTATCGGGTCATACTGATAGTACGACTCGAGCGTGAGCGGGACAAGGTGGCTGCCGACAGCGCACAACAGACCGCTTTGGCACGGCGATTCTGGCCTCAAGGGCCGCTTTGGCGACGGGCGAGTGTGACGCCGTCTCCACCGACAGCGGGCCCTGAGGGCTTGACGCGCCCGAGGGTGCTCCCAATGCAACAAGCCGAGAAGCATCTTCGCTTCTCGGCTTGTAAGTCTCTTATGGCGGGAGTGACGGGGCTCGAACCCGCGACCTCTGGCAGAATCCAGCTCCCGAAGACGAGCGGGGCCGACACGAATGCCGGCCCCGCTCGCGCGTTCTTGGTCGCCTTCAGCTACTTCAACAGGTTCCTCACTAAGGTCTCGACCGGACCTGAGACCGCGGAGACGCTGCCGTAGAAGCGGACGCTCTTGATTGCGTCCTTGTGGGCAGTGATCCTGGCAGAGATCGTAGACGGCAGGCTGGTCGACTTCGTGAGGAGGAGACTCGTTCCGAGCTTGCCCTCCACGCAGCCGGCCCCGAGGCCGTCGGGGAACTTCTCGGCCGTCGCGATGCCGACTCCCGCCCACGTGAGCCCGAAGCCGTTCGACGCCGTCGCGAAGAACTCCGCGGCGGCTGCGCTCCTCGCGTAGGTGTCGGTGAGATTCGATGCACGTCTCGTCGTGAGGCCGGGCACCCCGCTCTTGAGCGACGTCTCGACCGCAACGGGGATTCGCGCCGTCGTGCCGAGGACCACGAGGTCGGTCGTCCCGAGGGACTTGAGCGTGTTCTTGAGACCCGCATCGGCTGTCGTGCCGACGAGCAGGATCGGCGCCTTTGCCGTGAACGCGGCAGGCCCCGCGAGCAGACCATCGACGTAGTCGAGGCCGGGCACGAGAATCGCCTTGTTCCCGAACGAGGCGCCCTGAAGCGCTTTGACCTTCGCCGCGACGAGCTGCGCGGTGTGGTAGCGGTTCGTACCCGAGAAGCGCTCGACGGACTCGCCGGTGAGCGCGTTCTTGATCGAGGTCTCCATCTTGGCGGTGACCGCCGCCGCGCTGCCGAGGATGTAGACCTTGTAGCTCGCCTTGCCTTGAGTCACGCGCTTGATCTCGGCCTTCACGTCGGCACGCAAGACGTCGCCCGACACGAGGAGGATCGGCGCGTTCGCGACCCCGGCAAGCCCTGCGCCGGAGAGCGCGTCGGGATAGTTCATCCCGGTGGCGATGACGACGGCGTCGCACTCGCCCGTGGCGAAAGCGGCCTTTGAAGCCAGGATCGCCGTGCCGAAACGGTCGGTGCCCGAGAAGCGGGTGCTTGGGAATGGCGGAGGAATATCACCGGGAATGGTCGGTGCCCCGAAAACCGTCGTCGCGCCGCTCAGCGCGCAGAAGCTTGTGCGATACGTTACCGCCACCGGGGTGCGAGTGCCCTCGGCATAGATGCCACCAGATAGGGTCACGTCGTACTGCTCGCCGGCCTTGTAGCTGCCGACAAGATCGGCCGCCTTCGGCCTGAAGATGAAGGCGTTGCGTGCAGACCCGTAACCGCCGAACTCCGCATTGAAGTACTCGCCTGCCGTGCTCGTATCTGCGGCATCGAACGTCCACGTCTTGCCGTCCGATACGCGGCGGAGCGTCGCTGTGTGCCCGGCCCGGGTCGTGTCCCAGTCGTACATCTTGGGGTTCAGAGTGATAGACCACGGAACAGACTGCGAAGCGAATTCCACCGGGAAGAGGCCCGCCGACGGCCACGCGATGTAGGCGTAATCGACTGCATCACTCGGCCGGGAATTGTCGAACGCGTAGTTGGTCAGCCGCGAGTTCGCGTATCCAACGCCCGTGTAGAGCATGCCGGGGTTAAGGATCCAACGACGGTGACCGACGCGGTCCACGTTCGAGGTGCTGTCATCGGCGAGACAGCCCTTCACAAACGACTCCAGGTCGGAGTACCCCGAGCCGATGTTGCTGCTGCTCGTGGACGCGTAGCCACGCTGGTAGAACTCCAGGCTCATGTCCGCCGGCCGAGCAGGGGTGTGGCTGAACTCTTTCGTCAGCAGAACCGCCCCGTACTGGGCGTCCAGATTCCGCGTTGCAGTCAGTGTCACGTCGGATGGCAGGCCTGCCAGATATCGGCCGAAGTTGAGCATCTTGAGGCCGTCATTGCGAAAGGCGGCAGTGGTCTCACCGGGGGCATAGGGTGCGACAACGCGCGGCGCGACCACGTATGGCGTACCCGTGTAGGTCGGCTTGAGTTCATTCCACCGCGCGCGAATCTCGGCCTCGGTGCGCATCGAGGTGTCGACGACGGTGGTGGCTGCGCGTGCCGATGGAATCCAGCCCGAAGGCGCAAGCAAGCCGAGGGATGCCACAAGCAGCCCCGCTACTGACAGGGCGAGCACCCGGGCCAGAACTGGAGACTGCGAAGCCACAGCAGATCGCTGCTCCAGTCTTGGACGAAACGCCACTGAACCTCCATTGAAGCCAACGATGATTGATCTCGCATGCGGGCCAGAGTAGAGACACGCAGAGCTTGGTGTCATTCTATCCGCGCCTAAAGAGGTTATCGGCAGCGGGCTCTGAGGGCTTGACGCGCCCGAGCGTGCTCCCGATGCAACAAGCCGAGAAGCATCTTCGCTTCTCGGCCTGTAAGTCTCTTGTGGCGGGAGTGACGGGGCTCGAACCCGCGACCTCTGGCTTGACAGGCCAGCGCTCTAACCGACTGAGCTACACCCCCGCATGGGTGGCTGTCGAACAAGCAGACAGCAAACGAGATTGTAGCCAGCACCGGCTCACGTGTCTATAGCACACCTGACCCTAACTTCCGAGCGCCCGCATGATATCGGCGTACTCCTCGGCGGTTATCTCTCCGTTCGCGAGGCGCCGCCTAGCGATTGTCACGGCTTCGTCGTGGCCCACGGGACCCGTGATCCCGGGGCCGCCCGACGCAGTGTGACCGTGCCCCGATGAGGCCCGAACCGCCCAGATCACAAGCAACACGAGTCCGATCAGCACGAGCAGGCCGAAGCCCCACATGAGCAATCCGCCCAGCCAACCGCCACCCGACATTCCGTAACCGTATCCGTATCCAGGTCCGCCCATCATGGCTGACTCAACTCCCTCTGTATGGGTGCGCGCGTTCTAACGCCCGTACCACTCCTGATACCACTGCTGCATCCGGTCGATCTCTTCGCTCTGCGTCCGGATGATGCCGTCGGTGAGTCCCCGAATCTCCAGTCGACTCGTGGAATCGCCCGCCATCCGGGCCATCATGATTCCCATCTGGTGGTGCGGAATCATCTGCTCGATGAACGCCCGGTCGAACTGATCGGCATCCCGTAATGCCGTGAGGTCGCCGAAGCGGCCGCCCATCATGCCGGAGGAGCCGGAGCCGTACGCGGGGACGCTCTCGCCAAACCACTCATCGTACCAGTCACGCATCTGCGCGTTCTCGGCCGACTGAGTCCTGATGACATCCTCGGCGAGCTGCTTGATTTCGGGGTGCTCGGCTCGCGTCAGCGCTAGCTCGGCCATCGCGATGGCGTCGTCGTGATGCGGGATCATCTGCTCGATGAACATCGAGTCCACGCCGCGCGCTTCGCCTTGCGATGGTGCGCAGGGCGAACCTATGGGACCGCCGCCGGACGGCTGGAACGACGCCGTCACGACCATTCCGAGGACGCCAACAAAGATGAATGCTAGAGCAACGATGAGGCCTGCTGTTATCTTCATGGTGATCGCCTTCTCCATAGGAATGTACCCAGGGCGTATCACCCGGAATTGATGGCGGCCTGCACGGCACCTCCCTTCCTCGGGTAGGAACGTTCTGACAGCACCGAAAGGAACACCATGCCCGCACCCACTAGCGTCGCCGCCCGCGCTGAAGCGCTGCTGCTTGAGCTCGACCGGCTCATCCGCGAGCGCGACCGCGCCCACGCGATCGCAGCCGCACACGCCGCGGTAACCGGCGGCTCGCTAACCATCCCGCAGCTCTACGCGCTCGTACTCGTCCCGCTCATGCGGCTCACCGGCGCCCGCTGGCATGCAGGCGAGGAAGAGGTGTGGGAGGAGCACTTCACCACGGCTGTCGTCCGCACGATCGTCGAGTCGCTCTATGCCGAGGTCGCTGCACGCGCCGCGGAGCCGAGCGGCCGCACGATCGTTCTCGCCGCGCCCGCCGAGGAGTACCACGACCTCGGGCTGCGCATGCTCGCCGACCGCTTCCAGCTGGCGGGGTACACGGTGCATTTCCTGGGAGCGGCGCTGCCGCTTGATGAGGTCGTGAGCGCGGCCCGGGAACTCGCCGCAGATGTCGTCGTGCTCTCGGCATCCACGCACTTCCACCGCCTGCGACTGCGCGAATACGCCGACTCACTCCGCGCCGCGCTCCCCGGCTGCGAGGTCTGGGTCGGCGGCCCGGCGTTCGCACATGGGCACTCCGACTGGAGCGATACCGAGGTGCCGGACATCGCGGAGCTCCTCGGCGACCTTGAAGCGGAGGAGTAGATGCTGCCGCTTCGGATCGCGCTCCGGTTCCTCAAGACGTCGCGCGTGCAATCCACGCTCATCATCGCCGGCATCGCCGTCGGCATCGCGGTGCAGATCTTCGTGGGGTCGCTCATCACGAGCCTGCAGGATTCGCTTGTGCAGCAGACGATCGGCTCCACATCGCAGGTGACGATCACCGCGCTCGACGAGGGAGAGCCGTTCGTCGTCGACGCGCGGGTTCGCAACGTTGCGGAGAGCGACGCGCGGGTGAAGCCCGGTGCGATCGCGCCCACGCTGAGCGTGAACGGCCTCTACAGCAACGGCAACGAGAGCACGCCGCTCGCACTCAAGGGCGGCGACCTCAAGTCGCTCGATGCGATCTCGAGCATCTCGAAGCGCATCACCGCTGGCGTCGCGCGTCTCGGTCGTGGAGACATCCTCATCGGCACGGACTTCGCCGAGAAGTTCACGCTCTCCCCCGGCGACAGCATCCGCATCACGTTCAGCGGCAACAAGACGCGCACCCTCACAATCGCCGGCATCTTCGACCTCGGCAGCGCCGCCGTGAACGCCCGGCAGGCGTTCGTGAACGCCGAGGTGCCCCGCTCGCTTCTCGGCTGGCGCACGGACGAGTATGCGGCGCTTGAAGCGCAGCTCCTGCAGCCGTTCGACTCGGCAGAGGTAGCGGCTACATGGCGGCAGCAGCTGCCGAACCTGCGCGTCGTGGAGTGGCAGGCGCAAAACGCCGACCTGCTCACCGCGCTCCAGAGCCAGGGGTCCTCCTCCTACATGATCCAGGCGTTCGTGCTCATCGCGGTCGCGCTCGGCATCGCGTCCACGCTTGCCATCTCGGCGGTGCAGAAGACGCGGCAGATCGGCATCCTCAAGGCGATGGGCATGGGCGACGCCGAGGCCGGCCGCATCTTCCTGTGGCAGGCGGCGCTCCTCGGCGTGGGGGGCACGCTTTCGGGCCTCGCGCTCGGCTTCTTCCTGCTGTGGGGATTCTCCTTCGCAGGAGCGTCCTTCACCATCACGCCGAAGCCGACGTTCATCGCGTTCTCCGCGGCGGTGGGCATCATCGTCGCGCTGCTCTCCAGCATCATCCCGATCCGAAAGACGTCCGCACTCGACCCGATCGAGGTGATCCAGGGTGGCTGAGCTCCTGCTTCGCGCCGAGAACCTCGAAAAAGTGTACGGCTCCGGCGACACCGCCACGCACGCGCTCAAGGGCGTGAGCTTCGAGCTTGCCGAGGGCGAGTTCGCGAGCATCGTCGGGCAGTCCGGCTCGGGTAAGTCGACGCTCCTCAACATGCTCGGACTGCTCGACACGCCCACGAGCGGCATGATCGCGTACCGCGGACAGGACGTGAGCGCGCTCGCCAAGCCCGCGCAGGCCAGACTCCGCAACTCGCTGGTGGGTTTCGTCTTCCAGTTCCACCACCTGCTGCCGGAGTTCTCGGTGCTCGAGAACGTGCTCATGCCGGCGCTTATCGGCGGCAAGCCGCAGGTCGAAGCGAAGCAGCTCGCCGAGGAGACCCTCGCGCTCCTCGGCCTTGAGGGGCTCGAGGACAAAGGCGCCAACCAGCTCTCCGGCGGTCAGAAGCAGCGTGTCGCGATCGCGCGTGCGCTCATGAACCGGCCGGCGCTGCTCCTGGCAGACGAGCCGACCGGCAACCTCGACACCACCAACACGGAGCAGGTCTACAAGCTCTTCCGCCAGGTGAGCGCCGAGACAGGCACCGCGTTCCTTATCGTCACACACGACCGGAACGTCGCGCAGCAGACGGACCGCATCCTCGAGGTGCTCGACGGCGAGCTCGTCCAGGACGTCCGGAACGACTATGCGGGGGCGCCCGCTCGCTAGGTCAGACGGCTTGCGATACCGATCGCCCAGGCGTGGACCTCATCGAGGTCGACCCAGTCGCCTGCGGGCAGCTTCGCCATGTGCAGCATGAAGCGCATCGGGGCGGGGAGCTTGTCGGCGTCGATGCGACCGGCAAAGCGGCCTCGCGGCAGGCCCGCGCCAAGATGCTCGGAGCCGCACAGAGCGGAGTCCATCACGCGATCGAGCGCCTCGCGGGCCTCGGGCGTGTCATCTCTGACCGAGGCCCCCACGACGAAGACGGCTGTCGGCATGTTCTCCAACGTCGCCAGGTGCTCGTGCACCCAGTCGCAGAGCGGCGGCTCGAGCTTCCCGCCGAAGACCGGCGCTCCGAGCACGACCGCGGAGTACTTCGAGAGATCCGGAGCTGCGGCAACGGCCTCGACGTCGGCAGGGAGCCCGACGCCGCGCAACGACCGGCCGATCTCCTCGGCGATGTCACGTGTGGCGCCGAACTTGGTATCGAACACGACGAGCACCCGGCTCACGGCGGCCCCCCGGCCCCTCATAAGTCCCCACCAGTGAGTTCGTGAAGAACGATCGATCTCCTGCGAACGCCGTGACGAGCGGGCGTGCATCGCGTGGTCGTGAGTGTTAAGTTAATGCTCGGGAACACACCCGCGAGAGGAGCCCACCATGGTGCGCCCATCCAATCCCGAGCTGGCCGAGAAGATCCTCCTCGCCACAGCGGCCATCATCGAAGAACACGGCCCCGACGGCGTCACCATGCGTGGCGTCGCACGGCGAATCGAGTACAGCGCCACCACCATCTACCTCTACTTCGAGAACAAAGACGACCTCCTCGACCAGACCGTCGTCCGCGCGTTCGGCTGGTTCGCCGAGGCGATGACCGAAGCCGCGGGAAGCGGCGTCGGCGCTGAGCGCATCCGCAATCGGGCACGCGGCTATGTCCGTTGGGCGCTCGAGCACAAGGGGATGTATCAGCTCATGTTCCAGCATGACTCGATCCGTCCGCTGGATTCCGAGACGGGCTCGGTCCAGCCCCGCACGCTCCCTGATAGCGAGAAGCTCATCGAGGATGCAATCGTGTCCGGTGAGCTGCCGGCGACGCTCGACCCGGCGCTCATGGCGCGCATCAACTGGGCGGGCCTGCACGGCGTCGTGTCGCTTGCGCTCTCGGGTCGCCTCTTCGGAGCACCCGCCGACGTCGGAATGGAGCACATCGAGACGCAGGCGATGAAGCTCGCCGAGCAATTCGTGGACTCCTGGGTCGGTTCGCGCGACTAGACGCCCAGGTCGAGCTGCCCGTCCGGTGCAGAGACTTCCTCATCGCCGTACGGCCGAGCCACATCACCGAGGATCTCGGCCATCTCGCGGGCGTTTCTCGGCGCGTAGTCGTACTTGCAGTTGTTGAACATCACCCAGGTGGTGTCGCTCTCGGCTGCCAGCTCCCGCACCCGCGGCGACCACTCGGCCAGCTCCTCAGCGGTGTAGAGGTAGTCGAAGCGATCGGCCGCGCTCAGATTGCGCCCGAAATACGTCTCGCGGTTGCGGCCGTGCAGGCGCACGTACGACCACTCCGAGGTTGCAGCCGTCACCGGGGGCATCGTCGAGCGGTCGGGGAACTGCGGCGCATCCACGCTCACGTACGACAAGCCCCTGTCCGAGAGGAACCGCATCGTCTCGACCTCGCGCGGGCCGGTCACCCACGACGGGTGCCGGAACTCCACGAGCGTGCGCGTGTCGCCGAGCTTCTCGGCCGCATACTCGATGTAGCCGAGATGCTCGTGCATGCGCGCGTGATCGGTCGCGGTCACGTACGGCGGGAACTGCATGAGCACGCCGCCGAGCTTACCCGCATCGCGCAGCGGCTCGATGAACTCGTTGAAGCAGTCGAACGACGCCTCGACGAGTTCTGCCGAGGGGTGCTTCACACGTCCGTGCTCGTCGATATCCGTGACGAGCTCGCGCAGCTCGGGTGGCAGCCGCCGCTCATCGACGGCGTGCCGCGTCATGAGGCCGAACGCCTTCACGTGGAAGACGAATCCGTCAGGCGTGCGCTTCGCCCAGTTCTCCGCGACGACCGGCCGCGGGATCGCGTAGAACGGCGAGTCGGCTTCAACGGTGTCGTAGCGCTCGGCGTAGTAGCGCAGGCGTGCCTCGGCAGATGAGACGGCGCGCGGATACCACGCCTCGATCATCGTCTTGTCGGTCCACGAGCAGGTGCCGACGCGGATGCGGCTCATCGGCAGTCTCCGGCGCTACTCCTCGTCGTATCCGCCTCGGAAGAGCGCGAACAGACCCACGACCAGGCCGAACACAGCGCCGAACGCCGCGCCCAGGAAGATGGCTTCGCGCGTGCCGAACATGACCTCGACACCCTCGGCGATCTCGACGTTGCTGCCGGCGACCACGCCAACCCACCCGTCCTTGATGGCGACCTCTCGCGCCACGATGACTCCCGCGCCGCCGCTGTCGATGCTGACGGAGCCGCCCGAGATGATCGTCTCGGCGCCACCCTGGGTGATCGAGACGTTGCCACCCGCAAGGACGACGCCCGAGCCGCTGCGCTCAAGCGAGACATCGCCCTGAGCGCCGATCACGCCGGCGCCCGCCATCGAGAGCGAGACGTCGCCGCTCGCCAGCACGGCGCCGGCAGCCGAGCCGGTGATCGACGCGTCGACCACGGTGGCCGTGCCGATCACGCAGGTGCTGAGCGCCAGATCCTCCGCTTCGATCTTGGAGATGACGAGGTCCTCGCCTACAAGATCCTCGAACCGGTCGTCGTCAGCCTCGGAGGCCGGCGTGATGATGTCGTCGCTCATGGTTCCTCCCTCGGTGGTGTTCCTCAAGAGTAGACGATACCCGATTCCGGGGTGAAGGACAGCGGGTCGGCGCTCACCACTCCAGGAGTTCGCTGAAGTCAGCGGCGTACTCCTCGACCGTCAACGGCCGCGGCGTTGCGTGATACGGCCAATCCCAGCGCACCTCGTGCACATTCGGGAACTGCGCGTGCACGAACTCCGCCGTCACACTGAAGTCGAGCATCGGGTCGTTCACCGACATCCCGAACATGCACGGCGCATCAAAGGGACCCGCGATGTCCTTGTCCTGCGCAGAGAGGATGTGCTCGACTTGCGAGAGCAACACATCAAGCGTAGAGGCCGAGAAGCTTGAGAGCCGCGCGCTCAGGTCCGCTGCGGTCTCGAACTTGCCGACCGAACGCATGTACCAGTCGATGAGCGACACGGTGTGCGGGTTCTTGAGGAGCGACAGCATCCCTCTTCGGGCCAGCTCGGGACGCAACGCCACGATCGTGCTTCTGAGCAACGCCAGCTTGGCTGGCGAATGACGGAGGGCGCTGCTCGTCACGAACGGCGCGAACAGCACGACGCGATCCACCCGGGCGGCGTGCTGCTTGAGCGCCTTGAGCGTGAGCAGTCCGCCGAACGAGAAGCCCAACAGGGTGAACCGCTCGGCGCCGATCGCGTCCGCGAGGTGGCCGATGGTGTCGGCGACCTTCTCGGCGGAGTAGCCGCCCGCAAACGGCGCGCTACCGCCATGACCCGGAAGCTCGAAGAAATGCGCGGTGTACTTGGTGCCGATGAACTGAATGAGCGTCGACCAGTCCTCGATGAGCGATATGGTGGCCGGCACCATGATGACCGGAGGACCGTCTCCCGCAACGCCGACGCGGAGCGACGTCAGAGGCAAGTCGAACTGCCTGACGTCGATCGGGGGAACGTTCATCACAGACGCGTCGGACACCTGCGCTCCGGGAGAGGGTGGGGCAATGCCCGCCGATTATGCTGCCGGGCGACCCTTCACGCAAGCGAACCGGGCGATTTACCTCCCCGAGAGATAGATCGCTATCGCCGACTGCTCCTCGGCGGTGATCTGAGCGTCGTGCGACGTGACCATCCGGTTGATGGTCGTCTGCCATCCCGCAAGGTCCTTGCTGGCCGCATCGATTCGCGCGCGGGTGTGGCACGTGGTGCACTTCGTGTCGACGAGGGAGGCCCCGTCAAGAACGCCACCGCTTCCGGGAACCGCTCCCGCGTCGCCAGGAGTGGCCGGCGAGTCCGGGCTGCCGCACGCAGGGAGCACCGCTGCGACAAGGAGCAGGGCTATCACGGTTGCAGCGCGGTGGGTTCTCGGCATTCTCGGGCCTCCGACTTCGGTTGCTACGTTGCTGCATGTATACCCTCGCGCGCCCGCATGTGTACGATGCACACAGGCATCCGATCACAGGAGTTCTCATGAAGGACAAGCGGTGGCGCCTCGTTCTCGGCGCATCTCTCATGGCAGCGTCGACCGTGCTGTACTTCGTGCATTTCCTCATCTTCCGAAACACCTACCATATCTTCCTGTACCTGATCGGCGACATCGCATTCCTGCCGGTGCAGGTCCTGCTGGTGACGATGATCCTGAACGAGCTGCTGGAGCGTCGTTCACGCCAGGAACGGCTCCATAAGCTCAACATGGTCATCGGGGCGTTCTTCGCCGAGACGGGCACGGAGCTCCTCGGTCTGCTGGCTGCGTTCGACTCGGTCGCGGACACGGTTCGCGATGAGATGGTCCCTGCGCCGACGTGGACGGACCGCCAGTTCCTGGACGCGCGCGCAGCGATCGGGGAATACGACTTCAACGTCGATACCGGGCGTGGCGATCTCGCTGCGCTTCGCGACTACCTCGTCACGCAACGACCATTCCTGCTGCGCCTGCTTGAGAATCAGAACCTGCTCGAGCACCAGTCGTTCACCGACACGCTCTGGGCGGTCTTCCATCTCGCCGATGAGCTCGCCTACCGGGGCGACTTCGCGTCGCTCCCCGCCTCGGACCTGGCGCACCTCTCGGGCGACATCAAGCGAGCGTATGCGGCACTCGCGGTGCAGTGGCTCGCGCACCTGCAGCACCTCAAGAACAACTACCCGTACCTGTTCTCGCTCGCCGTGCGCACCAACCCGTTCGACCCGACCGCTCGCATCGAAGTCGTCGCGTGAGCCGCGCGCGCATCGACGTAACGCTCGGGCTGTCCACCTCGCTCGAGTACAGGTCACGCCGGTGTGCCTCGAGCAGATCCGGGGCTAGCGACCGTCGTCGTACGTGAATCTCGAGCCGACCACGACGCCGTGCTCGGCCGCCCAGCCCTTCGGCAGCTCCACGACGAAGCGTGAGGGGCCGGGGCTCTCGATCTTCCTCGGATCGCCAGGCTCGAGCGAGGCTATCCCGCTCACCGTGCCGTCCAGGCCGATGAAGACGATATCGATGGCGAATCCGACGTTCTTCATTCCGAAGGTGCGGACCCGGGCGTCGGGGTAGACGAAGACCATCCCCTCCCCGCTCGCGAGGCCGTCGAAGCCCTGCAGCCCGTCGGCTCGCTCGCGCATGGTGTCCGCCAGGTACGGCGCGACGCTCTCGCCGGCGAGCGAGACGCGAGGCGCTGTGGCCACGGCGCAACCAGACAGCATCGCCGCCGATGCAAGAAGCGAGAAGATGCGCAGCGTCGCCCTCATGCCGGTGAGTGCTCCCCGTGCCGTGAATCAATGACCCTCGCAATACTCCGCCCGAACGGTATGATTGTCGAGCGTCGCACCGACCAGGGAGGTTCGCAGCATGTCATCCGGAGAATCCAAGACCGCAGTCATCGCAGCCGTCATCGGCAATCTTGCCGTGGCCACGATCAAGTTCATCGCTGCCACCATCACCGGCTCCTCGGCGATGATCGCCGAGGGCATCCACTCGCTCGTGGACACCGGGAATGGCGCGCTGCTCCTACTGGGTTTGAAGCAGTCCAAGAAGCCCGCTGACGACGAGCACCCATTCGGCTACGGGAAGGCGATCTACTTCTGGAGCCTCATCGTCGCGATGAGCATCTTCGGCATCGGTGGCGGCATGTCGATGTACGAGGGCATCATCCACATCCAGCACCCGAGTCCGCTGGAGAACCCGCTGTGGAACTACGTCGTCCTCGCGATCGCATTCGTGATCGAGGGCGCCTCGTTCTTCGTGGCGATACGCGAGTTCAACAAGGCGCGCGGCAGGCAGCCGGTGTGGGCGTTCATTCGCGCATCGAAGGACCCGAGCCTGTACACCGTCGTGTTCGAGGACAGCGCCGCCATGCTCGGCCTCATCGTCGCGTTCCTCGGCGTGTTGCTCGGCCATCTGTTCGAGAACCCCTACTTCGATGGCGGCGCCTCCGTCCTCATCGGCCTCATCCTGATGGGCGTCGCGTGGCTGCTCGCGGTCGAGACGCAGGGCTTGCTGCTGGGCGAAGGCGCGGACGCTGCGACCGTGAAGCGCATTCGCGAGATCGTGGACGCAGACGAGTCCGTGGACCGCGCCGGCGACGTGCTCACGATGTACATGGGTAGCCACGACATGATCGTGAACGTCGGCGTCCAGTTCAAGCCAGCCATCCACGCGGAGACCGTGCACCGCTCGGTGCATCGCATCGAGGAAGCCATCACCGCCGAGTTCCCGCAGGTGCGCAACATCTACGTCGAAGTCGAGTCACTGCCGAGGGTGCCGACCGAAGCCTAACAGGGAAGCGAATCCTCACCGCGCTCGGCTGCGTAGGTCGCGTCGCGTGCTGCGTGGAGGATGTCGACGACAGCATCGAGCGTCTGGGCATGGTTCACCCGGTGACGCCGAAGGCGGTCGGCGTGCGCCGCGATCACGCGGGTGTGCTGCAGGTCGATCTTGCTGAAATGCAGGCTGTCCCACTCCTCGCGCGTCCTGGCGGCCCAGACTTCGCCGGCGATCCACCGCAGGTTCGCGATGTCGTCCTGGGAGAGCTGCATCCAGTCCGCCCTCAAGCCGTTGCGCCAGCGCGAGATGCACCGCTCGACCGCGCGCTGCTTGCTCACTTCGAAGACCCGCATGCCAAGCGATTCGTCCGACGATGTACGAGATGCGCTCTCGATCATGTGCCACCTCCGTGAGACTCAGGGTGCCCAGGGGATTCGTCGGGATGGGCCGACCTCCTCTAAGCCTGAGGAAGCCTGAGTTCTGCTGAGGTTGCCTTCGCGCTCCGACCGGGTGGGGACGCCTACACGCTGCGCACTATGCGAGCGACCATCGCATCAGCAGCATGGCGCACCAGCACGACTTCGGGATCCAGATCGAGCGCATCCTGAAGGTGCACGAGCAGACGTGCCCCGTCTTTGAATGACGCTCTCCGGAGCTCTCGTGCCAGGGGTTCCCACACGCTATGGCGCTGGCGGTTCCAGGCGTAGACGGCCACCGCCGCAAGAACCACCAGCGGCAGGATGCCCCACCAACCCTCGTGCGAGAACTCGGCGATCGCCCTGACGACCAGAGCGGCAGCGCCAAGCAACCAGATCACGGGACTCGGCTCGTTGAGGGTGACGAACATGAGTTTCGGGATCTCGATGACGTCACCGGGCGGGTGGAAGCTGAGCTCTTCGCGGCGAAGTTGGATGTAGACGGCCAGCGTCCCCCTCCGGCGACGCATGTCCCACATCGTGCCGAGCAGGAAGGTGGCCAGCGCGATACCGACGGCGGCACGCGGGATGACGGTGGCCCACTCCATCGACACGACCGCGCCGACTCCGGCGCACAGCGCCGCCACGAAGTACAGAACCGGCATGCCGAGGAGTGCCTCCATCAGGCGAGCCTCGGCAACGTCGTCGACGCGGCTCGAAAGCAGGTAGCCCCAGCCGATCCGATCCCGGATGGAGGCGATGAGCACGAGGGCGGTGAACCCGAGAAGCCCGAGCACTATAGGCAGCACGTCGCACCTCCGTCGGGTCGCGCTGGTGGGCGATGAGGGATTCGAACCCCCGACTTCCTCCGTGTAAAGGAGGCACTCTCCCGCTGAGTTAATCGCCCATCTCGCGTCGCGTAGTGCCACATGATACCGTACCGGGCCTGTTCGCCGAAGCGGAGATCAGGCCGCACTACCTGTCGGCGCGGACGTGGCACTGCACGCAAGAGAGCGGTCCGTGGCATTCGATGCAATGTGCAGCTCCGCCCTTGTCCACCTGTTGCCCGTGCTGATCCAGCCATGCCCCCTGCTTGGGGTCGTACTCGGCGTGGTGGCACATCGTGCACATATCCGGCTTGCCGCCATGGCAGCGAGAGCAGACCGTGGGGTCGGTCCTGGCGACCGCTGCATGCCCTGTCGTCTCTTTGGTCCAGCCAGCGGGATGCGGCATCTGAACGCCGTGGCAGTCATCACACAGGCGCTGCTCGTGACACATGCCGCAGAGCTTCACATCCGCAAGCGCGATGTCCCCGTGACGCCCGTCCTTCCACTGAGCGCCCGAATGCGAAGCGGGCACCAGCTCGTACCCTGACGGATGGCACACAGCGCACGTTGCAGACGCATCAGGCTTCTCGGCAGTTCCATGGCAGGTGAAGCACTGCGCCATCAGCGTGAGTGCGTTCCCGCGTGTCTGTTCCGGGTGCGCGGTCCGTACGTGGCATGACACGCAGGAGCCGTTGCGCTTCGCGTGCTCCGCGTGATCGATGAGGATGCGGTAGCCCGATGTCGCGGTCCGATTCGGGCTGTGACACTGCAGGCACACCACGTCGGCCACCGGCGCCACATCTGCCGAGCGGGTCTCCACCTGAGTCGGATAGTCGCCCGAGATGTGCGCACCGATGTCGCGGGCGAAGAGCTTGCCCCTGTCGACCAGCCGTGCAGGCAGCGCATACCAGGCATGCGGCGCTTCGTGGCACTTCACGCACGCGACCGTCACATGAGCTGAACGCTCCCATGAGCCCGCGCGCGAGGTCATCTCGTGACATGAGGCGCATACGCGAGGTGACGCGGTGCTCAGATCCAGCACGACGGCAGCCAACACAACGCCGAGGATCACCGCGGCAAGGACAAGGGCGCGCTTGCGACCGAAGGCACCCATCTACTTCACGACCTTGAGCGCCGGGTCGAAGTTGAGCGAGGGGACTTCACCGTGACAACGCACGCAGAAGGGCGCCTCGTGGCACGCCTCGCAGCTGCGGTGTTTCGCGACCGCCGCCCCGTGTCCGGCACGCCAATCCGAGACGTGCGACGGCGGGCGCTGCGCATGACAATCCGCGCACCAGTCGGCCTTCCACTTGTGGCACGTCGCACATTCCGGGTCATCCCGGTGGTCGCCATGCAGGACGAGCCAATCGGCCTTGCTGTGCGTCTCGGGCGCCGCCTTCGCTGTGTGACATGCCGTGCACGCGTTCTTGGCCTTGTCGCCGTCATGGCATGTCAGGCAACCAACCATGGGAGGCGTGTGCTTCCCTTCGGGACTGAGCTCGTGCACCAGGAAGTCATGGCACTCGATGCATTTCATCTTGAGCACCGTAACATGTGCACGGTGCGGGATCTGCAAGTCGCCCGCAGGCGAGACCGACCTCAGGTCGCTGTGGCAGACCAGGCACGACTCGTTCGTGGGTGCCTTGAACACGTCGGGCGCCTTCGAGCGCGAAACCAGCGACACGTACGACGTCCCGATCATCCGCACGCGATATGCGGCTCGCGCCGCGAGGGTCGGCGGTACGTGGCACGTCTCGCATCCCGCCTCGGCGTGGGTGGACTTCGCCCAGGGACCGTACTTCTCGGCCAGCACCGGATACTTCGAGAAGAACCCGGGACGACTGGCAAGGTAGCCGGGAAGGACGAGCAGGATGAGGATCGCAAGCACGACCAGCCCCAGCCGCAGCAGTGCCTGTCGTCGGCGCGGATGAAGAAACGGTCCCCTGTCAGCTCTTAGTGGCATGTCTTGCAGAACTCCTCGCCGCCATGGCACACCAGGCATCCGTCGCCGCGCTCTGTGGCAGGCACCGCATGGCCCTTCTTCCAGTTGCCCACATGCGACGCCGGTCGCTTCTCGTGACACTCTGCGCAGTAGCCGGGCGTCCAATCATGGCATTGCGCGCAATCCTGTGATGCAGCCGCAACGCCGTGCACCCGCAGCCAGTCTGCTTTCTTGTGCGTTGCCGGAGTCTGCTTGCGCGTGTGGCACTTGATGCACTCGGCAGTCGCCTTGTCGCCATCGTGACACGTCAGGCAGGTCTGCATCATCGGTCGGTTGAAGCCGTCCTTATTGAGCGAATGGACAAGATCCTTGTGACACGCCGTGCATTCCATCTTGAGGACTTCGACGTGTGCCTTATGCGGGATGAGCAGGTCACCGCTCGGGGCCACGGCGCGATACGTCGTGTGACACTTCTGGCAGGCAGCCCTGGACGGCGGCTGGAGCAGGTTTGTCGTATCCGGGCCGGAAGCCAGCTGCGAGTAGAACGCCGGGATCGCGCGCGCCGAGAACGACACGAAGCCCCCGAAGCCCGGCTCCACGTGGCATTCACCGCACGCTATGCGCGAATGCGTTGACGTCGTCCAGTGGTCCATCCTCGGCCCGAGTGACGGGTAGCGACGATAGTAGTCCGGCTGCAGCACGGAGAACACAGGCAGTCCGACCGCCACGATCGCCACGATCGCGAGGCCGAGAGCCGCCCACCTGAGCAGGCGATGACGCACCTACTTCATCTCCTTGAACTGGTCGTGACAGTCGGTGCAGGATGCCGCCTTGTGACACTCGAGGCACCGCGGATCATCCACGCGCTTCGTGAAGTTCTTGTGCCTGCCGATCCACGTGTCCGTCGAACCGTGGAACTCGGGACGCTCCCGATGGCACTCCTGGCACTCGCCCTCCGACTGGTGGCACAGCAGGCATCGCGCCCGCGACTTGAGTGCCTCGGCACCGTGATACGTCTTGGTCCAATCCGCCTTCACGTGCAGCGCTTCGATCGACTTCATGCCGATCTCGATGGTGAGTCCGGTGAACTTGGGCACGGTACCGGTCGTGTGGCACTGCTGGCACTGCGCGACGGTATGACACGACTCGAGACAGCCGTTCTGACCCACTCGCTGGACGACTGCCACGTGCGCGGTCTTCCATTGATCGGCGCTCTCGTGCAACACGTGGTGACAATCGAAGCACTGCTCGGTCGCCTTGGTGCCAATATGACAGCCGTACGCCACGCACACGCCGGAGAACGGCATCTCCTTGTGCTTGTCGAGGTACGTCTCGAAGTGCGCCGTCCACTTGTGGCAGCCAACACAGGAGCGCGTCTCGGTGGATACACGTTGGTGCGCGGGGTGCGGAATCCGCGCTGTCCGGGTCGCGTCCGAGCTCCAGTCGTCGCGATGACAGTTGAGGCACGCCTCGTTCCTCGGTGGTGAGAACGTGAAGTACTGCGGCGTGGAGCCGGTCTTCACGAAGCTCGTGTAGTAGTCGCCGATAAGCGCAACGCCGTTCTTGAGCGCATCGGTCTCATGGCACGCGCGACAGCCGATGCCCTCATGCGCCGAGTTTCCCAGGTTCACGTAGCGGCGGTTGAGCAGGTGGTATCGCGAGAAGAACTCCGGCGTCGAGGTCTGCACGAGCGGCACGATCACCGCAACGGCGCTCACGAGCACCACAAGGACGCCGGCGATCATGGCGATGCGCGATAGTCGCGACCGTGACCACGCCTCGCGTGCGCTCACCGAGGGCTCACCCTGCCTCGACGACGGGTTCCACGCCAGCGCCGAGCGCAGCGGGCTCCTCGTCGTGCTCGTCTTCGGGCACCTGCAGCGGGAGTACCTTGGCGCTGAGCGTCATGATCATGAGGCCGACTGCGAGCAGGCCGAGCGCGATGAGCACCTCGACGAGGCTTGGGAAGTAGGGTGACGAGTACTGCCCGAGCGTGTTGGTGGAGAAGCCCATCGCCATGAGCGAGTAGCGCTTGAAGAAGACCGCGACCACGTACATGATCGAGGCTGTGATCTGAACAGTCGGCAGATGCCGCGTCTTGCGGCCCGCAAGCAGCGCGAATGCACCGAAGCCCAACACCAGCACCGGGATGAACGCCCAGGCGTACTCGCCGGTGAAGAAATGTGAGAACCGGATAGCGTGCCCGGGCTTGGACGAAGTCGGCCAGAACACCGTGAGGATCTCCACCACCAGCAGGAAGAGGTCGATGATCATCACCGTCGCGAGCAACGTCGACAGACTGCGGAACATGCTCGAGGCGAACTTGAACACTCCGAGGCTCTGCATGATGTACGCGCATATCAGCAGGAGAGCGACACCGGAAGCGGTTGCCGAGGTGAGGAAGATAGGCACCATGACCGCCGAGTTCCACAGCTCACGCGACTTGTTGAGGGAGAGCACGAACGCCGTCGTCGTGTGCAGGTAGATCGCGAACGGGAGCGCGATGAGCGTCATCCGATGCGCGAGCTTCTTGCCGCCGAATCCGGTGATGAGGACCCAGAGGTCAACGAAGCAGATGATCATGTAGATGTTCGCCGCGCTGCCGGTGTACACGAACGGCGAGGTGCCGTTGGGGGTGAGCAGCATGTACACCGCGCGCCACGGACGCTCCATGTCGGTGATGATGCCGAGAAGCGCAAGCATCACGAGCACCCCTGCCTGCAGCACCGCGAGGCGCGACAGCGGCTTGAACTGCTCGGCGCCGAAGAGGTGGACGCTCGCGTAGACGATGAGGCCACCAGCCGAGAGGCCGACGTAGTACATGTAGTTGGTGAACCACAGGCCCCACGGATAGTTGTCGCGCATCGCCATCACAGAGCCGCCGTTGGCGAGCGCCGTGCCCCACGCGACGATGCCGAGGGTGATGATGATGCCGAGCAGCGCTACGAACAGCCAGTACCGTTTGCCGGCCGACTTGAGCGCGCCGATATTGAAGTCGACGCCGATAATCCGATAAACGCCCGGTGCGGTGGTGGTGATCAGCTTCTTAGCCATGTCGCATCACCCCACATACCAGATCATAGGTTCGTTCCCGGTCTCTTCTTTGAGGCGCCACACCCGGCGGGTCTTAAGCAGGATGGAGACTTCGCTCTCGGGATCGTTGAGATCGCCGAACTTGCGCGCTCCCACAGGACACGCCTCGACACACGCGGTGGTCTGACCGTTTCGTGTGCGCTGAATGCAGAAGGTGCACTTCTCGACGACGCCGGCCTTCTCCTCGACCGGCACACGCGGGTTTCGCTCGGCGGCGGGTACTTCGGGCTCCACCCAGTTGAAGTGGCGTGCGTCGTAGGGGCAGGTGACCAGGCAGTTGCGGCACGCGATGCACTTGTCGTAATCGATGACGACGATGCCGTCAGGCTCTTTCCAGGTCGCGATCACCGGACAGCCGTAGACGCATGTGGGCTTCGCGCACTGCATGCACTGCACCGGGAGGTACCACTTGTCCGGATCGCCTCCCTCGGCGTAGTCGAGCTTGGCGTGGTCGAGGTCGACCTTGCCGGGCTCCATCTCAAGCACCTGGATGTACGTGAAGCCGGCGTTGCGGCCGATGTTGTTCTCCTTCACGCACGCGTACACGCAGCGCCTGCAGCCGATGCAGGCCTTCACGTCGATGACCATCGCCCACTTCTGGTCGCCCGCGGGATCGGCGTACTTCACGGGCTTGCCGGGGTAGTTGACGGCGTTGTCTTCCTCGATGATGGGCGCGAGCGGATCCCCCTCGGCAGTCGGCTCAGAGGCGGTCGCAGAACCCGCGGTAGCCGAGAGGAATGCGGGCACCGAACCCGCCGCAAGGATGCCTGCGGTAGCGCCAAGCCCCTCGATGAAGCTCCGGCGCGAGAGCGTAAGACCCTCGGGCGCTGTAGCGTCGGCGGGGATGGAATCGTTCTTCCTGGTCATCGCTTGGACCTTCCCATGATCAGCAGGCCGAGGGTGCCTGCGCCAATGACAGCGCCGATCGAAGCCACGACGACAAGCGAAAGTGGCGTGTTCACGGGAGGATAGACCGGCGGACCTGCGAGCGGCTTGAACAGCTCGTGCTCGCCCACCGCCTGCACCTCAAACCCGCTGCCGAGGAACGGCGGTAGCGCCGCGACGTAGATCCACGATGGCGTGTGCGGGTCGTGACAACCGGCGGCAGTGCACTTCGGAAGGTTCTTGCCATGAACGCCCACCTGCCACTCGCGGTACTTCTCGAAGTGGCAGCGCTGGCAAACCCGGGAGACGTCGCCGGTGATGTCGATGAGCGAGCCGTCGGGCGCGATGAGCATGCCGGGGTTGCGCGAGGGGTCGTCATGACACATGAGGCACGCCTTCTCGTCCTTGCCAAGCGTGTCGTGGACCTCAAGGGTGATCGTGTGCTTCTTGAAGCCGTTCGGGAGCGGCGGCACCGGATTGCCACCGGCGTCGACGGTCACCGGATGGCACTTGGTGCAAGGATAGAACGCCAGCTCACCCGTGGATGACCGCCCCGCGAAAGCGCTCGGGGCGAAGAAGATGCCAGCGAGCATGAACACCGCCAGCGCTGCCAGGAAGATGGGACCCCCGGCGTACAACCGCATTCGTTTCCGGGAACCTGCCCTGCTGGATCCATGCATTGCGTCTATGGCTCTCACACCACCTTGTTCGCACCCCGTTGGCTGCACATCCTCCGAACGACCTGACACTAGCAGCGGCCCTGACCTCGACCATTCGCGAGGTATTCCCGTCTTGTTAAGGTTGTGTTAGCGGGCTTCTACCCGATGTCGGGTATGCTCATCTTGAAATGGGTCGCGCTCTCAAGGAGGAGCGGTCGTGAAGAAGATCCTGGTCGTGGACGACGAAGAGTCGATTCTCAAGATCGTCGACTATGCACTTGCCGAGGCCGGCTATGAGGTCCACCTTGCGAGGGACGGCTACGGCGCGGAGTTCATGTTCGACCAGGTCAAACCCGACCTGGTCATCCTTGACGTGATGCTCCCCGGCAAGTCCGGGCTCGATATCGCCAAGGACCTTCGCTCCAAGTCAGATGTACCCATCATCATGCTTTCGGCACGCGGCGACGAGATCGACCGCATCCTCGGCCTGGAGTTCGGCGCCGACGACTACGTCACCAAGCCCTTCTCCCCGCGCGAACTGGTGAGTCGCGTGAAAGCGATTCTGCGCCGCGTTGAAGGCGCACCTGCCGAGAAGATCCGCGTCGGCGATCTTGAGATCGACGCGCTGTCGCGCCAGGTGACGCTCGCTGGCCAGCCGCTCCACCTCACCACCTCCGAGTACAGCATCCTGCTGCACCTCGCGCGCCATCCCGGTCAAGCGTTCTCGCGCCAGGCGATCCTTGCGGCACTGTGGGACGAATCACCCGTGGGCGAAGAACGTGCGGTTGATGTCCACATCCACAACATCCGCGAGAAGATCGAGGCGGACCACAAGAACCCGACCTACGTCCTCACCGTGCGCGGCTACGGCTACAGGCTTCGGGAGCAGTAGGAGATGCCGGCCCGCCGCCGGGGCTCGATCCGCCTCTGGCAGACCGAACTCTTCATCGCCGTCATCGTGGTGGCGATCCTCATCCTCTCGGGATCGCTCTCTGCGGGCGTAAAAGCCACACTCACGCAAACGACCGAGACGAGCGAGCTGCGCAACGCGTACGCGCTTGCCGAGCGGCTCAAGCCCGAGTTCCCGCTCGGCGTTGACGGCACGCGTGCGCTGCGCGACGTGGTGGCCGAGTACCGCACCATCTACGGCGGCGGCATCTGGGTGTACGACAAAGACGGCGGCCTCATGCAGTCGGCGCACGACGCAGCGCCGCTCGACGCGGTGCTGGAGTCGGCGCGACTCAAGGGCCTTGCCGAGGATGCCTCGTACGTGACGAGCGACCTGCGTCGCAATGGCTGGATCGTCGCGTCCCAGCCGCTCCACGGCCGGGACGGAAGCCTGCAGGGCGTCGTCATCACCGCCAGCTCGGCCGATCCGTCGGTGACGATCCTGCAGGGCGTCCGCGACCGGCTCTGGGTCACCTTCTGGATCTCGCTCGCGGTGGCAGGTCTGCTCGGCTTCGGCTTCTCGGAACTTATCGGTCGACGCATCCAGGCGATGTCGGACGCGGCAGCGGGCATCGCCGCCGGCGACTTCGAGCAGCGCCTCCCGACGAACCTCGTGCCCTCCGAGATCCAGGACCTGGCCGAGTCGTACAACTCCATGGCCGCCACGCTCGGCGAGGCGTTCTCGGCCATCGAGGAGAGCCGCCGCGAGATCGCCGCCGTCGTCGAGTCGATGGCGGAAGGTGTTGTGGCGATCGACTCGGCAGGGCTGCTGCGCGTCATCAACCCCGAAGCCGCCCGCCTGCTCTCGGTGGGGCCCGCCGAGGCGACAGGCACGCCGGTTGCCGACACGATCGCCGACGATGAGGTGCTGGGCGTCGTCCGGGAGGGTCTTGGCGGCGCCAGCGCGACCCGCACGGTGACGCTCGAGGGCCGAGCGGTCCGGCTGCACTGCACGCCGCTGCTCGACGCCGAAGGCGCGGTCGACGGCGCGGTGCTGCTGCTCGCGGACGTGACCGAGCGGCAGCGCCTCGAAGACGCGCAGCGCCGGTTCGTCGCCGACGCGAGCCACGAGATGCGCACGCCGATCGCCGCGCTCAAGGGCATGCTGGAGCTCCTGGTGGATGGCGCCAAAGACCGCCCGGAAGTCCGCGACGAGTTCCTGCAGACGATGCAGGGCGAGGTGGACCGGCTCGGCCGGCTTGTGGCCGATCTGCTCACGCTCGCGCGACTCGAGGCCGGCAGCCTGCAGCTCTCGCCCGCGCCCGAGTATGTGGAGGACCTGTTCGCCGACGTCACCGGCGTCATGCGAACTCTGGCCGAGCAGGCCGGAGTATCGCTCGATGTCGGGCTTCCCGACGGTGAACTCAAGGTGATGGCCGATCGTGACCGCGTCGTCCAGGTACTCCTGAGCTTCACCGACAACGCGCTCAAGCACTCGCCGGAGGGGACGAGAATCCACCTTGACGCGCAGGTCGACGGCGAGCGAGTTCAACTCTCCGTCACCGACGAAGGCCCCGGCATAGAACTCGACCAGATCGACCGCGTCTTCGAGCGCTTCTACCGCGCCGATACCTCGCGCGCGGGCGGCACGGGAACGGGACTGGGCCTCGCGATCGCCAAGGAGATCGTCGAAGCGCACGGCGCGACGATCGATGTCCGCTCGGCAGTGGGGGGCGGGACCACGTTCTCGTTCACCCTCGAACGCGCGTAGCGCACAGACAAGACGCGTCCCGGCGGGACTCACGAAACCCTAACAAGACTCGAACCCTCCATGAACCTCACCCTGCCCCGCACGGGAGAAACTCCTCGGTAGAAGCTGCGGAAGGTCGTTCCGCTTCAGGTATCCAGGAGGTCGATCGCAATGGGGCTCGCAGTAGCGACATTCATCATCGTCTTTGAGATCGTTGCCGTAGTGGCGTTCCTTGTCGGCGTGCCGTTGGCCTTCGGGGTCATGGCGTACGACATCATGCAGTCACGCAAGAACGCGGTTCCGAAGGCGGCCGAGAGGGCCGTCGTCAAAGACAACATCATGCGGATCACGGTCGAGCGAGGCGTAGCCCGGGCGTTCGTGCTCCTCGGCGGCATCTTCTGGTCGATCGCGACGTTCGCCGGCATGTACTCGTTCGGAACCTCCGGCACCGGCGAAGCCGTCATGGGCGCCGTCGTGCCGCTCGCAGCCGTCCTCGTGACGCTGGTGCTCGGCTGGTACTACGAGCGCTTCACGGCCGCGCTGCTGCTGCTGGCCTCGCTCGCGGTGGTCGCATGGGGCATCATCTATCAGTTCGAGGCCGGCGTCTGGGGCATCATGACCTTCGCGCTCATCGGCCCGATGCTCACCGCCTCGGCACTGTTCTGGCTGGCACGCCGCGAGCAGGAAGCGTACGAGCGTGCCTACTCGATCAAGCCGGAGCTGGCGTTCGCATTCGCCGCGCGGAGCTCGCTCGGGTAGCACGACCGCGTCTCTCCCCTCACACACGAAGACCCGCTCGGGATGAGCGGGTCTTCTGCTTGCCGAGCGGTGTTCAGCTGCCGGAGGACTCCCGGCGCTCGAGAATCGCCTTGAGCCGCTCGAGGCTGCGCGTCATCTCGCGTTCGACCATCTTCTCGGCGATGCCACCCGCGAGCGAGGCGATGCCTTCAAGCTGGACCGAGCCGCTCACGCTCACCCGCGTGCCCGCGCCGTCGGCGCGAACGGCGTAGCTGCCGTGGCCGCGTACGGGCGAGGAGGTTCGGAAGCCGATGCGGTCGTCGGGCGTGAACTCGGTGACCTCGAGCTCGGACTCGCCGGAACGGCCCTGATACGACGACGCGATTCGGACGCGCGACCCGATGCCGATCGGTCCCCCGCCCACCACGGTCGCCGAGATCACGCCGGTCTGCCAGCGCGGCTGGTTCGTGAGGTCTGCTACGAAAGCGAAGACCTCGTGCACCGGCCGGTCGATGAAGACTGAAGCGCGAGACTGCATCTACGCCTCCCGGTAGTGTTCGAGGACCGCCTCGGCGGAGAGGATGCCGTCGACGGCGGCCGACATGATGCCGCCAGCGTACCCCGCGCCCTCGCCACAGGGGTAGACGCCGCGGAGGTTGGACTGCAGCGAGTCGTCGCGCTGCACGCGCACCGGCGAGGACGAGCGCGCCTCCACGCCCGTGAGGAGCGCATCCGGCTTGGTGAAGCCGCGCATCTTGCGGTCGAAGATGGGCGCGGCCTCGCGCAGCGCGGCCACCGCGAACTCCGGCAGGCACCCCGCAAGGTCGGTATACGTGACGCCGAGCTGGTACGTGGGCTGCACGGCACCCGCCTCCGAGGAAGCCACGCCTTGCATGAAGTCGCCGAGGAGCTGCGCCGGCGCGCGGAAGTCACCGCCACCGAGCTCGAAGGCCGCACGCTCCCAGCGCCGCTGGAACTCGACGCCAGCGAGCGGATCGCTGCTAGAGAAATCGCCGGGGCCGACGTTCACGAGGAACGCGGAGTTCGCGTTTGCGCCCTCGCGCGCGAAGCGGCTCATGCCGTTGGTGACCACGCCGCCCGGCTCGGACGCGGCGGCCACGACCTCGCCGCCCGGACACATACAGAAGGTGTACACCGAGCGGCCCGAGCGCAGGTGGTGCGAGAGCTTGTACTCGGCGGCGCCAAGCGCGGGGTGCCCTGCGGCCTGACCGTACTGAGCGCGGTTGACCACGCGCTGGATGTGTTCGATGCGCACGCCGATCGAGAACGCCTTCTGCGCGAGGGTCGCGCCACGATCGCGCAGCATCTCGAACGTGTCGCGCGCGCTGTGTCCGGTCGCGAGCACGAGCGTCTCAGCTGCGACCTCTTCTCGGCCACAGGCGCTTTCTGTGACGACGGCCCTCAGGGCGCCATCTTCGCCGATGACGAGGTCGGTGAGGCGCGTCTTGAAGCGGACCTCGCCGCCGAGCGACTCGATCTCCTCGCGCAGACGGCGAACCGCGCTCGTGAGGTGGTCGGTCCCGATGTGCGGCCTCGCCTGCCAGAGGATCTCCTCGGGCGCGCCGGCGCTCACGAACGCCTCCAGCACGCCTCGGATGCGCGGGTTCTTGGTGTTGGTGGTGAGCTTGCCGTCCGAGAACGTCCCCGCGCCCCCCTCGCCGAACTGGATGTTGGAGTCCGGATCGAGCACGCCCTCGCGCACGAACGCGCTCCACGCGCGAATGCGCTCGTCCACGGCCGCGCCGCGCTCGAGCACGATCGGGCGGGCGCCGGCGCGCGCGAGCGTGAGCGCCGAGAAGAGCCCGGCCGGGCCGGTGCCGACGACGACGGGTCGCACCGCGGGCGCCGAGGCGAGCCGCGCGATCGCGGGCGCGTGCAGGGGCTCGGCCACGAAGACGTCGGCGTCGCCGAGACGCGCCACAACGGCCGCCTCGCTCTCGCCAGCTGCGTCGAGCGTCACGCCGAGCGACGCCACGAAGTGCACGTTCTCCTTGCGGCGCGCGTCGACGGAGCGCTTGAGGAGCTTGAGCGACGCGATGCGCTCCTCGGCCAGACCGAGACGCCTGGCGGCAGCGGCGCGCATCTGCGCGTCACCGGTGGGCAGCCCTGCCGAGAGCGGCAGCGTGAGATTGCGGACCTCGATCACGAGCGGTCTCCGCGCGTGGCGAAGTGCACGGCGCTCTGCCCGGCGACGATGCCGGACGCCCATGCCCAGTGCAGGTTGAAGCCGCCGCAGCGGCCGTCGACGTCGAGCACCTCGCCCGCCGCGAAGACGCCGGGCGCGATGCGCGAGGCGAGCGTGCGCGGATCGAACTCGGCCACGGGCGCGCCGCCGCGGGTGACCTGCGCCTGGCTGGCGTCGCCCCGGCCGGTGACCGCGAGGCGGAAGTCCTTGAGGAGCGAGGCGAGCGTCACCGCGCGGAGCTCCGCGACCGGCGTCTTCGGGTCGATGCCGGCGGCTCGCAGCACGGCGATGGCGACTCGGCTCTGCAACATGCCGTCGAAGAATGTATCGGCGCTGCGCCACGAAAGCTCCGCACACCGCTTGGCAATGAGCGCTGCGAAGGCGTCCGACGCGATGTCCGGGAAGAAGTCGATGGAGAGCGTGCGGCCGCGCTCGAGTGCGCGCGAGAGGTCGAAGATCATGATGCCGCTCACGCCGTAATCGCGGAAGAGCAGCTCGCCGCGCTCGGTGGCCACCGGCTCGCCAGCGTCGTCGAGCAGCGACGCCGCGCAGCGCACGCGCACGCCCGAGAGGCCGCGGATGGGCGCGAGCTCGGTCGTCAGCGGGCCGAGGACCGGCACCGGCGCCACGCTGCCATGCCCCAGCGCCGAGAGGAGCGAGCCCTCCCCGCCGCCGGTCGTGACGACCACCGCGTCAGCCGAGATAGTCTCGCCGTCCCGTGACGCGACCTGGAAACCGCCATCCGCCTCCAAGATGCCCATGACCTCGAAGCCGCACCGCTCGGCCACGCCGAGGTGCGCGCACTCAAGCCGCAAGACGTCGAGGACGGAGTTCGCGGCGTTGCTGACCGGGTACACGCGGCCCTCGTCGTCGGCGTACGTGAGCAGCCCGAGCTCGCCGAAGAAGTCGCGAATCGCGTCGGCGTTGTACTCGGCAAGCACCGGCTCCACGAACGCCGGCTGGTTGTACGCCGCAGGCGCGACCGCCGTGTTCGTGAGGTTGCACCGACCGTTGCCAGTCACGAGGATCTTCTTGCCGACCCGCGGCGCCGCCTCAAGCACCGTGACGCTCGCGCCGAGACGTGCCGCGGCGATCGCGGCCGAAAGCCCCGCCGCCCCGCCGCCGATGATGGCTATGCTCGGCTGATGCATGCTGTCCCTTGTGATCGCCCGATGTGGTGTCTCGGACGATTGTAGTTTCATTCCGCGTGCGTGGCGAAGCAACGCGAAAGTCCTAGGCCCGCGCGGCGCGAGTCTTCACCCACAGTCTCGCCAAGCCCGAGCGGTCCCGGCGGAAACTCGACGAAGTAGTCGGTGTCCGGGTGACTGAATGCTCGGGTACCCGGCTCCGACTCGAAGCCGAGAGGGGCCAGCGCACATGCGATCGTCGAGTTGCGCTCGCTCGTCACGAAGTCGAGATCGTGGCTCTCGTACTCATTCTTCGTATAGATGGAGACAGCCGCCCCGCCCGATAGCGTACTCACGATGCCAGCTCGTTCGAGCACCTCGGAGACGAGCGTCGCCAACTCAAGCAAGGTCGCGGTGTGATCGATACCGCTCACGTGCTACAACCGCTTCCCGGTTCGACGAGGGCGCTGTCGCTGGCGGTAGTACTGCGCGACGGTCTCCTCGGGCAGCAACTCAAGCTCGGCGGCCAGGAAAGCGCGCAAGTTGCGTACCGTGGGGTTCCGCGTATTGAACTCGAATAGTCGGGTCTTGCCCGCCAAGTGGCTCATGAGGATGCCGCTCGTCTCAAGGCGACGAAGCTGTCGCTGTATTGGGCTGACGGAGACTTCGTAGGTGTCGGCGATTCTCAGCGCATGGCCAGCGCCGTACGCCTCCAAGAACAGCAGCACCTGAACTGCCGATCGACTGCCGAAGATGCCCTCGAGTGTCGGTGTCATTTCAGCTCCTCATTACCTCGATATAGGTCAATATGACCTCATACAGAGGTAATATCAACCTGCACTGGAGATGCGCTCCACGTTCAGATCCGCTTCGGGTCAGCTGCAGCGACGTACTCCCCGTACCACGCCATGGCGGCGAGTGCGCGCACGGCGGCGACCGGCGAATACAGCATGACCGGATCGTATCGGCCGCCGCCGGGGAACGTCGCGGCATCGAGCGGACGCAGAGGCACGTTGATGATCGGCTTGCCGGTGCTCGCCATGAGCTCGGTCACGCGCTCCAGGAAGGCGATCTCAGCCACATTGAAGCTGCCACGGCCAGGTCCGCCCGGTACGCCGGCGAGCGTCGGGTCGTCCGAGATCCAGCCCGTCGACGGGCTGCGCAGGATGCCGAGCGCCACGACGGCGTCGACCTCATCGCTCTCGGCGAGCATGGTGAGCGCGCTGCTCGCAAGATCGGGACCGACGGCAGCCACGAGGTCGACCGGGTTGCTTCTGCACCAGTAGCCGGGAAGGATCTCGTCGAGCGCAGCCAGTACGCGCGGCTCAAGCGGCGCCAGTTCGAGCTGATTGCGGGCGAGTTCATCCGCCGCGAGCACGCCCCAGCCACCGCCGAGCGTCATGACCGCCACACGGCGGCCAGCCGGCCGGGGAAGCGCGCTGAGGCAGAGCGCCAGGTCCAGGCTCTCGTCAGGGCCCGTGCGCACAAGGCAACCCGCCTGACGCGCCGCAGCCATGAAAACGTCGGCCGAGCCGGCCATCGCGCCCGTATGCGACGCGGCTGCCCGGCGTCCGAACTCGGTGAGACCGCCTCGCAGCACCACAACCGGCTTCTTAGGTGTGATGCGCCGCATCACGTCGAGAAAGCGTCGGCCATCGCCGGTCGCTTCGAGATAGACGAGGGCAGCAGCCGTCTGGTCGTCGTCGCCGAGCGCGTCGAGCACATCGAGCGCACCCGTGCTCGCCTGGTTTCCCACCGACACGTATGTGTCGATGCCCACGCCGCGTCGCTCGGCGCGGGTGACGAGCTGCACGCCGATGTTGCCGGACTGCGAGATGATGCTGAGACCGCCGGGTTGCGGCCGCAGCTCCAGGAAGCCGACGGCGTGCAGCCGGCTGTGCGTGGCGAGCATCCCCATGCAGTTGGGGCCGATGAGCGTGACGCCTGCGGCCCGGGCGGTTTCGACGAGCTCGGCCTCGGCGGCGGCGCCCGCCTCGCCTGCCTCGGCGAAACCGGCAGCCACCACGAGAGCGACAGGGATGCCGCGCTTCCCGCACTGCGCGACAACGCCGCTCACATGCGCGGCGCCGAGCGCCACCAGCGCCAGGTCTGGCGCTTCGGGCAATTCCGCGATGCTCGCGTAGGCGGGCAGGCCCTGCACGGTGCCACCACGACCGTTCACGGGGTAGATGGGACCGGCGTACCCGCCGTCGATGATGTTCTTGAGGAGGGAGCCGCCCCATTTGATCGCATCATCCGAGGCGCCGATGACCGCGACGGCGCGCGGCGCGAAAAGCGGCGGCAGATTGTGCGTGCCGAGCGGCGCGGACGCATGCTCGCCTCCCTCGGCGTCGGGGTCGAGGATCACGAGCGCGTCTGCGGCAACCGGCGTCGAGCCTGCCACGATGAGCGGGTTCACGTCGATCTCCATCACGGCCGGATGCTCCTCGGCAATACGCGCGAGCGCGCGGATGGCGCTGATGAGCGCGGCGCGGTCGACCGCCGGCATGCCGCGGAACTCGTCGAGGAGCACGCTGGCGCGGATGCCGGAGAGCATGCCCTCGATGTCCTGATCCTCGAGCGGTGTGACGCCGAGCGCGATGTCCTTGTGCGCCTCGGCGAAGATGCCACCGATGCCGAAGACGATGACGGGGCCGAAGAGCGGGTCGCGCTTCATGCCGATCATGAACTCGCGGGAGCCTTTGACCATGCGCTCGACGAGCAGCTGGACGTCGGGCCCTTCGGCGAGCGCAAGCAGCGAGCGAGCGGCGGTGCGGACTGCGTCGTCGCCGCTGAGGTTCAGTGCGACGAGCCCGCGCTCCGTCTTGTGGGTTATGGAGGAGCCGACCGCCTTCACGACCACCGGGCCGTCGAGGCGGCTGGCAATCGCGACGGCCTCGTCCTCGGTGTGCGCAAGTCCACCATCCGGGACGGCGATGCCGTACTCGGCGAGCAGCGCCTTCGCCTGTCCCTCGTCGAGCGTGCTGAGCCCTTGGGCAACTGCCGCGTCTATCACGCCACAACTACGCTGGTGCACCATCATGTGTACTCCGTATGCCGGGGTGCCGAGACGACACTCCGCCATCGGAGAGTCGCATCACTCAGTATATGGGCTTGCGGGGCCGGCTGCTCCCTACTTCCCGCGCCTTTGCGGGAGAACCCTACCAGTCAGGTTCGCAGTCTTCGGTGCCGTGCATCTCGCAGAACTCAAAGGGACAGGGTGACCCCTCAATCCGCCCTTCACACACGAACCCGCGAAGCGCCGACTCAAGTCCGGATTCCAGGGTGGGCCGCTCGACTGCCTGATAGCCGTGGCGCTTACCGCCGGTGAAGACACCGATGCGCCAGCTCGGCCACAGCATGACCCTCACGGGCACGAAGCCCCAGAGCTTACGGGGATCAGAGCCGAATCCGACCCAACTGATGTCGATGCCCCACGGCATCACGATGTTGACCCACCTGACCGGATCACCCCTGTACAGATCCCAGTGGAACGCGACACGGTTCCCATCGCTTCCTTCAAGGAAGTCGTGCAACTCAAAGTGGGTCACTCCCTGCTCGATGCACCTGTCGATCACATCTTCCAGCGCCATACCGCATCACCCTTTCGGGCTGTGCGGCGTCACACCACATCTGGGCGCGATCGCCGCCTACGCGACGCGTAGGCAGAAGCGACGTGAGAGTACTGCCATGTCGGAGGTAAGTGTCATGATGAATGTCATGACTGGAGGATAGCCGACGCGTCTGACACACGCCATGCTGCGCGACTCAGGCCAGACCGGCTCTCTTGCGAACGGTTTCCATGACACCCACGTCTGCGCCCTCCTGGATGATCCAGCGGTTCAGTTCGCCCCAGTCGAGCGGATGGCGGCGCGCAATCATGACCACCTGATCTAATGCCTGTCTGTCCCCCCATGCGAAATAGTGTGTGAGGCGATCCATCGCGCTTTGAGTCGGTGTGACGATCTTGATCGGACCATAGCGAGTCCCCACCGTGGTCGCGTCCTGCTGTGAGACCACAAGCGTGCTCCCGAAGGACAGCGGCCCAGATGGGAACTCCACGTAGTAGTCCGTGTCTGGATGTTCGAGCTCCCTCTTGCCGGGCTGATAGCAGAATCCGAGCGGCTCCAACGCCTTCGCAATCACATCGTTGCGCTGCGAAGTGATGAAGTCCAAATCGCAGCTCTGGTATTCATTATCGGTGTAGATGGAGACTGCACCGCCTCCAGAGAGCGTTGCAGCGATCCCGGCCCCCTCAAGCGCGCCGCTCACTAGAGCAGCAAGCTCCTCGAGAGAGGTGTCTGGACCAATGACACTCATCGTCTAGAGCCTCTTCCCCGTACGCCGCGGACGTTGTCTCTGTCGGTAGTAGGCCTTCACATCTTCCTCAGGAAGGAGCTCCAGCTCTGCCTCCAGAAAAGTACGGAGATTGCGCACAGTGGGGTTGCGCATGTTGAACTCAAACAACCGGGTGTTGCCGACCGGCCTACTGACGAGCACATCGCTGGCCTCAAGCCGCTTCAGCTGGTTGTATACGCCGGTAAGCGGCACATCGTACGTGCCAGCGATACCACGCGCATAGCCGGAGCCGTACGCCTGCAAGAACAGGAGCACCTGGGCGGCGGAACGACTCCCAAACACCGATTCCAATACTGGGTTCATCTGCTCCCTGCCGTCCTGTCGCTTGATCGTCCCTACGAGTAGCTTTGTACCACATTGTTGTACGTTTGTACATGTTCGTTGTACGGTTTGAGCAAGCGGAATTCCCGCTCGGCTGACCGGTGTCAACTGCCACTGCGGCAGGCACGTGCATAAACGCAGGTAGACCCCCCTGTTTACACAGAGAGGTCTACGTAGAATGTGGTGCCCCCAAGGGAATTCGAATCCTGATTGTGCTTGTGACTATTGGTGACTATTGGGACTCGTTGGTACGGCGGAGCTGCGGTGAGTCCCAATAGGTCCCAACGAGTACCAATAGTCACCAGGTATTTGGGCGACAAATCGGGCGACAAATCCGGGGCGCGATCCCGGCCGAGCAGCCTCCGTCAAACCCGGGGCGTTTCAGACACCATGCGCGCGTCGGTGTGGAAGCGCGGGTTAGACCGAACTCACATCGCGTAGAGATCGAGCCTCTTCACCGAGATGCCCCCAGCGGGGGTCTCGTCGATGAGGAACACAAGGCGATCGAGCTGTGAGCATGTAACCATGAGCCAGGAACCAACGAGCCGGCACTTCCAGCTTACAGCACCAGGAACAGGCACTAGCAGACCTGCTGAAGGGAGTGCGCCGTCTCGTTTGCACAACGTCAGTACTGTCCAACTACCTGCAGCACAACCTGAGGCACATCCGATATGGGACCACGCAGCGCGACAAGGGGACACTCCAAATCGAGGATCTCGCGTCAATCCCTCCGTGAACCACAGTACATCCTGGCCAGGACTGGACAGCCCAGCTCAGTCTCGACCTAGCCGTTCCCGAACCCTTGAGTGCTGCTGCACTCGATGGGCCCATCGTCATGAGGGACGCTCAACAGGCGCCACCGGCGCGTTCTGAACGAACCTCGCGAAGGATGCTGATGCCGCCGCGAACGACGATGATGGCAATTACACCGCCAATGACAAGGTCGGGGATGCGCGTGCCGAGCACGAGGACCAATGCCCCGGAGACGATGACCCCGATGTTGGCTATCACGTCGTTCGCCGAGAAGATCCATGAGGCTCTCATGTGCACTCCGCCGTGACGGTGCTTGGCTATCAGGGTGAGGCAGGTGACGTTCGCCGCGAGCGCCAGTGCGCCCACTATCATCATCAAGACGCTCTGAGGCTCACTGCCCCCCACGAGCCGACGTGCCACGTCGAGCAGCACGCCGAGGCCAAGAGCGATCTGAACGATTCCGCTGGCAGTTGCCGCGTTTGACTGGATGCGCGAGGATCGCCCGACCGCATAGAGAGCGACTGCATACACGGATGCATCGGCAAGCATGTCAAGCGAGTCCGCCAGCAGGCCAGCGGCGTCTGCGAGCCATCCCGTCAATGCTTCCACGATGAACATAAGGGCGTTCAGAGCCAGCAGAACGACGAGCGTTCTTCGCTCAAGTTCGGCCGCTTCCTGGAACTCATTGTCTGCGTCGCACATGGGCTCTCATTCCTTGTCGCAACTCATGCCGGTGCAGACCCCGGTCGTCTCGGTTTCCATCGTCGCGTGCTCCACTTCGAACCTATCGTGCAGCATCGACTTGAGTTGTTTCACCGTCTCCAGCCGCTCCGGCTCACCCAGTTCGCATGGGAGGACCACGTGTGCGGACAGCACGATGTTGCTAGACGTCATCGCCCAGACGTGCAAGTCATGAACGTCCTCGACGAGTGGGTGCTCTCTGATCGCAGACTCCACCAGCGCCAGCTCGACTCCGTCAGGCACGCCCTGCATAAGGATGTTCGCCGCTGTGCGCAGTAGTCCGACAGACTCCCTTATCATCCACGCAGCGAGGAGCAGAGACACTATCGGGTCAACCACGAACCACCCGAACCAGTGGATCAGAGCTCCAGCAATGAGCACCCCGAATGACGCGACCGAGTCTGACACCAGATGAAGCACCGCGCTTCTGATGTTCAAGTTCGACCCGTGTCCCCTGAGCAGCCATGCGGCTGCGGCATTGGCGATCATGCCGAACGCCGCGAATGCCATCACCAGTCCCCCCGCAACCGGCTCCGGACTCGATAGTCGCCTGAGGGCCTCCACCGCTACGAACGCAGAAACCGCGATGAGACTTGTAGCATTCAGTACCGCTGCGAGTACTTCGGCACGCTGAAACGCGAAGGTGTACCGGGGGCTCGCCGGTCGCCTGGATACACGTAACGCACCGTAGCTCATACACAAAGCAGCAACATCCGTCAGGTTGTGCAGAGCATCGGCGATCAGGGCGATACTCCCGGCGAGCATGCCGCCGATGAGTTGCGCCGTGAGGATCACGATGTTGATCGCGATGCTGGCGAGGAGCTTCGGGCCGAGTTGCCCGTCCGGTATGTGGTGCGACTGGGCCATCTTCTCCAACTTTCGAGTGCACGGCATGCGATGAGGTTGACGACACCCTACGTCGAAGACTAACTTGATACAAACAAACATTCAAGCGGATGTGGGAATGATACTCCTAATACAACGCCAGAATTGATGTGGAGGGTTGCCATGGGCTCAAAGCGAAGCGTCCCTAGCTGCGATGTCGAGTGTGTGCACACTGATGTTGTACACCGCCTAGCACCGCTGCTGGATGGCCTCGACGGCGTTGGTGAGACCATGTCGATCTTCGCGGATGACACACGCTTCAAGATTCTGGTCGCGCTGAGTCGATCGGAACTATGTGTATGCGACGTCGGCGCGCTCCTACAGGCAAGCAGCTCCAGCGTTTCATACCACTTGCGCAACCTGTTCCGCGTAGGGGCGGTGAAGTATCGACGTGAAGGCAAGCTCGTCTACTACCGACTCACGGACGATGCGATCGCGACGCTCATCGGGGCGGTTCTCCGTTACACGGGTCGTCCGCAATGAGCGTTCGCCTCGACATGCCGGCTGCTCTGTACGTCGGACTTCTCTATGGCGGCTATGTTGCCCTATGGTCCCTGAAGCGACGGTGCCAACGGCGCACGACTGGGATCGATCCCGATGTCTTCGCGCGGCGTCCTTCCGGCGGGCTCCAGGGCTACGTGTCCGGTCTGTCACGCGCCCTACAGTGCTACGTGGTCCTGCTCCTTATTGCACACGGACTGGCCCCCACGGCTGGGTGGGGGCTTCGGCAACTGCCTCTGATGAATCGTCCTGGAGTCGATGAGATCGGGTTTCTCCTCGGCGCGGCAGGTCTCACGCTCTGTTGGTTGGCCCAGCGAACCATGGCGTCCTCATGGCGGGTCGGGATCGACGAGACCAACCCGACGGAGTTCATCACGTCAGGTCCGTTCGAGCTCATCCGCAACCCAACCTACTTGGGGTTGTTCGCTCTCGCGCTCGGGTTCTGGCTGATATGGCCGACATGGGCGGTACTGATGTTTGGGACGCTCTTCGTGGTCATGCTCGAAGTGCAGGTGCGGAGTGAGGAAGAGCAAATGCTCCGGCAGCATGGCAAAGCCTACGAGATGTACTTCGCCCGGACCAAACGGTACTTTCCCGGCGTGTACTGACCCGGAATGGTTGCTGGCCTACGGTCGGCAGGCGCCGACATAGTCGCTGTGCAGAGGTGAGATCTTCACTACATCTCCAGTCCGAGGCGAATGGATCATCATGCCGCCACCTACGTAGATGCCAACGTGATGGATAGGGTTGCCGAAGAAGACGAGATCGCCAGGCTGAAGGTCGCTCCTGTTCACGCGTTCGCCGGCGCGGATCTGGTCGCGGCTCACGCGGGGCAGCTTGACGCCGACCTGTCGGTACACGAACATCGTGAACCCGCTGCAGTCGAATGTGTTCGGGCCTTCCGCACCCCACACGTACCGTGCTCCAAGATATCGCTTGGCGATTGAAACGACCTCTGAACGTGCGGCCTGCGTTGGCGGCGGGAATGTGCCGCCGCCCGGTTCGGCCCGAGGTGCCGCCCGAGCTGCTCGGGCTGCTCGGGCTGCCTCTGCGGCGAGTCTCTCTTCTTCGGCCCTGTCAAGTGCGGCGACCTCCGCTTCGAGTCCGGAAAGCATGCGCTTGCGCTCAGCTAACTTGCCCTCAATTGACACCTTGCGAGACGCGAGTTCGCGTGAGACCGCGGCAGCCTCTTCGGCGCGTCGCTCCAGTTCCGTTTGTGCCTTGGCCTGTTCGGACTTGGCCTCCTTCAGGTCCGCGAGCATCCGCGCGTCATCCTCATTCAGCTGTTTCAGGAAGTCCCATGTCTGCGCAAACGCTTCGAAGTCGGAGGCTCCAAGCAGAACGTCCAGGAAGCCCAGAGGGCCAGTACGGTACATGTTCGCCGCACGAGAGCTAAGCCGCGCCTGCATTGTCGCGGTGTGCTTCGTTGTCAGCTCCAGTCGTTCGGTCGCTGCCTTTTCCTGCTCGGCCACCTCCCGGTGGTACTCCCTTGCAGCGTTGTAGTCCTCCGACAAGAGCTCGGTCTGTTTGTCGAGGGCGTCGACCTGGGTCTTGATCTCTCTCGCACGGGTCAGCAGCTCGTCTCTAGGAGCTGCGCCCGCTACAGATGGTGACGAGAGCACTGCGGGTAGGGACAGCACCACAACGGCGATGAGGGTCACTGCTAGGGAGTTGAGCACACGGAAGTTTCTCCGACTGATGCGAAAGTCCGGCCCCGGCACTACTGGACCACCAGGGTTCCGTGCTGCATGTCCATGCCGCATGCGAAGGCGTAGTTGCCCGGTGCGAGTGCCGGCAGTTTGATCGTCACGGGCCCGTTCTCAAGGCTCTGGTTGATCTGGAGATCGGGGAACACCACCTCCGCGATGCAACCCGTACCCTGGCCGAAAGTGATCTCAATCGGCGCACCGGACTTGGCAGTCAACTGCGTCGGTGAGAAGGATCCGGACGACGTGTCGACGGTGAGCGCCTGAGCGCCTGAGGTCCCGCTCGGGGCGGCACTTTGTGCCGAAGGGGCGGGCGCCCCATCGGCTACGAGGCCCGTCGGGAGCAGTCCCTGTCGCACGAGGTCATCATTCGAAGAGGATTCGCAGTACCCTACCTGGAGGGTCGAGGTCTTGATATTCAGCGTCGCGCTGTTCATGCCGTCGAGCGTTCTGAGCGCATCGAAGAGCGTCTCTGCGGCGGCAAGCGGATCGGCACCCGCCAGATTCACAGGGATGCTCACTTTCGAGCATGGCTGACCCTGGGAGAATGTCTGCGTCACGGTGTCCCCAGCGATCGTCGGCCTGCTCGTCTGGGTTGCGACGATGATAGCTGCCCCGATGAGTACGCCGATGACCCCTACGGTCAGGGCGTTGCGCTTACCACTGCCGGACTTCACCGGAGTTTGTACCGGAGGCGCCTTTACGGGGACCACAGCTTTCGAGTGTGCGGACTTCGTTCGAGTCCGTGCCGGGACCGGGACAACGTCAACGTCAACGGTGGGAGTATTTCCGGGCAACTGCCCGCGAATCGCAATGGTGAGGATAGTCGCGATCATCGCGATGCCCACGAGCATGACCACGAGAATAATCGTGCCGGAGGAGGACTTGGCCGTCGTCTGCGTGCCACCGATGCCTGTAGCAGCGGGGGCAGAGTAGCTGAACGTGAGGTCGAGTGCGTCTCCGGCCTTCACGTTGCTGATCGTCTTGGTGTAGTAGCTGTAGCCCTCTTCGCCCGGCGAGAGAGTCGCACCGGGAATCGGCTGGACGACTTGTGCTCCCTGGGGCAGCCGAACAATCATGCGAACTTCCGAGATGGCCTGGCTTGGCGACCACTTCAGGAATGCAGTGTAGTTCACGCCGTCGAATCCGAGACTGTCGGTCGTGGGTATTTCGATTTGAGCGGTGCGGGACTCGGTAAGCGTGAAGCGATAGATGTCGAGCTCGTTTACCGTCGACTTGGTGTACATAAGCGTGGGATCTGCAGACGGATCGCCCCCGAGAATCTGGCCGATCCACTGAATCGCGGAGCCAGCGGGAACGGCGAGTTCAGCTTCGGCAGGAAGCGCCACACTCGCCGGGAGGTCGCCGGAAATGAGCATCATGCTGCCGGTCTGCTCTGCGTGCAGTGTGACGTCCACTTTCTGCCAGTCGGCGGTTGCGGCGAGTGCGGCCGTTGCGGGGGCCGCGATAAGGACCGTGAGTAGACACACGGCGATAGGAAGCATCAAACGAAGCTTGCGGTGCATGGGGTTCTCCTGTCCTCAGGACTCAACGACGACGAATTGCGGGTCGTCGGAGTCTAGATTCTAAGAGCGGAGACCTTCAGGAGTGTTGGTACCAAGAACACGGATGTGCGCTGCAAAGCCCAACCTCCGGGTTGTCCTGCGAAGAGAAGGAGCGCCCAAGCGAAGGCCGAGCGAAGCACGATCCTCAGCTTGCGAGCGTGCCGCTGGATGGGACGAGAGCGATTTGCCCCGGTGCAACACACGTGAGCACAAGCGAGGCCCAGCCCGTCGGCACACACCGAGAGCGAGACGATGCTAGTGACTACCAGCAGCGCGATAAGGGCGTATTTGAATAGGCTGTCCATGTTGAGCTGCTGAAGAGCAAACACCGTGCCTCCGGAGGGGGCGACCGTCGCCGAGCCTGTACGCTTGCCTGAACTGTTGGAGCGTACGCGAAGGTGGGGGACCCCACAAGCGAGGATTGTGTGAAGAGACCGCCTCAGGAGTCTCCGCTGCCCTTGCTCCAGAACGCACTGCTGGCACCTATATGGCACCCGCGAGCGGGATAACCCCGCATAATCTGAGCACAACTGAGAGCATGTTCGTGGTGCCTGAGAGCACCTGAAGTGACCTGCGAACACGTCATTCTTGCTGGTTAGGAAACAGGCAGACACAGTTGTCGCTTGAGAAGGCCACGCCATCAAGCGCCGCGTCTACGACCTGGATCCGGCCTGTGTCGTCGACCGCATCGTCGAGGGTCACCGTTTCGCCTTGCGCGCGGAAACGACCTGCCTCGGCCTGAGTCAGGCGCCGTGCCAGCTCTATGGCGTACGCTTCGGCGTTCATTTTCACTCCTAGAACATTCTCATTACGCAATGAAAATAGCTCGGGCGACAAATCAGCGACCATACCGCCGCTGACCTGCGGTTTTGTGGTGCCCCCAAGGGAATTCGAATCCTGATTGTGCTTGTGACTATTGGGACTCGTTTGGTACAGCGGAGCTGCGGTGAGTCCCAATAGTCACCAACGAGTACCAACAGTCACCATGTATTTGGGCACCAAATCGGGCACCAAATCCGAGGGGTATCGAACCGACCGCGACATACTCGGTCCTCCGAACCGTCAGCTCTCCTGCACCCATCCGGAAATCGGCGTCCACGTCTTGCCGAAGACGGCGCCGCTGGCCGCCGCGACGGAAGCGGGCATCACGAATGCGGCGACAGCGTCGGCGACCTCTTGGAGATCCTCCGGCAGTTCCATCACTGGCCCCGGGAACCCCTTCCGATACGTGTCCCACATCCGCGAGGTCTCCGGCTGCCCGGTGTATTCGCGCGTAAGCTCCGCGGGCGTCTCGGCGGGCAGCTCCGTGCCGCGGCGCTGAAACGTCGCGCTCATGGCGTCGGCGAGATCTTGACCATCGAACTCCAGGGTGCGCAAGAGCATCCAGATGTCGTGATAATCCTTCATCCGGCTGTTGGCCAGACCAATCTCGATCATCGCCTGGAACTTCTCGGCGATGGCGGTGGCGGGTTGGTAGGCGAGGATCCTCGGAGACTCGTCCTGCAGTAGAACGGGGTAGTCGACCCAACCAGGATCCGGCACGACGGCGTCATCGATCCCGACGTCGAGCCGCAGGACGAACCGCGCCCCGCCCAAGTCCCCTGCAACCTTCACGCGGACGCCGGGATACCGATCCTCGACGGTGATGGGCTCGGCGTGAATCTCGGATTCGAACGCGAGGCCATCGTCGAGCTGGATCGAGAGGCACTCGGCGACGATGCCACGGATCGCCTCCAGGGTGTTGTCGACGCGCCCGAGGAAGTCGATGTCGCGGGTCGGCCGCGCGACTGCGGCATCCCACACGCGCAGCATGACGGCGCCTTTTACCACGAGACGATCCGACCACTGCGTCTGCGACAGTCGGAAGAGGAACCTCTCCATCGCGTAGTAGAGAACCGCCTGCTGGAAGTCCAAGCCCAACTCCGTGGCCCGAGCCTTCAGTCGGCGGCGTATCTCGATCGAGGACTGGGTGCTCACATCAGTGCCTGGAGGTAGGGGCGCATGACATGCTCCACCCGGTCGACCTTCGCGTAGCGCATCACCTGCGCGGGCGTCGCGCGGCGAGAACGGATCGTCTCCTGCAGCGCCTCGATGGCCACGTCCTGTCCGATGCGATTGCGGTACTTGAAGCAGTCGGCGACGGTCTTGGCCAGATCGAACACCCGGATGGGCGTCCCGTCCATGTCGTGCTCTTCGACGCCAGCCGCCATGGCCCCGGCGCTCATCGAGAACCGCTCGATGCGCGGGTAGGCGATCCTCGGCGCCTTGACTCCCCGTGGCAGCGCGATCTGCACCGCGGCCGGGATCTGCGTGCCGATCCCGTGGAACTCGAGTGCGCTCACCAGACACAAGACCGCGCGAGGGACGCGCCTCAGGACCGCGGCTACGCTGGGATATGCGGGCAGCGGCGATGCGGCGAGATGGTAGACCCCCCGGGAGAGCGCCTCGACGAGACCGGCATCACGCATCCAGTACAGCGTGCGCTCCTCGATGCCTGAGGCAAGCGCCTCGGAAGTGCCGAGCACTCCGCCAGCACGTTCGAATGCGGCTGTCGCGCGTGCGAGTTCCATGTCCGAAGGTATCCTCATGGCATATAAGTTACCACAGTTATCGGCAACTGTAGTCGTTATTATGCCAACGCGCTTTGGGCACCAAATCGGGCACCAAGACGATGCCGAAGACCGATCCTCGGCAACAGGGATGTTTGGGCACCAAGAACGGAGCGGACTGGAGCGAAATGGCCTTTGAGCTGCGGCTTTGCCCACCGGAGAGCCCTCAGAAGGCCTCGAATTGTAGCCCCATTTCGGGCGCGCAACAGGGAATTGCCGATGGCGGCAAGCCCGCGGAGGATCACCGGATCAAGTCGGTTCACGATCGATCCTCTCGCTCCACGAGAGCGCGTAGCCGACGCTCGTAAAGGTGCTCGGACTGCTCCCGGCCACGGACGGGATAGTCATACAGGTCCAGATAGAGCTGAAGGTCGGAGACCACCTTCCACCCGCCTTTCGACAGCTGCCGGTCGTAGAACGCGGACTCGCGGTAGTAGGGCACGGTCAGGTTGACGTTCCCGCCGCGCTCGACCCGTCGCGCGCCCAGACTGGCAAGCGCTGGCGCCACGTCGTCGAGATCCCTCACGTAGACGTCGGCGACGTCGAAGGCGGAGAAGCGGTCCACGAGCGACGCACCGGCGTGACCTGTGAAGGCGTGGTCCGTGCCGGCGGCGTCAAACGCCTCACCGATACGGGGCGACAGTTCGTCGGCGCTCGGCGCGAGGATGAAGTAGCTGTGTGTCGCCGGTCGCCTGCGGCCTCGATACGCCGAGGTCCAGTCACGCAACAGCTCTGCTGCATGGCGAAGCACGATGCCCTCGTCGCGCCTGGACACGTAGCCGCGCCCTTCAAGCTCCCCGATCACCTTCGACACGTAGCCCGGCGTGAGGCGGATACGCTCGTCTTTCGAGCTGACGGCGCTCGCTATCTCACGTACACCCATCGGCGCGCGCGCGACTAAGAGGGTGCGCAAGACGAGCGACGCCTTGTCCGAGAAGAGGTCTCTGTGCCCCCGCTTCTCCTTTGCCGGATTCGCGAAGCCACGGCGGTCGATGTGGATCCCGGGCGCCTGGAGCCATGCATTGCCCGCATAGTCGATGAAGGCGGTGTTCGCATAGCGCAGCAACTGCTGACTGGCCGGGCTGAGGTACAGGGAGGCGATGACGGGAATCGAGGAGTCGTCCTGCGACGAGGCAACACGCGCGAGTTCGACCGCGTCGATCAACTGCGCCCGGCTGGCGCCGCGGTGCAGCTCGATGCCGAGAGCCACGTCCCCGCTGGCAAGGTGAACGACAACGTGAGCCGCCGGCGCATGGCCTCGCGATTGGCTCGGACTCACCTCGACTGCGGCATCCGGGAAGATGTCCCGAAGGGCGTGCTCCAAGTCGCGATATTCGTCGTCTGCGCTGGCTGCGACCATGTTTCCTCCAACGTATCTGTTTCCCAATCAGGAAACACAATACTCTTTGGAAACATCCGAGGCAAACGCTACTTTCTATGCACTGCGGCACAGCTACGTCACGCCTTCGGATCGATTTGTGACAGTTTGGGCGACAAATCGGGCGACAACCGTGTTCTTGAGCAACAGGGATCGCTGAGCGGCACTTGAGTGCAGCGACACCCACTCTGAGCTGGGGTTTTGTCATCGGCGAGGCCTCAAGAGGCCGTGATTTGTCGCCCGATTCTATGCAAAGGACAGGGAATCTCAGGCCTCTGACCTGCGGTTTTATGGTGCCCCCAAGGGAATTCGAATCCTGATTGTGCTTGTGACTATTGGTGACTGTTGGTACTCGATGGTACAGCAGAGCTGCGGTGAGTCCCAATAGCTACCAACGAGTACCAATAGTCACCATGTATTTGGGCACCAAATCGGGCACCAAGTCCGGGGCGCGATCCCAGCCGGACTCGCTCATTCACTTCAGCCTCGCGAGTACTTGGATGCCCTGTAAGCCTCAAGGGCGGCGCGACTGGAGCGATACCGCCCGTCGGTGCCGATGATCGCCTCGAGCCGACCGCGTCCGGCCGCCTGCTTGAGTGCGGCCAGGCTGAACTCTTCGTCGGCAAGCGCCTCGAGCGGGACGTACTTCGCGGGGCCGGCGATGTTGGGGATGAGCCGATGGAGGTTGTCTATGACCGAGCGGGCGAGGAGCTCCGCGAGCGGGCCGAGATCATCGTGGTCGGCGCGATCGAGTGCTTTGATGTAGCGCCGTCGCTGCTCCTTGAAAACCACGATCGGCGGCCAGCCGAGGCGGGTCAGGATGAGGTTGAGCAATAGCCGCCCGGTGCGCCCGTTGCCGTCGATGAACGGGTGCAGCCGCTCGAAGTCGACATGGATGCGCGCGAGAGCCTCCGGAACCTCGATAACGCCGAGGCTGCCGTCAGCAAGCGCGCCGCCGAACTGATTCACCCGCTCCACCCAGGAGGAGACCCCCACCGGGACGAGCGGGTGCGTCGGCGGCGTCATCCCCCCCGGGAACGGGCGGATATCGTGCTGCCGGAAGCTGCCCGGCGCCTCGTCAGGGTAGGCGCTCGGGTGCGGCGCGACTTCCCACACCTTCGTCATCGCAAGCGTATGGATGCTGCGCACTTCGGTGACTGTGAGGAGGCCATCGTGCTCTCGTTCGTCCGGGTCGACACCTTGTTCGTAGACCCACCGAGCAGCTTCCGCGTAACCAAGGACCTCCATGTAGTCCTTGAGCTCCTTTGACCCGACTGCTCGACCCTGCTCCAGGAGCTGCTCGACCTCGCGCAGCACGAGCGTGTTTCCCTCGATCGCCGTG
>RCMX01000006.1:315492-355917 GCA_004348925.1 Actinomycetota bacterium
CCTCGAGGTGCCACACGTCATCCCACAACTGCTTGGCTTCAACCGGCGTGGGAAGCCCGCCGTACTTGCCGAGCTCATCGATGGCGGTGGCGAATCGCTGATACACCGCGATCCGGGAGGGTCGTCCCCGAGGCGCTCGGCCAGCAGGTGAGTTTGTCATCGTGCCCCCTCAGAAAGGTAACAACGACAATCTATCAAATTGTCACCGGTGGCGCCACATAAACTCACAACGACAAATCGGAGGCCAGCGGCGGGAGACGACTCGATGGGCGATACTGCACCAAGGCACATCCACATCGCCGGACGCGATTGATCAACTCCTCAAACACAATCGCCCCTGCCGGACACTTAGCGGGTGTCAGGCAACATACAAGTCCGGCAAGGAGGTTCACTGCATGGCGCACCATCCCCCACCGCAAGCAGCGCGCTTTGACGAGCTGTTCGCGGCGTATAGCGCACAGATCTTCGCGTACTGCCGAATGCGCTCCCGTTCTGTGGTCGACGCTGAGGATGCCTTGGCCGAGGTCTTCCTGGTCGCATGGCGCCGACTCGATGACATTCCCGGGGGCGACGCTGCTCGCGCATGGCTGTACGCCACCGCACGCCGCGTGACGGCCAACCAGCTCCGTTCCGCCAGACGTTCGGCGAGCTTGCTCGAACGAGTGTCCGTTTGGCGCGACGACCGCGCCGCTTACGATTTCGCCGATACTGACGAAACGTCCGAGCTGGTCCACGAAGGCCTCAAGCGCCTGAAGCCGATCGACCGCGAGGTGCTCCTTCTGGCCGAGTGGGAGCAGCTGTCCTCGGTCGAGATCGCAACCGTGACCGGTTGCTCGGACACTGCGGCTCGCGGTCGCCTGCATCGTGCCCGCAGACGCTTCCGTGAAGCGTTCGAGTACGTCTCGGCCCGCCGGATGCAGGCCGCAATGGCACACTCACTCGATCTGACCGATTCACTCACTCTCGCCGGCGAAGCACTCGGCGAGATTCACGACTGAAGGAGCGCGACATGACTGAAAACAGCATGCAGGCATTGCGAGACGCTGACCCGCGGAAGACTAGGCCAGCCTCGGTGGACTTCACGGCCATTCGCGACCGAATCGTCTCCTCGCCAGCAGTTGAGACAGCACGGCAGAGCGAGCCGCGGCGCTGGAGACCCGCGGGCGTCAGGGGGCTCGCGATCTCGGCTCTCAGCGTTGGAGCTCTCGCTGTGGCAGTGATGTTCGGCGCGTTCGGCTCACTCGGTCAGCCAAGCACGCAGTCCGCATACGCGGCGGTGGCACAAGCGGTCGCCAAGACCGTTGAGCTTGGCACCTCAGGCACCATCGTCACGGGCCTACAAGCGAAGAGGTCAGATGGCAAGGCCGAGGTGCCCGATCCCGACGTGCCGACCCACGATGCTGCCGCCGCGGGCCTGGGCTCGACCTTCAAGTGGAGTGGCGACAACTTCGAGCTCAGCGGCCCACGCAATCTTCGCCTGGTGGACGGCGAGTTGTACGGACTCACTGACGATCAGTGGTGGCTTATCGGCGCGCTCGGCAGTGCACCCGCCGCCGGCGGCGTTGGGAGCGGGGTGGACGACTGGCTCGCAAGCTCCAAGCGCGCATACGATCCCGAGCGCCTTGGCGAGCTGGCGGAACGTCTCGATGGCCTCGTGACAGAGAGCCGGGAAGACGGCGCGACCATCTATACGGGCAAGACCACCGTGCGGGTGATCCGCGAGTGCTTCAGCAAGGGCTACTCCGCTGACAGCAACGACGTTGTGGGCATGATGCTGCCGAGCAACATCTCCCCCGATACGCAGATCGACGTACAACTTGTGGTGGGTGCCGACGGCAGCCTGTCTGAGTGGACCGGAAGCTACACCGCAAGAGGCGCCGACTTCATCCTTGCGCCGGTGGGTACTAACGGCTCCGCGGGCTATCAGTTCCCCGACGTGGACTACGACTTCGTGTTCACCGCCACGTACAAGGACATCGGTTCGACGTCAGCGATTGAGAAGCCCGTTGTCGTCGAGTAGCCGGACGTCGCGCTGAGCATGTAGATCGATATCAAGAGGTGCCGCAGGATCAGGACCTCGCCTTCTTCGAGCAGGACTCGGAGGGGCGAGGTCTCCCCTATGTGGGATGCCGTACTCGGGGACTAGCGAACCGCATGCATCCGGCCGACGAGGCGCGCGAAGCCTAGCAGCCAGAAGAAAGAGGAGAGCAACGGGAGCATCGGGCAACAAGTCGGGCAACAACTCAGCCGACAGCCGATTCTCGACAACAGGGACTGCTATTGGGCCGCATCGAGACATCGGCACCCACTCTGAGCTGCCCTTTGCCCCGCGCCCGGCCTCAGCCCGAAGACAATTGTAGCCCGATTTCGCACTCGAAATCGGGCTACTCAGGCCTGTGGCCTGCGGAAACTTGGTGCCCCCAAGGGAATTCGAATCCCGATAGTGCTTGTGACTATTGGGACTACTTGGGACTCGTTGGTACTCAAGAGCTGCGGTGAGTCCCAATAGATACCAACGAGTACCAACAGTCACCATGTATTTGGGCGACAAATTGGGCGACAAATCCGGGGCGCTCCGATCCGAGACGAGAATGGAGCCGCGCTTGCCTTCTTTGTGATTAATCATATAATCACGTTAGTGTTTCGCGCTTCAATCAGAAAGGCTGTCACCGTGTACCGTTACGAGACTACAGAGATCGTCGCCACAGGCGTCCGACGGATCGAAGAGCTCCGCGCCCGCCTGGATGCGCAGGGGCCGCTCCCCCGGATCTGGCTCGGCCGGACTCGGCGCGACCTTGAGGCCGAAGCCGTAGCCGCCTCCACGATCATGGAGGGTGTGGCGGTCACCGTCGACGAGGCCCGCAGGATCCTGGCAGGCGACCGGCCCACCGGCATCTCGGCCGAAGACATCGGTCTGGTGGACGGCTACCGGAATGCGATGCGCTTCGTGCTCGCTCGCGCCGACGCGGATGCGTTCCAGTGGCAGAGCGAGCTTGTGCTGTCGCTGCACCACCTCGTGCTCGGCGGTTCGTATGCCAAGGGCGCGGGCCGGTTCAGGGAGACCCAGAACTGGCTCACGAACAGGGCGAGTGGCGCACAGGTCTACCTGCCCCCTCCCGCCGATGAAGTGCCGTCGCTCGTGGACGGCCTCATGGCGTGGCTCCAAAGAACGGATGAATCCGGGCCGGTGGCGTCGGCGCTCGCGCACGTGTCGGTGGCGGGCATCCACCCGTTTACGGATGGCAACGGCCGTACGGCGCGTATCGTCGCGTCGCTTGCGATGTATCGCGCCGGGTTCCGGCTGCCGCAGTTCACCAGCCTCGAGGAGTGGTGGGGACGTCACCTCGAGGACTACTGCTCCGCGTTCGACTGTCTCGGAACGGAGTGGGCACCTGATTCGGACGTCACCCCGTTCCTCGAGGCCCACGTACAGGCGCAGGTCGCCCAGGTGGAGGCTCTCTCGCTGCGCAACACCACCGAACGCGCTCTGTGGACGGTGCTGCAGGACGCGGCCGTGAGCGACATGGGCCTGAACGAACGCGCCACGCATGCGCTCTACGACGCCTTCTTCGCGCGCGAGGTCACCAACCGCTACTACCGTGGCATGGCGGACGTTTCCGAGGTGACCGCCTCACACGATCTGGGCAAACTCGTTGCCTCAGGCGCCCTCCAGGCCAGAGGGGCCGGAAGAAGCGCGCACTACGTAGCTGCGCCAGCGCTCTACGAGCTTGTGGTACAGCACGCCGAACTCGATCCGCGATGGCTCGGCACGCCGGGGGACAACGTCGCCCAGCGGGACGCTGTTCTCATGGGGCTTGCGAATCGCCTGCATGCGGCCGGCGCCGCATCGGTGGTCTGAGCGGACGCCGGGCCCGGGGGCATCGGAGTCACACTCCTTCATCGGATGCAGTCTGCGTGACCGCCCTGCCAGGCACCGGTGGCCGGTGTCGGACGCGCTTGCACCCCCCAACCGACGCCCATCACGCTCTTGCTCAGGCGAGCCACACCAGATACGCGGCGGCTACCAACAATCCCACGCCGCCGATCCTCGTGAGCACGCCGGTCGCGCGCGAGAGCTTGGTCATCACGACAAGGGATCCCGACGCGAGCCCCAGGAGCACCAGTGGCGCGCCCTTCCCCATCCCGAATACGAAGAGAAGCGCTGCACCTTGGACGGCCGAGCCCCGGGCGGCCGCGATCGTCCCGATGGCCGCAAGGATCGGCGTCGAGCAGGGAGAGGCGACGACGCCGAACAGCATGCCGAACAAGAACGCTCCAAGGTACCCGCGGCGCTCGGGCCTCCTGCTCGGCACGAACCGGTTGACGGCGTCGAACCGCAGGTTGATGACGCCCAGCATGTGGAGTCCGAGGACCAGGCAGATCGCAGCTACCACGTAGTAGGCCCACCACGCGATGAAGAGCGCCCGGCCGAGCGCGCCTGCTGCCGCACCGATCGCGGCGAACAGGAGGCTCATCCCCATGACGAACGCCCCGGCGAGCGATAGGGAACGCAGGTACGTGCGCCCGCGCGAGTCCGTGGCACCCTCAGAGCCCACGGTGCCGGTGAGGTAGCCGAACACCGCCGGCAGCATCGGCAGCACGCAGGGGCCGAAGCCCGCCACCAGTCCACCGAGGAGCGCGATACCGAACGCGGCCGGCCCGGTCACGGCGCCTGCCGCAAGCTGACGTGCGAGTTCGTCCACGTTCATCACTCCGCCAGTAGCGCGTCGAGGTACTGCCGCACACCGGCGGCGTCGAGCTTGCCTGTATACGAGTGGAGGACCGTGCCGTCCGTGCGGATGAAGTACGACGTGGGCACGAACTGGAACGAGAACCGCTTGGCGAGCTCCTGCCCGGCGGGCTCGTCCGTCATCACGTGCAGGTAGACGACCTCGTCCTCGTACTCGGGCATGACCTGCTGGACCGACTTCTCCATCTCCGCGCAGTTGTCGCAGTACGACAGACCGAAGTTGAGGAAGACGGGCCGTCCATCGTCGAGCGCCCTCTCGAAGGCTTCCACCGGGTCCTCCGTGGCGCCAGCGGCAAGACCTGTCCCACCCGCCGTGGCAGCTCCTGGCGCAGCGGGATCCGGAGCCGAGCTGCCGAGCTTGACCACGACCAGAACGGCGAACGCCGCCGCCACGCCGACAAGGACGAGCGTCTTCGATCTACGCGTCGGCATCGAGCATCCTCCTCAGTTCCTCGGCCGAGGGCACGCGTCCGGACGCTGCCACCCGCCCGTCGATCACCAGCCCTGGAAGCGCCACCACGCCGGTCTCCATGATGCCGGCCGGGTCTGTGACCTTCTTGATGTCTGCGGCGACGCCGATCTCACCCATGATCCGCCGAACCGCCGCCTCGAGTTCACGACAGGTCGGGCAGCTCGCCGAGCCCACCAGTTGGACGATCATGCCGGCACCACCTTTCGACGCAGACGGAGCGGCCCTGCACCGGACCATAGTCCGAACGATCGGGAGCGCTCCTTGACTCCGGTCAAGACCATCGTCGCTTGACAGGAGCCGACACATGGCGTTTACTTCTCACATGATAATCATTTACTACTGATAATCAAGGAACTTCCAATGCCGCCCCGCTCTGAACGCCTCTCGCACCTGATGCCGTTGCTCCAGCATGCGACCTCGCATCTCGGCGCCCTGTCGACCGAATCCGGCCGTTCGTTCTCCCTGTCGAACTCGCGCATGGCGGTGCTGTCCACGCTCATGCAGCGTGGGCGGCTTCGGATGTCGGATCTTGCCGAGCTGCTGGACCTGCCCCGCCCGCTCGCCACGAGGACCGTCAACGAACTCGTGGCGAGAGGGCTGCTCGAGCGCTGCGACGATCCGTCGGATCGGCGGATCGTCCTGGTGCAGCCCACCGAAGCGGGGCGCACGGTCTACGAGGACGTGCAGCGCGAGTCCGCAACGGCGCTCGAGGGCGTCCTCGGCGACATGACGGCAGACGAGGCGGACGCCCTGCTCGCTGGACTCGAGGCGCTGCTCGAGGCGCTGCACAAGCCGGGCCGCGGCCGCAGGTGCTGCGGGCCCGACGACCCCGATGGGCATCACGACGCGCACACGAGCCAACCAGGTTGCGTGCACGCACAGTCAGTACACCCTGTTGAGAGGAGCCAGCCATGACCGAGACCGCCGCCCTGAAGGAGACCGTCCTGCGTTCCGACGAGCTTACGTGTCCCTCCTGCATCGCCAAGATCGAGGCGAAGCTCACCAGCCTCGATGGCGTCGCCTCAGCCGAGGTGAAGTTCGCCTCCGGGAGGATCGTGGTTCAGCATGACCCGTCGAAGGTGTCCGTCGGCGACCTGGTGAAGGCCGTCAGGGAGATCGGCTATGCGGCCAAGCCGTCTGCGATCTAGTCACGCCACGTCCGGTGGACCCCGGGTGAGAGCGCTGAGCCCGGGGTCCTTCTCACACCAAGGGGTGACGACATGAAGCGAGCATGGAACGACTGGGGCATCGTCATCGCCTCCGGCCTCCTGATCGCCCTCTCCTGGGCAACGGGCCAGGAGTGGCTGATGATCGGGGCGGCCGTGGTCGCGGGCTATCGGATAGCCATCACCGCCGTGCAGGCGCTGCGCGTACGCAACGTCTCGATCGACCTGCTCGTCACCGTCGCCGCAGTGGGCGCCCTCTTCATCCACAACTACTGGGAGTCCGCCGCGGTCACCTTCCTCTTCGCACTCGGCAAGGGGCTTGAGCGGGCGACGCTCAACAAGACCCGCAAGGCGCTCTCGGACCTGGTGGATGCGGCGCCGGAGACGGCGACCGTCATGCGAGACGGCGTGCCGGTGACCGTCGAGGTGTGGGAGCTCGCTCCCGGCGACATCGTGCTGGTGCGCAACGGCGAGCAGGTTCCGGTGGACGGCCGCGTCGTGACCGGCCATGGCGGCGTGGACGAAGCCACCATCACCGGAGAGTCCCTGCCCGCCGAGAAGGCCCAGGGCTCCGAGACGTTCGCGGGCACGTGGCTGCGATCGGGTGTCCTGCAGATCGAGGCCGTGAACATCGGTCCCGACACCACGCTCGCGAAGATCATCCACCGGGTGGAAGAGGCTCAGGACGATAAGGCGAAGACCCAGACGTTCCTGGAGAGGTTCTCGCGCTGGTATACCCCCGGAGTGATCGTCACATCCGTGCTCGTCGGCCTCGTCACCCGCGATATCGAACTCGCGTTGACACTGCTCGTGATCAGCTGCCCCGGCGCGCTCGTGATCTCCATCCCCGTCTCCATCGTGGCCGGCATCGGCCGCTCGGCCAAAGACGGCGTGCTCATCAAGGGCGGCGAGTATCTCGAGACCTCGGCGAAGGTGGATGCCATCGTGGTCGACAAGACCGGCACGCTGACGAACGGCCGCCCAGAGCTCACGGACGTGGTCGTGTTGGATCCGGCGTACACCGAGGCCGACGTGCTGCGCCTTGCGGCGCGCGCTGAGACCGCCTCCGAGCATCCGCTTGCCGATGCCATCATCCGCGGCGCCAAGGAGCGTGGACTGCAGGTCGTCATGGCGGAGAAGTCCGAGCCTATCGCCGGCAAGGGCATCCGCACGCACGTGGAAGGCCGCACGGTGGCCGTGGGGTCGGCGGACCTGCTCGACGCGCGCCCGGACGACGCGCATGTCGCGGCCTTCAACGAGCACGGCAAGACCGCGATGTACGTTGGTGTGGACGGCGCAGCGATCGGCATCGTTGCGGTCGCTGACACCATCCGCAACGACGCCGCCGCGGCGATCAAGGCGCTCCACGCACGGGGGGTGAAGGTCATCATGGCCACCGGCGACGCACGGCGGGTGGCAGAGAGTGTCGCCGCGCAACTCGGTGTCGATATCGTCCACGCGGAGCTGATGCCGGAAGACAAACTGGCGATCGTCAAGGGCCTTCAGGCCGAGGGCTACACCGTGGCCATGGTCGGCGACGGCGTGAATGACACGCCAGCGCTGGCGCAAGCGGACATCGGCGTTGCGATGGGCGCCGCCGGATCGCCGGCTGCCATCGAGACGGCGGATATCGCGCTCATGGCCGACGACCTGCCGCGCCTCCCCTACGCGCTGGGACTCGCGCAGCGGACGGTCCGTACGATGCGCGTCAACATCGGGATCGCGCTCGTGGTCGTGGCAACGCTGCTGGCGGGCGTCCTCTTCGGGGGCGTCACGATGTCCATCGGCATGCTCGTCCACGAGGCGTCGGTCATGCTGGTGATCGGCATCGCCATGCTGCTGCTACGCCCGACGCTGAAGAAGGAGCCGGTGGGTGCTGCCGCGGTTCCTTCCCCCATCGCGTGATCCGTCAATGACATCGTGATGCACGAACGACAGGTCTTGTCGGTCGCTCGTGTCGGGCGGGCAGGTGGACTCGCTGATCGCAGTGCCCGCATTCGTGCTCGACTTCCTGTGCATCCACCCGTTCTCCGACGGCAACGGGCGGATGTCGCGCATCCTGAACCTCATGCTCCTGTACCAGGCCGGCGATGATGTCGGCCGTTACATCAGCCTCGAGAAGGTCATCGAGGACTCGAAGGCGACGTACTACGAGGCACCCGAAGCCTCGTCGGGCGGAGGGCACGAGGACCGACACGATCTCGTTCCCTGGCTTCAGTACTCGCACGGCGTTCTCATCGCAGCGTACGTTGAGTTCGAGCAGCGAGTCGGGCAGATGGGGACAGGGCGCGGGGCGAAGCGCGACATGGTGATCGACTGCATCCGGCACATCCCGGCGACCTTCCGGTATGCCGACGTCGAGCGAGCCTGTCCGGGGGTGAGCCGTCCCATGATCGTTCGCGTGCTCGGCGAGCTTCGAGACAAGGGTGAGATCAGGTGCACGAAGGGCGGGCGCGACGCGACGTGGGAGCGAACGACTCAGTGAGTCGTTAACGATATCATCCGTGGGCTCTCTGATTCGTTTGGGGAACTGCGGGCACTCATCAGCAACAGGGAGTGCTGCTGGGCCGCATGAAGGCGCCGACACCGCCTCTGAGCAGCACCTTTGCCGCGCGCCCGCTCTCAGCCCGAAGACATCTGTAGCCCGATCTCACACTCGAAATCGGGCTACTCAGGCCTTTGACCTGCGGTCTTATGGTGCCCCCAAGGGAATTCGAATCCTGATTGTGCTTGTGACTATTGGGACCTATTGGGACTCGTTGGTACAGCGGAGCTGCGGCGAGTCCCAATAGGTACCAACGAGTACCAACAGTCACCATGTATTTGGGCGACAAATCGGGCAGCGAGTTGTCCGCCGCTAGCCCTACGTGAGGAGCCGCGCACGACGAAGTAGGCTCGCATCTTCCAGTACTTCACACGAGGGCCCGTCCGCAATCACTCGGCCGTCGGCCAGCACTACGCAACGATTGGAGAGCCGGGCGGCGAAACGCACATCATGTGTGACGAGCAATACGCCAGCGCCATCATCAAGTCGTCGCTCAACCGCAGACACGACGGTCTCTGCAGCATCGGCGTCGAGTGCCTTTGTGGGTTCATCGAGCACGATGAGACGGGGCTCCGCCACAAGAACCGAGGCGAACGCCACCAACTGTCGCTCAGAGGCAGTGATTTCGTGGGGGTTCTCCTTCGCCAACCTGTCGATGGCTAGCTCCACCATGACCGCATGCGCCCGCTCAACGGCTGCGTCCCGAGCGATTCCTCGAGCGATGAGACTCCACGCGACCTCGATCTCCACCAGTCTGTTGAACACTTGATCGTCGGGATTCTGAAAGAGAAGTCCTACATCGCGCGCCAAGTCCCAGATCTCACAGTCACTCGCATCCTTGTCGAGCACCCACACGTCACCCGAATCAGGTCGGAGCAGGCCGATGGTGTGCTTCATGATCGTCGTCTTGCCGGCGCCGTTCGGGCCGAGAAGGGCGACCGACTCCCCTTCACGCACGCTGAGATCGACGTCCTCGACACCACCGCCGGAGCCATACCGGTGGGTGAGATTACGTATCTCCAGGAGCAGGCCCCCCAGGGGGCGGGCTGCGGGCCGACACGCGATCCTCGGCCCAGCATCATCAAGGTGGGGAACACCCGCGACAAGATGAAGCCGCTGTGCGCCCTCCGGCACGTGCTCGGCCTCGCGGGTGGCAATGAACACCGTCGTCCCAAGGGCGGCCTGCCGGCGTGCGAGTCCAAGAACCTCATCGGCCGATGCAGGATCGAGCTGTTCGAAGGGCTCGTCCAGAAGCAGCACGTCTGGATCGACCGCGAGAGCCGCCGCAACTGCAACCTTCTGACGCTCACCACCGGAGAGCGTGTGCATCAAACGAGCCTCGAGATGCGCGATGTCGACCACTTCGAGCGCACCTCGAACTGCCGGTTCCAGTTCGTCCTCCGACACCCCGCGGTTGGCCAGCGGAAAGGCAATCTCGTCGAAGACGGTGCGAAACAGATAGACGCCCGAGTCCTGCAATACCATCGACGGAGTGGCCGCAGTCCCCGTGCCGACCCCGACGACATCCAGTCGTCCCGTCAGCTTGCCCTCGATCACCGTGGGCACAACACCCGCAATGATCTCCAGGAGAGTACTCTTCCCCGCCGCATTCGGCCCGGTTATCCAGTTCTCGGAGCCGGGGGTGGCGACGAAGTTGATGCCTGCGATTGCCGCAGTACGAGTACCCGCGTACGTGAAGCCGACTCCCTCGGCTGTGACGCGTGCGCCGCGGTCAGTCATCGGAGCACCAGCCGAGTCGTTGCGACAACCACAATCCAGAGCACGCCCAGTGCATAGCACGCTACGGCTCCCGAGGTCACCTTGCGCTGTGGCTTCACCCTACGGCTGGAGCCGTACCCTCGGACATGGAGCAGAACAGCCATGCCGTAGGCGCGCACGAGTGACTTCACGATGACGGGGATTAACACGGCGAGGTAGGCGCGCATCTTGCGCACAAGGTTCCCACCCATGGCCATCCCGCGGGCCTGCTGTGCCTGGATGGTGGTATCCATCTGCTGCTTCATCACAGGCAGCACACTGAGCGTGAGCGAGACCATGATGCCAAGATCCTCGTTCACATCTCCGGCCCACCGTATGATCGCGAGCGGCCCCGTTGACAGCAGCAGCAGATACATGACGGAGACGAACCCGAGGAGGCGGATGACGATAAGGAGTCCGGCGAGAAAGCCTTGGACGCCGAAGATCCACACGTGCTCGGTCGAGCTGGGATATGCCCATGAGTAGATGACCAGCAAAGAGAGCGAGACCCAGGCAACGCCCCTCCAACTCCGCACGAGAGGTATGAGAAGCCTTGTGGCGGTTGCCGCCACAAGGAGCACGAGCAGCTGAGCTCCGAGACCCGGAATCGTCGGTGTCAGTGCCACAGCGAGAATCCCACAGGCGGCGAGGAACATCCGCGGGCCGACGGGGACGACCCGTAGCCCTATCGGATGCGGAAGGGCCCCCGGCTCGAACGCCGGGAGCCCTCCTGTCACATTAGCGGACACGAGCTTCTAAACGCATGTCGAGAGCTACGCTTCTTCCGGGCCCGCGGCGAAGCCCTTCAGCGTTTTCGGAAGCGCCATGATCACAAACATCACCACGAAGACCGAGAGCAGCTTATCGACCAGGTTCGAACCGATCCTGGGTATGAACGCGGCCGTGAACACGTCGGCACCGGCCTTCATGAGTCCGCCGACGAAGATGTCGAGCCCGCCGCCGGTGAGCCCACCGTATACATACGTCGCAATTGTGGTACCGATGATCGGCGCCACGACAGAGACGATGAGACCTGCGATGAGCACGACAAGCCACTTCTGGAACCCGAACTTGACGGAGATGAAGCCTACGATGAGGCCAACGGCGATGTTGACGATTGCGAACCACATATCCATCGGGTTCTGGAGAGCCATGATGATGTTCGTCAGACCCCCCGTAAGCGCTCCCCACCATGGGCCGAGTATCGCCGCGGAGAGAATCGTACCGATCGTATCGAGGAATACGGGCAACTTGAGCGAGCTGGCAAGCAGCCCACCAATCACGTTGATCCCGATTCCCACCGGTACGAACACGAGTGCGATGCGCTTGTTCAATGCAGGCCTCCTTCTTCACCAGATGCCGGTCGGTCGACATGCATGACCGTGCGCTCAAGGTATCATCCTGCTTGATGGTTGTCATCAGGAATGTCAATCTGAATCGTCAAGTGGAATCCTTTCGGTAGCCACGAGGAGATGATCGAGATGACCACAGAAGATGCGGGCCGAAACCCGGTGGATTCCAGGAGTCGCAGAATCGTCTTCGTGTGCCACTGCCTGCTGAACGCGAACTCGAAGGTAGAAGGTCTCGCCCAGTACGCGGGAGTGCACCCGTTGATCACGCAGCTGGCCGCCCTCGGCATCGGGATTATTCAGATGCCCTGTGCTGAGATGGGATCATGCGGCATGAGTAGGTGGGGTCAGACTCGAGAGCAGTACGAGAATGTCGCATTCCGCGGGCTATGTGCCCGGCTCTCCGATGAGACCCTCGCACAGGTTCATGAGTATCGGCGCTGCGGGTACGAGATCCTTGGTGTCGTGGGGGTCGACGGGAGCCCGACCTGTGGCGTGGCAAATTCGGCTTCGGGCCACTGGGGCGGTGAATACGCGCCTGCGGAATGGGCGGAGGTCGTGTCCAGTGTTGAATCCGCGCCGCTGCCTGGAGTGCATATCGAGGCTCTCTTTGAGCGACTTGAGCCTCTCGGCATACGCTTCTTCGCGATTGACGAGAGCGTCGAGGGCCATCACGTCGACGAGGTGATCCGGGGGCTCACGGCGACGGAGTAGCTGCACAACGGGCAACAAATCGGGCAACAACTCAGTCGAGCGCCGATTCTGGACAAAAGGGACTGCTATTTGGCCGCATGAGGGCATCTACACCCCCTCTGAGCTGCGCCTTTACCCCGCGCCCGCTCTCAGCCCAAAGACATTTGTAGCCCGATTTCACGCTCGAAATCGGGCCACTCAGGCACTCTGACCTGCGGTCTTATGGTGCCCCCAAGGGAATTCGAATCCTGATTGTGCTTGTGACTATTGGGACTACTTGGGACTCGTTGGTACTCAAGAGCTGCGGTGAGTCCCAATAGGTACCAACGAGTACCAACAGTCACCATGTATTTGGGCGACAAGCTAACCCACAATTCGGGAGCTTGAGCCCTTGTCGAACGCGGCGCGTTTCACTACCTACTTTGGCCTTCGACGTTCGCCCACACAACGCTCAGATCTGTGAGTTCAAGCGCCAAGCGATGCTTCAAAATGTGACTTCTGTCAGGGACTTCAGCCGGACACGGTTGAGGGCCTTGCCGCGTTCTCTAGGGAGCGCCAGCTACCCGACCGGCCGAGCACTTCTTCGAGCGAACGGCCCGAGTGGGGCAAGGGAAACATCAGCCATTGAGCATCGTGGCACGACCTGTGCTTCCAATCCTGATGAAATGGGTAAGAATTAGAAGCACCGATTGAATCGAGGAAGGAATACATGATGAAGACTCTAGCCGTCTTTGCTTTGGCAGCCGTTCTTGCGCTCGCACTTGCCGCTCCGGCGTTCGCCGCCACAGGTGCAGGTGGGGCGGGTGCAGCTTTCGGTCAGCACCATGCGATGCACGCCCAAGAAATGGGCGGTTTCACCGGTACAGAGAATCCTGGCATGCACCAGGGCTTCGCTGGTTGGACCGCACCGTAACATCGCACACACGCGGTTGCCGGCGCCCCGTTCCCGGAAAGGGACGGGGCGCCTTCTATTCTCGAGGTGTGCCGTCACCTGAACGCCAGGGAGGTTCTCTACTTGACTCTTAGCGTCCGCGCATTGATGGCTACGATGATTGTGGATGCCGACATGAGAACTCCGCCCACCGCGGGACTGAGCAAGATGCCGGCGCCCGCCAATACGCCCGCCGCCAGTGGTATGGCGATCACGTTGTACCCGGTTGCCCACACGAGGTTCTGCACCATCTTGCCGTACGTGGCGCGCGCAAGCGCGATGACTGTGGGGATGTCGCCCGGGTTACTTCGCACGAGAACCACGTCGGCGGTGGCCACCGCAACGTCGGTTCCGGCGCCGATGGCGATCCCGACATCGGCCGAGGCGAGCGCTGGTGCATCGTTCACGCCATCGCCGATCATCGCGACGACCTTGCCCTCCGAGCGAACGCTCTGGATCGTTGCCGCCTTCTCAGCGGGGAGGACCTCAGCGAAGAAGCGCTTGATGCCCAGTTCAGTCGCCACCCTCTCAGCGACCACCGCGTTGTCGCCGGTGAGCATGATGGGCTCGATACCCATCTCGATGAGCCGGCGCACGGTTTCGGCGGACTCGGGTCGGATGATGTCGGAAAGGGAGATCGCTCCCTTGAGCGCGTCGTCGACGACGACGAAGACCACGGTCCGTCCCCCAGCGGTGAGTGTCGCGACATCGACCGGCGAGGCGATTCCCGATGCCGCGAGGTGGCCCGGGCTGACGACCTGCACCTCGCGACCCCCAACGGTGCCACGAGCACCCTTCCCTGGGATGGCGGTGAATCCGTCCACTGCCCGCTTCGAAGGAGCGGCATCGGCTATTGCCCGCGCGATGGGGTGCTCCGAGAGCTCCTCGACCGAACCCGCAAGGGCGAGGACCTCGTCGCGATCGATGTCGGCGAACGTCGTGACATTCTCGACGCCGAAGATCCCCAGCGTGAGGGTGCCGGTCTTGTCGAAGATGACGGCGTCGATCAGCCGAGCGTTCTCGAACGCCATGCGGTTACGGACCAGCAGCCCGCTGGCGGCACCGCGGGCCGTCGACACAGCCACAACGAGCGGGATCGCCAGGCCGAGTGCATGCGGGCAAGCGATGACCATGACGGTAACGGCTCGCTCCATTGCGAAGGCCAGCGACTCGCCCAGCGCCATCCATACGCCGAACGTGGAGGCGCCACCGACCAGAGCCACGACCGTGAGCCACATGGCGGCGCGGTCCGCAAGATCCTGCGTCTTGGACTTCGACTGCTGAGCCTCACGCACCAGATCGATGACCTGGGACAGGAACGACTCGGCTCCCGTGCGCGTCACGGCGATGACCAAGGCGCCCTCGCCGTTCACGGCACCGCCGATGACCGGATCGCCAACCGACTTCGAGACCGGAACCGACTCGCCCGTGAGCATCGACTCATTGACGGCAGATGCGCCCTCGATGACGGAACCGTCGGCCGGCACCTTCTCGCCGGGTCGCACGAGGACCAGGTCGCCCGGCTGCAGCTCATCGAGCGGCACGTCAGTCGTGCTGCCGTCCTCGTTGCGTCGGTGAGCTTGTGACGGCATCAGCTTCGCGAGCGATTCCAGCGCCTTGGAAGCCTCACCCACTGAGCGCATCTCGATCCAGTGACCGAGCAGCATGATATCGATCAGGGTGGCGAGCTCCCAGAAGAACGGCATACCTTCGAGACCGAACACCGTGGCGGCGCTGTAGAAGTAGGCCACGCTGATGGCGACCGCAACGAGCGTCATCATGCCAGGCTTGCGATCGCGCAGCTCGCGGGCGAGGCCCTTGAGGAACGGCATGCCGCCGTAGACGTAGAGGAAGGTGGAGAGTCCGAGCAGGACCCAGTCCGCCCCAGGGACGTTGACGATTCGCTCACCGGCGACGAACGGCAACCCGGGGGATATCAGAATGACGGGAACCGTGACCGCGAGACAAATCCAGAATCGGCGTCGAAAGTCCGCTACAGAATGACCTTCGTGTCGACCCGTCGAATGCCCCTCGTGACTGGATGCCTCTGCCCTTGGGCCGGCATGAGCTCCATGCTCGTCCGTGTGTGAGTGAACCAAGTTGCCCTCCATTCGCTAGGCTCCGAGCGCACGCATGATCTCGTCATACTCTTGCGTGGTGATCTCGCCGCTCGCACACCTGCGCTTGGCGATGGCCACAGCTTCGTCATGACCGACCGCTCCAGGAGGCAATGTCCCTCCGCCGGCGGTCGGATGCTGAGTCGAGGCTCGCACCCCCCAAATGATGAGCAGCACGATCCCGGTGATGACCAGTGCGCCGAAGAAGAACATGAGCAACGCACCGAACCAGCCGTAACCGCCCATCATGTCGTAGCCATAGCCGTATCCTGGACCCATCATGGTGTGCTCAACTCCTCTGACTGTCAGGTACCGACCCGGATGATCATCGTCCGTACCACTCGTCGTACCAAGCCTGCATCTTCTCGATCTCCGCGCTCTGCGCGTCGATGATTGATGACGTGAGGTCTCGCATCTCAGGTCTGCCGGAAGCACTGCCGGCCATCTGCGACATCATGATCGCTGTCTGGTGGTGGGGGATCATCGCTTCGATGAATGCCTTGTCGAACGGTTCAGCGGCCTCGAGGTCGGCCATGTCCGTGACCCCAGAGCCCATCATGCCGCCCATCATCGAGGACGAGTCTCCGACGTCAGGTACAGGGGTACCGAACCACTCACGGTACCAAGTCCGCATCTGAGCGTTCTCGGCGGTTTGGGTCCGCTTGATGTCCGCGGCGAGCTGGCTGATCTCGGGGTGTTCGGCACGCGTGAGCGCCAGATCGGCCATCTCGATCGCATCGTCGTGGTGAGGGATCATCTGCTCGATGAACATGGCATCCATGCCGCTCGCGGGCACCATACCGACAGGCACGACAGGCTGGACGAGCGCTGCAGTCACGAGGATGCCAGTCAGGCCGACGATGATGAGACCCGCCGCGAAGATTGGTGTGGCTACCCGATGCATGGTCCACCTTCCTTTGCCTTGGGATCCCGTTCAATGCGCTGCCGACGGGCCCATTTACGGCCATTACACCTGGCACGCCAACGCGCGGCGTCGCTGCGGCCCGGACCGTGACACTGTGCTTCACGGCGGGTAGATACCCGAACGACGCCTCCAAGGCACGGATTTCGCCGAAAGCGAACTGCCGCTCGACCCGATCGCCGGGATGGCAGTATCACGGTGGCGGCTGACATCTCACGTTCGTCCACTAGGATCCGGAGGCACAGAAGTGAACGACCAAGTCCTTATGCTGGTCTTGCTGGTCAGCGGTCTGATGCTGGCAACCGGGATCACATTCCAGATCATCACGGGGATGCGCATGCACCGACCAGGGTCATCGCCCCGCAGGAAGTCGCACCGGGTGATCGGCTACTCGGTGGTTGCCCTGAGCCTGGTCCATCTGCCTTTCGGAATACTCGATTTTGTGGAAGCGTTCACGAACTAGCGGTCTCGACCTACATCGCCTCCACGTCGAACCCCGCAGCCGTAATCGCGGCAACGATGGTCTCTTTGGCGACCAGCTTCTCATCGAACAGGACGGACGTCGCGCCCCGCGACAACCCCGCTGTGACGCTTACAACTCCAGGCAGTCCCCTCACCGCGCTCTCCACCTTGCTCGTGCATTCATGGCACATGAGGCCGGGTGTCTTTGCGTGCACCGCATCCATGACGTTCCTCCAATGGTCTTCTCGAGGTCTGTGACTACCTGTCACTGTGCGGCATGCCGCCGCACAGTGACGATACTCGCGTTCCCCTTACTGGTCGATTAGCAGGACGGCCGCGGGCCTAGCTGATGGCCCGCCGAATCTCCTCGAACTGAGCCGAGTCGATCTCGCCACGGGCGAGGCGCTGGCGTGCTATGTCTATCGGGGCCGGGCCAGCCGCAGACGGGGTCTGCGTCGGTCCCGTGTGGCTCACGTCATGGCCGCCCATGGCATTCCCGGAACGCATCATCCAGATCATCGCAAGCGGGCACAAGAGCAGGAACGGAAGCCAGAGAGACATCATCAGAGTTCACTCCTTATGGTTGTCAGAGAATCGAACCGGGCAAGAGCGGGACGACCCAGAACCGCGGCCGCCCCGCGAGAACGTGTCCTAGTAGGTCGAACCCATCATTTGGTAGCCAGTCGAGCTGCGGCCCGACCACTGACCTTGCATCATCGCGGGACCCCCGCGATACGAACGCCCTCCGCCCTGAGACGTGGCGGTCTGTCCGGTACTTGACGTGCCTCCGGCGCACGGTGGCGTGACCTTGCCGCTCGTGACGTCGGAGTGCATCCGGTTGACGTCGATCGATCCGTCAGCCTGGCGGTACTGATCCATGAACGAGTTCATCTCGGCGACTGTGGACGAGTCGAATGTGCCCGACGCGCCGAGCGACCGCATCATGCCGTTACCGCTGAAACCTGCGGCGCTCACTGTCCGAGGTGCCGCAACGGCCGTTCCCACGAGCATGGTGCCAGCGATGAGGCCCGCGAACATGCCGCTGGCGATCTTGATCTTGGTGTTCATGACTGTCTCCTGGTTCTTCGCCCATCCGGGCGACTATGTCTTGTCTTGGGAAGCGTGCAGCTCTAGTGAGCAGGGGCCTCGCCGAGCAGGTGGGCCTCAAAGCCGGCATCCACAATCCGGCTGCGAATCGTCTTCACATCCACTATGTCGGAGTCGAAAAGCACTGAAGTCAGATGCATCGTCCGGAATGCGCGTGCGCCCTTGACTCCCGTCAAGTGAATAAGCTCGGATTCGATCCGGGGAGGGCACGCGTCACAATGCATGCCGTCGGTTTGTATGAGTGCTAGGTTCATGGTGATCCTCTCGCAGCGCCGTGCACATGCAGGCGCAAACGTCATGCCGGTGGTGCGGCTCGATGCGACGCCGTTAGTCGCGGAGCACATGACCGGCGTGAGCCACCCGACGACACGTCGAGGACTCATGCGTCGCGAGAGAACGACTAGACCCGGATGCGCCCGTGCCGGGGGTCTGGCGGAGGAGGCAGTTCGGCTGAGATCGCCGCATCCTGACTGTCGAATCCCTGCGGAATACCGGCAAGCACTCTCGTGGGGAGAACTGCGGAGAGAGCCACGGTGATCTTGGGCGACTCGGCCGATGCTGCAGCCGTCCTGAGCGAGTCATGAGAGTCCGCCAAGCATGCGCTCGAGCTCGGCATCGCACTTCCCCTCATGGGGGCTCCGAGCGCCGCACCACAGACCACCAGGGTCGTGACAGCCACAAGGGCTAGAACCACGACAACTGACGTCAGTCTGCCGAATGTGCGAACTTGGGTCATGCGGTCCTCAATCTCACAGTTACCACACGCGATGACGCAATGCGTGTGCCACATTGGCAGAATCCACAAGATATACATGACTCAAGTAGCCATGTTTGCGATACTCGCACGCCTGTCACCGATGCCATTCTCTCGGCGTCGGCCTGCTTGAGGGAGCCGCGAAAGCGTATGGAGGGAACCTTCTCTTAGGGTTTCCTGCCGGAGATGACACGGAGACCTTGCGGGGATACCCCTGATGACCGTTCGGGACATCTCGCCGCGCACAGTCCAGAGTCGCTGCACCGGAGGCCACAGAGTCAACGCGCCTCGCAGCACCCAAGCTGGGGGAATATCTCGTCGCGTTGTATCGGCCCTCGGCATCGCCAAACGCAGGCCGTGGTCGACACGGTAACAGCGCCAGCTGCGCCCCTGGGCCAAGCCGACGGCCATACGGTGATCAGCGCGAAGCGACGGCGGGGACGTGGGCGCGGGATGCCCGATCATCCAGCGGCTTCGAGAACGTGTGCATCTCCCGCCGCGGGGGGACCACCCACGGCCGGTCTAAGCAACAGGGACTGCGAGAGGGCTCTATGAGGGCATCGATATGCCCTCTGAGCTGCGGCTTTGTCCTCTGTGCACCTCTCAGGAGGGCATGATTTGGTGCCCGATTTCGAGCACGCAACAGGGAATTTCAGGCCTCTGACCTGCGAAAACGTGGTGCCCCCAAGGGAATTCGAATCCCGATAGTGCTTGTGACTATTGGGACTACTTGGGACTCGTTGGTACTCAAGAGCTGCGGTGAGTCCCAATAGGTACCAACGAGTACCAACAGTCACCATGTATTTGGGCGACAAATCGGGCGACAAATCCGGGGTGCGATCCCAGCGTGAATGATTCCGCCAAACCCGGGGCGTTTCGGTAGTCCCCAAAGCGTCGCCGTGATCCTGCCCGCTACTGCACGAGGAGCGTACCGTCCACGTAGCCTTCGGCACACAGCAGCTCGTATGTACCGGGCTGCAGTGCAGGCAGCTCGAGCGTGCCTCCTTGTTCGATGTTCTGTTCCACGCCTAGCGACTCGATCTTCACTGATGCCAGATGACCCGAGCCGACTCCGAAGGTGATGGTCAGCGGTAGTCCCGCTTTGGCGGTCATGAGATTGGGCTCGAGACGTTCTCCTGGGGTAACGGCAAGCTGTTGGCTTGTCCCGTCTGCCGATACGGTGGCCGCGACGCCGTCGGAGGCCGTTAAGGCCACGTAGCCTCTGGATGCGAGCATCTGTCGAATGTCGCCCTCGGCGATCAAAGTGCTGTCGTACTGCACCTGGAGCTCCAGTGTCGAAGCATCGAACGAGGCTCGCTCAATGGCCTGGCTTTGAACGGTCTCGAATACGTGATCGGCCTCATGGGCCGCGTTGCCGCCCTCCTGAAGCTGGATAGCGAATGTTGCCGTTGCATCACCCTTGGCCGTGCTGATTATCTCCGTCACCACTTGTCCGTCCTGTGTGCGCTTGCCAGGCGGATCTGCCACGGCCTGGTAGACCAAGATGGCGACCAGTACTGCTGCGCCCACCGACCAGATGCCTACCTTTGGCGACAACTTCACCTGAACTCCTCCTGATCCGGATGGTCACACTACTGAACGATGACCGATCCTGTCTGATGGCCCATCGCGCACGCGAAAGCGTAGGTGCCCGGCTCAAGCGCCGGGAGCGTCACCGTCGTCTGGCCGGCCGAAAGAGGCTGCGTGATGCCGAGGGTCGTGAAGACGACCTCCGTGATGCACCCAGCGGCCTGGCCGAAGACGATCTCTGACGGAAGGCCCGCCTTGAGTATCACTGTCCCGGGGTCAAAGGATTCGGATGATGTATCCACGGTGGCGGTCTGCCTGGTGCCCGTCGGATCGATGGTCGCCGTGGCGGGAGCGGATGCGATCGGCGCGGCGGCGAGGCTTACGAGTCCCGTTCCTTCAACGATCTGGCGGACGCTTTCCTCCGTGTGGGAGGACTCGCAAAACGTGACGTCCAGGGTGGACGTGTCGATCGTCAATGTCACATCACCGATGCCGTCGTATCCGGAGAAGGCGTCAACGATGTCCTTTCCCTGCTCGGCGAGATCCACGCCTGGGTTCGGCATCAGTACGAGTGAGGTAGACGAACACGGGCTCGTCGATCCGAAGAACTTGGTGATCCTACCGTTCTTCACAGAGCCGCTGCTGCTGAGTGCGGAGACTGCCACAACAACAACCATGATCAGCGCACCGGCTATCAGAGACTGAGGTCGCAAGAAGCCGGGCCGGGGTGTGGGCTCGACGGCAGGCTCCTCCACGGTCCGGGACTTCTGCTTGGCCCGGGGCTGCTGCCGGGCCGGCGGTCGCTCTTGCGGCGCCGCTTGCGCCACGGGCTCAGGCGAGCGCGTCTCCGCCTTCTGCCGCATGGACACCACCACGATTCCGAGCAGAAGCAGCGCGGCCGCTCCCATGAACACGGTCACGATGACGTTCGTACTCGACTGGGAGGAGCCCGCCGAGGGAGCAGAGGTTGGCAACGTGTAGGAGAAGGTCAGGTCGACCACGTCTCCCGCCTTGGCGTTCGTGACGGTCTTCGAGTAGCGGCTGTAGGTCTCGTCTCCTGGCTGCATCGAGGCACCGTCCGAGGCCTGAGCGACCTGGGCGCCGCGCGGCAGTCGCTGAGACACGCGCACTGATGGCAGGTCCTGCCACGCGGTCCACCTGATGGTCGTATTCTGGATCTCGCCTGCAGTTCCCGTCATTCCGGTTGAGATGCCCTCGAATTGCGCAGTCCGCGACTTCGTCAGCGTGAACTTGTAGATGTCCATGTCACCGACGGTCGTCTTGACGTACGGCAGCTGGGGGTCCTCGGCAGGCGGCCCGCCGAGTATCTCGCCGATCCACTGAAGCTGCGTGCCTGACGGGACTGCCAACTCGGCCTCGTACGGCAGCGGCACGTCTTCAGGCAGGTCGCCAGAGACGAGCAGCAGTGGTTGGCCGTTCTCCAGGTGAAGCCCGACGTCCACGAAGGACCAGGCGGAGGGTGCCGCCACTGCGGGCGCCGCGTATCCTGCGACGAACAGCGCGACGAGGGAAGCGACTAGGGCGAAGCGAACGTGCTTGAACATGAAGGACTCCTTGAGAGGGGTGCGCCGGCCATAGGAGCGACAGCGGGTGTCAGATCCTCAGCGGCGCGACCTCTGTCGCGAAAGGAGTCGGATGAACGGCGTGATTCAGGAAGCCCAAGGCCGGTGTAAAGACCGCCTTCATGACGGGCTCGAGCAAGCTGGTGAGCCGCCGAAGAACTCGGCGTATCGCTGAGATCAGACGGCGCACGCTCTCGTCGCGGGCGCAACACCCGTGGAGGCACACGCCGCACGCGCCTTCACCCGCCACGGTCAGCGCCATGGCGACTATGAAGACCGCGAACAGCATCGCTATGGTGCGCATCAGACCCATCATGACGGGGAGTATAGCAGCAGGTATGCCACTGGACGATTACCTGTAGCGGCAATCAGACTCTTGCATTTCGAAGATCGCAATCCACATGCCCGCAGCCGTGGGCGTCCGTCCCCTGGGATACCATGGGGCCTCAGGGCTCTCGACGAAGGAGGGGCACGTGCACGGAGCGTCACAGAAGTACGACGATCTTCGCCGCCGTCTCGAGAATCTCGGGAGCGTACTGGTCGCTTACTCGGGGGGCGTGGATTCGACGTTCCTTGCATTTGCGGCTCATGCTTGCCTCGGCGAACGTACTTTGGCCGTATTGGGGGTGTCGGCGACAGTCCCGACGAGCGAGCTGGAAGACGCCCGCGCGACGGCTGAGGTCTTGGGGCTGCGTCTACATGAGGTAGCCACCCATGAACTCGCCGACCCTCGCTTCCAAGCCAACCCACACGACCGCTGCTATTACTGCAAGAGTGAGTTGTTCAGCGTGCTGGGTGAGACCGCTTCAGCGTACGGAATGGAGTGGATCGCGGACGGCACCAACGCCGATGATCTCAATGATCACCGCCCGGGCAGGAGAGCCGCAGCGGCCTACGGCGTGCTGAGCCCACTACTCGATAGCGGACTCGGCAAAGAGGAGATCCGCCTGCTCTCTAGGGACCTGGGGCTTCCGACGTGGGACAAGCCGGCCATGGCATGCCTCTCCAGCCGCATTCCATACGGTTCACAGATCACTCCGCTGATGCTGGAGCGAGTGGCTTCCGCCGAGGCCGCGTGCCGCAGACTTGGCCTCAGACAGGTGCGCGTTCGTGCACACGGAGAAGTGGCGCGGGTGGAGGTAGATTCCTCGGAAATGGAGCAAGCATTCGCGCTGCGCAGGGAGTTGGCCCGTGGCGTTAAGGCCGCGGGCTTCCTGTTTGTCGCCCAAGACCTCGAGGGATATCGCAGCGGTTCTTTCGACCTCGCACGCACTGGGTCTTCGTCGCAGGACCAGTGACGTCGGGACACTCAGCGATACCGCAACAACCGGACGCCATTCAGTGTCACCAGCACCGATGCGCCCATATCGGCGAGTATCGCCAACCACAGCGTCAACCAGCCAGGAAACACCGCGAGGACGGCGATCAGCTTGATCCCGAGCGAGAAAGCGATGTTCACACGTATCGTATTCAGGGCCGCGCGGGACAGGCTGACAGTGAACGGCAGCTGACTCAAGTCGTCCGACAGCAGGGCGATGTCTGCTGTCTCAAGAGCCGTGTCCGATCCGGCTCCCCCCATCGCGATGCCGACGGTCGCTGTCGCCAATGCTGGCGCGTCGTTGACGCCGTCGCCAACCATGGCGACCTTGCCGTAATCGGCGAGTAGCGTCTTGACCGCGCCGACTTTGTCTTCGGGCAGCAGGCTCGCCTCGAACCGATCGGCTCCCACCTGGGCGGCAACGCTGGCTGCGACTCGCTCGTTGTCGCCGGTCAGGATGACTGCGTGCTCTACGCCGGCCTTCCGGAGATCCGATATCACTGACGGTGCATCCTCGCGCACTCGGTCCGCCACAGCGATCAAGCCGTCGGGTCCACCTTCGTCCCCAAGCACAAGAACGGTCTTTCCTTCGCTTTCCAGGGCGATCACTTGCGCCCGTACGTCGTCCGCCACCTCTGGAAAGAGCTTGAGACTCCCGATCCGAAGACGTCGTCCGTCCACGGTCGCGGAAGCACCCGCCCCGAAGGTCGCCTCGAAGTCATGTGACTCAAGTGCAGCGATGCCCTGGCGGTTCGCTTCGTCAAGGACCGCCCTGGCCAAAGGATGCTCGGAATGTCGTTCGATGGCTGCCGCGTCTGCCAGCACCGAGACGACCGCGACGTTGTCGCCCATTGGGACGACATCGGTAACGGCTGGCGAGCCCACGGTCAGGGTTCCTGTCTTGTCGAAAGCGATGGCAGTCACCGACCCCATCTGCTCCAGGTACACGCCGCCCTTGATGAGCACGCCCCGCTTTGCTGCATTGGAAATCGCGCTTACAATCGCAACAGGGGTGGACACGACCAACGCGCACGGGCAGCTGACCACGAGGAGTGTGAGACCCCGATAGATCCACGGCTCCCACGACTGACCAGCCAGCAACGGCGGAAGCAACGCTATGCCGGCGGCCAGGCCGATGACGATGGGCGTGTAGACAGCGGCGAACCTCTCAACGAACGCCTGCGATGGAGCCCTGTGGGCCTGCGCATCCTCGACCATGTGGATGATCTTCGCGATGGTCGTGTCCTCGACCCGCTTCGTGACCTGAACGCGGAGCAGCCCCTGCACGTTGAGCGTGCCCGCGTAGACGCCATCCCCGACGGCCTTCTCGACCGGTATCGATTCACCGGTGATGGCTGCTTGGTTGACGGACGAGACTCCAGAAATCACCACGCCATCCATGGCGAGCTTCTCGCCCGGCCGTACGTGCATGATGTCGTCGACAACGATCTCTTCCACGGGAACGTCCGAGACTACGCCGCCCCGTTCTACACGAGCGGACCTAGGCGCAATGTCCATCAGCTCGCGAATCGAGCGCCGGGCTCGGTCCATCGTCCAGCCTTCGAGCATCTCGGACACCCCGAACAGGAGGGCGACGACTCCGGCCTCCTCGTACTCGCCGAGAGCGATAGCACCGATGACGGCCACGCTCATCAGGACCGACATGTTGAGGTCGCGACGAGGTATGGCTCTGATCGCCTTACGGTAGTTCGACCACCCACCGACGATGGCAGCGACGACGAAGGCCGTGATGCCGACGACCTCTGCGCCGAGTACCGATTCGGCTATGTAGCCCATGATGACGGCGGCCAACGCCACGAGAACGCGACGCTTCTCCCAGTCAGGTCCGGCTGACGCGGCAGATCGCGCCGGAGCGTCAGCCGGCTCTATCATGTAGTTCTCCGCCCTGCCCTCTTTGCGGATGGCTTCGAGGTCAGCTACGCCCTCGATCACCAGAGTTCCCGTTGTGGCGTTAAGACGTGCCCCGGTGACACCGGGGAGAGCGGCGACGTTCTTCTCGAACTTCGCCGCGCAGTCGAGTCAAGTGATCCCCTCGACCCGAAGCGTCTTCTTGGTAGGTTCTGCAGTTGCGATTGACATGAGACCTCCGGTCACTCCATGTTACGATGGTAAACGCTCAAACGATGATTGGAGTGTATTCCCCGAGGAACATGACAGTCAAGCCGTGGCTTGAATGTAAGGAGTTGCCCGCATGACGAAGCCCAAAGACATCCCTGTCTGCGACGTAGTCTGCGTGCACGCGGACACCGTCGAGGCTCTGCAGCCAAAGGTGCGCAGCATCGTGGGGGCTGGAGAAGTAGCAGCGCTTCTGGCAGACGACACCCGCTTCCGCGTGCTGTACGCACTGAGCCAGTCGGAGCTGTGCGTCTGCGATGTGGCCGCCATCATCGAGTCGACCACAGCTGTCGCCTCATACCACTTGCGCTTGCTGTACCGCGCTGGACTCGCGAAGTACCGGCGTAAGGGGAAGCTCGTCTACTACGATCTTGCGGACCCGGGGATTCGTCCGCTTCTCGACGCAGCTCTGGACTACTTGCGACTGCGAGGAGAACCGGAACCAGGGTGAAGTCATGCTCATCCATGGCGCCGGACAGGCCTCATGCCAGGGCGGAATCCTCGTCCAACATCTGAGCGAGTTGCTCGGCGACATCCCCGGTGAACCGGATGCATTGCTCCATGTGCTCAGGTGACCCGAACTCAAACTGCCTGATCAGCGACCGACAGCACGTGCTCCCCTTGTCGGCCAGGAACCAGTCATGGAGCTCCTTCGCCTTCTCGAGGACCAGTGGAGCCTCGTCGCCCGGGTTCGCTCGGCCATACACCCAGCCGAGTACCATGACACCTCCGGATAGTGCGCCGCATGTACAACCCCCCGAGCCGATCCCACCCATGCCGACAGGAAAGCCAGACGACAGTCTCACCGCGTCGGTGGACATTGGCGACCCCATGGCCTCGTTGAATGCGTAGACGATCGCCTCGGAGCACAGGAACTGGCCACTCCTGTAGAGGTGCTCTGCTTGCTCCCTTACTGCTCGCGCGTCCATGTCTCATCCTCCAAGAGTCGCTATCAACTCTCAGCATAGTACACATCAGCACTATCGATAAGACTGCCTAGACGTTGGTGATGCACCTGCGGTCGATCCGCTGCATGGGCGCGTTCAGGCTACTGACGACCCAAGCACTCTCAATTCTCAGCAACAGGGAGCTTTGGGCACAAGATGCAGCGAAATGGCGTCTGATCTGCGGCTTTGTCTTCGGCGTGCCCCCCATGATGGCCTGATTTGGTGCCCGCCTTCGCTCCCGAAATGGCCAGAAATAGGCCTCTGACCTGCGGTTTTGGTGCCCCCAAGGGAATTCGAATCCCTGTTGCCGCCTTGAAAGGGCGGAGTCCTTGGCCGCTAGACGATGGGGGCCTATGAGTTTGTGGTGGGCCGTATAGGGATCGAACCTATGACCTTGGGATTAAAAGTCCCCTGCTCTACCAACTGAGCTAACGGCCCGTGTTCGAGCACATTCCGTGCCCACGCACGGCCTTCCGGCCAGAAAGCGCAACGCGTAGTGTAGCCCACGCCTCAACCGAGGGTCAACGCGTAGTGTCGCCCTGAATCGTATAATCGACGACAACGACCGCCGAGAAGGAGCTGGCATGACCATTCTGGGAACCGAAGCCGTCGACCTGGGTCTCTTCGCACTCTACGTCGCGGCTGGCTTCGCGGTAGGGTGGCTCGTCGACCTGCTCGTGATCGGCGGTCTTCGCGGGCTGGCACGCAAACGCAACTGGATGCCTTGGCGTATCACCCTCAAGGGCCTCGGCCACATGCCCGTCTGGTGGTTCACGCTTGCGGGAGCAGCATTCGGCCTGCAGGACAGCGGCTGGAGCCCTCGCCTCTCGATGCTGACGGGACGCGTGCTCGTTGTGCTCGCGGGCATCACGGTCACGTACGCCGCGATGCGCATCGCCACCGGTTTCGTACGCGGCTACGCGGTCTCGGCAAACGGACCGCTCCCCTCCACCAGCATCTTCGTGAACCTCGCCCGTATCGCCATCGTGCTTCTCGGCGCGCTCATCATTCTCAACGCGCTCAACATCTCCATCACCCCGGTGCTCACCGCGCTCGGCGTTGGCGGTCTGGCGGTCGCGCTCGCGCTCCAGGACACGCTCGGCAACCTCTTCGCAGGGCTGCAAATCGTAGCTTCAAAGCAGGTCCGGCCGGGCGACTACCTGCTACTTGAGACCGGACAGGAGGGCACCGTCGAAGACATCGCGTGGCGCTACACCACGCTCCGCACACAGGCGAACAACCTTGTGGTGGTTCCCAACGCGAAACTTGGCCAGGCGATCATCACCAACTACCAGCTGCCCGAGCAACCGCTCTCCATCACCGTGGATTTCGGCGTCGCCTACGGCAGCGACCTGCCGCGTGTCGAGGCGATCGCGCTCGACGTCGCCGCGCGCGTGATGGCCGAGATGCAGCCCGACATCACCGACTGGGAGCCGCTCATGCGCTTCCGCGGCTTCGGCGAGTCGCAGGTCCAGGCCGCCATCATCATGCGGGTGCTCGACTTCGGCGACCAGTACGCGCTCAAGAGCGAGTTCATCAAGCGCCTGCACGCCCGTTTTGCCGAGGAAGGCATCGAGTTCCCGTTCCCGCAGCGGGTCGTGCGCCAGCTGCCGGTCTAGCGAGGGCGGTAGATGTCCGCGCGGTGGTCGATCTTGGTGACCAGCACGACGCCGACCTGTTCATTTACCCGATACACGACGCGGTAGGCGCCGCGACGCGCAGCGCGCCATCCCAGGTACGGCGCATGCAAGGGCTTGCCCAACCGATGCGGTTCGGCAAGCAATGCGCCGGTCATGAACTCTACGATCGCGGCGGCGGCAGATTCGGGCAGTCTTTGGAGCGAGCGTTCGGCAGCAGGAGCGGTCTGCAGCGCGTACGCGCTCACTTCCGCTTCTTCGGCTTGATGTACTTCTCACGCAGTTGCTCTGCCGTGAAGTAGTTGCCGGACGCAATGTCGGCCTCTGCCTGACGGATTTCTTCAGCTGCGCCTGGCGTTGATAGCAAGTCGAGCGTCTCGATGATGCCCTCGTACTCGTCCATGCCGAGAATCACCGCGGCGGGTCGCCCGCGTCTGGTGATGATGACGTTGTCTTGCGTGGCCTCGACCTCATCGATGATTTCCGAGAGGTGCGCCTTGGTGTGCGCCAATGATCGATACTCAGTCATGACCTTAATGGTAGTCACATATCCTCCCGCCGACAAGACCGACGGGAGCAGCGTAGCGGGTGCGCCTGAACTGGGTCTGAAACGGAGTTGAACTCCTCTAGTGCCGGAAGTGGCGGTGTCCCGTGAAGACCATCGCGACGCCGAGCTCGTCAGCCTTGGCGATAACCTCCTCGTCGCGGATCGAGCCGCCCGGCTGGATGACCGCCGTGACGCCCGCCTCCGCAACGACTTCGAGCGAGTCCGCGAACGGCATGAACGCGTCGCTCGCGCACACAGCGCCCACGGTCTTCTCGCCCGCGGCCTCAACCGCGATGCGCGCCGAGTTCACGCGGTTCATCTGCCCGGCGCCCACGCCCACGCTCACGAAGTCTCTCGCCAGCAGGATCGCGTTGCTCTTCACGCTCTTGGCGACCTTCCAGGCGAAGAGCAGCTGCTCCATCTCCTCGGCGGAGGGCTGGCGCTTGGTCACGACCTTGAAGTCGGCGGGGTCCTCGACGACGTTGTCGCTCGTCTGGATGAGCATGCCGCCCTCAACACTGCGGCTGTCGTAGTGGCCGCCCACGGGGCGCATGCCGCCGGTTCGCAGCACGCGAACGTTCGGCTTCGTGGCGAGCAGCTCGAGCGCGTGCGGCTCGAACTCCGGCGCAATCATGACCTCCACGAACTGGCCGTTCTCGAAGATCGCCTCGATGAGCGAGCCCGGAACGGGACGGTTGAACGCCATCACGCCGCCGTACGCGCTCACGGGATCCGCCGAGTGCGCACGCGTGTACGCCACGACGATGTCGTGCGCCACCGACGTGCCGCACGGATTCATGTGCTTCACGATCACGCACGCCGGCTCGTCGGTGAACTCGCGGACAGCGGTCCATGCGGCGTCGGTGTCGAGGATGTTGTTGTACGAGAGCTCCTTGCCCTGCAGCTGCTCGGCACGAGCGAGCGTTTCGGGCTTCGAATCCATGAAGCGGTAGAACGCCGCCGATTGGTGCGGGTTCTCGCCGTAGCGGAGATCCTGGACCTTCTCAAGGCGGAAGCGGACTTCCTCGGGAAACGCCTGGCCCTTGTATCCCGAGAGGTACATCCAGATGGCGGTGTCGTACGCGCTCGTCTTGGCGAACACGTCGACGGCGAGCGCGCGACGGGTGTCGAAGGTGGTCGCGCCGCCGTGCTCGCGCATCTCGGCAAGGATCGCGTCGTAGCTTCCGGGTTCGGTCACCACGGCCACGCTCGCGAAGTTCTTCGATGCCGAGCGAAGCATGCTGGGACCGCCGATATCGATGTTCTCGATGGCGTCTTCCTCGGTCACGTTCTCCTTCGCGATCGTCGCCTCGAAGGCGTACAGGTTCACGACCACCATGTCGATCATGCCGATGCCGTGCTCCTCGGCCGCCGCCATGTGCTCGGCGACGTCGCGGCGTGCAAGCAGTCCGCCATGCACGCGCGGGTGGAGCGTCTTGACGCGGCCGTCCATCATCTCGGGGAACCCGGTGAGGTCGTCGATGGGGCGAACTGGCACGCCTGCATCGGCCAACACCTTCGCGGTGCCGCCGGTGGAGACGATCTCCACCCCGAACTCGCTCGACAGCGCCGAGCAGAACTCGACGACGCCCGTCTTGTCGGTGACCGATACCAGCGCGCGCTTGACCTTGACGTGATCCACGAGAATGCCCCTTCCCGAACGACTTGTACTGCGTATTGTGCAACAGAACGGCCCCGGCGTGTGCGCCGGAGCCGTCCTTTCCCCCAACCCCTCGGACAGGTAGTTGTCGCTACTCGACGATCTGCTTCCACTCGCCGCTCGTCACCTTGTATGCCGAGATGACCTGGTTCTTCGTGTCACCATTGGCGTCGAAGGAGGTGGTTCCGGTCACGCCGTCGTAGCTGAGCCCGCGAATGGCGGTGGCCACGGCCGCACGGTCGGGACCGGCCTTGAGCACGGCCTTGATGATGATCCACGCCGAGTCGTACGCGTAGCTGTCGTACGCTTCCGGGTCCTTGCCGTACTTCTCGTTGTACGCGGCCTTGAACTCCGTGCCCTTCGGCTGCTGGTCGAGCGGCAGGCCGAGGCTCGTGCAGATATCGCCCTCGGCGTTCTCGGCACGTGCGATCTTGATGTACTCGGGCGAGAAGAGCATGTCTCCGCCGATGACCGGGATGTCGAGCCCGGCTTCCTTGGCCTGCTTGGCGATGAGCGCGCCCTCGGTGTGCGCGCCACCGTAGTAGAGCGCCTGCGGTGCGGCCGCCTTCACGCGCGTGACAACCGCGCTGAAGTCGACTTCTTTGGACTGCACCTTCTCCTGGACGACGACCTCGCCGCCCTTCTCCTTGAAGCGCTTCACGAACTCGGTCGCCAGACCGGTGCCGTACGGCGTCGAGTCATCGAGCACGGCAACCTTCTTGTAGCCGAGCGTGTCGAAGACGAGGTCGGCGGCGAAGGTGCCCTGCGCGTCGTCCTTGGCAACGATGCGGTTCACGACCGCGAAGCCCTGCGCGGTAAGCTGCGGGTTCGAGGACACGGACACCATCGCGAGCCCGGCGCGCTCATACACCGCCGAGGCGGGAATCGAGCAGCCCGAGTTGAAGTGGCCGACAAGCGCCACAACGCCGGCGTCGCCGTCGAGCAGGTTCGCGACGTTCACCGCCTGCTTCGGGTCCGCCTGGTCGTCCTGCGCGGAGATCTCGAAAGTGTAGCCCGCTGCTTTGACCTCATCGCTCGCGTTGGCCTCTTCGATCGCCATCTCGACGGCGCGCTTCATGCCTTCGCCGTAGACGGCGTTATCGCCGGTGAGCGGCGCGGCGAAGCCGATCTTCACCGTCGTTGGGGTGGTCTTCGCCGAGCCGTCCTCGGTCTCGGATTTCGCCGAGCAGCCAGCAAGCATTCCGGTCGTCGCCACAGCGGCGACGAGCAGTAGGGCGAGCGCCTTGCGTCGCGTGTTCCTCATGCCGGATTCCTTTCCGTGCGAGCCGATGCCAGATGCGTGCATGCCTATGCACCAAGCTGCATGAAACTGCAGGGAGATGAATATAGCAGCACGCGGGCTCAAAGCGGAAGCATCGACCGGCGGGAGCGACGCTAACGCCGACGAGCTCCGCGCTCCCAGACGTCGCGCATCGCCTCGCTGAACGCGATGCACGCTTCGCCTCCCCTGCCCTGCATCTCGCGAATCCCGCCGAACGCGTTCGCGAAGAAGACCTCGTCGGCAACGCCAAGGTCGTCGACGCTGATCGGCGCCGCCAATGCCGAGTAGCCGAGCATCGAGCAGTTGTCGAGGATCCACCGTCGCGCAACGCCGGCGATGGCCGCAGGCGATGGCGGGGTGGCGATGACCGTTCCAAGCCGACAGAAGATCGACGCGGTGCTGCCGTCGATGATGAAGCCGTTCGGGCGGGTGATGATGGCCTGATCGGCACCCTGATCGCGTGCCTCCCGGTGCGCTGCGTCCCAGAACGAGCGGTCGGCGGGCTTGGCCGCACCTGACGGTAGCGCCGGGTCCGTCTCGGCTATGACCGGCACGGCGACGATCCCGTCCATCACGTCGAGCGACGAGAGCCTGCGGTCCACATCGGCCGTGGGCACGCCGTCAGCGTCGATCACGAGGGTGAGCCGAACGCGTGATGTCAGCGACCCGTCGTATGCAGCGATCGCGGCGCGCGCGACCTCGTGGGCCTTGCTGATGACGTCGGCGCCACAGCCGCCAGCGCGGAGGCGTGCGGCATGGTAGCGCCACAGCGGTATCTGACGGGCTGTTGAGACCCGACACGTCTCCTTCAGTGCGACCTTCGGTGTCGCTGCCGGATCCAATTGCGGCTCCTGCCGTATCGGGGCTCCCATGTAGGGCCCGAACGCCGACCATGCGTACATTGTGACCGACCCCCATCGCGCTGCTTACGCTTCAGGCGGGCCTGTCGTGGCGCCCCCTCGCACCACGACAGAACCCGCCTGTATCGTGGCACGTGGTACTAAACAGAAACTAAACCGGCTGCTCAGAGGGTGTATACGCGCGTTCTAGCGCGACGGCAGCACATGAACGCGACGCCCGTCGATCTCCAGTCGGCCCTCCGAGAAGAGCCGCACGGCCTCCACGATCAGCCGGTGCTCGACCTCGTGGATCTTCGCTTCCAGCGTGGCAAGCGTGTCGTCCTCGGCGATGCGGATGGGCTCCTGCGCGATGATCGGGCCGCGGTCGAACACCTCGTCAGCGAAGTGCACCGTCACGCCGGTCACCTTCACGCCGTGCTCGAACGCATCCCTGATGCCGGACGCACCCGCGAACGACGGCAGCAGCGCCGGGTGCAGGTTCATCACGCAGTGCGGATACGCCGACAGGACCTCCTGGCCGAGCAGGCGCATGTACCCTGCCATCACGACGAGCTCGACGGCGTGCGCCTTCAGGGCTTCGGTCAGCGCATGGTTGTACGCCGAGATAGTCGTGTACGCAGCGCGATCCACGTAGACAGCCGGGATGCCGGCTTTGCGCGCACGCTCCAGACCGAACGCGTCGGGCTTGTTGGAGATCACGACGGCGATTTTCGCGTCGAGCTCGTGTGCGTCGATGGCGTCGATGAGCGCCTGTAGGTTCGTGCCGCTGCCCGAGATGAGCACGCCCACGCGAAGACAGTCGGCGTCGCCACGCAAACGGAAAAGCTCATCGCCGGGACCGGTGATGCTATCCATACACGACCTCCCCCGAACCGCTGATGATCTCGCCGATCTCGGTCACGCTCTCGCCGGCGGCGCGAAGCGTCACCGCAGCGGCGGGTGCCTCGGCGGGGTCGAGTACGATCGCGAAGCCAATGCCCATGTTGAACGTCCGGTACAGCTCATCCTCCGGCAACGATGTCGCCTGTTGGATAAGGTCGAACACCTGCGGCCGCTTCCAGGCGCTGCGGAAGACGCGTGCGTCGCAATTCGAGGGCAACGTGCGGTTGAGGTTCTCGGTGATGCCGCCGCCGGTGATGTGCGCCATCCCCTTCACCGTCGCGCCCGAACGCAGCAGGCCGAGGACCGAGCGCACATACAGGCGCGTCGGCTCAAGCAGCGCCTCGCCGAGCGTCCGACCGCCGAGGTCGACTCTCGGCAGCGAGAGCTCGGCCTCCCGACCGTCGACGAGCGCGCGGCGGATGAGCGAGAAGCCGTTGCTGTGCGCGCCGCTCGAGCCGAGGCCGAGGATGACGTCGCCCGGCACGATGCCGGAGCCGTCGATCGCTTTCGGGCGGTCCACCACTCCCACACAGAAGCCGGAGAGGTCGTAGTCATCCGGCTCCATGACGCCGGGGTGCTCGGCCATCTCTCCGCCGATGAGCGAGCAGCCGGACTGGCGGCACCCCTCGGCGATGCCCGAGACGATCTGCGCGGTGAGCGCGGCATCCAGCTTGCCGACAGCGATGTAGTCGAGGAAGAAGAGCGGCTCGGCGCCGGTGACGAGGATGTCGTTCACGCACATCGCAACCAGGTCGATGCCAACGGTGTCGTGCTTGCCGAGCAGCTGCGCGAGCTTGAGCTTGGTGCCCACGCCGTCGGTGCCGGAGACCATGATCGGCTCGGCCATCTCCTTGAACGCCGCCGCCGAGAACATCCCGCCGAAGCCGCCGATGTCGCCGATGACTTCGGGGCGGTACGTGGAGCGCACTGCCTCGCGGATGCCTTCGACCGCTCGGGCGCCCTCGTCGATGTCGACGCCGGCGTCGCGATACGAGATTGGCTTATCGGGCGTGTCGGTCATGCGGTCCTCCGGCTCGACGATGCGTGTTGGCTGCCATGATACCAGCGGAGCGGAGCCTGCGGTCGCCTACCCCAACGCTCCGAGCGACGCGATGAGCGTGGAAAGCGCAAGCGAGGCGCCGACAGCGATCGCTGTGGCCGCGAGCCAGCCGGTCCCGTGCGTGACGCGGCGTCCGACGGTGATGCCGACTAGTGCCGGCGCGACGTACCCGAGCCCGAGCGAGACGACCGCCCACACCGTCACCAGCAGGTACGCGGACCACGCGGGTGTCACGAGCGCGAACGCGCCGACCCCATCGACGACTTCGCGTGTCCGGCCAAGGATCATCAACCCGTCGCCTGCCAGCCATGCGACCGCGATGACCGCTCCGGCCCAGAACCGACGCTCGCGCGGCGCGCGCGGATAGCCGAGCAGCGCGGCAGCAACGACCGCTCCGCCGATGCCGAACACAGGGTTGTACTGTACGCCCAACGACGCGCCCTGCCAGAGTGCGCGCACCGCGCCTGTCACGAGTGCAGCAAAGCTCACCCGACCGGCTCCAGGCTCAGTTTGCCGCGCTTGACGGAGTCGGGGATCTCGACCGGGTACTCACCGGTGAAACACGCCGCACAGTACTCGGCAGCGGTGCCGCCGGTCGAGGCGATCATGTCGGGCACCGAGAGGTACGCGAGCGAGTCCGCGCCGATGAACTCGCGAACCTGTTCCACCGACTTGCTGGCGGCGATGAGCTGCTCTTGCGTGTCGGTGTCGATGCCGTAGAAGCACGGCCACTTCACCGGCGGCGAGGTGATGCGCATGTGCACTTCGGCGGCGCCCGACTCGCGCAGCAGCGCCACGAGTTTGCGCGAGGTGTTGCCCCGAACGATCGAGTCATCCACGACGATGAGACGCTTCCCGTTGATGACGTGCCGAAGCGGATTGAGCTTGAGGCGGATGCCCTGTTGCCGCAGCGACTGACTCGGCGAGATGAACGTGCGTCCCACGTAGCGGTTCTTGACGAGCCCTTCGCCGAACGGGATGCCGCTCTCCTTGGCGTAGCCGACGGCGGCAGGAACGCCGGAGTCGGGCACGCCGATGACGATGTCGGCCTCGACCGCCGAGGAACGCGCCACCGCCGCACCCATGCGCATACGGGCCTCGTAGAGGTTGCAGTCGTTGAGCACGCTATCGGGACGCGCGAAGTAGATGAACTCGAAGATGCAGAGGCTGGGCTTCTCGGCAGGGACGGCCTGCTCGGATTCAAGACCGCCGGGACCGATCTTCACCATCTCGCCGGGGGCGATGTCGCGCACGTACTGTGCGCCGATGATGTCGAGCCCGCACGTCTCGGACGCGATGACCCAGGTCTCGCCAAGCTTGCCGAGTGAGAGCGGACGCACGCCGTACGGATCGCGGAACGCGTACACCGCTTCCTCGGACATGAGGACGACCGAGTAGGCGCCACGAACGTACTTCATCGTGTCGCGGATGCCGCCCCGGATCGAGCCGTGCTCCTGCGTGAAGTGGTCGACGAGCGTCGCGATGACCTCGGAGTCGGTGGTCGAGCGGAAGCGGATCCCGCGATCCTTGAGCGCGTCACGCAGCTCCACCGTGTTCACCAGGTTGCCGTTATGCGCAAGCGCGATCGTCGTGGTGCCGATCGAGGAGACCATCGGCTGAGCGTTCTCCCACGCGCTGCTCGATCCCGTCGTGGAGTATCGCGTGTGCCCGATCGCGAGATGCCCTTGCAGTGTGGCGAGGTCGCTCTCCTTGAAGGCCTGCGGTACAAGACCGAGGCTCTTCACGACAGTGAGCGTATGCCCATCGGCAACGGCGATACCTGCGGATTCCTGGCCCCGATGCTGCAGGGCGTGAAGACCGAAATAGGTGAGCCTGGCGACGTCTTCGCCCGGACCAAAGACGGCGAATACGCCGCACGCTTCTTCGGGGCGATCAGGGCGCTCTTCCAGTATCCATTCTTGCGAGGACGGCTCGACCGAGACGGGCGAATGAGGGTCCATGCGACGGGAGACTCCTGCTTGAGGCGGGCTGATGCGCGGTAGCATACCACGATTGCAGCAAAGGCGCGGGACCCGTCGCGGGCAGCGACGGGTCCCTGGGGGCTTAAGGCCGCGGTGGCGGGACCGCGTTACCTTAGGGCACTGGTCGCAGCGTCACGGGTCACCAGATCGATGGCCTGCGTGCTGCCCAGGAAGACGACTCCGTCAATCTCGGCGGCGTGGTCGCGAAGCGCCTTGCCGACGGGCTCCGACAGGGTGTTCGGCGTGCTCAGCAGCATGACCGACCCGCGCGAGCCAAGCATCGTGCCACCGGCGAGTGCGTCCGGGAAGTTCGTGCCGGTTGCGATGCCGACGCCATTCCAGCTCAGACCGAATGCGCTCACACCGTGCGCCGCCACCAGAGCCGCAGTCTGGTACCGATCGGCACCGGCCAGCCGGGTCACGTGCTCGGCGCTGAATGCCGCAACCATCTCGGCCTCGACGCCTTCGCCGACAGCGGGGAGTCCGCCGAGGAGGATGACGTCGGTGACGCCGCCGTTGAGCATCTCATCCTGCAGTGCTGCGCGACCTTCGGGCGGGGTCAGGAAGACCGGGGCGCCGCTCGTGTTCGCCAGCGGCGACGCCGCGAGGGCGTCCGCGAAGGTGCGGCCCGTCGCAACGAATGCGCGACCGTCATACGTGTCGCCGGCGAGCGCGATGACCTCGCGGGCAACAGCGTCGGCGGTCTCGTAGCGGGTGGCGCCGGCCAGACGATTGACCTCGCCCGTGCCAAGCAGCGGCTTGAGCGCTTCGACGACCGCCTCGGAGACTGCAGCGTCTCCACCGATCACGAAGGCATCCGCAGCGCCGAGACGCCAGATCTCATCGGCCACGACCTGCGGCAGTGCATCCTTGCGGGTGAGCAGGAGCGGTGCGTGCAGGCGACCTGCGAGGGCCGATGCCGTGACAGCGTCCGGCCAGTTCTCGCCGCTTGCGATGACCACGTGGTCGGAGCCGCCTTCGAATGCGAGCTTCGATGCCTCGACCGCGGTCTCATACCGGGTGGCGCCTGCGACCTCAAGGGTGTCAAGCGTGTTCGGAACGGGCACGGGAGGCCTGTAGGCGCTGACCGCTACGGTCTGCGGCGACGGGACCACATGGATGCTCGCGTCGCTGTAGTCTGCGATGACGATGTCGATGGTCGCGTCACCGTTGGGGTTGCCGACCGCGAGCGCGGTTGGTTCCGACGCTACCGTGGAACTCTCGACGGCCACGATCGCACCGCTGCCGTCGTTCTCGAACGCCACAAGCGTACCGGTCGTCGCGTTCAGTGCGAGCAGATCCAGGTCACCGTCACCGTCGAGATCAAGCGCGGCGATGGCGCCCGTGCGAGCGTCGACACCTGCCGAGGCGATGATGGGGGCAGCAAATCCACCGGCACCGTCACCGAGGAAGATCTCCACGTCGGACGCGATGCTGCTCGAGGCCACCACGTCGTCATTGCCGTCGTTGTTGAAATCCGCGACTGCAACGGCAGTCGGCTGCTCGCCGGTACCGAGAGTGGCGACCTGGCTGAAACCAGAACCCGTGTTCTCGAGCACGACGACGCACGAACCGGCGTTGTCGACGACCGCAAGGTCGAGAAGCGTGTCTCCTGCAAGCTGGCCAGCAGCAACCTCAAGCATGTTGTCCCCACCGGCGACACCGAACTCGCTCACGCAGAACCCGCCGCCGGTGCCGGTCAGCACCACGACGCCCGGGCGCGCCGGCTCGACGCCGGCGATGTCGAGCCATCCATCGGCGTCCATGTCAGCAACGGCAAGACCGAGAACCGGAGCACTCGTCAGATACGCCACGGGCTCGTTGAAGGTGCCATCTCCGCGACCGAACAGCACCACGATCCCGGCACTCTCGCTCAGGGAGGCCACGACATCCGCATGGCCGTCCTTGTCAAGATCGGCCGTCGCGACAGACCAAGTCGGTCCGCCCACGCCGGTCATCACGGGTGCGCCGAGAACCGGGTCTGCGGCACCAAGCGAGATGCCGATGCCGGCCGGGTTCGCGTCCGCGCCGCTGACCGCGCTGACAACGTCGTCGTAGCCGTCTTCATTGAAGTCGGCGACAGCAACGTCACGCGGAGCTGCCGGATCCTGCATCATCGTGGACGCTCCGAACACCGGCGCTTCGAGCCCGAAGGCTGAGCCGGAACCCAGAGCCACGACCAGCACCGCCGCCAGCAGTACTGCGAGAATCCTCTTCTGTGCCTTCATCGCCAACACCCCTCACCCCTGAGCCACTGCACCGTTCCTCGTCCCTGCCGGGGACGTCAAACGGTTCATCGGCGAAGATGAGTGGTATCTAAACAGCAATCAGACGAACGGTCATCGTCCATATGTGACCGTTCGTCTGATTTCACGTCCGTTTATCCCTATGTGAAGCCGTTCACACCCAGGCAGCCCGGCTATTCGCCCGACAGCGCCCTCTCGAGCGCCGGCTCCCACGCCTCCCGCAACTGCGTGAGCGTGACACCGACTTTGTCTTCGACGCTGAGACGATCCCCGCCCACCGTGCCGATCACGGAGTACGGGACCTCGTTCGCCAGCGCGAGTTCGACGAGACGCTCGGCATCCTCGGGCGAGGTCGTTACGACGATACGGCTCTGCGTCTCCGAGAAGAGCGACGCGTATGCGGGCAGCCCGTCGTCGAGGTGGATGTCCGCGCCCAGGTTGCCGGCCATGCAGCACTCCGCAACCGTCACCGCCAATCCGCCCTCCGAGCAGTCATGCGCAGACTTCGCGATTCGCGCATCGATCGCCGCGAGCACGGTGGCCTGCACTGCCTGCTCGAGCTCCAGGTCCAGCGCCGGCGGCTTGCCCGAGACGACGCCGTGCGCGAGCTTGAGGTACTCGCTGCCGCCGATCTCGTTCTCGGTCTCGCCGAGCAGGAAGATCACATCGCCCTCGTCCTTGAACGCGACTGTGCAGTGCTTGGACACGTCCTCCATCACGCCGACCATGCCTACCGTCGGCGTCGGGTAGATGGGCGAGCCGAAGCTCTCGTTGTAGAAGCTCACGTTGCCCGAGATAACCGGCACGCCGAATGCGCGACAAGCATCCGAGAGGCCGCGGATGGCCTCGTGGAATGTCCAGAACACCTCGGGCTTCTCGGGATTGCCGAAGTTGAGGCAGTCGGTGATGGCCGCGGGTGTGCCACCGGAGCACGCGACGTTGCGCGCCGCCTCGGCGAATGCGATCTGCGCGCCCACGTACGGGTCCAGGTAGCAGTAGCGGCCGTTGCAGTCGCTGGAGACAGCGATGCCACGCCCCGTCATCTCGCCTCGGCCGGTGTCGCCGATGCGCAGCACGGCCGCGTCGCCGCCCGGCAGCACCACCGTGTTGAGCATCACCTGGTGATCGTACTGCTGCCAGATCCAGCGTCGCGAACAGATGTTGGGACTTGCGAGCAGCGCGAGCACGATGTCGTCGAGCACGTACTCGCAGCCGGGGTGGTCGAGCTGTGTGACCGGATCGAACGCCTGGACCTCATCGAGATATGCCGGGCGCACCATCGCCGGGTCGTAGATCGGCGCATCGTGCGCGAGCGTGGCGGCAGGCATGTCGGCGACGATCTCGTCGCCCTCACGGACGACGAAGCGTCCGGTGTCGGTGACGGTGCCGATCACCGTGGAGCGCAAGCCCCACTTGGTGCACACCGCCTGCGCGGCCTCGAGGTTCTCGGGCACAAGCACGGCGAGCATGCGCTCCTGGCTCTCCGAGACCATGAACTCGAACGGCTTCATCGCGTCTTCGCGCGCGGGGATCTTCGTGACGTCGATGTCGAGGCCCACGCCGCCGCGACTCGCCATCTCGCTTGCCGAGGAGGTCAGCCCCGCGGCGCCAAGATCGCCGAGACCCACGAGCAGCCCCTCTTCGAGCAGCTCGAGGCATGCCTCGATGAGCAGCTTCTCCTCGAACGGGTCGCCCACCTGCACGCTGGGGCGCTTATCCTCGGCCTTCT
>RCMX01000006.1:355929-476844 GCA_004348925.1 Actinomycetota bacterium
GGCTGGCGAGCGTGGATGCGCCACCGATGCCATCCCGGCCGGTCGTGGAGCCGATGAGCAGCACGAGGTTGCCGGGGCCTGACGCGGTCGCGCTGGTGAGCTTCTCCTCGCGCATAAGGCCGAGCGACATCGCGTTGATGAGGCAGTTGCCCTCGTATGCTTCGTCGAAGTAGACCTCGCCGCCCACGGTCGGCACGCCGAGGCAGTTGCCGTAGCCGCCGATGCCGGCGACCGCGCCCTCGAACAGGTAGCGCTGCCGCGGCTTGTCGAGCGTGCCGAAGCGGAGCGAGTTGAGGCTTGCGATCGGGCGGGCGCCCATCGTGAAGATGTCGCGGATGATCCCGCCCACGCCCGTGGCCGCGCCCTGGTACGGCTCGATCGCCGAGGGGTGGTTGTGCGACTCCATCTTGAACGCAAGCGCCCAGCCGTCCCCCACGCCGATGACGCCGGCGTTCTCGCCGGGGCCCTGCAGCACGTGCTCGCCGTCGGTCGGGAACATGCGGAGCGCCTTGCGCGAATGCTTGTAGCTGCAGTGCTCGCTCCACATGAGCGAGTACATGTAGAGCTCGGTCACGGTCGGCGTTCTGCCGAGGATCTCAACGACCTTGTCGTACTCGGCGGGCTTGAGGCCAAGCTCCACGGCGAGCTGCGGTGCGAGTTCAGGGGCGAGGTCCTCACGCATCAGGCGACTGCTCCTCGGGGGTCGTCTCGGAAATGACGGTGGCGTCGAACGGGGGTTCCGGCTCGGGTGCTTCGGTTGGGATCGCGGACGCTGCACGCGACGGGAACACCACGCGAAGCAAGTAGGTGACCTCGGTCACGAGGATCACGACGAACGCGATGCCGACGATCGTGAATGTGGTGTCGTTGCGCCAGATGAGCGCGAACACGAGCGAGAGCGCCCATGCGGCACCCAGAGCGACCCAGATGAAACGCGTCCAGGGATGCGCCCACCGATCGGCCTTGCGAGAAAGCGCGTGCACGATCATCGCCAGGGCGCCGGCGACCAGAACGAACGTCAGGACCTGGAAGAAGACGATCCCGGGTCCCGCAAGCGAGTTTCCATGCATCTATCCCACCTCCGCCAAACGCCTTGCGATCGACGTGAACACGACCGCGCCGTCGGTGATTCCCACTGCCGGGTCGACGACCCGCTCGGGGTGTGGCATAAGTCCGAAGACGTTGCCGCGCTCGTTGCAGATGCCAGCGATGTCGTCGAGCGCGCCGTTGGGGGCGCTGCCATCCTCGGCACGCGAACCGTCAGACTCGCAGTAGCGCAGCACGATCTGGCCGCTGGCCTCCATGCGCGCAAGCGTATCGGGGTCACAGATGTAGTTGCCTTCGTTGTGATTGATCGGGATACGCAGGAGCGTCCCCGGAGCCGCATCCATCCACTGGCAGGCGCTCTCTTCAACCCTGAGCGTGGCCTGCCTGCAGATGAACTTCAGCCCACGGTTGCGCAAGAGCGCGCCCGGCAGCAGGTGCGCCTCGGTGAGGATCTGGAAGCCGTTGCAGATGCCGATGACGGGCCCGCCGCGCTCGGCGAAGCGGACGACCTCGGCCATCACGGGGCTGAACCGCGCGACCGCACCGCAGCGGATGTAGTCGCCGTAGCTGAAGCCGCCCGGTAAGACGATCGCGTCGAAGCCGGAGAGGTCGGTGTCACCGTGCCAGACGAAGTCGGCCTCGTGGCCCAGAATGTGCGCCGCATGGATGACGTCCTGCTCGCAGTTGCTGCCCGGGAAGATGACGACGCCGAAGCGCATGCTTACGCCTCCTCGACCGGCTCGATACGGAAGTCCTCGATGACCGGGTTGGCAAGCAGCTTGCCGCACATCTCGGCGACGCGCTCCTGGGGGGTGCCGTCAGCGACCTCGAGCTGGATGAACTTGCCGATCTTCACCGAGGAGACCTCGTCGTAGCCGAGGCTCACGAGCGCGCGCTCGGCCGTTGCGCCGGGCGGGTCGAAGATGCCCTTCTTGTACGTGACGAAGATCTGGAACCGTGCCATGCGACGTTGCTCCTTCAGTCGAGTTCCACCCGTGCGGCGTCAGCGAGCTCCCTCTTACGCTCACGCACCGCTGCATCCAGCTTGCGACGTCCGTACCAAGCGACCCCCAGGCCGAGAAGCCAGACGAAGATCGAGATGTACGCGAACCAGGGTGTCGCGGCGGCGAGGTCCGCCTCGGCAACCGCAACGCTGCCGACCTGCCAGAACGACAGGACGAAACCGAGCACCCCGAGCGCGCCAAGCGCCATGCCCGTCCACGCGATGTACATGTAGCCCCTCACGCGGGGCGGGACGCTCTTGAGATTCACGAAGCGTCCTTCCCTGCGTCCGAGGCGGCCTTGTCGGTATCGGCTTTCGCTGCCGATTTCTCGGCGGACGCGCCCTTCTTGCCGCCAGCGGCGCGTTCCTTGATGGCCTCGGTGCGCAGTTTCCGGATCACGACGAGGTCGATGGCGATCGCGATACCGACCGCCGTGAGCTCGATGATGAACCCGACGGTCGCCATCGTCGTGTTGGTAATCCGCTGTCCCCAGTACGCCACACCGAACCCGGCGACCGCGATGATCAGGAGCACGTACCAGATCCGACGCCACTTCTTGATCTCCGGCGTGCTCGGCACCATCTCCGACCAGGTTGGCTTCTTCTTCTTGACGGGCGCCTTCTTGGCGGTCGAGCCCGAGTACGTGCCCGCCTCGCGCTTCGGCTTGGCCGAGGAAGCGCTCTTGCGGGTCTTCCCCGCGTGCGCGTTCTGCTTCTGGTACCGCTCGTTCATGGGAGATCGTCGTGCCATGTCAGTCCCCTTCCGGGACGAAGGGCTCGTCGGTGATCATCTCGTAGGCTTCGATGTACTTCTCGGCAGTGATGGTGATGACGTCCTCGGGCAGCGAGGGCGGGGCCGACTGCTTGTCCCACCCGCTCGCCTCGAGCCAGTCGCGCACGAACTGCTTGTCGAACGACGGCTGTCCGTGACCGGGCTCGTAGGTATCCGCGGGCCAGAAGCGCGACGAATCCGGCGTGAGGACCTCGTCGACAAGCGCGATCTCGCCGTCGATGAGGCCGAACTCGAACTTGGTGTCCGCGATGATGATGCCGGCGAGGGCGGCATGCTCGGCAGCTCGCTTGTAGAGCGCGAGCGAGACATCGCGAAGCTGCGTGGCATGCGTCTCGCCGATGATCTCGACCATGCGCTCGAAGCTGATGTTCTCATCGTGGTCGCCGATGGCGGCCTTCGTCGAAGGCGTGAAGATCGGCTCGGGCAGCTTCTGCGACTCGACAAGCCCCGCTGGCAGCGCCTGTCCGCACACGGTGCCGTGCTCGCGATACTCCTTGAGCCCGCTCCCCGCAAGGTAGCCGCGGACGATGCACTCGACCGGGAACACCTCGGCTTTGCGCACCAGCATGAACCGCCCGGCGAGCGACTCCGCGTATGCCGCGTACTCCTCGGGCAGGTCTTCGACATCCGCCGAGATGAGATGGTTCTGCACGATGCCCGCAAGGTGGTCGAACCAGAAACGGGAGATGCGGGTGAGCACCTCGCCCTTGTACGGGATGGGATCGGGGAGCACGACGTCAAACGCGCTGATGCGGTCGGTCGCTACGATCAGCAGCTCGCCGCCCAGGTCGAAGATATCGCGGACTTTCCCCTGCGCGTCTGGCTTGAGTTCGAGCGGCTGCACGTGGATTCCTCCCGGAGCGTCGTAACGGACAGCCAGAGCGGTGCGCGCAAGGCGCTGACCGCATGGCTATGCGTGCATTGTACGCGACCGTGAAGGTCGACGGTAAAGTCGCGTGCCGAGCGGTGGAACTCCTTGTATCAGGGCTCCGGAACCGCCCTTCCGCCCATCGCACTCGTCCGTCGCATCACGCACCCCGACCGTCGCTTTGACGCTCGGCTACTTGATGTAGCCGAGATATGCGAGGGCCGCAGTCGCATGGAAGAGCGCGAAGAGGAGCATCGCGTAGGCGGTGAACTTGTGCACCTTCATGTGGAGGGCGCCCTTGAACTTGATCTTGCGGAGTCCCACAAGCACCTGGAACGCGAGCAGCGCGAACAGCGTGAGACCGCCGAGCAACAAGGCAACCGGCGGAATGGTGATTCCGAAGAGCATGGTGGTCCTCCTTCGCGGACTGCCGTCTTGCTACTCTGTTCCCCCGAGCGACCCGGACTACGCCGGGAAGTCGAGCGATGCGATGTACCGCCGCTGGAACTCCGGATGCGATGCCAGCTCGAGCGTCCGTACGGTGCCCGCGATCTGTTCGGCGCGGCGTCTGGCTGCGCTGCTCACGAGCGCGATGCGCGCACCCTCCTTCGAGGTGTTGCCCACAAAGGTGAGCCGCTCCGCCCACTCCTCGGGCACCATGCCCAGGCCCGCGAGCGTTCGACCGTCGACGTGCAGGCCGAAGCCGCCCGCTACGAGCACCTCGCGGATGTCGCCGGGCGCAAGGCCCGTCTCGGCGAGTAGCAGGTCGATCGCCGTGCGGATGGCGCCCTTCGCGAGCTGGATCTGGCGGACGTCCTTCTGCGTGATCACGATCCCGGCATCGGCGTCGACGACGAAGGCGCGGAGCTCGTCACGTTCGACGACGCGGCGGCCTATGGGGTCGTCGGGGTCGCCGTGCAGGCGGCCGCTCGGGTCGAGCACGCCAGATGCGAGCAGCACGGCCACGAGGTCGAGTGCGCCGCTGCCGCAGATGCCCACCGGCTGGAAGCCGCCGATCGTCGCGATGCGGATGTCGCCGTCTTCGAGCCACACGCGCTCGATAGCGCCCGGCTCGGCACGCATGCCCGACTCGATGCCCGCGCCCTCAAGCGCCGGACCGGCCGCCGCAGACGCTGCAAGCATTCCCTCGGCGGTGACGAGCACGAGCTCGCCGTTCGTGCCGAGGTCGAGCAGCAGCACGGGGCCCGCAGCGGGGTCGGGCGCGGTGGCGAGCAGCCCCGCCACGATATCGCCGCCCACGAATGCCGAGATGCCCGGCAGCGTATAGCAGGTGGCCTGCATGAGATGCTCCATGCCCAGGCGCTCGGCGGAGATGTAGACCGGGTCGATCATCGCCCCTTCGTACGGAGCCGAGGCAAGCGGCGCAAGATCGGCATCCACGAACGAGCCGGTCATCGTGGTGTTGCCGGCGACTGCGATCTCGCGCATGTCCTCGGGAAGCGCGTCGAGCGGCTCCAGCAACGCGAGCACGATGCGCTCCACCTGCTGCACCAAAGGACGGTGCAGGATCTCGCCGCCCTCGTGCATCGCCATCGTCACGCGCGTCATCACGTCGGCGCCCCATGGATACTGCACGTTGAGCGCACCGCCGCGAACGAGCTCGTCACCGTTCTCGAGGTCGACGATCGACACCGCGATGGTGGTCGTGCCGATGTCGACGGCGCCACCGAGCAGGTACGGTCGCCCGTCGATGGGGTCGATCCCGCGGTCGGACGGGTGCTCGACCTCGACGCCCGCCGAGAACCCCTCGCCTACAACACGGATCGAGCCCGGCGCGACCACGGACACGACCGCATCGCCCAGCAGTCGCACACGACAGCCGAGACGCACCCCACGCGCCACCTGTGCCGGACCAAGCAGCGTGACCTCGTCCACGGTCGGCGGCGTGAGGGTGCCCTCGGCCTGCACCACGCAGCGCCCGCAGCGCCCGAGCCCGCCGCACGGCGCATCCATCGCCACACCCGCGGCAAGCGCCGCCGCATGCGCGGTCGTCCCCGGGGCGACGCGAACCGTCACGCCTTCCGGCTCGAACCGGACCTCGATCTCCTCCACGCGTCCTCCCCGCACTGCCGTCGCAGTCAATTGTAGCCGCGACGAGCACCACTCAGCGCAGGTATTCCCGTAATGGTGCAGAATGATGAACCATCATGATTCTCAACGCGGTTGTCTTCCTGTGCGGTGCAGCGCTCATGGGCCTCGAGCTCCTGGGCGCACGCGTGCTTGCCCCTACGATGGGCAACTCGATCTTCGTCTGGGGCAGCGTTATATCGAGCTTCATGATCGCACTGTCTGTCGGCTACTGGCTGGGCGGTCGCGTCGCCGACAGGTACGGTGCGCCGAGAAGCCTGGGCGTGGTCATCGCCGCAGCCGGGCTCTGGACTGCGCTGTGCCCGCTCGCCGCCAACGCCTGCCTCGAGTGGTCGGCGGGTCTCGGACCGCGGCTTGGGCCGCTCGTGGCCACGACGCTCGTCTTCTTTGGACCCGCGTTGCTGCTCGCTATGGTCTCGCCCATGGGAGTGCGTCTCGCGGCGGCGAACGGGATCTCGCATATCGGTCGCTCGGCAGGAAGCCTGTACGCAGTATCGACCGCCGGTAGCATCGTCGGCACGCTTGCGACCTCGTTCTGGCTGATTCCGCTGCTGCAGGTGGAGCCGCTCATCGTCGGCATCGGCGCGCTGCTGGCGCTCACGGCACTGCTCACCCTCGGCCTCACCGCCGAGGAGGAACCGGAGCTGGCACCGCGCGAACTCGGCATGCGCTCCACGAGCGCGGTGATCGCGTTGGCGCTCCTTGGCGGTGCGGCCGCGATCGCGATGTTCCTGGTGGTGAACGAGCCTGCAAGCGTGAACGCCGACGGCGAGCAGGTGCTCTTCCGGGCCGACACGCAGTACCACCGCATCACGGTGACCGAGGCGGGCGGCGCGCGGTCGCTGCGGTTCGACAAGAGCCGTCAGTCGATGATCGACCTCTCTGATGGCTACAGCAGCCTCATCGACTACCCGAACTACCTGCACCTCGCACTAGCGGTGAAACCGGATGCAAAACGGGTGCTCGTACTCGGACTTGGCGTCGGCGCGGTCACGAAGCGCATGTGGCACGACTATCCGGAGATGCGGATCGACTCGGTTGAGATCGACCCTGTCGTGGTGGATGTCGCCGAGCGGTACTTCGGCCTGCCGGAAGACCCGCGACTGCGCACGACCGTCGCTGACGCACGGCGCTACGTGCAGACCACCGAAGAAACGTACGACGTCGTCATCGTCGACGCGTACTACGCCGACTCGCTCCCCTTCCACCTGACGACGACTGAGTTCTTCAGCGAGGTGAAGGCGCGGCTCGCCCCCGACGGTGTCGTTGCCTACAACGTGATCTCACCGGTCCAGGGCGCGCACAGCGACCTCTTCCGCAGCATGTACCGCACGGCAAGCGGCATCTGGGATCACGTTTGGACGTTCCCGATCGGCATCGCTGCCGACCCAACGAGCGAGGTCAACCGCAATATCATCGTGCTGGCGAGCGACAACGACGTGTCACGCGCGACGTTGCTTGAGCGCATCGAGAGCCGCCTGGACGGACGCGTGCAGATTCCCGGCTTCGAGGACTACGGGGGCGACCTGTGGACCGAAGTCGTTCCGGTCGCCGACGTGCCCGAGCTCAGCGACGCATTCGCCCCCACGGACTCGCTCATCAACGTCAACTAGACAGCGCGGTTCTCGGCCCAGGGTCGGGTCTTCTTCGCGATCCACACGAGCGACAGCATGACGGGCACCTCGGTGAGCACGCCGACAACGGTCGCGAGCGTTGCGCCCGAGGTGAGTCCGAACAGCGCGATCGCAACAGCCACGGCCAGCTCGAAGAAGTTCGAAGCGCCGATGAACCCCGCCGGCGCCGCCACCGCATGCGGCAGGCGCCAGGCGCATCCCCAGCCGTACGAGATCGCGAAGATGAAGTACGTCTGGATGATGAGCGGCACGGCGATCAGCACGATGTGGAAGGGGTTCGCGACGATCGTCTGGCCCTGGAAGATGAAGATGATGACAAGCGTGGCAAGCAACGCTGTGATCGTTACCGGCGCAAGCGACGGCAGGAAGGTGTGCTCGAACCACTCCAGGCCCTTGCGCTTGATCAGCTGCACGCGGGAGATCCAGCCAGCGACCAGCGGCACGACGACGAAGAGCACCACCGATAGGAAGACCGTGTCGTACGGCACGACGATGTCGCTCAGACCGAGCAGCAGCATGACGATCGGAGCGAACGCAACGAGTAGGATGAGATCGTTCACTGCGACCTGCACCAGCGTGTACGCCGGATCCCCGTCGGCAAGGTACGACCATACGAACACCATCGCGGTGCACGGTGCGGCACCGAGCAGCACGGCGCCTGCCAGGTACTCACGTCCGAGTTCAACGGGAATCCACGCCTTGAACACCACGTTGAAGAAGAACCAGGCGATCGCATACATGGTGAACGGCTTGATGAGCCAGTTGGTGACCGTGGTGACGACGAGTCCCTGCTTTCGCTCCCCGACCCGCTTGAGCGACGCGAAGTCGATCTGCAGCATCATCGGATAGATCATCAGCCAGATGAGCACAGCGACCGGGATCGAGATCTGCGCGTAGGTGAACTTCGAGAGCCACGTGGCCACACCGGGCCACGAGTCGCCGATGAGCGTGCCTGCCACTATGCACAGCGCCACCCACAGCGAGAGGTAACGCTCGAAGACGCCCATCCGCCTCTTCTCGGCGGGCTTGCCCGTCTCAGTCATCGCACGGCTCCTTCATCGGTCGCTGACTCCATCCACCGTCGCACATCTCGTGTCGCTCGACTAGATACTCCGCACCCGCTCAACGGTCGCCGTAACGTCGATGCCGCCTGTGCACACCAGACCGCCATCCACGATGACGTACGGCAGCGCCGCACCGTCGATGAGCGCATCGAGTGCGGCATGACGCGCGTCGCCCTGCACGCCGTAGATGTCGGTCGAGATGATGGTGACCGGCCGCTCGTTGGCGGACTCCAGCGCACTCTCCAGAACCTGGAGAGTATCCTGCGGCTTGATCTCGCAACACGCGTTCTCGGGCTCGGTGCCGAGAACCGTAGCGATGTCGTCGCCGCAGCTATCGCCGCTTCAACCGCACGGCTCATCGACTACGTACACGATAATCTCATCCATGGTGTCTCCTTGTCGTTCGCTTCCGAGGCCCGCCTAGTGCAGCACCGCGTTGAACAGGTAGCCGACCGCCACGATCCCGATCGAGTTGATCCCGAAGTACACCCCGATGAGCTTCGGCTTGAGCACTTTGCGAAGGATGATCGCCTCGGGAAGCGACAAACCGACGACCGCCATCATGAAGGCGAGCACCGTGCCCATCGCCATTCCCTTCTCGGTGAGCACGCTCACGAGCGGGATGACGCCGGCAGCGTTGCTGTACAGCGGCACGCCGACGAGCACCGCAAGCGGCACCGCGAAGGGGTTGTCCGGACCGGCGTACTGCACGAGGAAGTCGTCGGGGATGTAGCCGTGCATGACCGCGCCGATGCCGATGCCGACGACAACATACGGCCACACCTTGCCGACGATCTCGGCAACGTAGCCGCGTGCGTAGGCAAACCGCTCCGGCCAGCTTTGCTCGGGCAACTCGGCCGCGTCGCCCATGCGAATCTGGTAGACGTACTCCTCGACCCAGCTTTCGAGACCGAGCTTGCCGATGATGATGCCGCTCGTGATCGCGATGAAGAGTCCCGACACCACGTAGAGCGCCGCAATCTTCCAGCCGAAGAGCCCGAAGAGCAGGATGATCGCGACCTCGTTGACCATCGGGCTTGCCACAAGGAACGAGAACGTGACGCCAAGCGGCACGCCGCTCTCGACAAAGCCGATGAACAGCGGCACCGCCGAGCAGGAACAGAACGGCGTCACAATCCCGAGTAGCGCCGCTGAGACGTTGCCGGCGTAGAGGCGTGAATGCGAGAGCATCGTGCGCGTGCGCTCGGGCGGAAAGAACGACCGGATGATCGCCACGACGAAGATGACGACCGCCAGGAGCAACAGTACCTTCGGCACGTCGTACAAGAAGAAGTCGAGCGCCGGGCCTGCCTTGCCCTCGGGCGAGAGTCCGACGAGGTCGTAGGTGATCCAGTCGGCCAGCCACTGCAGCGGCGCGAAGACATCCATCTGCTAGCGCGCCTCGGCGATGAGTCGCTTGACCTGGTCGTACGCGGGCACGCGACCCGAGAGCTTCACCACGTCGTCGATCACAAGACCCGGCGTCGAGATGATGCCGAACGCCATGATCTCGGGATACCCGGTGACCTTCTCGACCGTGGCATCGATGCCGAGCTCCCCGACCGCCTTGCGGGCGAGCTCCTCAAGCTTGCGGCAGTTGGCGCACCCCGAACCCAGGATCTTGATGAGCATGGCCGACCTTTCCAGTGGAAGGAGATGCGAGCTACAGCGCACCGAGTTCCGCAGCGACAGCCGCCAGCGCACCACGCTCTACGGTGTAGTACACCCACGTGCCGTCCTTTCTGGCCGAGACGAGCCCTGCTTCGCGCAGGATCGCCATGTGGTGCGACACCGTCGAGGGCACCAGGCCAAGATGCTCGGAGAGCTTGCAAGCGCAGACTTCGTCCTGCGCGCAGCAGGTCTTGCCGTGCTCGGCCGCGCAGGAGGCAAGGAAGCGGAGGATCTCCCGGCGCTGTGCCGAGGCGAGCGCTTTGAGCGCAGCATCAAGCGATGCTTCGTCCAGAGCGGCGAATCCATCTGCTCCCGGGACAGCCATGCGACACCCCTTAGTTCGATACTCATCGAAGTCTAGTGGCGGGCGTCTCGGAATGCAAGAAAGGGGCCGCACCCTGATGGATGCGGCCCCCGTGGAGCTGAGTTCGATCAGGCCTACCTGCGCCGTGCGGCATCCAGCCGTGCGGCAACGGCATCGTCGATCGCCGCTCCGCTGCCGAAGATCTGCAATGCGGAGATCTCGGGTGCATAGTCGCTGATGGCGTCAAGCGCTGCCTGCGCTGCCGAGCGCCGCGGCGTCAGTAGCAGCACGCCGCCGGATGAGCCAAGGCCGGCACCGGCGCAAAGCGCGTCGGCGAAGTCCTCGCCGGTCGCCACGCCGGTGACACCGAACCCTGCAAGGCCCTGATCATCGGCCCAGTACGCGACCTCCGCAGCGGTGTCGTAGCGGTCCATGCCGCTGATGCGCTCGAAAGTCGGCGCGGCCTGCGCCGCGATCTCACCCTGGACGCCGGTCGAGACCGCAGCGCCTCCGCCGACGATGACGCCGCGGGTCGCGCTCGTGAGCCCGAGCAGATAGTCGACCGTGTAGCGCGGAAGCTCTTCCGGCCGCACGAGGAGGATCGGCGCGCTGTGCGCCCATGCGACTGGCGAGACGGCCAGCGCGTCTGGGTAGGTGTCGCCACGCGCGACGAACACGAGCGCGGGGTCCACGCCGGTGACGGAGACGATCTCATCGGCAATCAGCGCCGCGGTCTGGTAGCGGTCGGATCCTCCGATGCGCTGGACCTCGATGTCGCCGAGCGCCTCGACCTGAGCCACCACCGTGTCGGAGACCGCTCGCCGGTCGCCACACACGACTACGTGACCGACTCCAAGGCGCAGAAGCTCCGCTGCGACCGCCGCCGGGAGTGCGCGAGGCTGCGTGAGCAGGATCGGTGCGTCGTAGGCACCTGCAAGACCGGCCGCTGCAAGGCCATCGGCGAAGATCCGCCCGGTCGCCAGGACGGCGGTGTCGGCCGATGCGAAATGATCCTGCGAGACCGCCACGCCCGTCTCGTAGCGATCGGCGCCCTCAAGACGGCCGTCCGTGACGCCGCCGAACTCATACGCACCCATGTCCCACTCGGCGGTTCCGCTTGCGTCGCCGTCAAGCGGACGATGTGTGCCGTCGATGTCGGCGCCGGGCGCGAGTTCGAAGTCGAGACCCGTATCGATACACGGCGAACCGGCTGCGAGCGAGTAGTCGCCAGATTCGGGGTCGGCGAACATCGGATCCTCGGAGAACACGTCCTCACTCGATGCATTGGGGACGAGCGGGTCGGTTGAGTAAAGGTCCGAGGATGACACTTCGGCGCCGTACACCGAACCCATCGCCGCAAACTCGTCCCACACGATCGAGTTGGTCACGCGAACGCCACCCGCAGGCGGGGCCGACGCACCCGACATCGACGTTGAGTAGATCGAGAACGCATCGGTCGTGTTGTCGGCGATCGTCGTGTTGATGATGTCGGCGTCCGAATCGAAGAACAGGAGCACACCCTGCTCCGCCTGCTGACCTGCGTTCGCATTGTTGTTGGTGATCAGGCAGTTGGTGACCCGTGCGGGCAGAGACTGCACGGCGATCGGCGCTCCTTCATTGCCGTCAAAGGTGGAGCCTTCAACGGTGAGCGAGGTCGCAGGCATCTGCACCGTGGGAGCAAGTTCGCCCAACGCATCCGCAGCGACACTGCTCAAGTAGCCGTCGATGTTCGCGACGACACCCGCCATCGTGGTGTCGCCCTCAAACCAACTACCTTCGACCGTCATCGACGCATCGAGGCCCATGAGGCTACTGCCGATAATCGCCGAGTTCTCCCAGAAGGCGCTGTCGGTCACGGTCACGCCACTGGCGACGGCGAGAACCGCGCCGCCGAAGGGAAGACCCATACCGGTAGGGACGATACCGGAACCGTCGAAGACGGCCCCCGATTGCGGTGTGAGGGTCCGGGCTATCGTGTTCTCGTAGAACGAAGATTCCGAGATGCCGATCTCGGAACCCTCCAGTCCGATGGCGCCGGCCACGTCGACTGCGCTGTTCCCGCCGAACGTGCAGCCGACGATCTCAAGCGAGGAGCCCCCGGCATAGATAGCGCCGCATGAGTAGCACCCCGAGATATCCTGCGGAGTGAGCCCCGTGGGAGCCACGTTAAAGGCCGATTCGCCGTTCCCGGTGAACTCGCAATCGGTAAGGGTGACCGTGGAGGCATCCGCGTAGATGGCACCGCCGATTTCGGCGAAGTTCTCGGTAAGCACGCAATCCGTCATCGCTAGAGTGCCGAGACCAACCATAACCGCGCCACCGTTCATGGCGAAACCATGCGTCAAGGTCAGGCCGGAGATGTGCACTTCGGTGCCATCCATCATCCGGACGATGCCATCATTCCAATCGGCATCGATGATGCATTCGTAGGGGTCGCTGCCCTGGAGGGTGATCTTGGAGGATGAGATCGGCAGCGGGAACGTCTCGCCCGTCTCGGATGCGCTGTACGTGCCGGGTGCGATGTCGATCGTGTCGCCATAGCCGGCATCGCCGAGAGCGTGTGTGATGCTCATGTACGGGTTGCCGACCGTGCCATCGCCGCCCACGTCGTCGCCGCTTGCGGCATCGACGTAGATGGTCACGGGCGTGTGCGGAATCGCCGAGACCGGAAGTACCGGTACGAACGTCGCGATCAAAGCGAGGACCATGATCGTCGGTAATAGTCGCCGGTGCATCAAGACGCGCATCGCGACCCCCCTTTCGCATGCTGCGTGTGTCGGCACTCCCCCATGAAGAGCCTTAACACATGACAAGTCCTCCCAAGCATACCTGCGGCAGTGTGCGATTGCCATACGGTGTGGGAGACAAGCCGAAGGCCGCGCCCGACGTCCAACACGATCCGAGAACGAACGAGGGCGGCACCGAAAGGGTGCCGCCCTCGTGAAACAGTCCTACGCCGTATCGCTACTTCACGACAACAGCCGTAGCCACCTCTTCACCATCGACGAAGAAGGGCTGGTCGGGACTGCCTACCTTGTCCTCCATGTCGAACTCGAACTGACCGGCGGCTCCACGGTCAGCGTGCACCGCGACGAACAGCTTCTCAGTGAGCGGGATCGAGGAGTCGAGCTCTACCGCTACGCCGAGCGACTCGCCTGCCGGAATCTGAAGGAGACCGACGCGCTTGCCGGGCATACCGTTTTCATCGAGATGCACGACGATCCAGGCACCCGTAGGGGCAAGGGCACGATCGATCTTGAGGGTCGTGGTGGTGCCGGGCTGGTCTGCTACCTCGATCGCAGCCGTGCCCGCATCGGCCTTCACGCCGAACTCACGAACCGCGATGACCTTTGCGAGCTCCTTGCTGTCCACGAAGAACGGACGGTCGGGAGTCGTCTCCTTCGCGTCCATATCGAAGTCGAACTCGCCTTTGACGCCACGGTCGGCGTGGAGCGCCACGATCACGTTCGGCGTGGTGACACCCTCGAGCGGGATCTCAACATCGGTGCTCTCACCCTTGGGGACAGCGATAAGGCCCACGCGCTCTCCGGGCATCCCGTCCACCTCAAGGTGCACGACGAGCCATGAGTCTTCAGGCGCCAGAACGCGGTCGACCACGAGTGCGTCAACGCCGGGCTGTGACTCGGAGACTTCGATCAGCGCATCGTCGCCCGAGGCAACGTAGCCCCAGACGCCCATCGCTTCCTCTTCGGCCTTATCGCCGGTGGAGCAACCCGCCAGGCCAAGCACGGCTACGGCAAGCACCGCGACAAGGGCGGCCATGATGATCTTCTTCATGTGAGTATGCCTTTCATGGTGTGCGCGGGCGGCCAGCGCCGCCCGCTGGATGTGTGTTCCTAGGTAGCCTTCGACATGCTCGGCTTGAAGCGCCGCAGCATGAGAGAACTCGTGACGACGCTCACCGACGAGAGCGCCATAGCCGCACCGGCCAGTTCCGGGCGGAGCAGGCCGAGAGCCGCCACAGGAATGCCAAGCGTGTTGTAGCCAAGCGCCCAGAAGAAGTTCATCTTGATCTTCTTCATCGTCGCGCGTGAGAGCTCGATGGCTGTGACGACGTCGCGCAGGTCGTTCTTCATGAGCACGATGCCGCCGGTCTCCATGGCCACATCAGTGCCCGCGCCCATGGCGATGCCTACATCAGCCTGTGCCAGCGCCGGCGTGTCGTTGATGCCGTCGCCGACCATCGCAACAGTCAGGCCCCTGGCCTGGAGCTTGGCGACTTCCTCGGCCTTGTGCTCCGGGAGCACCTCGGCAAGGACGTGGTCGGGAGCGATGCCGGCCTGGGCGGCGATAGCCTCGGCCGTACGGCGGTTGTCCCCGGTGATCATGAAGACCTCGACGCCCATCTTGGTGAGCCGCTCGACAGCCTCCCGGGAGTTCTCCTTGAGCGTATCGGCCACGGCGATCATGCCGGCGAGCTTGTCGCCGCCGACACCCACGAGCATGACGGTCTTACCCTCGCTCTCCAGTTCGCTGATGCGATCCTCGAAGCGCGAGATGTCGATGCCGTCACGCGCCATGAGCTTGCGGTTGCCGAACGTCACGCGCATGCCGCCGACCGTGCCTTCGACTCCGTGGCCAGGCACTGCCGAGAAGCCTTCGACCTCGGGAAGCTCGACGCCGGTCGCCTTCGCGTGCGCAACGATCGCCTCGGCAAGGGGGTGCTCCGACTTGCGCTCAAGCGCCGCTGCGAGCATGAAGACGCGTGCCGTGTCGTGGCCGTCGGCAAGCTCGACCTCGGTGACCACGGGCTTGCCGTGGGTGAGCGTGCCGGTCTTGTCGAAGACGATGGCCGAGATCTTGTACGCGGTCTCGAGCGCCTCGCCATTCTTGATGAGGATGCCGTTCTCGGCACCCTTGCCGGTACCGACCATGATCGCAGTCGGGGTGGCAAGACCGAGCGCACACGGGCAGGCGACGACCACGACGGCCGTACCCGCGAGCAGCGCCTTAACGAACGGGGTCGCAGCCGCGTAGAAGGAAGCATCTACGAAGTTCGGCACCGCGAACAACCACACAAGGAACGTCGCGATCGCGGCGGCGATGACCGCCGGCACGAAGACGGCACTGATGCGGTCGGCGAAGCGCTGGACCGGTGCTTTCGAGCCCTGGGCGTCTTCGACGAGCTTCACGATCTGTGCGAGCGCGGTGTCCGAACCGACCTTGGTTGCCCGGAACCTGAACGAGCCGAGCTTGTTCATGGTGGCGCCGATGACCGTATCACCCGAGTTCTTCTCGACCGGTATTGACTCGCCGGTGAGCATGGATTCGTCCACCGCCGAACGGCCCTCGATCACGACACCGTCGACCGGAACCTTCTCGCCTGGGCGGACGACCACGACATCGCCGACGATGACCTGCTCGACCGGGACGTCGATCTCTTCGCCACCACGGACGACCCGGGCCGTCTTCGCCGCGAGTCCCATGAGTTTCTTGATGGCGTCGGACGTCTTGCCCTTGGCCCGCGCCTCAAGCAACTTGCCGAGGATGACGAACGTGATGAGCAGCGCCGCCGTCTCGAAGAAGATCGGCTCGGCCGCCAACGACGGCACGAACGTCGACGCGATCGAGTAGAAGTACGCCGCGCTGGTACCGATCGCTATGAGGGTGTCCATGTTGCCGGTGCGCCGCTTGAGCGCGTGGAAGAAGCCCCGGTAGAACTGGCCGCCGGCGATGAACTGGACCGGGGTGGCCAGAGCAAAACTGATGTACTTGAGAACCATCGCAGGATCCCACGCGCCGCCGAACGTACCGGCAAGCCACGTGGCCACGGCGACGGGAACGGTATCCATGACCGCAGGGATCATGAGTGCCAGCAGCGGCAGAGAGAGCGAAAGCGACATCACGAACAGCCGCTGCTCGCGACGCGTGTGCTTCTGCTGTGCGATGCGCTGCACATCTTCGGCAGGCTCACCGGTTGTCGCGGCATCCACCTTGAGGACGGCGTCGTAGCCAGCGTTCTTCACGGCCGCGATGAGCTCGTCCACTCCGATGGTGGCCGGGTCGAACGCGACGGTTGCCGTCTCGGCAGCGAGGTTGACTGTGGCGCTTGTCACGCCGGAGACCTTCGCGAGCGTCTTCTCGATGACCATCGCGCACGAAGAGCACGTCATGCCGATGAGACCGAGCGTCACGGTTCCCGCCGAGGTCGGCGCAGCGGCGAGCGCAATCGCATGGTAGCCGGCGTCCTCCACCGCAGACGCGATGGCATCGGTCGCCACCACAGCGGGGTCGTGCTCCACTACCAGCTTCTCGGTCGCCAGGTTCACTGTGGCCGAGACGACCCCGTCCATACGTCCGACGACCTTCTCGATCACGGCGACGCACGAAGCGCACGTCATGCCGGTGACGCCGAACGTCGAGACGTGGGCGGCAGCGCCGGCATACGCAGGCGTGGCGGCCACAGGAGGAACAGCGTCGTCCGGGATCACCGGGCATGCTCCGGTCTCGCACGCAGCCTCGCTTGCAGGCGCAAGGTCTTCGGGGAGCGGAATATCCTCGGGCGCCTCGGTGAAAGCGCCACCATCGACCGGCGAGAAGCCGGCAGCAGCAACCGCGGCAGCAACCGCTGCGGCGTCTACCGAGTCGGGTTCAGCCGCGAAGTCGACGGTGCCCGCAGCGGCATCGGCACGAACCGCGACGACGCCGGGTACCTTCATCAGTTCGTTCTGTACCGTCATCTCGCACGAGTGGCAGTGCATGCCCTCGGCGGCGATGCGGTACGTCTTCGTGGTAGTCGTTGTTGTCATGTTGCTTCTCCATCGTGTGTATACGTATGTACCCCACAGGGTATATCGGTCCGCACTGGTACGCGATCGTCTACTCGACCACGATGCTGCCGAAGACCATCTCCATACCGCAGCTGAAGCTGTAGGTGCCGGCATCAAGCGCGGGAAGCTTCACCGTCACCGGTCCGCCGGTGAGGTCCTGGTAGAAGCCGAGATCCTTGGACAGCACCTCGGCGGTGCAACCCGAGCTCTGACCGAAGGTGATCTCGGTAGGAATGCCTGCCTTGAGCTTGATCACGTTCGGGTCATATGAGCCAGTGGAGAGGTCAACGGAGATCTTCTGCACGTCGCCTTCTACCGTCGCTGCACCCTCGATCGGCGTGCTGGATCCGGAGCCACAGCATGCGCACGCCGAGCCAGAACCGGCACCGGCCGTGCCGTTGAGGGCCGGCGTTGCAGCCAGAATGCCCGCGGTGCCCACGTCAACCGTGGTCTTGCCTGCCTTCGCAACCGCAAGGCTGTACGAGCCGAGGAACGCGGCGAGGATGATCGCCGTGACGATGATGTAGCGGGCGGGACTGCCGTTCTTGGTCTTCTTCTCGGTCATTGTCTTCTCCTTATGAGCTGTATGGGTGTGCGGACTAGCGGCCGAACATGCCGCCTACGGCGAGCCCGGCGATGATCGCAGCGGAGAAAGCAACGCCGATGACGAGCGCTTCTTTCTGGCTGAGCTTCGTACCCGACCTTCGCGTGCTCCACCACAGGCCGCCACTAAGGACGACGATCACGGCGGCCGAGATCGGCACTGCAGGCGGCAGACCGGTCGCAGCCGGCGGGGTGCCGACCTGCAACAGGCCGTCCATCATCCCCATGCCGCACGTGAGCGTGTATGCGCCGGCTTTCGTTGCCGGCAGCTCTACGGTCGTCGTGGCGTTCGGAGCAAGGTTCTGCAGCACGCCAAGCTGCGGCAGCGCGATCTGGTCGGAGCATGCGTTCGCTTCGCGCCGGTCGACGATGAGGCGCACCGGCGTGTCGGCCGGAATGTTCACGACGCTCGGCACGAACCGGGTGTTCTCGATGACAAGCGGAATCTCGACGACGCCGTCGGCGCCGGTCGTGTACTGCGTGTCGGTCGCAGCGGGCGCGGGCGTACCGACGATGCTGCGCTGGATGGTCTGCGCGGTAACCGGCGAACCCACGAGGTTGAGACCGCGGTTGAGCATAACGGCGCCAAGCAGGACGACGACCACGGCTGCCACGATCATCATGCGGCGCTTGAACGTCGACGTGAGCATGCCCGAGACGGCGCCGAAGCCGAGCATCAGCGGCGCGGTGCCAAGCCCGAAGCCCAGCATCGCGAGCGCGCCGTTCACCGCCGAGCCCGTCCCCGCTGCCGCGACCTGTGCCGTCATGAGCGGGCCGCACGGCATGAGGCCGGTGAGCAGACCGAAGGTGATCGGCGTCGCGATGCTCACGTGGCCTGAGGCCTCATCGGCAACCGCCTTCTTGCGCAGCGAGCTCACGGTCTTCACGAACACCTTGGGCGGCTTGATGGCGAAGCGGTTGAGCGTCGGGAAGAACCCGGTCATCTGGATGCCAAGAAACACCATGAAGATTCCGGCGATGACCGAGACCCAGCCCCGAAGGCCGCCGAGGTCGAAGAGCGACCCGATGCTGCCAAGCAGCAGGCCGACGAGCATGTAGCTCAGGATCTTCGCGCTTTGGTACGCGAAGTGCGGGAGCATTCGCTTGGCAAGGGGGCCCTCCTCGGCGCCCTTCACCGCGTAGGTGAGGACGAGCGGGCCGCACATCGCCACGCAATGGATGCTAGTGACGAGTCCCACGCCAAGCATGGGGATGAACAGATTCACAGAGACTCCTTGTGGTCAGGGAACGACGAAACGCGGGACGCGACCGGGCGTCCGCACACAAGGAGCTTCTAGACGATGAGCCGAACCCCGAGCGGGTCGGGTGGCGGGATCTCAGGAAGACGGGTCACGGCTGTCGTGTGACCGAGCAGCGCGACCGGCGAGATGACAGGTGCCTGAGCGACTGCAGACGCGACCGGAGTCGGGAATTGGGCGCTCTGGACAACGGTCGCATCCGGCGTGCCATGCGACATCGTCGTGTCGTCGCAGCCGCCGCTGCCACAAGGAGCGCTCGCGGGGATGTGCTCGCTATCGAGCTCACACGCGGACGTGAACTGCTGCTGCTGCGGGGGCTCGCAGGTGGTCACGGCCGCTCCGCGAACGAGCCCGCACGAGGGCATGATGCAGCTCGGCGCCACGGTCAAAATGAGCACCGCTGCCAGCAGGACCGGCGCATAGACGCCGAGGATGCCGTTGCCGAACTTCACTGATGTACTGCCTCCCGTCGTGCGTACTCGGTTACGAACGCAAACCGCGTGCCAGGTCGCGGCAGCTACCAACGGTTCGAAAGCACGTATACTGCCGCTGCGGCCGTGCCCAGGACGAGCCCGAACTCGCCGAATCCGCCCACGATCGCGCCGAGCAACGCGCACGCGGCTGCCAGGGCGGCAACACCCGGGGTGCGATGACCTCCGGTACCGCGCCGGACCGCCTCGCCAACCAGCATTCCGAAACCCAGATACACCACCCAGAAGCCGATACCCAGCACCCAACCGATCAGGACACCGCCGCCAAGCCCCACAGCGAGCCCAACACCGGTGCCGATCGCCCACTGCTGCGGTTTCACGAATCGGGTGGCGCTCTTCACCGGGCGCGCGCACTCGCGACACTTGTAGCCGACCGGCGTCGGCACCATGTCCTTCGGGCAGATGGGACGTTCGCACTCGACACAACGCACGTTCGTCTCGACACCGGGATGGAAGACACACTCTGCCACTCGGAAATCCTCTCTCGAAGCGATCAGAAGAAGCGTATCACGCCAGCAAGCGGCTACTCCCGTGCTGCCAGCTTCGCTTCAATGCGCGCAAGCTGTGTCTCGATGCGCTCCATCCCCGCCTGCAGAAGCTCGATCTCCGTCTCGGCCTTCACGTTGGTCTCAAAGTCCGATTGCGCCTGATAGCGGTCGCGCTCGGCCTGGCGGTTCTGGCTCATCATCAGCACCGGACCGGCGTACGCCGCCTGCACGGAGAACATCAGGTTCAACAGGATGAACGGGTACGGATCCCAGTGCTTTGCCCAGGCGAGCAGGTTAAGGAGAATCCAGCCTGCGACGAAGACGGTCTGCAGGATGATGAAGGGCCACGAGCCAAGCAGATGCGCGGTCGCGTCGGCCACGCGCTGACCGACGGTGAAATCGTCCCGATGCCGCTCGTGCCAGTTCTTCGACATGGCCATCCCTCCGCATGAGCACGACTGCTGGGTCGAATCGTACACCCTGGACGAACAGGTCGACGCCGGCGGCGGGGACAATGCGCGAAGAACGCGTGAACACCTGCTTCGATTCGGGTAGCAGTACTCGAAACCAAAACGAGAGCCGAGGAGGCAGCCCATGAGCATCAAGGGAACCCGCACCGAGCAGAACCTGCTGAAAGCGTTTGCCGGCGAGTCGCAGGCCCGCAACCGCTACACCTACTTCGCCGGCGCCGCCAAGAAGGAGGGCTTCGAGCAGATCAGCGCCATCTTCACCGAGACCGCCGACAACGAGAAGGAGCACGCTAAGGTCTTCTTCAAGTACCTCGAGGGTGGCGACACCGAGATCACTGCCAGCTACCCGGCTGGCAAGATCGGCACCACGGCCGAGAACCTTCTCGCGGCAGCAGAAGGCGAACTCATGGAGTGGAGCGCTCTGTACCCTGATTTTGCCAAAGTCGCCGAGGAAGAGGGCTTCATGGACGTCGCGACGTCGTTCCGCGAGATCGCCGACGTCGAGGCGCACCACGAGAAGCGCTACCGCAAGCTGCTCGAGAACGTGAAGGGTTACACGGTCTTCAAGAAGGATGGCGTGGTCTTCTGGAAGTGCCGCAACTGCGGCTATGTGCACGAGGGAGCCGAGGCGCCGATGGAATGTCCGGCATGCAAGCATCCGCAGTCCTACTACGAGTTGCTGGCCGAGAACTACTAGACCGCATCGCACGCCCTGACGAAGCACCCGCATCGCCTCCCCGGCGGTGCGGGTGCTGGCTGTCTGCGCCGTTCACCGGCGCTTCGGTGCCACTTACCTGTCGTTACGTTTTCCTCAGCCGGTTGATTTGGCAGAATATCCAAAGCGTGCGGCGGCCCACTGGGGGCTTTGAGGCCGCGCCATCATACGCATGCGACTCCCGGGGGTTCCCCATGACTCATCGCGCTTCCACGCGTGGCTGGATCGTCACGCTCGCTGGCCTCGGCATCAACCTCGCGCTCGGCGTCCTGTACTCCTGGAGCATCATCGCGAAGGCGCTGACGGCCGAGTGGGGCTGGTCCGCGGGGCAGTCCAGTCTTCCGTACGCAACGGCTGTTGGGACGTTCGCGCTTTCGATGGTCTTCGCCGGGCGGGCGCAGGACAAGTTCGGCCCGCGAATCGTCGCCACCGTCGGCGGCGTGCTCACGGGGCTCGGCCTGCTCGTCGCCTCGTTCGCCAGTGCCGAGGTGGCCTGGCCGATGATCGCCGGCTTTGGTGTCCTTGCTGGCGCAGGTATCGGTCTCGGGTACGCCTCGGCCACACCCGCCGCCGTCAAGTGGTTCCCGTCTGCTCGCAAAGGCTTCATCACCGGGCTTGTGGTGAGCGGTTTCGGTCTGGCGTCGGTGTACATCGCACCGCTCACGACGGCGCTCATCCACGGCTCGGGTATCGCGGTGACGCTCAGGATCCTGGGCGGGTCGTTCTTCGTGGCGATCATCGGACTCGCTCAGATGCTCGTGAACCCGCCCGCTGGCTTCGTGCCGGAGGCGAAGGTTGCGGCTGTCGCCGCCGCGGCGACCACCGGGGCCAAGCCGCCGCGCGCCGAGCTCGACTGGCGCGACATGGTGAAGACCAAGCAGTTCATCTTGCTGTGGCTGATGTACGCGTTCTCGGCATTCGCAGGGCTCATGATCATCGGGCACATGGCGAAGATCGCCGTTGCGCAGCTGCCCGGCATCGACCTCGGCTTCGGCCTGGTCGCGGTGCTCGCGATCGGTAACGCCGCCGGACGTGTCGCGGCAGGTACCGCGGCCGACAGGTTCGGCGAGACACGCACGATGTTCGTGGTGTTCGTCCTGCAGGCGTGCATGATGGGTGCGATCTTCTTCGCCAGAACACCGCTCTCGCTCATTCCGGTCGCCGCGGCCGTCGGTTTCTGCTACGGCTCGAACCTGTCGCTCTTCCCCTCGGCGACTGCGGGTTTCTTCGGCACGAGGCACCTTGGCGTGAACTACGGACTGGTCTTCACCGCGTGGGGCGTGGGAGGCGTGTTCGGCTCGATGACTGCCGGGACGATCGTGGACTCGACGGGCTCGTACGCGGTGGCGTACGGGGTCGCCGCGGTGCTCTGCCTGCTCGCTGCAGCAACCACATTCGTGACCAAGGCGCCCGAGCCGATCGCCGCGCCGGTCGTGCTCAAGACGAAGACGCGCAGCCACCGCGCTGCGTAGCCACTGGCAGCGGGGGCTCGGTGTTCGAATCGACGAGTGACCGATAGTTTTATCCGGATATTATTGACTCGGACTCTTTTATCCGGATAGAATACGCTCCTGACGCAGACGCCGACAGGAGCCGTTCATGGGAAGCACGATCGAGAAGCAGTACAGCGCGTTCGCTGGAGGCGTCCGTCTGGCGGGAGGCGGCCTCGCCGACGTCGCCGTCGCGGTCATGCGGGCAACGAACGCCGGTGTCGCCGCACAGCCCCTGATCTTCGACGTCGAGACCGGCGAGCAGATCGACGTGGATCTTCGCGGCACGGAGGACGAGGTCCGCCTGCGGCTGCAACCCGCACCAAGCGCACCGAGACCTCCGGGGCGGCCGAAGCTCGGTGTCGTCCCCCGGGAGGTCACCCTGCTTCCGCGCCACTGGGAGTGGCTGGCGTCGCAACCGGGAGGCGCGTCGGTGACGCTACGCAAGCTCGTCGACGCGGCGCGCAAGGTGAGCGGTGATGCCGATCAGGTCCGGCATTCCCGGGAGGCTGCCTATCGCTTCATGAACGCGATCGCCGGCAACGAACCGGGATTCGAGGAGGCCACACGGGCGCTGTTCGCCGGGGACGCCGCTGCATTCTCGGCGTTGACCGAGACATGGCCGACCGACGTGCGGGATGAGGCGCGACGCATGGCAGCCGGGGCGCTCACGGGAGGCGTGGCATGAGGCGCGACCGCAGATCGCTCATTCGCGAATTCAAGGAGACCCCGCGCCCGGCCGGTGTGTATCGCGTGCACAACACGAAGAACGATCGGTCGCTCGTCGGCTCCAGCGCCAACCTCCCGGGTATCCTCAACCGGCACCGCTTCGCACTGGAGAACGGCTCACACCTGGACAAGCAGCTGCAGGCTGATTGGAACAGGCATGGCGCCAAGGCGTTCGAGTTCGAGGTGCTCGACGAGCTCGACTTGCACGACGATCCCGGCTTCGACCCGACAGATGACCTCGGCGTGCTCCGCCGCATGTGGACGGAGAAGCTGGTCGCCTCAGGCGCACGCCTCTACAAGGAGTCGTTTCGCGGGCTCTAGCGTTCGCGCAGCCTGAGTTCTAGCAGACACGCGTCCGAGCCAACGCACGCCTGGCGATCGAGGAAGCGCAGGTCAAGGCCCGCGCCCTCGAACGTGCCGTGATCCACTGCGGCTGCGATGTCGCAGAGATGGTCGATCTGCTCGGCCGAGTAACCCGCGGCACGCCACGCGTCCTTGAGCGGACAGCCCGTCATGCGCAGCACGATCGAACCGCTCCCCTGCTCGAACGACTCGATGCCCGGCTCAAAGAGCGCGCCGCCCACAGGAGAGCCCTCCACGAACATGCGGCCGACTTCGGCGAGATCGCCTGCATCCGCGGCAGACCGGTACTTCTCGCCTATCTCCAGGCCACGCCGGAAGACCGCGCGCTTCATGATGGCGGTGGCACGCTCGGCACCAAGCTCCGCCTCCAGCTCATCGTAGATGTAGGCGTACATGAGCGCCCTGTTCTCGAAAGCCGAGCGGGTCTCGGCGCGTGATTGCTCGAGCGCGGCGATCTCGTCCATTGCGACCTCCCTGACGCACGGTCATCTGTCCGAGAATACCGCGCTTTCCTCACCAGGAGCAGCGAATCCGGGAAGACTCTTCTTGAAATCGATACGAAGGAGACGACAGACATGCGAGCACCCGCTGCGTTTCTCGGCCATGGTAGCCCGATGAACGCGATCGAGCAGAACCGGTACACCGCTGCCTGGCGACGTTTCGGCCGTGCGTGCGGTGTTCCCCGGGGCGTGCTCTGTATTTCGGCGCACTGGTTCACCGAATCCAGCGCCGTGACCGCTATGGCACAGCCCCGAACGATCCACGACTTCTACGGCTTCCCGCAAGAATTGAACGACTACCGGTACCCTGCACCCGGTTCGCCGGAGCTTGCCGCCGAAGTCGCCGGGCTCCTCCGCCCCGAGGATGTCCGCCCCGACAGCACCTGGGGTCTCGATCACGGGACGTGGTCGGTACTGACCCACGCGTTCCCTGCGGCAGACGTCCCTGTCGTGCAGCTTGCGATCAACGCGCATCACTCCTTCGAGCACCACATGGAGCTGGGACGTCAGCTCGCCCCGCTGCGCGACAGCGGCGTCGTGATCGTGGGGAGCGGCAATCTGGTGCACAACCTCGGCCGGCTCGACTGGAGCGCACCGGAAGCGGCGTTCGACTGGGCCGAGCGCTTCGAGACCAGGGCGCGTGCCGCCATCCTTGACGCGCCGGGCGATGCCGCATCGCTCGGCAACGCCCCGGACTACCGCATGGCCGCACCCACGCCCGAACACTTCATCCCGCTGCTGTATTTCGCCGCGCTGGCCGAGGCGGCCGCCGAGTCGGCGCAGGTGCTGGTGGACGGCTTCGCGTACGGCTCGATCTCGATGACGTCCTTCGCGCTCGGCATGTCGCCCGAGTCGTAGCGGCATCGCCGAACGACTGCATCTGGAGCCGCGGACTCCGCAGGAATATGCTGGAACTATGATGCGATACCGGAGAGGAGACCGTATGGCCACGATCGCGTTCGGCGTGTTCCTGCTCATGCACGGGGTCATCCACCTGGGATGGATCACTCCGAAGCCGGCCGATCTGAACTACCCGTTCGTGACGTCGGGCTCGAAGCTGCTGCCTTTCATCCCCGAGAAGGTCCTGGGACCGCTCGCAGCGGTGTTGGTCGTCCTGATCGTGGTGTCGTTCACGCTCGCCGCGCTTGGCATGTTCGGCGTGCCCGTGCTCGCGCAGATATGGCGCCTTCCTGCGACTGTCGGCGCGGTACTCTCCCTCATTATGTGCGTCGTGTTCTGGCACCCGTGGTTCATCATGGGGCCTCTGCTCGACGTGGCGATCCTCGCAGCCGTCGTGATGGGCTGGCCTAGTCGCGCATCGTGACTTCGATGAGGTGGTAGCCGAACTGGGTCTTGACCGGGCCGTGCACCACGCCGACGGCTTCGTTGAAGCACACATCATTGAACTCGCGAACCATCTGGCCCGGTGCGAACACGCCGAGGTCGCCGCCGTCACGGCCGGACGGGCACGACGAGTACGTCCGGGCGATCTCGGCGAAGTCGGCGCCATCGGCTATCTGCTGCTTGAGGTCGTTGGCCTGCTCCTCGGTGGCGACGAGGATATGGCGGGCTGCTGCGCGAGGCATAGGAATCTCCTGTCCTGGTTGTCTGACGTGGCGATTATGCACGGGCATGACAGGTCGCGCCACCGCGAACCGCGCTATAGTTGCGCCCAGGACCGCAACCACACCCTCACCAGTCATCGCCGACGGGGAGTAGCCGCGTGAAGGATCGCTACAGCCAGCCGCTCTTCATCGCAGCGATCGGTCTCTCTGCGTTCGCACTCTTCACGCTCGAACTCCTCGCCGGTCGGCTGGTGCTCCCTCTGTTCGGCGGAACGCCCTCGGTGTGGACGACAGCGTTGTGCTTCTTCACGGCCGTCGTGTTCGTCGGCTACGCCTACGCGCACTGGCTCGGAACGCGCTTCGGACAGCGGGTCGGTGGAGCGGTGCATGCGGTGCTCGCTGCGGTCGTGGCGGCAGTGATGCTCGCGGCCCCGCGGGACCTTGGCGGCCTGCGCGTGCCGGGCATCGATCCCGCGCTCAACGTGCTTGTGCTGCTTGCGATCGTCGCGGGGGCGCCGGCGCTGTTGTTCGCGACGACGACGCCGCTCCTCTCGGCGTGGTTCTCCGGACGCGGGCGGGACCCCTGGTGGCTGTACGCGGTCTCCAACGGTGCGAGTCTCGCGGGGCTGCTCGCCTACCCGTTCGTCATCGAACCGCTCGTGCCGCTCTCGACACAGCGTGCGGCGATCGGCTGGGTGCTCCCCGTCTTCGTGCTGCTGCTCGCAGGCGTCGCCGCGACCGCTCCGCGCGGCGCACCCGCAGGGGTAGCCGCGCCCGCGACCCCAAGACCGTCGCTGCGAATGATCGCGGCCTGGGTCTTCGCTGCAGCCGTACCGGCCGGGCTTCTCTCGGCCACCACGACGGCGATCGCCACCGACCAGGTCTCCACGCCGCTTCTGTGGGTCGGACCGCTCGCGATCTACCTCGGCAGCTTCGTCATCGCATTCTCGGCGCGCGGCCGCCGCGTCCTCCCCGTTGCCGAGAGACTCGTGCCCGCGGCCGTGACCGTCATGTGGGTGCCGTTCATCGTGCGCGTGAGTTGGCCGGTACCGGTGCTGCTCGCGGTGCTGCTTGGCGCCTTCGCCGTGGTCGCCGTCGCCGTCCACGGCCGCCTGGCGCTCTCGCGCCCGGATGGCGCGCATCTGACCGGCTTCTACCTCGCGGTCTCCGGCGGCGGGCTGCTGGCCACCGCGTTCGTGGCGCTGCTGGCGCCGTTGGTCTTCAGCGGCGTCTACGAGTACCCGGTACTGCTCGTGGGCGCGCTGGCGGCGCTCGCGATGCTGCCGGGGCCGGAGTGGCCCGCTGTGTCCGGCCCGGGCGGCGCGCTCCGCGCTGCCGGCGCACGAATGCTGCCATTCGCGATCGTGAGCGCAGCGCTGCTGGCGACTGCGCCTCACGCGTCCCTGCCGTTCGTGGGCGTGGTGCTCGTGATCGGCTCGCTCGTCATCATCATCTGCAGCGGTCCTCGCGGTATGGCGTTCGGTAGCGCCATCGCCGTCGTGACGCTGACGCTCGTCTTCTCGCCGCCGTACCTCCTGCGTGTGCGCACGTTCTTCGGCATCACCGAGATCCGTTCGGCCGAGAACGGCGATGCCGTCTCGGAGGTACACGGCACGACGCTCCACGGCCTCCAGTTCACCGACGAACGCCGCACCGAGCCCACCGCGTACTTCGTGCGCTCCGGTCCTCTCGGCGACGTGTTCGCGGAGTTGGCGACACGGCGACCGGACGGCGCCAGCATCGGCGTCGTGGGACTTGGCGTCGGCACCATCGCCGCGTACGAGCGACCGACCGACGCGATGACGTACTTCGAGGTCGACCACGCGGTCATCACGCTGGCGCAGGATCGGCGCTACTTCACGTACCTCTCGGATGCACCCTCGGCACCGCGGATCGTCCTCGGCGACGGGCGGCTGTCGCTTGCAGCCATGCCCGCGGGCTCGTTCGATCTGTTGGTGCTGGACGCGTTCTCCTCGGACGCAGTGCCCGCGCACCTGCTCACCCGCGAGGCGATGCGGGCGTACCTTCGCACGCTCGAACCGGGCGGCGTGCTCGTCTTCCAGCTCACGAACCGCCACTTCGACCTCACGCCGGCGGTGGCCGAGACGGCCCGATCGGTGGGACTTGAGGCACGAACGCTCGCGTACACACCCGACGCAGCGGCACGCGAGCGGCTGGCGGCACAGGCGTCGCGGTGGCTGGTAGCCGGAACGCCGGAAGCGATGGGGCGTTTCGAAGCCGCCGGCTGGGAGACGCCGGTGCGCGGCCCCGTCCTCACCGACGACTACACGAGTATCCTGCAGCTGATGAAGCGGCCGTAGCACACCATATCCGAGGAAGCTGCCATGCCCGACCTGGACGACTGGAGCAACTCGAGCCCGCTTGGCGGAGAGATGACCGCCGAGACGGTCGTGCATGCGCGGACATCGGCGTTCCACCACATCAGCGTCATCGATATCGGATACCGGCGCATCCTCCAGTTCGAGCGAACGCGACAGTCCTCGATGTACCTCGACAACCCGTTCGAGACTGACTTCGAGTATCCGGGCTTCTTCCACGTGGCGCTCGCCATCCGGCCCGACGCCTCGCGGACGCTCATGATCGGGCTTGGCGGCGGAACGACCGCCAAGCGCATGTGGCGCGACTATCCCGAGATGCGCATCGACGCGGTGGAGCTCGACCCTGATGTCGTCGCGATCGCCCGGGAGTACTTCGAGCTGCCGGACGACCCGCGCATCCGCGTGGTCGTCGACGACGGGCGTCACTTCGTCGAGACCACTTCCGAGCGCTACGACATCGTCATCGTCGATGCGTTCCACGACGACCGTATTCCGCCACCGCTCACCACCGAGGAGTTCTTCCGGGCGCTCAGGTCGCACATGACCGAGGACGGTGTCGTCGCGTTCAACGTCATCGGATCGCTCCTCGGAGACCGCTCCAGGCTGTTCCGCAGCCTGCACCGCACGCTGCGCAATACGTTCAGGCGCGTGTGGGTCTTCAACGCCGACGAAGGTGTGGACGCGAAGGGCAACAACCTTGTCGTGATCGCGAGTGATACCGCGCTCACGACACAGGAGCTTCGGGAGCGCATCGCCGCGCGTGTAGCCGGGCGGGTGAGCATCCCGGGATTCGACCGCTTCGGTGAGAACCTCTACGAAGGCCCGATACGCTCGGGCGACGTGCCGATCCTCTCGGACCCGCATCATCCGAAGTAGCCGCTGACGCCTTCTCGCCGCTGGAGTACACTCGCTTGCATCGCCCTCACGCTCGCTTGGAGTCCCCGTGCCGCCATCCCGCGCCAGCCGTATCGTCCCGCTGCTCTGCCTGCTCGGTGCCGTGCTCTTCTGGGGCACCAGCTTTGCGGCGACCAAGACGGCGCTCGACACGTTTCCGCCCATGACCGTCATCTGGCTACGCATGATGATCGCCACGCTCGTGTTCGCACCGATGTGGTTCTTCGTCCCGAAGCCGCAGTACCGACGCGGCGATGTGAAGTGGCTCGCGCTCGTCGTGCTGCTGCAGCCGTGCATCTACTACCTCGCCGAGGGGTACGCCATCCGACTCACGACGTCGAGCGCGGCTGGTGTCATCTCGGCCATCGTGCCGCTGCTCGTTGCGGCGGGAGCGTGGCTGTTCTTGCGCGAGCGCCTCTCGGCACGCTCGATGGTGGCCATCGCGATATCGCTCGTCGGGGTGGCGATGCTATCGGCTGGTGGGCACTCGCAGGCATCGGCTCCGAACCCGATGCTTGGCAACACGCTCGAGGTGCTTGCGATGGTAAGCGCGGCCGGTGCGATGATCGCGATCAAGCACCTCTCGGCACGCTACAACGGGTGGTTCCTCACGGGACTACAGGCGGCGACGGGTGCCGTCTTCTTCCTGCCCGGCGCCATCGCGGGCGGGACAGCCACATGGGCGGGTGCGGTGCCGGGCGCGTGGATGAGCGTGGCGTATCTGGGCACGTTCGTGTCGCTGGGTGCGTTCGGACTCTACAACACGGCTGTCACGAAGATGCCAGCCAATCGAGCCGCGCTTTCGATCAACCTCGTGCCCGCCGTGGCGCTGCTCACCGGCTGGCTGGTGCTGGGCGAGTCGCTCACGCCGCTCCAGTTCGTCGCATGTGCGGTCATCATCGGCGCCGTCGTGCTCTCCGAGACCGGCGACACGCCGGTCGCGCCGTCCGAGGCGATCGCAGCGGCGGAGTTTCCCGCCGGGTAGCGGTATCCTCGGCGGACGCCGACCGCTACCCGGACTCACCTGGAAGCGTCCCGTGCAGACCCTACTGATACCGCAGCGCGTCGATCGGGTTCAGCCTGGCGGCGCGTCGCGCAGGATACCAGCCGAACAGAATGCCGATGCCCGTCGAGACGCTTACGGCAAGCACGATCGAACTGGTGGTTATCGCAGTCTCGAAGGTGGAGAACGCCGAGATCGCCGAGGACACCCCCCAGCCGAGAAGGATCCCGATGATGCCGCCGGTCACGGTAAGCGCGACCGCCTCGGCAAGAAACTGCGAGGTGATGTCGGTGCGTGTGGCGCCGATGGCCTTGCGCAGACCGATCTCGCGAATGCGTTCGGTGACGGTGGTGAGCATCATGTTCATGATGCCGATGCCGCCGACCAGCAGCGAGATGCCTGCGATCGACCCCAGAAGCACCGTAAGCAGGCCGGTTATCGTCGACGCGGTGTCAGCGAGGTCTTGCTGGGACAGCACCTGGAAGTCAGGCTCCGCGTCGGCCGCGATGCCGTGGCGGGCAGTCAGCAGTGCCTCGATGCCGTCCTGCGCGGCGGTCATCTCCTCTTGCGAGGTAGCGGCCACGTAGATGATGGCCACGGTGTCATCGCCGGTGAGGTAGCGCTGAAGCGTCCGTAGCGGTACGTAGACGGCGTCGTCGGTATTCTGCATGCCCGAGGAGCCCTTGGCTTTCGTCACACCGACGACCGTGAACGGCTCTCCGTTGATGCGGATGCGCTGCCCGACCGGGTTGGAACCCTCGCCGAACAGGTCTTCGGCAGTCGTCGGGCCAAGAACCGCCACCTTCGCGGATGCGGCGTCATCGTTCTCGGTGAACCACGTGCCCATCGACGTCTCGACGCTGCGGACCAACGGAAAGCCCGCCGTCGTGCCGGTGACCGACACGTTCGTGTTCGCAGCGCCCGCCACGACCGAGTATCCCGCTGCCGCCTGCGGTGCCACAGCGGCAACACCGGCGACGCTCTCGCCGATCGCGTCGGCATCTGCCGAGGTGAGCTCGCCCGCACTGCTCGGTCCGCCGCCCATACCCGTGTCGTTGCCGCCCGGCATGACCATCAGCAGGTTGGAACCCGCCGATGCGATGCTCTGTTCGATAGAGGCTTTCGTGCCGTTGCCGATCGCGACCATGACGATGACCGAGGAGATGCCAACGACGATGCCGAGGATGGTCAGGAACGAGCGTGCCTTGTTCGCCGTCAGCGACAGGATCGTCTCGGATGCGAGGTCCCTAGGCTTCATGTCACGCACCTCCCTCGGTGTCGGTGATGAGTCCGTCCCGGATGTGGATCGTGCGGTCCGCATGCGCCGCGACATCGGCATCGTGCGTGATGAGAACGATCGTGCGACCCTGGTCGCGGAGACGCTCGAACGTGGCGAGGATGAAGTCGCCCGTCACCGTGTCGAGGTTTCCGGTCGGTTCGTCAGCGAGGATGAGCGCCGGATCGTTGATGAGCGCCCGTGCTATGGCGACGCGCTGCATCTGACCGCCCGAGAGCTGGTTGGAGTTCTTGTAGTGGAGCGACTCCTCAAGGCCGGCCGCTTCCATCGCAGCGAGAACGCGGGCCTCGCGATTCCGCCCTGAATCTGCCGCGTAGATGAGCGGCAGCTGGACGTTGCGAAAGACCGAGGCGCGCGGCAGCAGGTTGAACGATTGGAACACGAAGCCGATCTCCCGGCTGCGGGCCTCGGCAAGTTCGTCGTCATCAAGCGAGGAGACATCGACTCCGTTGATGCGGTACGTCCCGCTCGTCGGCGTGTCGAGCAGGCCGAGGAGGTTCATGAGCGTCGACTTGCCCGAGCCCGACGGCCCCATGATCGCCACGAACTCGCCCCGCTCAACCGTGAGCGACACGCCCCGAAGCGCGCGGGTCTCGGTGTCACCGGTGACGTACGTCTTGACGACGTCGTGGACCTCAAGCAGAGCGGCCATTAGTTGCCGCCCATGCCCGGCGGTGCGAAGCTCGGTGCCGCCTTGTCCTTCACCGTTCCGATGACGACGGTGACGCCGGCCTCAAGGCCGCTCACGACTTCGGTCTTGAGATCGCTCGTAACGCCGACGGTGATGTCGGAGCGCGACGTCGTGCCGTCAGCCGCGAGCACGTCCACGTACCGCTGGGGTCCGTCGACTTTGACCGACGCGCTCGGCACAACGACGACGTCCTCTTTCGTCTCGGTGGTCACAAGCGCCGACGCGGTCATGTCAGGTCGCAGCCGGTCATCCTGCTCGTTCAGTTCGATATCGACGTCATACGTCACAACGCCCTGCGTGGACACGCCGTTCGGCGAGATCCACGAGACCTTCCCGCCGATGGTAAGACCGGTGACCGCATCGAGGGTGACCGTGGCCTCCTGGCCAAGCTTGAGCCGGGAGATGTCGACCTCGTTCACGGCCACGCGTACCTTCAGCTCGGCGGTGTCCGAGATGACCACCGGCGCGCTCGACCCCGACGCGGCCGCCGCCGTCAGCGACGAGGCTCCCATCGAGGCTCCGGTGACGGAGGCTGCGCCACCACCACTCGACACGCTGCCGCCAGCGGCCACCGACAGAGCCGTGACCACGCCGTCCGACGGCGCATACACCGATGTGAGCTCAGCTTTGCGTGTCGCCTCGGCATAGGCATTCTCGGCGCTCGCGAGGGCGGCCTTGGCGGTCGTGAGACTGGCGTTCCCGGCTGTCACAGCAGCCTTGGCCGCGGTTACGCTCTTCTGAGCGATCGCGATGTCCGCATCACTTGTCACCGTTGCCGGTAGGCTCCTGAGCTTGGCGAGGGTCTGCTCGGCCTGGGTCTTCTGCAAGTCGGCCTGCGCCAGCTGCTGGAGCGCCCCCGCCTTCGACTGCTGCGCCTGGCGGAGCGACGTGCGAGCCTGGAGCACTGCGGCGTCAAGGTCGGTACCGTCGATAGTGAAGAGCCGTGCGCCCTTCTTGACGGTGTCGCCCACGGCGACGTCGACTTCATCGACCGTGCCGCTCACCTGCGGGTAGACGTCGGCCGTGTTCACCGGCATCGTCTTCCCGTCGCCCGAGACGGTCACCACGAGCGTCGTGCGAGCGGCCTTCTCGGTGGTAATGCCGGCGGTGGGCGAGACAGGCGGCTTCATAAGGGTCATGGCAACGAGACCCGCAACGGCGAGAACGGCCACTACGAGTCCGGCCGCTACCCAGCGCGACGTGCGCTTGCGTGCCGCTGTGCGCGGCGCTGCTTCGGCGCTCATCGCGCGATCTCGTGCGTGATGCTCACGCCTGCGCGTGATGCCTGCAATGACAAACTGGACACAGGTCCTCCTCTTTCGGTGATGCCTTCGCACTCAAGGTTACGCCGGTAGCGCAGATGATGCGTCGGCTGGACGGGGTGATTGACCGCGTGAGCCCTACGCCGCCCGGAGTAGCTCAGAGCTCGCCCGGTGATCCCGGAGAAACGAGCCCGGTCTCATATGCGACGACGACGAGCTGAGCGCGATCACGCGCCTGGAGCTTGAGCATGGCATGACTGACGTGCGTCTTCGCAGTCGCCGGGCTGATGAACAGCTCGGCGGCGATCTCCGCATTGGAGAGTCCACGCCCGACAAGCATGACGATCTCGCGCTCACGATCCGTAAGCGGTTCGAGGGCGTCGGCGGAAAGCGTCGGCGTCGTCGGGCGGCTGATGTACTCGGCTATCAACCGACGTGTGACCCGTGGGGCGAGCAGCGACTCGCCGTTGGCGATGATGCGCACGGCATCGAGCAGGTCATCAGGATCGGTGTCTTTCAGGAGGAAGCCGCTCGCACCGGCGTGCAGGGCCTCGAAGATGTACTCATCCAGCTCGAACGTCGTAAGCACGAGCACCCGCACGCCTGCCAGCTCCGGGTCGTCGGCGATACGCTGCGTCGCCTCGATGCCGTCCATCTCGGGCATGCGGATATCCATGAGCACCACATCGGGAAGCAGCTCGCGAACGAGCGCAATGGTCTCGACGCCGGTGGAGGCGGTGCCCACGACCATAAGGTCATCCGCCGAGTCGATCAGCATCTTGAACCCGGTGCGCACGAGCGCCTGGTCATCGGCGATGAGCACCCGGATCTTCGCGCCGCAATCCGTCATTCGCCGCGTCCTCCTCTGGAGTAGGGCAGCTCTGCGACAACGCGGAAGCCGCCATCGGGACCAGGTCCAGCCTCGAACTTCCCGCCGAGTGCCGCAACGCGCTCACGCATTCCGGAGATACCGTGTCCCTCGGCCGTCTCACCGACACCGGATCCCCGGCCGTCATCGGTGATCTCGAGGAGGAGTTCGCTGGCGGTCGCCCTCAGCGAGACATTCACGTGCGTGGCGTTGGCATGACGGACGGCGTTCGTGAGGGCCTCCTGCACGATGCGATACGCCGAGACGTCAGCGAACGCCGGGACAGCGTCCAGATCGCCCTGCGTTTCCAGCGCGACCTCGATACCCGCCGCGGTTACGCGTCCGACCAGTTCGGACAGCCGAGACAACCGGCCGGCCGGAGCGAAGGGTGCCGACTCGTCGTCACCGCGCAGCACGCCGAGCAGAGCACGAAGCTCATCGAGTGCGCTCTTGCTCACCTGCCGAATCGCCGCGAATGCCTCGGCAGCGGCGTCCGGATCCGTCCGGACGATCCGCTCCCCCGCGCCCGCCTGCACGGCGATGAGCGACAGTGAGTGCGCTGTGATGTCGTGTAGTTCGCGCCCGATGCGAAGACGCTCCTCTTCGACCCTCCGGCGAGCTTCCTCCTCCCGGGTGTGCTCGGCATCAAGCGCTCGCTGTTCGACCTCCGCGATGTACGCCCGGCGAGCTCGTGTCGCGTCACCGAGCGATGCGGCGAACGCGAACGTCGCCATGATGCGCACCGACTCACCGATGACCCGCGAGGCAGGAACACCCGGCACCGAGAAGGGCAGCACGACCGCGAATGCCAGTCCTGCCGCAACCCACAGCGTGCGGCGGGTGTAGAGCGTGCCTACGGTGTAGAGCGCGATCAGGGGTGCGACCACGGCGAGCGTCGACGGCTGCGGCAGGGCCTCGTACACGGCCGAGCCCAGCGCGGTCCATGCGAGAACCGCGAGCGGGAGGCGCCTGCGAAGCGCGAGCGGCATGATGATCGCGGCAGTCAGCAGGAACGTGAGCGGAGTCGCCGGACTCAGATCGAGCCCGGCCGTCGTCACGGTCAGCGGCTGGGTAAGCGCGAAACGCGGCAGGATGAAGACGTGTGCCCACGCCAGAAGCGTGAGCGCGAGCGCGCCGAGGAGGTCGCGGCGACCATCACCGCAACGAGCGTTCGTGGGGGAGCTCCTGATTGCATCCATTGCCAGATTGTAGCCCCCGAAGGTCACCGGCGCATGAGCCGAGAGGGGCGGTGCCGTCTACTCCCGCTGGCGTAGCCGCGGCCTAGAACGTCAGCTCCTCCAGCCGCTCGAAGAGCACGCCCGCACGGGCCAGGAAGGCCCACGGGTCGAAGATCGCATCGAGCTGCTCGGCAGTGAGGGTGCACGCGGCATCAGCCTCAAGCAGCTCGCGGTACGTCTTCCCCGCTCGCGCCTGCTGGATGTCGTCCCACACGATCATGGCGTTGCGCTGCACGACCGCGTACGCCTCCTCGCGGAGCATGCCTGCATCAACGAGTTCCAGCAGCACGCGCGAGGAATAGATGAGACCGCGCGTCGCCTCCAGGTTCGCCTTCATGCGCTCGGGATAGACCACCAGCCCGTCGAGTATCCACTCGAGCTTGCCAAGAATGTAGTCGGTCACGATGAAGCTGTCGGCGAGCACGACCCGCTCGGCCGAGGAGTGCGAGATGTCGCGCTCGTGCCACAGCGCCACGTTGTCAAAGCCCACCTGTGCGTTCGCCTTCACCACACGCGCAAGCCCGCAGACCCGCTCGGCAGTGATGGGATTGCGCTTATGCGGCATTGCCGAGGAGCCCTTCTGGCCCTTCGCGAACGGCTCTTCGGCTTCAAGCGTGTCGGTCTTCTGCAGCGCCCGAATCTCAGTGGCGATCGCCTCGGCAGTGGCAGCGACGGTCGCGAGCACCGCTAGCACGTGCGCGTGACGGTCGCGCGCGATCACCTGTGTGGAGAGCGGGTCGGGCGTAAGCCCGAGCTTCTCGCAGACGTACTGCTCCACGAACGGGTCGATGTTGCTGTAGCTGCCAACCGCGCCGGAGATCGCGCCCCACGCCGCCGAGAACTTCCGCGTCGCGATAAGGCGGCCCTCGGCCCGCTTGAGCATCCAGGCCCAGCTCGCCCACTTCATGCCGAAGGTCATCGGCTCGGCGTGGATGCCGTGCGTGCGGCCCACACACAGGGTGTCCTTGAACTCCATCGCGCGGCGCACGCAAATGCGCCCGAGGCGGCGGACATCCTCGATGATGATGTCTTGCGCCTGCGTCATCTGGTAGCAGAGCGCGGTGTCGCCAAGGTCGCTCGATGTCATGCCGTAGTGGACGTACTTGCTCGGCTCGCCGATGTGCTCGGCCATGTTGGTGAGGAACGCGATCACGTCGTGATTGAGCGTGGCTTCAAGCTCCTCGATGCGCTCGACCTCGAAGGCGGCCTTCGCGCGGATCTCGACTGCGGCTTCGCGCGGGATGACGCCGAGCTCCGCCTGCGCTTCACAGGCAAGGACCTCGATCTCTTTCCAGATCTCGAACTTGTTCTGAAGCTCCCAGATGGCGGACATCTCGGGGCGTGAGTAGCGGGGGATCATAGCGGGCTCCTCGTCTTTCGGCGGGTGTGCGGCTCCATTATCGCCGAGGAGCGACTGCGGCGCGAGAATCGCCGGCTTCCGTGTCACCGGCTTGCGGTACATTCCCTGCAGGGAGAGGAGTCGCCATGAACACCGATATCATCGCCGCCGTACCGCCCGCCACCATCGCCTGGCTCTCCGCCGAGGAGAACCCGGCCGTGGCGGTGCTCACGCGGCGTGTGCTTCTCGGCATGAAAGACGATGCGTCGACCAAGGCTCTGTGGGCGCGCCGCAACGAGTACGCCCCTGTGGCGACGATCCTCGAGCACATGGCGCCGGACGGCTCCTGGGCGACGCCGGGAAGGGACTACCAGAAGTACGGCGGATCGCTGTGGCAGGTGCATTTCCTCGGCGAGCTGTACGCGAGCGGCGACGACGAACAGGTGCAGCAAGCCGCCGCATACGCGTTCTCCCGGCAGCTTGCCGACGGCTCCTGGAGCTGCAACGGGCGTCGGGCGGCGTCGATCCCCTGCCTCACCGCGAATGTCGGGCGCGCGCTCGCCCGCCTCGGCTACGCGCACGACGAGCGCATCGTCGCGGCGCTCCGCTACTGCGCCGGGCTCTTCGACACGTACGGGTGCCTCACGTGCGGCACGGTGGACCTGGCGAAAGCCGACAACATGAAGGCGTGGGGCGCTCGCACCGACACGCTCAACGGCTACTGCCATATGCTTGCCCCAAAGCTGCTGCTCTTCCTCGGGGAGGTGCCGCGCGATGTGTGGCCACAGGGCGCCGAGGCGCTCCGTGACGAGTGCGTGCGCGTCCTGCGCGACAAGCAGATCACGCGGTGCTTGCCCGAGGAAGCGCGCGCGTTCGGGGAGGAGTTCTGGACGACGCCATCGGGTGAGCGCGCCGGCATTCGCGAGCGCTTTCTTGCCAAGCACGACGACCTGCACTACAAGGACAAACCCGGCTGGTCGCGCTTCGGGTTCCCACTCTCGTACAACTCGGACGCGCTTGAAGCGCTGCTCGCCCTCGCCCGCGTGGGCGAGCCTATGCGTGCCGAGTACAGCCCCGCGCTCGCGTCCGTGCGCGAACAGGCCGACGCCGCCTGGCGCTGGAAGCTCCGCAACAGCCTCAACGGCAAGATGCTCGCTGACATCGAGCGCAAGGGCGAGCCGAGTCGCTGGGTGACGCTGCGTGCGCTCGAGGTCCTCAAGCACTTCGACGGCTGACGACAACGGACCTCAGGGGGCACCAGCCACGCTAGCGCGACTGTGGGACGCTTGAGAGGTCGACCGCGGGCGTCACGCCTGTCTGAGAAGTCCGCGCGAGGAGTTCATGCACGAAGCGGTCCTCCTCGGCAGGGCTGATGCCATACGGGTGGCCATCGGTCACCGAGATAAGAAGGACGCCGCGAGTCGAGCGGGTTGAGCACATCCGAATGCGACCGCTACCGGAGGTCGGCACCGTCCACAACGCGAGGCCAGGAAGCCGCATGCTCGATTGCGAACTCCATTTCAGGTCGCGGCGTTCGATCCGGGTGATTGCCGGGTAGGGAATGCGGTACGCCAGGAGCGAGCCATAGCTCAGCACCAGCTCCGTGTCGGTGAGGTGGTAGCGCATCGCCGGGAAGTAGATGGCGATCGCAAGGAACCACAGACCGAGCCCGACCGTGCCCCACATGATGAGGTCGACCCACCACGGGATCTCTTCCGATGCTGGCAGGAAGAGCACGGGCGCCGCGCTTGCAAACATGACCGCTGCGAGCGCAACCCACCACGCCCACCCTGATGAGGGCTTCGGCTTGAAGGACTCCGTGGGCATAGCGACCTCCAGAACGCACGGGTGACGCGACGATTCGCGCGCCACCCGCAAGTCTACCGCAGGCTACGCCTTCGCAACCTGACGCGATTCGCCCACCCGCGCGTCGGATGCTACCTCGATCGTTCCGCTGTACTCCACGAGCGCAACATCGCAGCCGCTGCCGATGCGCACGTTCCCACCTCGGACGACTCTCGCCGTCGTGTTCTCAAGCACGATCTCGTCTGCTTCGACGGTCTCGACGTTCAGCCGCCGATCGGTGAACAGGCCGACAAGCGACGCGCCGACGAAGCCGCGTCCAAGCGTGACACGAACCTTGTCGCCGCCGATCTCGCGAGCGTTCGACAGACCGTGCAGCGCGAAGTCGAGCGTACCCACGTTCATCGTGCCATCGACGTGGAACGCGCCTTCGCCGGTGAGGGTCTCGGCCTCAAGATTCGCCTTCACGCGGACCTCGCCACGCACGTCCACGATGTTGGCGGCGATCCCGCCGGCCGAGAGACGCCCCTTCACCTTGAGGTCGCTCACGCCAAGACCCTGCTTCACGGTCGCATCGCCCTTGATGTTCATCTCTTTGGTCTCGACCTTGCCGTTGAACGAGCCCGTACCGTTGATGTCGATCAGCAGAGAAGCGACGTTACCATCGGCAGAACCCGCGCCGTTGATGCGGAAGTCATCGCTCGTGATGTCGCCGGTCACACGACCTGCGCCGTTGATCGTGACGTCACCGTACGTTCCACCGCCAACGCTGCCCTCGCCGGCGATCTTCATGTTGTTGGTTCCGTTCTGTGCCATCTTCTTTCCTCCGTCTTCCTACAGCCGGGCGCTCAGCGCCTCGACCGATTCCTGCAAGTTCACGCGCGCCACCAGGCGCGCCGACGTCTCCAGCCGGAGCTCGGCAGAACTGGTAATCAGCCCGCATACCGAGACACCCATCTTGCGAACGCACACGAGGTCGCCATCGCTCCCCTCGAATGCACCGAACTGCTCCTCCAGCGTGGCAAGCACCGAGCGGGCCTCCTCCAGCGAGACATCACCCGTCCCGAGCAGCTTGTCCACGACGTAGAGCGAGACGAGCTCACCGAACACCAGTGCCGCAGCGTCCGGATGCGCCGAGCGAAACACGCTGATCGCAGCATCCGATGCGATGCCCTGCTCGGCCACCTCGGCGAGTGTGAGGCTGATGCCGCCAAGATCCGGCGAGACCGCCTCGGCGATGTCGTCCAGCGAGGCGTCGCCATCCTTCATCGAGAGGATGCGCTCCACGCGGGCGAGGATCTTGTCGCGCGGGAAGAACGTCTCCTGACCGGTGAAGGTCGACTTGCGGACGAACCACTCCTCGGGGATGAGGTTCTTGCGCTTCCAGCGATAGAGCTGGCCGTAGCTGATGCCGGTCTGCTGAAGCAGGTCCTTCTTCGAGATCATTCCTGGTTCCATTGCCGTGCCTCCTTACTCTCTGACGGCAGCGTAACAAAACACTGTTACGCATGTCAAGACAGAGGCTCAGAGCAGCGGTGAGCGAGCTCGGGGCAGCTGGCGCCCCCGGACCGCGATTACTGCTCTGCTGCAGAAACCAGATGCGGCCTCACGATCTCGCGCACCAGCCGTGCACCACGACGATACTGAGCTTCATCATCACCGGCGCCGATGGGTTCGAGCCACCCGACCCAGCTCTCGCCAAGCACGTACGTCGCGGTCACAAGGTCGTCTCGCTGTTGCTCCTCCATCTCGACGAGCACACCGCTCGCGATCCAGCTGTCGACAAGCGCCCGCAAGAGCGCAAGTCGCTGCCGTTGGACGCTGCGATACTGCTCGGCCAGCGCGGGGTCGGCCTGAACGAGCGCCCCTGCCTCACGTTGGAAGAAGCGATAGCGCCACTCGACCTCGAACGTGCTTTCCATGAGGTCGAACACCGCCTCCGGCGAGGGCACAGCCGCGCCGGCGCGCTCCCACGCGGCGTCGTACTCGGCGAGGGCCTTCTGGTAGGCGGCCAGGATGATCTCCTCCTTGTTGCGGAAGTGGTAGTAGAGGTTGCCCGGACTCATCCCAAGCGCCTCGGCGATGTGATTCGTGCTGACCGCCCGTGTGCCGCGCTCGTTGAAGAGCGCGATTGCGGCCTCGACGATCCGCTCGCGCGTGCTGCCTGCTGCCACTGCTTTTCCTCCGATACTCACGTGCGTCCGCTCGCTTCTAGAGTGCAAGCTCTAGCCGCCGGGGTCAACCGCGCTGGGCGCTCACCGCGCCCACAGGACGCCGCGGGCTTGGCGGCACGTCAGCACGCGGATAGCCGAGACGAAATGCGAGCACGACCTCGCCGGTGCCAGCGTACGCGTCCAGCGCATCGGCGAACTCGTTGCGCTTGCCGTCCGCCAGATCGCGGTCGCGGACCGCCAACGCCTGCGACAGCGGGTGCATCGCGATGCCAAGTCGCGTTGCCTCCAGCTGCATGCGCTGGTACACGCGGCCCGCTGTAACCCATGCCGAACGATCATCAGCGGCGCCCGCGACGAGCAGACCGAAAAGCGGCGCCGTGGCGCAGTGCGTCTCACGCGTGACTTTCGTCCAACCCTCGTCGAACGCGTCGGACGTGGGCGGGAACATCTTCAGCATCGTCGTGCCGATGAGGCCGACCGCAGCACCGTCGATGGTGATCCCATCCTTGTGCTGTTCGACTTCCGACCACTTCATGCGATACCAGGCATGGCTGTCACGCTGCATCGCCGCATCGTTCACGTGGACTTCGGTCGCCTTCACGGTGAGCGCCGAGAACTCGTCCCGCTCCCCCGCCGAGGAGAGCCAGCGCACCCCGACACCGTCGCCCGCACACGCGGCGAGCGTCTCGAGCGTTGCGGGCTTTGGCGCCCGCTTCACGTCGTACGCGCCGCGGTTGGTCCGGCGAAGCGGGATCTGCTCGGCCAGTGCGGCATACGATGCGTCCGTTTCGCCGTGCGCGAACGTCAGGCGCGCGAAGTGATCGCCGCCGCGCACGAACTCGACGCCGGTCGTGCGACCCTGCGCCGCGGCTGCGACCGCCATGTTCTCGATCACACAGCCAAGCGAGAGATGCAGCTCTCGAAGACGCGGGTCGGCGGCACCCATCAGGCGCTCGTTGTCGCCCAGCACGTCGATCGTGCCGTCGCCTACTCGGAGCTTCCATGGCTGGGTATTGTGCGAGTTCGCGGCCAGCACACCTGCGGCTGCGATACCCTGCATCCCTTCAAGCGGCGCATCCCAGGCGCTGAACGCATCGCCGTCACCTGCCGAGAACACGCCGTTCTCAGCGGCTTTCAGCAGCCCGCCTCCCGCCACGACCGCGGTGCCCACGCCAACGGTGCCGAGAATGAAACCTCTCCGCGAGATCATGACCGTGCCTCCTGAACGTCCTGCGCGATTAGAGTTATTGCTCTACTTGGTGATTAGAGTAATCGCTCTACTCACAGACGTCAAGAGTACGTCCTGGAATCGGCAGAGCCGATCCCTACCACGACATGACCGCCCTCGCGGCGTTGCACCGTCCCGCGTCAGCGGAGCGAGTCGAGTCCCGCTTCGCCCATCCCCAGCACCCACCCGCGCAGCAGACGCCCACACGCGCGCACCCGCGACGGCTGCACGTGCGACGCCGTGTCCGCCGTGGTGTGGTAGACCGGGTCCTCGCGCCACTCCAGCCACGCCGCCGGGATCCCGGCTCGCTCGAAGCCCTCGTGGTCGCTCCAGCCAAAGCGGCCAGGGTCCCTGAGATACGGCAGCGCCTGGCCCACGTACGCGGCACGTGCCCGAAGCGACGCGACCGCCGTCTGCGATCCGGTCCCAAGGCTCCGCACGTTGAAGACAGACCCGTAGCCGACCATGTCCACCGAGACCATCCCGTGGATGCGTGCCTTCTCGGCCGAGGAGAGTGCCGCCACGTACTGGCGGGAGCCGAAGTGGTGGTCGTCGGCGGTCGCGCCCGAGATCTCCTCGGCGGCAAACGCCATGAAGCGGACGGTGGGCGTGGAGGTCGTCTCGGCGAGGATGCGGGCGAGTTCAAGTGTGGTCGCAACGCCGGACGCGTTGTCGTTGCCGCCGGGCGACGGGTACTTGGAGTCGATGTGACCGCCGAGGAGCAGCACGTCGGTGCTGGTACCGGCGCGCTCGGCGATGACGTTGCGCGAGGTCTTGCCGTCGGGCAGCATCACCGTCGGCGTGCTGACCGAGTACCCCCAGCCCGCCAGCTGCTCCGCAACGTAGTCGAGCGCTCGCCGCTCGGCGGTGCCGCCTGCGGCGCGCGGACCGAACGCGGTGATCGCGCGAACGTGCGCCATCGCCCGGTTGATGTCGAAGCACGGCGCAACGAGCGCGTGCAGTGCCTCCTGCCGGACATGCGAGGGGACGGCCGCCGTCCCGCCGAGCACTGTGAAGCCGCCCACCTCGGCGCGGCGTGCGTAGAGTGCGGTCGCAATGCGGTCGGGCAGCCCCGCCCGTGGCGTCGGCAGGAGCAGAGCCCTGCGCTGGCCGAGCAGCACGCCGCCGGTGAGCGCATCCGGGAAGGCATCGCTTGTGGCGAGGCCCGGCTGCACCCAGGTGAAGCCGGCGCTCGTCTCGGCGTAGGCGGCCACGGCGAGCGCGGTTGCGAAGCGGTCTGGACCCGCAAGGCGCTCGGAGGTGCCGGTGATGGCCGCGACGCGCGCTTCAAGCGCTGTCGACACCGCGGGCGGCCCGCCAAGAACGACCGCATGCGAAACGCCACGCGATGCGAGCGCAGCGAGCACGCGCTCGGCAGCACGGTTCTCGTCGATGAGGTAGAGCGGACGCCCGAGCGCGGCGGCAACGGGCCCGGCCGCCTCGGCATCGGCGAAGCCGCGACCCGTCGCGATGAAGACGACGCCGTCCCATCCCGGATTGGCCGCTACCGTCGCCGAGGCGACCGATGCAGCGGTCTCGTAGCGGGTCGCCCCGCCTAGCCGCGTGATCGTCGCCGACGGCAGCACCTCGACAAGCGCAGCTACCACATCGTCGCTCACGGCCGCCGGTCCACCGAGGACATACACATCGCGCGCGCCAAGCCGCACGATCTCGGCGAGCGTCGCCGGCGTGAGGCGCGTGGGTTCCGTGAGGAGCACCGGCGCGCCAAGCGCGCCTGCAAGGCCGGTCCCCGCGAGCGCATCCGGCCACGTCGCGCCGGTCGCGAGAACGACCGCACCGGCGCCGTCGGGGAACGCGGCCTGCGAGATCGCGATCGCGGTGGTGTAGCGAGTGTCTCCCGCGTACGTCTCGAGCGTCGCGGCGTGCGCAGCTACGGGCGCGACGAACGCACACGTCAACGCGAGCACCAGCGCAACCCGACGAGCGACGCGACTCACGACCGACCCTCCGCTTCTCGGCGACAGGTCCAGTCTACTCCTCGCGCATCCGCAGGTGCCCGGTCAGGTCGGCGCCAAGAACGGCGTGCAACTCCGAGGGGTCCTCTGCGGGCACCGCGACGAACGTGAATGCGAAGACCGGGTAGCGGTTGAAGTCGACCGGCCGAAGCTCCAGCACGCGCGAGAAGCGCGCCGCGAAGCCGCCGAAGTCGACCGACTCGATCGCCGCAAGGTCGGTGCTCGTGGGCACATCGGCGATCACGAGCGCCGTGACCGTCCCGGCCCGCTCGGCGCAGACGCGACCCCAGTCGGGCGTCTCGGCGTTCAGGTACGTCGTGTACGGGTTGATGCCGTAGGCGAAGTGCGCCAGATCGGTCGCGCACCAGCCACCGAAGCGCATCGGGTTGATCTCGATCGGCGCGATCGTTCCATCAGCTGAGACCCGCACCTCGGCGTGCACGGGAAAGTCGTGGAGGCTCGCGCGCCTCCCCACCTCGGCAAGGAACGCGGTGAACGGCCCGTGCCAGCGCTCGATGAGCGCCGTGCACGTGAAGTAGACGCGATCGCTCACATCTTCTGCCGAGGCGAACAGGTGACTGTAGATGTTCACGATCGTCGGCGCGCCGTCGGCATCGAAGTACGCATCGATCGCGTACTCGTCGCCTTCGATGACCTCCTCGGCGATGAAGCGTCCGAAATCGAGGACGGCGCCCGGGTAGAGCGTCGCGAATGCGGCGGCGTCGCGCTCGATCGCGTCGACGGCGCGCGCCCAAGCGGCGGGCGAATCGATGACGTGCACTCCCATGCTGAAGAAGCCGACGGCCGGCTTCACGACAAACGGGAACCGCAGCGAAGCCGGATCGAACCCGCGCAGCTCCGCCAGGTCGATGCCGCGAAAACCGTACGCCGGATACAGGTCGCGGAGCAACTCCCGGAAGACGACCTTGCCCTTGAAGAGCGCGACCTGCCGCGGCAGGTCGGTCCCGGCGAGGTGCTCCGCGATCCAGCCGATCGCGTTCTCGGAGTTCGCGTAGAGGCGGCTGCGGCCATCGTGGCCGTACGCGCCCGCGAACGCGTCGTCGCCGAGCAGGACGACACCGGTGCCCGCAAGCGCCTCTCGCGCCTTCGGCGTGTCGAGGACCGGCATGTCCGTCTCGGCGACGGTATCTCGCAGCAAAGTGGAGACGTACGGTTCTTCCAGAATGAACACCAGCAGCTCCAGACGATCGCAGGCGCAGTGACAGCGATTCTACACGGTCCGGACGCTGCGCATCATCCGCCACGCAAGCACACCGGAGGCCGCCGCTGCGGCAGCGAACATCACGAACGGAACGACCTCAAGCGAGCCCTCCACAAGCGCTGCCGAGACGAGCATCGCGCAGATCGCACCCGACATGGTCACACCCTTGATCGCGAAGACCGGCGCGAGCAGGTATCCCCACGGCTTCGACCGCGCAAGCAGCGCGGCAGTTGCTACCGCGAGCGGCACGAGCATCCCGAGGTCCATCGCCTGCACGGTGAGCGTCGGCATCCCGAAGAGCGAGGCACCGGCAAGATCGCCCGAAAGTCCCGTCGCGATACGCTGCGTCCACATCACGAGCAGCATGAGCGCCACCAGCACGCTGAAGATCGCCATCCCTTTGCGCGGGAACCCCGCCGAGAACCGTCCCGGCAGCTCCGCGATGTCGATCGTGGAGACGATCCACACGATCGCGCAAGCCGCTGCGGCATACAACACGATGAAGACCGGGAAGAGCGGACCAAGCGCCCAGAACATCGCGTACATCATGTACTGATACAGGAAGTACGCCAGTATCCCGATCGCGAAGAGGCGTCCGCCGAGCGATCCGCGCCTGAGCGACGGCAACACCAGCAGGAGCGCCGGCACCGCGAAGACGAGCGTCACAATGTCCCAGCCCACGCCCTCGGCAACCACGCGCTCCGCATTGAACGCGTAGATGCCATCGGTGGCGTACTCGAACTGCTCCCCGCGGATGCTCACAGCCGAGGCGGTCGCACCGGTGCCGCGGTCGAACACCCCGATTGCCGAGGCGACCCCGGCCACCAGGGCGATCGCGAGACAGAGCGCCGCGATGCCATTGAAGGTGCGCCCGCCGCTCATGACAGCCCAAGCAGAGGAGCGGTCTCGGTGGTCCAGGCGGCCACAGCCTCGAAGTCCCGGAAGTCGCCCTCGGGGGCCTTCATCATCTTCATGATGAGGCGCTCGGGGAGCGAGAACTTCTTGGGATCATTCATGCCGGCGAACAGGCCGAGTGCCACCGGCGTCACGCCGGTCTCGGCGATGAGCGGGTCCGTGTACGCGCGAACCTCGTCGACCTTCTCGGGATTGGTGCCCATCGTGAGGCACGCCGTATAGAACGCCGTTGGCGTGCTCTTGAGCGCGTCGGCGTTCACCGAGACCCACTCCTTCACGGCACCATGCCAGCTGCTCGCCCGGATCCCGCTTCCGACCACGATGGCGTCGTAGCCGGCAGGGCTCGGCTTGTCCTCGGCGGGCTTGACATCAACAGTCACGCCGCCCGCAGCAAGCGTCTCGCCGATCTTCTCGGCGATGCCCGAGGTGCATCCGGTCTTCGTTCCGTATACGACCAGTACCTTGCTCATGCCATCTCCCATCGTTTCGCGGAGGAGTCCCTCCGCTGCGTCTTCCGGTGCCCATTTGGCAGCTACATAGCCCGCTCCACCAAGCGCAACCGCGCCGGTAACGGCAGCGCCGCCGAGGACGAACTGCCGCCTTGAGATTCCGCTTGCCATCACACACGCTCCTTTGGCGCGGCGCCCGACCAGAACAGGTCGAACAGCTGCGCGATCCCGTCATCGGTGCTCACGTCCGCAGGCATCGGGGCGACACCCATGACGATGCGGTACATCACGTAGCTCGACGTCAGGCCGAAGAACGCCTCGGCCATCACGCTCGCGTCGATGTCGTCGCGCAGCTCCCCGGTCGCCTGATGCTCGGCCAGATACTCCGCGAGCCCGGCGGCGTTGTTCGGGATCCCTTCGCCGAGCAGCGCCGCGACCTCCGGGACCGATTTCGCGTCGAACGCGAGGCGGATTGCGAGCGCGCCCCCGGCCATCGTCGCCTCGATCTCCATCCGGGCCAGACGCAGGAGCGTCTCCCGGACCGATTCCGAATCGGGCGCAGCGGCTGCGGCGTGACCTGCCTGCTGCTGCTGGATCCTCCTGCCGAGTGCCGTCAGAACGCCGACCTTGTTCTCAAAGCGGCGAAAGAGCGTGACCTCGTTCACTCCGGCGGCCTCGGCGATCGCGCGCGTCGTCGTCCCCGCGTAACCGTGGACGGCGAAGAGCTCTGCGGCTGCGTCGAGGATTCGCTCGCCGGTGTCGTGCGGTGCGTCCATAAGAGCTCCCATCGATGGTGCATGTAAGTGCCTGCTTGCACTCTACGACAGGGCGACACGCGCTGTCAAGCAAGTACTTGCATTCACTCGATTCAAGGAAGAGGCGCCGCCCGAATCGGACGACGCCTCGGTACGTTCGCGCTCGATCTCGCTCTACGGCTCCAGCAGCACCACCGCATCGACGAAGAGTTCGTACTGGTTGTCCTCATCCAGGTCGTGGATGCGTACCTTCTCGACCTCGCCTTCACCGAGCACCGAGAGCAGCCGCGCTTGGTAGAGCACCTTCACGTCAGAGCGCTTGATCTCGCCCGAGAGGTCCTCGGGCAGGCCGAGCGTATCGAGCTCGGTCAGGAACACCACGCGCGGCGTCACCTTCGTGAGCTCGAGTGCCAGCTTCGCCGAAGCGGACCCGCGATCGAGGACGAGCGTGCGCTTGTCGGCAAGCTCGCTCACGTCGTCGACATGCTTGTAGAGCCCCTTGCCGAGATAGTCGTCGGCATTGGCGACAACCGTCGCAGCCGGAACCGCGCAGCCGGAGCCCGCGCCCGCGACCTCCTCGGCGGTCAGCGGCTCGAGCTTCTTGCCGGAGCGCCAGTTCTTGATGGCGTCGTGCAGCGCATCGGCCGCCAGGTTGGAGCAGTGCATCTTCACCGGTGGCAGCCCGTCGAGCGCGTCGGCCACATTGCCGCGCGTCACACCGAGCGCCTCATCAAGCGTCATGCCCTTCACGAGCTCGGTCGTCATCGACGATGTCGCCACCGCTGAGCCGCATCCGAACGTCTGGAACCGGATGTCGGCGATTCGGTCGTCGGCGACTCTGATGTACATCTCCATGAGGTCGCCGCAGACAGGGTTCCCCAGGCGACCGATCGCCACATCGTCGCCCTCAAGCGTCCCGACGTTGCGCGGGTTGCGGAAGTGATCGAGGGTCTTCTCGGAATACTGGGTGGATTTCATAGGGAGTCTCCTAGTCCGTCTTGTAGAGCGGCGACATCCGGCGCAGCCGGAGCACGATACCGGGCAGCACCTCCATCACCCGGTCGATGTCGCTGTCCTTGCTGAAGCGCCCGAACGTGAATTCGAGCGAGCCGTGCGCCTCTTCATGCAGCAGGCCACACGAGATGAGCGTGTGACTCGGCTCGAGCGTCTTGCTCGAGCATGCCGAGCCGGTCGAGACCGCGATGCCCTCGTCGCGCATCGAGAGCAGCAGCGACTCGCCCTCCACGCCCTCGAAGCGGAAGTGCGCGTTGTTGGGCAGGCGCAGCGTGGGGTGCCCGTTGAGGTGCGAGTCAGGGATCGTCGAGAGCACCGCCGAGATGAGCCGGTCGCGCATCGCGGCCATGCGGGCCGCATCGGCCGCCATCTCAGCTGCGGAGATGTCGGCCGCCTCGGCCATCCCAACGATGAGCGGCAGCGGTTCGGTGCCCGAGCGAAGCCCGCGCTCCTGGCCGCCTCCCATCATGATCGGGCCCAGCTTCACACCCTTGCGGATGTAGAGTGCGCCAAGTCCCGGCGGACCGTAGATGTCGTTGCTTGAGAGTGTGAGCAGGTCGACCGGCACCTCGCGCATATCGATCGGCAGCTGGCCCTCGGCCGCCACCGCGTCCACATGCAGCGCAACGCCGGTGCCCTTGAGCATCTCGGCGATCTCGGCTATCGGCTGCACGGTGCCGATCTCGTTGCTTGCCCACCCCACCGAGACCAGGATCGTGTCGTCGGTGATGCGCGAGCGGAGCTTGGCGGGATTAATGCGGCCGAACTGGTCGGGCGGCACTTTCCCGACCTTGAACTCGGCCTTCTCCAGGTACTTCCCGATGTTGTGAATCGAGATGTGATCCACTTCCGAGATGATCACGTGGTCGCCCGCGCGCTTGTTGCGGTTGGCGTAGCCGATGAGCGCGAGGTTGTTCGACTCGGTCGCGCCGGAGGTGAAGATCACCTCGTCGGGCTCTGCGCCGATGAATGCCGCTACCCGGGCGCGACTCTCCTCGAGCGCGGCCGTCGCACGATCGCCCACGCCATGCAGAGACGCGGCATTGCCGAACCGCTCGGTGAAGAACGGTAGCATGGCGTCGAGAACGCGCGGATCGACCGGCTTTGCCGATTGGTAGTCGAGGTAGACCTCATCAGTCATCGCACGCCGCCTAGAACCACATGGTGGCGCCGGCGTCGAGCGCAAGGTCGTTCAGCGTCGCGGCGCCGACGATCTTGACGCCGTCGATGAGTTCCACGCTGTCCCAGCCGAGCATCTGCTTGGACGCCTCGCACACGAGAACCGGAATCCCCATGTCGATCGTCTTGCGGAGCATCTCGGCAACGGTCGGGAAGGAGCCGGCCTGCATCGCCTCGGCAGCGCCGGGCTTGAGCACCCTCAGGCCCATTCCCAGGTAGTAGACGGTGGGGTTCAGATTCATCGCTTTGGCGGTCTGCGCCAGAACGAGCGGCGAGTACTGCCGCATCGGGTCATCACTTGTCTGCACGTACAGGATCGCGTTCTCGTCTTTCATCGTCGGCCTCCTACTCGCCCTTGCGGATAAGGAATCGCTTGTGGTCGCCCACGTCTTCCACGGCCACGATCTCGTGTCCGGCGCGCTTTGCGAATCGCGTGAGATCCTCCTCGGCGGCAGGATCATCGGCGAAGACCTCAAGCACGTCGCCGACCTCGATCTCGTCTATCGCCGCACGCGTCTGGAACAGCGGCTCCGGGCAGTACAGCCCGATGCAATCCAGCGTCTCGGATACCGGGTCGGTGTGACTCATGGCGCACCTCTCAACTGCCTCGATCTTGCATTGCGAGAGTAGTATTCCCATCTGCGTGGTAGGAATACCCTAGAGGACGAACCACACCCCGGTTCGAGCCGTCCAAGACGTTGTAGGACAACGAACAGGGAGGCACGCAATGAAGAGAAAGATTCTCGCCGTACTGGCAGTGAGCATGCTCGCGATCGCACTGATGGGTTGCGCTTCGGATGCGCAGGTGAACCCCGGCGAGGGAGTCGTGCCACCGCCCTCGGATGGTGGTGCAGCGGCCGGTTCACGGCTCGCTCCCGGCCTCTACGACCTGGATGATGGCACCGTCCAGGCACTCGGAACGCTCGAGTACCGCGACCTTGAGGGCGGCTTCTGGGCGATCATCGGTGGCACGGAGGCGGACGGAAACGTCGGGACGGTCGTTGCGGTGATCGCGAATCCGGATGAATTCGCATCAGACCTGGACGCGCTTTCGGGCAAGACGGTCACGGTGAGCGGGAAGCGCGTCGACGGCGCGTCGATCCGGATGGCCGGCCCTGAGGTGACCATCACCTCGATCCAGGAAGTGAGCGACACGGGCGGCGCTGCCGAGTAAGGGCCGTGCGGCAATCGCACCGGCTGCTACGACATACGAAGGGGCCCCGCTTCAGCGGGGCCCCTTCGAGTGGCTCGGACCCGAGACCTACGCTCCGCTTCCGGCTATGAGGCAGTTCACGAGAACATCCGCCGTGCGCGTTGCGACGGCGACGACCTGCTCCAGGTTCGGATCGGCGATGTCGACGGTCAGGCGGCGGGATATCGAGAGCGATGTAGCGCCATGCAGCGCTGCCCACCCGGCGTCGTTGAATGCACGGAGACTGGTCGGCTCGCGGAGATCTCCCTCGGCGAGGGCCTCGCCCAGGAGCTGCATCGCGATAATACGCCCTCGGGTGAGCCGACCGATGTTCGCCTCGGTCCACGCCGAATCCCACTCGACATCCAGGGGCACCTGGAACATCAGGGTGTAGTGCCCGGGATGCGTGACGCCCCATCGAACGTACGCCCGACAGTACTGCCGGAACTTGTCGATGGCGCGTGGCCCGACCATCACCATCTCACACGCGGCATTCATGCTGTCGAAGGCATTGAGAACGGTCTCCTGCAGAATCGCGTTCTTGTCTCTGAAGTACAGATAGAGCGTGGTCGGGCTGTACCCGATCTTCTCGGCGACTTCGCGCATCGTCACGCAATCAGGTCCACATGCCTCGATGATCTCGGACGCGGCTTTGAGGATCTTCTCACGCAACTCAGGGTTGGCCGGTCGTGCGCACATCGCGCCCACTCCTCGGTGTCGAGCAATATGTACACGAATAAGTTATCGCCAATCCTTATGTCGGTCAAGTTCGCGCATCTTCTTGAAATTGCCTTGACAAGCCGTTCGCCGGGTAATAACTTATGCCCCGTAAGTTATTGCGGTTCGCTAATTGCCGCTGGAAGCGGCGCTGAATGAAGGCGGGGACACCATGGGAGTCATTCGGAACGTGTTCAGACGTAAGATGCGAGCATTCCTGACCATCTTCGGCATCACGATCGGCGTACTCGCGCTCGTCGTGATGGGCGCGATGGCCGAGAAGCTCAACCTGTTGGTCGACGGCGGGATCCGCTACTACGGCGACAAGGTCACCGTGACGGACTCCGGCGCGAACGGGGCGCTGGGAGGACCCCTGTCGGTCACGAAGATCAAGGAACTAGAGGACGTCGAGGGCGCAGCTCGTGCGTCCGCTAGCCTCAGTATGCTGCTCGATCCAGAGTCGACCGGCGGGACGATTGGGGTTCCGCAGATGATCACCGGAACCGACGGGCGCCAGCGCGGCTACGAATCATCCGAGCTGAAGTGCGCGGAAGGCCGCAACCTGCAGCTTGGCGACAAGGGAGTCGTCGTGCTCGGGAGCGACCTGGCGACCAAACTCGACGCTGAAGTCGGCAAAGAAGTCACCGTACGCGGACGTCAGTTCGAAGTCGTCGGCATTACCGAGCGGACGCTTACGGCGCCCGATCAGACGGTCATGATGTCGCTGGCAGACGCTCAGCAGCTGTACCTCGACGACATTCCAGAGGCCATGCGAGCGAGCGTCGACGCCGCCGACCTGTGCACGAGCATCGCCGTCTTCGCGCGCGACGGCGTCGATCCCGAGAAGCTGGCCGTGTCGATCGGCAACACCGTGACCGGCATCACCGCGTCCGGGCCACGAGCGTTCGAGGAGCAGGTCGGCAGCCAGATGAAGATCTTCAACTCCATCATCTACGGAATCGCGCTCGTATCACTGCTTGTCGGTAGCCTCTCGGTGATCAACACGATGACGATGTCTGTCGCCGAGCGAACCCGTGAGATCGGCATACGCAAGGCGATCGGCGCCACCCATGGCGCGATCATGCGGCAGTTCGTCGCGGAATCCGCGGTCATCGGCTTCGCAGGCGGCGTGACCGGCCTGGCGCTGGGCGCAGCTGTGGTAGCCGCTCTGAACGCCGGCGGCGCAGCGTCGGGCACCATGTTGTTCATGATCACCACCAGACTCGCCGTCGGCTCGCTTGGCTTCGCGGTCCTGCTCGGCGTGGTCTCTGGTATCTATCCCGCCCTGCATGCAGCAAACCTGAGCCCCGTGAAGGCGCTGCGCTACGAGTAGCCCGACGCGTACGACCACGACACACCCATTGCCGGAATGAACCGGCTTACACAAGGAGAACCACAATGCTTGGATCAATGAGTTCATACACGCTCGCCACGAGCGACCGTCACCGCCAGCTCACCGCACCGACACGCGATCCGAAGAACGGGTCCAGCACACGGGCCGTCCTCACGGCGAACACCGCCGGTGCGAAAGCCGAGAAGACCAGAGCAACTCGCATGAACGGACCGGTTATCGAGGTCCGAAACCTGGTCAAGCGCTACCGGCTTGGGAAGAACAACCACGTGCACGCACTCCGGGGAGCATCGTTGCGAGTCGAGGCGGGCGAGATGGTTGCCATAGTCGGCCCGTCGGGCTCCGGCAAGTCCACGATGATGCACCTCATCGGCTGCCTCGATACCCCGGACAGCGGTGATGTCATCATCAACGGGCGGCGCACCGGCGGTCTCAAGGGCCGCGAGCTCACCACGCTTCGCAGCACCGAAGTCGGCTTCATCTTCCAGGGCTTCAACCTGGTACCGACGATGACAGCGCTCGAGAACGTCGCACTCGCCGCCGAGTACGCCGGCCTGCCCCGCCGAGCGTCGCGCGCTCGTGCCGCCGATCTGCTCGAACTTGTCGGCATTGCGGATCGCGCAGGACACCTCCCGAGCGAGCTCTCCGGGGGGCAGCAGCAACGCGTGGCTATCGCGCGGGCGCTCATCAACCGACCGTCGATCGTGTTCGGCGACGAGCCGACCGGCGACCTCGACACCGCAACCTCGGACGAGATCATCTCCGTGATGCGCACGATCAACCGGGAGACCGGAACGACGTTCGTCCTTGTGACGCACAACCCCGAGGTAGCCGAGGCATGCGACCGCACCATACGGATGCGGGACGGTCGCGTCGAGGACGATGAGCGTCCGGCCCGCGTGGCTACCATCGCATAGGGTCCCCCGGTCCCCGCCGGGGACCGACGGGCAGGCCGTTCCTGAACGCGAGGGGCGGCCTGTCTGCGTTCGCCGGGCCCGATCCGCATCAAGGGCTGTCGGACAGGGCTCCGGCCGAGAAGGACGGCCACCACCCGGTGGCCGTCCTTGCTCCTAGCGGATACGCGTGCTGTCTGGCACGTGATGGTCTGCGTGGCTCCGCATTGATGGACCGACCCTGCTTCTGGGCCTCTCGATGCGCAGATCGTGCAGTCGTGCATTCAGTCGACCCGCGTAGGCGGTGATGGTATCCAGCGCGTGGGCTGACAGACCAGGCAGGTCGATGGTGTAGCTCGATCGCGCATAGGCGCGCGAGGTTGATTCGAACATCGCGGGGCTCCTCCCCATCGGGGGTGCCCGCGACGTCTACTCGAGATCAGACGGCGCGGCGCACCGGAATACGGACGTACAGCGATACCGGGCACTCCATGCCCTGCGTGCAGATGGGTTTCGTCATGTCTCGTCCCTCCTTCCGGTCGCGTGAGACCCTTCAGTCTCGGCCTGCTGCCTTCGGCATGGTACCAAACGGTCCGCCAGGGTTCAAGCAATCCCTTCCAGGTATCGGAGACGTTGCCGGCGACCCATCAACCGACGGGTCGCGCAGAATCGCCCATCGAGTGGTACCGTAGTTAGCCATCGTCCCCCGACAGAGCCTGGATCATGGCCGCCATAGTCGAAGCGTGGCGCGCCGGACTCCTCCGACGCGACAACTGGATACGGAACATCACCGCCGGCGTCGTGGTCGGCGTAGTTTCGATACCCCTCTCCATGGCATTCGCCATCGCCTCGGGCGCCAATCCGGAGCAGGGGCTCTACACTGCGATCGTGGCCGCTCTCGCGGTATCGCTCTTCGGTGGCACTCGCGTTCAGATCGCCGGCCCCACAGGCGCCTTCGCTGTGCTGCTCTTCGGTGTGACCGCCAAGTACGGCATCGCCGGCCTTCAGGTCGCCACTGCGCTCGCCGGCATCATGCTGCTGCTCTTCGGCCTCACGAAACTCGGTGGAGTCATCCGCTTCATCCCCGAGCCGGTCATCCTCGGCTTCACAGCAGGCGTGGCCGTCCTCATCTGGGTGGGGCAGTGGCAGAGCTTCTTCGGACTCCCACCAGCAGTGGGGGAGCACTTTCACGAAAGGCTGCTGGCGCTCCTCGGCACACTCCCGAACCTGCATGCGGCAACCACGACGCTTGGCGTGGCGAGCATGGCTATCATCGTGCTCTGGCCGAGAATCCCTGCGATTGGCAAGGTGCCCGGCCCACTCGTGGCGCTTGTTGCCGCAACGATGCTGCAGTCAACGCTCCACATCGACGGCATCGCGACGATCGGCTCGGCGTTCGGCGGGATACCGCGCGGACTGCCCGCCTTCGCGCTGCCGCTCCTGCCATTCGGCACCATCCTTGAGCTGCTGCGACCGGCCTTCGCGATCGCACTGCTGGGTGCAGTCGAGTCGCTGCTGTCGGCCACGGTCGTGGACGGCATGACCGGCTACCGGCACGACTCCAATCAAGAGCTCATCGGGCAGGGCATCGCAAACGTGGGTGCCGCTCTTCTCGGTGGCTTCGCGGCGACTGGCGCCATCGCCCGCACCGCCACGAACGTCCGCCACGGCGGCAACAGTCCGATCGCCGGCGTCGCCAGCTCGGTCACACTGCTGCTCACGGTGCTTGTGCTGGCGCCACTCGCGTACAACGTCCCGCTCACCACGCTCGCGGCAGTGCTCTTCGTCGTGGCGTGGAACATGAGCGAGGCGAAGCGCGTCGTCCGCACCGTCAAGCGCGCACCTAGAGCGGATGTCGCCATCATGCTCATCACGCTCGGCCTCACGGTCTTCACCGACCTCATCGTCGCGGTGAACGTCGGCGTGATCCTCGCGATGCTCAACTTCATGCGTCGCATGTCCTCCTCGGTGGAAACGCGAGCCCTTGATACAGAAGAGGTCGTCGGACAGCTCCCAACGTCGAACTCGCAGCCGATTCCCGAGGGCGTGCTGGTGTACACGATCGAGGGGCCGTTCTTCTTCGGCGCCGTGCAACAGTTCGAGGCGGCGCTTCAGCACACGCATACCGAGCCGACTGCGCTCGTGATCAACCTGGAACGGGTGCCGTTCATCGACCTCACGGGTATCCTCGCCCTCAAGGACGTTATCGAGGCGTCCCGAAAGCGCGATGTCGACGTTCGCCTCTGCTGCGCGAACGAGCTCGTGACCGGGAAGCTGACGCGCGCCGGGATCGCTGACCTGGTGACGGTGCCGGTCTCGGCACCTCTGGCCGAGGCGCTCGGCCTCGCATGTCCGGTTCCCGCCCACGCAGGGTAGACTCTCTGCATGGACTTCTACTCGACGCTCATCAAGCCCGCCTGGGCGCCTGCGCCGCCGGTCTTCGGCATCGTATGGAGCATCCTCTATCCGATCATCATCGGCGCATACGGCTACGTCATCTTCAAAGTCGCACGCGGCGAGTACCCCGCATCGCTTCTGGTGCCGGTACTCATCAACGTCGTCGCGAACATCGCGTTCACACCGATCCAGTTCGGGTTGCGCAACCTGTGGCTTGCCGAGGCGGACATCGTGCTCGTTCTCGCGACGATCATCTGGTCGATGATCGCGATCTGGCCACACTCACGGTTGGCATCGCTTGCGCTGTCGCCGTATCTGGTGTGGGTGACGATCGCCACGGCGCTGCAGACAAGCATCACGCTCCTCAACCGTTAGGCCGACAGGCATCTCCGGGCACCAACGCAGAGAGGGCCGCCATCGCTGGCGACCCTCTCCCATCGCTGCTGGACAGCGACGCTCATCCGTGTTTGCGGGTGGTGCGTTGCATCCGGGCATCTCGCCCGAACGACGCCGTCCTACGAGGAAGACACCTCCGCAGCGATGCTAGGTCTACTCAACGCTGGATCACCTCCTCGGATCGACGGGTCGCCGGATCGCGCCCTCGGGATGCACCCGTGCCAATCGACTAGCGAGACTCATGCCGAGACGCACAGACTCGATAGCTCGCTCTCATGCGCGTCAGCGGCCAGGGTGCCCGGGAACGAGGCCGTCGCCGTGGCGACACCGGCCTGTTGGGCGCACGTAGTGGTAGTAACCTCGCGTCCGGAATAGCATCGAAGGCGGCACGACCGGAACCGGGGGGTCGATTCGAGGAGGGGGCCTCATGGGTCTTCGAAGGGTCCTGACTATCGCATTGCTGATCACGCTCGCGACTGCAGCGCCCGCTCACGCCGACGATGGACGCGTCGGCGGCAGTCCGGGCAACGTACGCCCGGTTGCGAGCGAGCACATCCGGATGGAGTCCGAGACCGTCCAGGTGGTTCTGTACGGCGGATTCGCAGAGTACCTCGTCGACTTCAAGTTCGTGAATTCGGGTGCCGCCGAGAAGGTCCGGCTGGGCTTTCCGTTCGCGCTCGATGACAAGACCAGCGGCACCCCGGGCATCGCGCTTGGAGGCTTCCAGGCGTGGCAGGGCGACACGCCTCTGAAGGTGACCGTGACCACAGGATTCGACGGACCATACGAATCGGGCTGGTACGAACACGAAGCGACATTCCCAAACGGTGTCACGTTCGTACGGGTGCGATACGTGTCTCGTCCGAGCGTGAGCGCCGGAATCGCCGACACCGAGGTGACGCCACCTGCCTACACAGGAATGTACAGTGCGACCGCGTGGTACCCGTACGTGTTGCATACGGGAGCCGGATGGCAGGGCACCATCGGCAGAGCGGTCATTCGCTACACCTACTGTTCCGACACGCGTGGCTGGGCGTACGGAACCGCCGGATGGCCCGAGGAGACCCCGTGCACCAAGCCCGCCGGATTCTCGCGAACGGGTCAACGATTCCAGTGGATCCTGGAGGATTTCGAGCCCTCGCTCGATGCGGTGACCGCACAGTCGCCGTATGATATCGCGCTCTTCTACAATCAGGGATTCGGAGCGATACAGGAGCCCCCGAGGCCCGACTGGATCAGACCGCTCGCCGCGGGCGCTGCGGCATCAAGCGAATCTCCCCTTCTCGAGTGGGGCGATGCGAAATTCGGCGCACAGAAGGCCATCGACAGCGACCCCGTCACCGCCTGGCTCTCCGCGCCCACGAACGCCGATGGCCGAGGTCAGACGCTGCGCGTCGACCTCGGCGAGACGCGCACTGTTCGGGAAGTGCGGATTCTCCCCGGTTACGCCCGGCTTCCCGAGGACTTCGCCGACCACGCACGGCCGAGGCGTGCCACGCTCATCTTCTCGGACGGAACGCGGGTCGCCATCACGCTCGCCGATGAGCCGTCTGTTCAGCGATTCCCCGTGAACGTGAGCTGCTCGTCGGCAACGCTTCGCATCGATGACGTCTACCCCGGGACTACGTTCCGAAACGTCGGCATCTCGGAAATCGAGTTCGGTGAGTCTGCCGCGCCGCTGTTCGAGTCGTACGAGGCCGTCATCGCTGCCGAGGGTCCGACCGTGAACACCGACGCACTAGCCGTCGCGAACCCCTGGACACCGGAGACCACGTCGACCGACGATCCAGCGGATGCGCCGCTCCCGCGCCCGACCGAATCCCGCCTCGCGCGTCCAAGAGGTGAGGGCCTGATCCCCGGCCTGCTCACGACGATCGTGCTGCTCGGCGTCACCGCGGCGTTCACGTCACGCCGGGAATCCGACGACTGACGCGCGCCGAGTCCGATTCGCGGCCATATGCGCACGGGCGCGATGTCTCTCCGATGGCGCGGGAGGCCTCACCGGGCCGTCACACACCCGGCCGCAACAGCACCGCCTGCGCGGTTGCAAGCACGACTTTGATCATCACTACCGAGCCGAGAACGACCAGCCACTGGGTCGCGGTCTGAAGCGGTCCGACCCTCAGTCCGGCAGCGACTCCCACGATCGCGAGGCCCGCGCACAGTCCCAGAACGATGCCTGCCAGAACGACCGGATTCGACCAGTCGCCATTCGCACGCTCCAGCACGGCACCGATACCGCCGACGCTGCACGCGGCAATACCGGCAACCGCGGTCACCCAGAGCAGCGCACGCTGATCCAGCGCGCCGGGGACGGGACGCCCGCTTGCCGCAAGGAGTGCCGCAACCACCGCAACGATTCCGAGACCCGCACCAACCACTGTCTTCATCGCTCATTCCTCCAGTCACTTCATCAACGTTACTTTACGTTGTATAGTTGCACCGTAGCACCGATGACTATACACTGTAAAGTAGATTCTTGAGATTTCTCTGGAGGTCGCCGATGTCACCTCGCCCGAAAGCACAGGATCGGGAGCCCCTGACCCGCGAGTCCATCCTCGGCACGGCAGTCGAGATCGTCGATCGTGAGGGACTCGACGCTTTGACCATGCGTCGCCTGGCCGCCGAATTCGATGTAGAAGCCATGGCGCTCTACTACCACTTCCCCAACAAGCAAGCCATTCTCGACGGCGTCGTGGACACGATAGTCGGCTCATCGGTGGACCCGGCGATGCTCGCTGGCTCGATGGATTGGCGCGATATGATGCGCAGCGGCATACTCGGCGTGCGACAGGCGCTGCTTGCCCACCCGAACGCCGTGCCGCTCGTGACCACGCGAACCGCGAAGTCTCCCGGCGCAGCCGGATGGGCGGAAGGTCCTCTGCAGATTCTTCACGGGGCGGGCCTTCGCGGCCGATCGCTGGCAACGGCGTACCACATGCTGGTCTCGTACTCTCTCGGCTGGCATCTGTTCGCCGGAGACGCAAGCACAAGCATCTGGCACGATGGGGTCGGTGACGTCTCCGAGAACGACGTGCCGGCGCTCACCGCCACACTCGCAGCCGATCTCGCGGACTGGAATGACGGTTTCGAAGAAGGCCTGGACATCGTGCTCGACGGAATCGGCCGGATGATCGACACGCGGAACGGCAGTGAGGCATGAGTACTGTCGTTCCGCAGGTCTCAAGCGAGCTCACCTGGCGCGACACGCTCGCGCGATGGGCGCTCCGGTGGGACATCGGCCGCAGTCGCGGGGCCGTCGAGCCGGGACTGTACCGCGTGGGCGAGCCAACGCCGGAGTCGCCTGTTCTCGTCACCGCGAACTACCGCATGACATTCGATCTCGTCCGACGCGATCTCGGCGGCCTCGACGTGTGGCTGCTCGTGCTCGATACGAACGGCGTCAATGTGTGGTGCGCGGCCGGCAAGGGGACGTTCGGCACCAAGGAGCTCATCGTCCGTGCGGCGAAAAGCAACCTGTCCTCACATGTGACCCATAGGACGCTTATCGTCCCGCAGCTCGGGGCGACGGGGGTATCGGCACACGAGGCACGACAGCTCGGCGACTACAGGGTCGTCTTCGGCCCGATCAGATCACGCGACATCCCCGCCTTCGTGGCTGCGGGCATGAAGACGACGCCCGAGATGCGCGCTGTCACATTCACCTTCGCCGAGCGGCTGGCGCTCACCCCCGTCGAGCTGGTCGGCACCGTCAAAGGCTGGAAGCTCCTCATCCTCCTCGGGCTGCTCGCCGCCGGGTGGTTGCTCGACCGCAGCTCGCTTGCCACAGCAAGTCAGCCTGCTGCCGCCTACATCGCAGGCGTTCTCGCGGGCGGCCTGCTCACGCCTGCTCTCCTCCCCTGGCTCCCCGGCCATAGCTTCTCGGTCAAGGGTGCGCTCGCGGGTGCGGCGGCAGGCGCAGCGGCGTCGCTGGCGCTTGGCTCGGCACCGCTCGGTGTTGCCGCTGGCACGCTGCTTGCGGCTGGCATCGCGTCGTTCGTTGGTTTGAACTTCACCGGGGCCACTCCGTTCACCTCGCCGTCGGGCGTCGAGAAGGAGTTGCGCCTCGCGCTGCCAGCGCAAGCCGCAGCTGCTGTCATAGCAGGCGTACTATGGATCGTGCAGTTCTTCCTCGGCTAGGAGCGTCATGCGCGGATTCCGCTATCTCAGCGGCGTAGCGAGCCTCAAGCTCGACGCCGAGAAGTGCACCGGTTGTAGGGTGTGCCTGTCGGTGTGCCCGCATGCCGTCTTCGCCGGGACAGAAGACCGTCGCGTGCGCGTTGCGGATCTGGACGCCTGCATGGAGTGCGGTGCGTGCGCGAAGAACTGCGCATTCGGGGCAATCTCGCTCAAGCCCGGCGTGGGGTGCGCCGAGGCGATCATCAACGGCTGGCTGCGCGGCACCGAGCCATCGTGCGACGACGGCTGCTGCGGCCAGGCGCCAGCGACCAGAGGCGACACGGCCGCTCCTGCTTGATAGCACGTCTCGCCGCGGTCGCGGCATGCACCCCGCATCCAGGATGTGTCCCGACGAGGGATTCTTGGTATTGCCATGTCGTCGTTATCAGTATACTCTGATTTCTCAGATAATGCTGAATTTGCGAGAAGGAGTTCCCCGATGACCGAGTCCGAATCCTGCGAGTCCTGCGCCCCCGCGGTCGAGTGCTGCTCGCTTGAGGCCGTTGTGACCATCGACGAGCGCGGACAATTCGTGCTCCCAAAGGATCTGCGTGTGCGCGCTGGTATCGGGGCCGGGGATCGTCTCGCGGTCGTCTCCTACCGGGGCGAAGATGGTGGTATCTGCTGCATCACGCTGCTCAAGGCCGAGAGTATGGCCGGCGCGGTGAAATCCGTCATCGATCCCGCCCTGCGCGGGATTCTCTAAGGAGGCATCATGAGCGACCACGATGCGACATCGATTAAGGAGGCTGTGCGCGACAGGTATGCAGGCCACGCCAGGACGAAGACGTCATGTTGCGGCGGCGGCACGTCGTGCTGCGACTCCCCGACGAGTTCCGCAGACGTTCTCGCGGATTACGACGCGGGCGATCTCTCGGCGATTCCGGCCGACGCCGACCTGGGACTAGGCTGCGGCAATCCCCTGGCGCTCGAATCGGTACGCCCCGGCGAGGTGGTCGTCGACCTCGGCAGCGGCGGCGGCATCGACTGTTTCCTGGCGGCCAAGCGCTTGGGACCCGGGGGACGCGTCATCGGCGTCGATATGACACCCGAGATGATCGCCCTTGCTCGCCGCAACGCCGAGCGATCGGGAGCCGATAACGTCGAGTTCCGTCTCGGCGAGATCGAGGCGCTGCCGGTGCAAGACGGCACGGTCGACCTCGTCATCTCGAACTGCGTGATCAACCTGGTGCCTGACAAGACGCGAGCGTTCGCCGAGGCGCTGCGAATCCTCAAGCCCGGTGGTCGGATCTCGGTGTCGGACATCGTGACGACGGCGCCACTGCCCGTCGCGGCCCGTCAGTCGGTAGGTGCGTACGTGGCGTGCCTCGGCGGAGCGATGGTGCTGGACGAGTACCTTGCTGCGGCACGCGAGGCCGGCTTCGAAGACGTACGTGTGGTCTCGGAGTCATCCTACGCGACCTGCGACGAAGAGGCCGAGGAGCTCGTGGCCGCGTTCGGCGCGGACGCCGGCGTGGCGCATGAAGACGCGCTTGCCGCCGCGCAGCTCTTCCGCAGCGTCACCGTTCACGCACGGCGACCGCTCTAGCCATTCACCGAAGTGAAAGCATCATTAAGCAGGAATGAGGCTTCTTCAGTAGAACTGAATACTCGCGGTCTCAGACCGCATATCGATCCACGAGCGCCAGAGGGGAATCGGCCGTGGAGAAGACCACGAACACGGGACACGGCGCCGCGATGCACGTCGGCGTAGCCATCGCCGCCGGTGCAGGGCTTGGCATCGTCGTTGGGGAACTCATCGGCAGTATGCTCCTCGGGCTGCTCCTGGGTTCTGCGCTCGGCGTTGTCGCCGGAACTGCGTTCCAGACAGGGTTTGGCAGGGCACGCCGCTAGCTGCACGGCTCCGAAGACAGCCGCTCGACGACGTTCGTCGCCCCCGTAGCTCGGCTTCGTGCGAACACCGGACCGTCTCGCCGGCCTAACCCCGCCCCTTGTCCTTGTAGAACTGCTTGGCGCTCTTGTGGATGATCTTCCACTTGCGTGTCTCCTCTTGCCTGAGACGCACATCGGTCTTCATCGCGGCGACCTGCGCTTCGCGCTGGAGCTTGTGATACGACTCGAGCCGTGCGGCCGGGAGCGTTCCCGCCTCCACCGCCGCGATCACCGCGCACCCCGGCTCGCCGGTGTGCGTGCAGTCGCCGAAGCGGCACTCCTCGGCAAGCTCGGTGATGTCGGCGAACGCGGTGGCGACGCCCTCCTCGGCATCGGTCATCGCGACGGCGCGGAGTCCGGGAGTGTCCACGAGCACGCCGCCGCCGGGAAGCGGCACGATCTCGCGGGCGACCGTCTTGTGGCGACCCTTGCCGTCGGCTGCGCGCACCTCGGCCGTGGCCTGGCTGTCGGTACCGGTGAGCAGGTTGATGAGCGTGGACTTGCCAGCGCCGGAGGGACCCACGAGCGCGACGGTGCGCCCGGGTCCGACGTACGCGTCGAGCGCGTCGGTTCCCGTGCCGTCGAGCGCGCTTGTCACGAGCACGTCCACGCCGAGGGCGATCTCCACGACCGCCTGGCGGGCAGCCTCGGCATCCTCGGAGAGGTCGGACTTCGTGAGCACGACGACCGGCACCGCACCGCTCTCCCACGCGAGTGCGAGCTCGCGCTCGATGCGCCGCAGGTTGGGACCCTCGGCGATCGGGTGCACGATGAACGCGGTGTCGATGTTCGCGGCAAGCACCTGCGCGGATGTCATCTTGCCGGGGTCGCCGCGCATGAACGCCGAGGTACGCGGCAGCACGGCCTCCACGAACGGGATCTCGTGGGTCGATGCGGGGTCGTACATCACCCAGTCGCCCACGGCGGGCAGCTGGTCGGGGGTGAGTTCCTTGTAGAGTCGCGGCGACGGCTCCACACGAACGACGCCGTCCTCGGAGTTCGCGAGCACGGAGCCGCGGTCGGCGCGCATCACACGGGCAAGCCGCAAGCCGGCTTCTTCGTGCGGCGCCGCGAGTGCGCGCACGCGATCGTTCAGGCCGAGATGCTCCAGGTCGAGGCGGTCCAGGCGCGCGAACGTCGCGTCGATGACGTCGGGAGCCGTGTTGCGCGCCGCGGCCAGGAGCGCATCGGCTTTCTCGCGCTGCGCCTCGGCGGCCGTGGGCCGCCCGGCTGCGTCGAACGCGTCCGCTCGCGCCTCGAGCACCCGCGAGAGCAGCACCGCGCGCGCGGCGTCGAGCTCGCCACCTGCGGCGAGAAACGCCACGAGCGACTCGGGCGTGAGCGCGTCGATGAGCGACGGCTCCGCGTTCGCGGTCAGGCGCAGGGCCTCCTCGGCTGCTTCAAGCGCCTCCTCGGAGGATTCGCCGCGCGCCGTGAGCATGCGGCGAAGGAGCGACCCGACCTGCTCGATGAGCCGCAGTATGTAGTCGGATTGGTACATGCTACTCCGGCTTCAGGGCGTTGCCGGCCGAGAACGCATCGCCGACCTTCTCGCCGAGACGGCGGTACTCGCGACTGCCGGCGATGTAGATGAGCGGGTCGAGCAGGCCCGCATCGACCTTGTCGCCGGTGGCGTCGAGGATGCTTTCCTCGGCATGCGATTCGACGACCTCGCCGATCACCAGCACATGGCTGCCGTTATCGACTTCTGAGAGCACCCGACACTCGAGGTTGTACGGGCACTGGGCGATGAGCGGCGCCGAGATGACCGAGGAGGGCTCAAGCGTCCAGCCGGTCTCGGCGAACTTGTCGTGGTCGTGACCACTCACGATGCCGAAGTAGTCCACCACCGCCGCGTCGGCTGCCCGGGGGATGTTCACGGTGAACTCGCCCGTTTCCCGGATGAGCTCAAGCGTGCGGCGCGACTGACGGAGCGCCATCACGATCGTGGGCGGCTTGGCACCGCCGATGGCGATCCACGCAACGGCGAGCGCGTCGGCTTTTTCCATCGTGCCGCTGAGCACGAGCGGGCACGGCATGGGGTAGAGGCGGTCGCTTGGACCGAGGGCTTTCTTCATGAGCGGACTCCTTTCGGGCGTGCGTACCAGGCAAGTGTACCGCTACCGTGACGCTCTCCACAGCGCGACGGGATCCCCACGGTGCCGGGAGCGACCGCGGTCCAACGCGATCCCGGGTTCTCAACGCGACAACCGCTAGATTCGGGAACAGGCGTACTATCTACACAGAACCGCCGACGAGGGAGGCCACAGTGACACCTGAAGGACTGCTCATCGCCAAGGCCGGGGCATCCGAGCTTTCGATGCTGCCCCGCATGGCCAACCGCCATGGCCTCGTTGCCGGCGCGACCGGCACTGGCAAGACCGTCACACTCCAGGTGCTCGCCGAGGCATTCAGCGAGATCGGTGTCCCCGTGTTCGCTGCCGACGTGAAGGGCGACCTCTCGGGCATATCCCAGGCAGGCGGCGGCAATCCGAAGGTCGACGAGCGCGTCGCGACCCTTGGGCTCGCGCCGTGGGGCACCCACGGCTCGCCCGTCGTGTTCTGGGACGTCTTCGGCGAACAGGGGCACCCGGTGCGCACGACGGTCTCTGAAGTCGGCCCCCTGCTGCTTTCTCGACTGCTCAACCTGAACGACGTACAGGAGGGCGTCCTGACGCTCGCTTTCCGGGTTGCCGATGACGAGGGTCTGCTCCTTCTCGATCTTGACGACCTCCGCGCGATGCTCAAGTACGTCTCGGACAACGCGGGTTCGCTCCGCGCAGAGTACGGGAACGTGTCGGCCGCCAGCGTGGGGACTATCCAGCGGGGGCTCCTCGGCCTGGAGCAGCAGGGTGGCGCGGCACTCTTCGGCGAACCGGCGCTGGACCTTCTCGACTTCATGCAGACCACCCCCGAAGGACGCGGCGTCGTGAACATTCTCGCCGCCGATCGACTCATGCAGTCACCTCGAACGTACTCGACGTTCTTGCTATGGCTTCTCTCCGAGCTGTTCGAACAGCTGCCCGAGGTGGGCGACACCGACAAGCCGCGTCTCGTCTTCTTCTTCGATGAAGCGCACCTGCTCTTCGAGGAGGCACCGCCCGCGCTCCTCAAGAAGATCGAGCAGGTCGTTCGTCTTGTACGGAGTAAGGGTGTCGGCGTGTACTTCGTCACGCAGAACCCCATCGACATCCCCGAGACGGTTCTCGGCCAGCTCGGCAACAAGGTCCAGCACGCTATCCGCGCCTTCACGCCGCGCGACCAGAAGGCCGTTGCCGCGATGGCCGAGACGTTCCGGCAGAATCCCGCGATCGACGTCGCCACCACCGTCACAGAGCTGGCCGTCGGTGAGGCGCTCGTGTCGTTCCTCCAGGCCGACGGCTCCCCCGCGCCGGTCGAGCGCGCACTCATCGTGCCGCCGCACGGCCGCATCGGACCGGCCACCGCCGAAGAGCGATCCGCGCTCATCAGGTCTTCAGTGCTCTACGGACACTACGAGCAGCTCGTCGATCGCCAGAGTGCCGAGGAGATGCTCGAGGCGCGTGCCGCCGCGGTCATCGCCGCGTCGGCACCCCTCGGATCCGCGCCGACACCGGCACGTGGGGAGACTCCCCCATCTCCCAAACCCCGGACGGGCGGTCGTAGGGACTCGATGCTCGAAGCCATGGGGAAGAGCATGGTGCGGGCGATGGGTAGCCAGATCGGTCGACAGATCATGAGGGGCGTTCTCGGGACCATCACGAAGAAGTAGTCGCCGGCATCAGTTCGTCGCATCCAGAAGGCGCTTGAGGTACATCCTGTACGCCGCGAACGCGTCCGCCCCGGCTGGTGTCAGTGCGGCTGTGGTTCTCGGCACTCTGCCCACGAACGTCTTCGCGATCCTGATGTAACCCGCTTCCTCAAGACGCGTGAGTTGCACCGAAAGGTTGCCGCGCGTGAGACCCGTTTCGTGCATGAGATAGGTGAAGTCGGCTTCCTCCGCCACCGAGAGCACGGTCATGATCTTGAGCCTGGCCGGTTCGTGGATGAGCCGATCAGGCTCTCCGCCGAAGTCGAAGGGACTCATGAACGCGCCTCCGGCTCAGCAACCGGATGCTCACGAATGTAGCTGACGAACGCCGCGACGCCAGTCGCGATCGACGCTATCCCGAGTGACAACCATACCGCTCCGAGACCACCCGTCATACCGAGGTCGTACGCGATGGCCGCACCCGCGCCCGCAAGAACCACCAGTGCACTCAGGAAGAACCGTCGCATTCGGGACCTGATTGCCCGGACGACGAGGACCGCTGCAACCGCGGCTCCTGCCGCTCCCACGAACGCCTGCCACAGAGGCCCATTGAGATCTGCTGCACCACCGCTGCGCGCCAACCCGGCCACGACTACCGCCACGACGATAGCGACAGCGGCGATGTGGGCCCTGCGCCTACCGCTCGGCTCCGGGTACTTCACGTAGCCCGTTCGGGGATAGGTGATCCGCGTCTTGAGCGCACGGACAACAGCGGCGGATGCCGGGAACGCGAAGATCATCGCGAACAGCGCGATTGTCCCGAACGGCTCGGTACCTGTCACGCTCGAAAGGACCAGCAGCGCACCGACAAGCGCGAGTGCTGTGCCCCCGGCGACCTCTCCGATTCCGTCAACCAGCCAGTAGGCCTGTGTCTTGCGCTGCGTACGGGTGATCTCGTCCATTGTTCTGCGCCTCCAAACCCTTGCGTCTATGGCTTGGAGTTTACGCGGTAAACTAGTTTGATGCAAGCCCTTGCGCGTGACCGGCCGAGCCAAGGTCCTCGGCGATGCGTTTCACGCCGACCAGCGTCTTGTGCGCGAAGAGCGAGCCGCCGAAGTCGAGCGGTTTGTCGAACAGCCACGTGAGAAACCCGCTCTCGAAGACGTCGCCCGAGCGCTGCCGCAAGATGAGTCGCGACGTGCCCTCGTCGATCGGCTGCACGCGCCACAACCACGTCTGCGAGTTCACGGCGGCGGGATCGCCATACGCGAGACGATCGCGATCCGCGTTTCGTGACACCGCAAGCAGCAGCTCAAACGGCCGCTCGATCTTCACGACGTCGTACTCGACCATCGCATTGATCGCAATCGTGTCCCCTACCTTCAGGTCCTGCAGCTCTGGCACGATGCGTCTGGAGTAGTGCCCGTCCACGAAGTCGCTTGATCCAGTCAGGTTGTAGAACCAGTCCCAGCCAGCCCATCCCGCGCGCTTGTAGCCCATCTGGGTGACGAGCGAGAAGACCGTCTCGGCCGGAGCGTCGATGGTGATCGCCCGGGTAGACGTCGAGTGCGCGTTGGGCACGAGCTCGTCACCGGTCATCGTCGCTCGGACTTCATCATCGGTAGCACCCCACCGGTCCGTGAACGAGCGCGTCAACGGTGGAACCGCAATGCAGCCAACGACGAAGGCGGCGATCACCACGCCAAGGACGATTCCAATCCACGTGATGACCGCTCCTACGACACCGAGAATCGACGTGGCAACCATAGCTCCCCTCCAGGCGTCCGATGTCCTAGCGTGCGCTCGACTCTGGCCCACAAGTCTGGTCGTTGTGCTGCGTCAGGGTCAACACCTCGTGACACAACGCGGGACGTACGTTCCGGGCCGACGTGGTATCGCTCCGGCAACACCTTGGGCGGTCAGAGGGGTCCTGCGGCGTATGATGACCGCGTACCCGTAGGTTGGAGGAATCATGCGTCGTACCCTGTCTCTCACACTCATCCTTGCGGTCGTCCTCGTCGCTGGCGGGATCGCTGGCTGCAAGCGCACCACCGCCGGCCCCGTTCCTCCTGGCGACGCCGAGTCATCGGCCGCCACGCCTTCCACGGCGCAGACGAGCACGGCCGACGCAACCACATCCGGGGCAGCCACGGGCGTCGCCGATGGAAGTGCGTCGGCCACCACCACACCGGCCGCCGGAACGACAGCGAAGACGATGAAGGTGAAGCTGTACTTCGGTTACGAGGACCGCGTCATGGCGGTGATACGGGAGGTGCCGTATTCGCAGACGGTCGCGAAGTCCGCGATGCTGGAGCTGCTGAAGGGCCCCTCCGCCGAGGAGCTCAAGGGGCTCAAACTGCACAACGAGATTCCCAAGGGCACCAAGGTGCTCGGCATCGTCCTCGACGGTCACGTCGCGAGAGTCGACCTCTCCGGCGAGTTCGATGATGGCGGGGGCACGCTGTCGATGGACACGCGCCTTGCACAGGTCGTCTACACGCTGACCCAATACAGCACGATCGAATCCGTGGAGTTCTACATGGAGGGCAAGAAGGTGAAGGTGTTCGGCGGAGAGGGCATCATGCTGGAGGGGCCGCAGTATCCGAAGGACTACTACCAGAGGGTTCCGATCGACGCATAGCGTCGCCCGCTCAACACGCACTGAAACCAACGACCGCCCGGCACGAATGCCGGGCGGTCGTTGGTTCGTCACGGTCGTTCTCAGGCGGATCCGTAACGTGCGCAACCGGGTAAGGGGTACCCGGCATCCAGGCGCGGGGGAACGCCTAGATGTAGGACAGGAGCGCGGTCAACGCAACAAACAGGCCAAGTACCGCAAGGGCACGACCGGGATAGATGACGCCTTCGCTGAAGCTGTCCTGGAACCGTATTCCGAACATGGCAGGCTCCTTCTTTTGCTGTAACTGCCTTCACCAAGCATTATCGGCTCCTACATACATAAATCCCATTCACGTTTCCTGTTGCATATCGTAAGATGTACTTACATGTTAAACGTCCACCGCATGAGCCTCCTCCGCGAAGTAGCCTCACGCGGCAGCATCGCCGCTGCTGCCGAGGCGCTCTACATCACGCCCTCGGCCGTCTCGCAACAGCTGGCAGTCCTTGAGCGGGAGGCGGGTGTTGAACTGCTCGAGCGAGTCGGTCGCGGCGTCAGACTCACGCACGCCGGCAAGCGGCTCGTGACACATACCGAGCGCGTGCTCGCCGTCCTTGAGGAGGCAGAGGCCGACCTCGAGGCCGTCTCGGAGGGCGTGGCGGGGCAACTTCGAACCTGCGCGTTCCCCACTGCTGCGCGGGCATTGCTCGTTCCTGCGCTCGCCAGAATCGGCGCCGAGAACCCGTCGCTTGAGCTTTCGATGGTGGACCTCGAACCCGAGGAGAGCCTTCCGATGCTCAAGACCGGCGACCTCGATATCGTCCTCACGTATGGATTCGATCGCCTGCCTGAGCGGCCAGACCCGGGTATCGAACGCCATCTTCTACTCACTGAGCCGCTCTACATCGCGGTTCTCGCCGACGATCCCCGCGCGCAGGGCGAGGTAGGGGTATCGGATTTCCGTGACGACAACTGGGTGGTCGGGCGCGATGGGTCGCCGTTCCTCGACGTCATGGTCCGCGTTGCCGGAGAAGCCGGGTTCGAGGCGCGCGTGGATCTGCACAGCAACGACTACCAGGTCATCCTCGCGTCGGTGCAGGCAGGACTCGGCGTCGCGCTCGTTCCGCCACTCGCCTTCTTCGCGGAGTACCCGGGTGTGGTATGCCTGAGCCCCACCGATGTTCAGATCAACCGACGCGTGCTTGCGGTGATTCGACGGGGCAGCGGGGGCCGGCCCGCTGTGGAGATGGCGCTTCGTATCCTTCGGGAAGAGGCTCACGAAGCGGTAGCGCGATACGAGACGCTCGTGCCGCTCGCGGAGTAGCTACCCGGCTGCTCGCGACAGCGGAATCTCGACGACGAACGTCGACCCCTCGCCGGGTGCGCTGCTCACCGTGATGGTGCCGTCCAACGCCGTGGTCAGCTCGCGGCATATCGCAAGTCCAAGGCCCGTTCCAGGCGGTTTCTCCGGCAGTTGGTTGTCTACCTGGGCGAATGGCTCGAATATCCTGGCTTGGTCTTCTGGAGCGATGCCGACGCCGGTGTCGACAACGGCGACCCTCGCGCTCTCGCCGACCGCGCTCACCCGAAGCGTCACGGTCCCCCCGGACGGCGTGAACTTGACCGCATTCGACACGAGATTGCGCACGATCTGTCCGAGCAACCCCGCATCCGTCTCGGCGGTGATCGCATCCTCCGAGTCGATCACGAGCGTGACGCCGCGCTCGTTGGCGAGGGGGGCGACGAGATCGACGACATGCTGAACGACCTCGCTGACCACCGTCGGGGCCCAGGTCACCACCGCATGTCCGGACTCGATCTTCTCCAGCTCGAGCAGCCTCTCGACAAGCTTCAGCAGCTCTGTGCTCGAGTCCCTGATCAGTCCGAGCTGCTTCATCTGCTCGGCGTTCACCGGCCCCGGCACTTCATCCAGCATGAGACCGGTGAATCCCTGGATAGCGTTGAGCGGTGTCTTGAACTCGTGACTGGCGCTGGCCAAGAAGTCCCGCTTGGCCCTGTTTGCGGCTTCGAGCGCTCGGTTGACCGCCAGAAGCTCCACCGTGCGCTCATCCACGGTACGCTCAAGGTCGAGGCTGTATCGTGCCTGAGCGTCCAGGAGCATCTGTCGCGCCTGCTCGCGTTCAGTGACATCCACGAACGCGACCACGCTCCCCCGGGCAGCCCCGGGCTCTGCGCTGTCGCCCAGCGGACTTGCGGAGACCGACAGCGCCATCTTGCGCCCTGCGGCTTCGACGATGCACACCGAGCCACGGAACGATTGCCCGAGCGCGAGTTCATCGAGCGCAAGCGGCCGTGCCGAAGTGCTCTCCGAGGAGATGCACGTCAGGTCAGGCGGCATTGCGAGCGAGCCCGTCTCGGCAATGGTCTGAAGGGAGAGCGTGTCCCGAGCCGTGTCGTTCGCGAATGCGATCGAGCCCGAGGAGGTCACGAGCATGATGCCGGTCGGGCTGGTATCGACGATCGCTGTGAGGAGCCCATGCTCGGCGCGCAGGAGCTGTTCGGCTCGCTGTGTTTCCTTGAACCGGCGCGCGGTCTGCATCGAGTAGAGCGCGTAGGCGATGAGCGGCACGAACAGTATCTCGACGTAGTCCTCGTACTCGTCAAGCTGCGCAGTGATGCCGGCATGCTCCAGGATGTTGGAGAAGGCAACGAACGCGTAGACGGAGATTGCCAGCACCAGGAAGACCCTGATGACACGCGCGTACGGCTCGAATTCCTCGAAGCGCGCACGCAGGATGAGAAGAAGCGCTGCGCTGAAAGAGATCAGCGAGATCACGTCAAGAGCGACGATGATCGAGCCAGTCACAGCTGTCCCTCCGGCGACGGGTGCCTTCGGTAGTCGACGAGCGCGATGACGAGGAGCACGCCGGCCACCGCGTAGGCAGCATGCTCAAGAAGATTCAGGGCGTCGAACCAGAAGAATCCTTCGGCGATCGTGAAGGTGTACGCGGCAATGATGCTCGCGTAGGCGACGAACAGGAGACTTCGGCGACGCGCTGACAGTGCGCCGCGGCTGCTGACGATGATCGGCAGCAAGACGACCGCTATCACGAGGTCGATGACCTCGCTGGCCTGGAGCATCGGTATCCCCTGTCGCAGGTGCTACGCTACCTCGTAGTCTAGCTGTCGAACAGGCGACAACGCACCCTTATTCTTCCTTAGCGCCCTCGTCGAAACTCAGTGCGAGCGAGTTCATGCAGTACCGAGTGCCCGTCGGTTGGGGCCCGTCCTCAAAAACGTGGCCGAGGTGGGATCCGCACCGGGCGCATCGAATCTCGGTCCGAACCATCCCGTGGCTGGTGTCGGTCAGCTCCACGACAGCGTCCGGGCCGATCGGATCGAAGAAGCTCGGCCATCCACAGCCGGAGTGGTACTTCGTCGCAGAATCGAAGAGCGGGTTACCGCAAGCGCGACAACGGTAGATGCCATCCTCGTCGAGATCCACGTATTCGCCCGAGAACGGTGGCTCGGTGCCTGCCTCGCGCAACACGCGATACTCCTCGGCAGAAAGCGCTGCTCTCCACGCCGCCTCCGAGCGATCGTCACGCTCCATGGGATACGCCTCCTAGCGTCGCGTCGGCCCGCAGACAGTGGAGCGCAGGAGCTCTGCGCCCACGCTGCTCAAGCCGTAGCTATCGATCTCGGCATCCAGTTCACTGCAGGTGCCGTTGCCGTCAAGGTATCCGTTCAGCCGTGCTGCGGCAGTCGAGTCACGGAACTCGTCGGCATCCGGATAGTACCCACGCAGTTCGCGGAAGAGCGGCGGCGCGTTCCGGAGGCGGTACTTCTGGTGGTACTCCTCGGCCATGAAGAAGGTCTCCAGAGGCTCGATACGCGTGTAGATCGTGCCTACGACCGCGGACAGACGATCGCGGCTCTCCTCGGCGAGACGGCGCTGTTCGTCGTCGCGTGTCAGGATCGCGGACATGTACTGGCGAGAGAACGGGCGACTCGTGGGGCGGTGCGCCGACCAGAAGACGTCGAGCAGCTCCGCATACGTTACGCGTGAGGGATCGAAGTCGATCTCGACGGTCTCGGTGTGGTCGCCGATCGTCTTGTACGTGGGGTCGGGCGTCGTGCCGCCCGCGTAGCCGACGCGCGTGCGGATAACGCCTGGGATCTGCCCGAACCGGGCGTCAGGTCCCCAGAATCAACCGAGTGAGAAGGTGGCCGTCTGGAACCCGGCAGGCGCCTGTCTATCGATAGGGGGTATGTCATCGACACTGTCGCGTCGTGCGTGCATGAGGCTCATGGCGGATACTCCTTCGTTGGTCGCCCCTTTTGAAAGCAACTGCCGCGCCGAAGTGCTAGGTGCTCGCCTCCAGGTCATCGGCGACCTGGCCGAGGAAGAGTCCGACGTCGGTGACGATGCCGATCGTCTGGAAGCTCCCGCGGTCCGAGAGCTTGGTGACGACGGCGGGGTTGATGTCGACGCACACGGTCGTCACTGCAGCGGGGAGCATGTTGCCCGTGGCGATGGAGTGCAGCATCGTCGAGAGCATGATGCACGCGCCGGCCGTGCGACAGTACGGTCGCATCGCGCGCTGCGCCTCCACGGCATCGGTGATCACGTCCGGCAACGGGCCGTCGTCACGAATCGAACCTGCGAGCACGTATGGTGTGCCGGTCTTCACAAGGGTGTACATGAGGCCCTCCGTCAGCACGCCCTGTTCGACGGCCTGCTTGATGCCACCAACGCGGCGGATGGTATTGATCGCCCGCAGATGGTGCTCGTGTCCGCCGACCTTCGGGATGCCTTCCGAGATGGAAACACCGAGGGAAGTCCCGTAGAGCGCAGACTCGATGTCGTGCGTCGCAACGGCGTTGCCACCGAAGAGCACGCTCACGTACCCCATCTCGACGAGTCGCGCGAGGTGCCCCGCAGCACCGGTGTGCACGACCGCGGGGCCCACGACCGCGATGACTTCCTTGCCGGCTGCCCGCACCTGGCGCAGCATTCGCGCGATCTCGGCCACGACCTGCGCTTTCGGCTTCTCGGAAGAGACGGCCGAGTTCATGAATTCGAACGCTTGACCGGCGCGTGGGCGCTCGATCGGCTGCACGCGGAGTCCGCCGTGGCCGACCACGAACAGCTCGCCTTCGCGGGTATCGGCCATTGGGACGGTCTCGGCGGTGCCGGTATCGGGATCTACCCGGATGCCGAGGTCCATCTCGGGATTCTCGACCCGGACCCAGACCCCACCGATGCGGACGGCGGTCTCAAGGTTGGTGGTGGAGTAGAAGCCTTCGGGGAAGACGCCATCGCAGGGAACCGGCGCGAGCACCGCGTCATAGGGGTGCACCGGCACCACGCCGAAGAGCTGAACCGAGCCGAGCAGCTCCTCCAGGTGCTCCTGCGAGCGACCCTTCACGCGAATCTCAGCCACCGAGGCATCCTCATTGGTTCGACCGACGTCGAAGGTGAGCGTCTCGAACTCGCCGTCGAGGGCGACGATCGTGTCCATGATCTGCGACATGATTCCCGAGTCGATGAGGTGTCCCTCGACACGGACATCCTCGTATGGGCGATGGGGCATGAGAGGCCTCCTCGGTGTATGCACTCGATCGGGTCGATTATCCATGAAATGCGCGGGGGAGACGAACAGAGGCCGCCCGAAGGCGGCCTCTGAGAGCTTTCGCCGTACGCGCGCCTATGCGGCGGGCGCAACCGGTACCTGCGGGTACGCCCACGCCGGGCGCGCGACCGTGCCCCGCTTGACCTTCCCGTACACCATGAAGAAGTAGAGCACCGCCGGGAACTGCAGGAACGCGATGAGCAGCGCCCACACGAGACGGTTGTTGCTCGTGGGTGTACCGCCGGGGTACTCCCACTCCTCGCGTGCGATCGAGTCGATGAGCATCCACACCCACAACACCGGCAGCGCCAGTGAGAGCAGGACGATAACCACCGTGAACATGGCCACACTCAGGCCGAATGCCACTCCGAAGATCTCCATTGCCGAGCACTTCCTTTCGATACGTTCATGCCAACGTTGCATCGGGCATCCGCCCCGATCAGGGAACCATCTCGATCACGACTTCGCCCACGCCGCGGCGCAAGACGAGGTCGAACTTCACAGTCGCGTCTTCGTACGCCGGGTTCACCAGGGCGTCACCATCCTGGATGAATCCGTCAGCCCGATACTCGCCGACGCCGTCTTTGTAACCCACGATCCTGACGCCGACGTTCTCGGGCACTCGCAGCTTCAGTGCGCCGGCGCCCGTGTTGATGTCGCCGCTCAGGTCATTCGCCCACTCGCCGCTCAGATCGATCGTCGTGTCGCCCGCGCCCACATCGACCTGCAGATCGCGGATGTCGAGACCTGCAAGATCCAGCGTCGCTTCGCCGGCACCCATGTTCACCGCGAGATCCAGCGGTACGTCGCGCGTGAGACCGATCGTCCACTCGTAGCGGAAGTCCTTGCCGAAATTCAGCCGCAAGTCCCTGGGTGTGGCGACCGACAACTCGCCGGTGGCACCGCTGACGTCGTAGCTGACCTCGGGCTCCCAGCCACTGTCTGTGTAGCCGAAGTCCGCCTTCATCAGGTCGGTGTCCGCCGCAGCGATGTCCAGCCGGCCGGCGCCCATGTCGATCTGTGCATTCACCTTGGTGGCGCCTTGCAGCGTCACACTCTCGCTCGATTCCGTGAAGCGGCCTCCCGGCATCTCCACTCGAACACACCCGGTCGCCGCCACCGTCATGACCATCAGGGCCGCAACTCCCATAACCCATCGCGCTCTCATCTCAAAACCCCTCCTCAAGCCGGATCAGGCGGCAGCCTGCTCCGGAGCATCCGAATACCGTCCCACGAGCATCGCCTTGGCGTAGATGGCGTGCCCCTTACCGATCAGCCGCACCAGGTGCAGCGTGATTACGAAGCTGAGCATTCCGCCGAGCATCGCGATCGGCGTTGCCCACGGCTGCAACACATAGCCGTATCCATTCAGCTGGATGAGCGGGTACTCCGTGAACAGCTGCGCGATGGGCCACACGACCCCCACAGTCGACACCGTGATCGCTGTGATGCCGAGCGTGAAGTAGATGATGCCGAGCGGAAGCTGGAGCAGCATGTACAGCAGCGTCGTCCACGTGCGCCCGTCGGTGAACCAGAACTTCACCCGCGAGATCCAGTCGCCCTTCACGTAGGCGACTCTGGGCCGTCTCGGCATGCGCACGCCAAGCATCGACTCGACTACCCGGCCCTCGGCAAGCGAGATCGCCCTGATCGCCGCGAAGAACCCGACGAGCAGCGGCAACCCGACGAACACCGGGATGAGGCCGATGGAGAGCGGCAGCAGCACCGACACGAACGTGAAGTACGCGATGCCCATCACGAACGCGAAGAACAGGTAGAAGAGCGAGCCGTACGCACGCGGGTCGATCAGCACGCCGAAGAACCCGCCGACCTTGCCCTTCGGTGCCTTCGGGACCGGTGCCTGAAGAGCCCGGGCAACCGTCACCTCGGTTTCGCGATATGCCTGCGCGACCTCTTCGGGCGAGCCGTAGCGCTCGACCGCGACGGCGAAGGCCGCCTCGTCCGTACCCTCCGCCATCTCGGCGCGCAGGTACTCCTCGGCATCGTAGAGCGCGTCTTGCACGAGCGCGGGATCCGCGCCGGCAAGCGCCGTCCTCAGATCACTCAGATACTGTTCGATCATCTCAGCCACGACCTCCCTCCAGGGTCCCGTCCACGAAGTCGCGAGTCCGCGACCACGTCTGCTTCCATTGCTCCAACACTTCCCGTCCCGCCGGCGTGATGGTGTAGTACCGGCGCGGCGGGCCTGCCACCGATGGCTCGACCGTACTGCCGAGCAACCCGTGCGCTTCCAGCTGCCGGAGCACGGGATAGAGCGTCCCCTGCTTCACCGGCACGCTGTCCGCGCTGGCTCCCTCGAGGCGCTTCGCGATCTGATAGCCGTAAAGCGCCTCGCTCGACTGGTCGAGGATGGCAAGCAGCACCAGCGAGACCGTGCCCGAGTTGAGCTCCTTCTGGAACTTCCGGACGATCGATTCGCCTACCTCGGTCATATGCGCCACCTCCTCGTTGTGTGTACTTCGTAGTGTTATCAACTTCACACTAGTCTCAACTCATAATACTGTGAACTCCACACTAGTCAACAACTTTCTCAGGATTTCTTGGAAGAACCCCGGCCGAGAGGGAATCGTCATACCGATACACACTCGAGCGAAGGAGCACCTCATGCGCCGGCGGATCATCACGGTAGTCGCGGTCGTCTCGGCAGCCCTCCTCGTCTCGGCATGCTTTCTGATGCCATCACCGCCCGATACCGAGCCGTCGATCCGCGGCACGATCACTTCGATCACGCTCGACGCCAGCGGGCTGGGGTCGGTTCTCGTGGAGGCCGCTCCGGGCGAGGGGCTCGCCTACGACAAGGCGTCGGTCGCGATCGTCGACAAGACGCGCGTGCTCCTCAAGGGCACTGACGGCTGGGGGCGCTTCTCGGCCTCGGATCTCAAGAAGGGCGACACGGTGGAGGTCTGGTTCACCGGCGCCGTTGCGGAGTCCTACCCGGTACAGGCCACCGCCGACACGCTCGTGGTGCGCTACTGACGGTGCAGCATCGTCCCGGCTGCGAGGACCGGAGACACTCAGATCTAGTGCCGCACGTCACACCGGGTTGCAGCTTTCGCGGGTTCGGGCCGATACTCTAGGGGTAGCACCCGGACGCTGAAGGAGTCGTAGCATGTTCCGCAGCCCGCGCCCGGCGGCTCGTTTCTCGGCCGTCGTCGCCCTCACGCTCGTCATGGCGCTTGGCGCCGCCTCCCCTGCCTTCGCCGCGATGTCGCGTTCGCTCGTGATGGCGCGCGCCCAGCGATGGGTCGATCTTGCGATCCCCTACAGCCAGACGACCTACCGCGACCTCGACGGAAAGGTCGTGTCGTACGGGAGCGGCTACCGGACCGACTGCTCCGGATTCGTGTCGATGGCGTGGAACACCTTCAAACCGGGCTATTCGACGCGGACCCTCAATCAGACAGCGACGCGAATCACCAAGGAAGCACTGCAGCCGGGCGACGCGCTTGTAGCGTACAACTACCACGCCGTCATCTTCGGCGGCTGGGCGAACCCGGAGCGAACGAAATTCTACGAGTATCAGATGGGGTCGGTCGTCGACACAGCCACAGGCGACGGCACCGGGATGCGCATCGAGACCTACCCGGGTCCTTCGCCGAAGGATAGCCCGTACATCCCGTACCGCCTCAACGGCATCACCGAGAACATCGACTACAGCGGCTCTATCGAGCCCATCGAGGGCGCGGACCGCTACAAGACCGCCGTTGCGGCCTCGCGCTCAGCGTTCACGACAGGAAGTGCAGGGACGGTCGTCATCGCGTCCGGTGAGAACTGGCCTGACGCGCTTGGCGCCTCGGCACTCGCGGGCGCCGTTGGCGGACCCGTGCTGCTCACCAAGCCCGATGCGCTGCCTGCGGCGGTCGCTGCGGAGATCGCGCGTCTCGGCGCACGTGAAGCCATCGTGGTCGGCGGCGAGCCTGCGGTCTCGGCGAGCGTCTTCCGGCAACTGGACGCGCTCGCTAGCGTGAGCGCAACGCGCGTGGCAGGCACCGATCGCTACGCGACGTCCGCCCGGATCGCCGAGGAGACCGTGCGCAGGGCAGGCCTCCGCTCCCGCGGCTACACGGGTACGGTATTCGTGACCACCGGCGCGAACTTCCCCGACGCACTTGCGGCCTCACCGCTTGCAGCGAAGTCGGTGTGGCCGATCGTTCTGACCAGGCCGGGCGACGGGCTTTCGCAGGACGCCTCGGCATCGATCGCCAAGATCCGCGCGAATCGCGCACTCGTGCTGGGCAGCGCCTCGGCAGTGAGCACGAGCACCAAGGCGGATCTTGTGGGGATGCTCGGTGAAGACCGTGTCGTTCGGCTCGCCGGCTACAGCCGATACGACACCGGCTTCGAGATCGCGAAGTACGGCCTCGCCAACTGCGGTCTCACCATCAACGGCACGGCGATCGCCACCGGCGCCAACTTCCCCGATGCGCTCGCAGGCGGCGTGATGGCCGCGCGCCACAACACGGTGCTGATGCTGACACCCCCGGGCTGGCTGAGCGCGAATGTGGCGGATCTGCTGGTGCAGAACGCGGCATCGGCCGGCAAGCCGCGGGTCCTCGGAGGACCGACCGTGCTCAAGCCGATCGTACGTGAGGCGATCGCTCTCGCGCTCGGTACCCCCGCCGAGTAGCGCGCTACCCCTCGGCCATCTCCTGCTTGTACGCGGCGATCGCGTCGCGGTATTCCGGCATGCTCGTGCCGAGGATCTGCGTGGCGAGGATCGCGGCGTTCTTCGCGCCGTTGATGGCGACGCACGCGACCGGCACGCCGGTGGGCATCTGCACCATCGAGAGCAGCGAGTCGAGACCGCCAAGGTCGCTCGTCTTCATCGGCACCGTGATGACCGGCAGCGGTGTGTACGCCGCAACCACTCCGCCGAGATGTGCCGCTTTGCCGGCTGCTGCGACGATGACCTTGATGCCGCGGTCGGCGGCGGATGCGGCCCACTCGTGCACCTTGGCCGGCTGCCGGTGCGCGGAGGCGACCAGGAGCTCGAACGGCACGCCAAGCGCGTCGAGCTGCTTGCCACACTCCTCCATGACAGCCATATCCGACGTGCTACCCATGACGATACCTACGAGCGGCGTGCCTTCCATGACTGCCCCTTTCGAGCGCTGCTACTGACCGAGTCCGGCATCGATGAAGTACTTGTCGGATGCGGCCTGCTTCTCGGTGACCTGCGCGTCGATCTCGGTGAGCTTCGCGGATGTGGCGTCGATCGCCTTGGAGAGTTCCTCGGCTTTGGCGGCGTCCTGGCTGCCCGACTGCACCAGCTCGTAGAGGGACTTCGTTGATGCGATGAGCTCGAGGCCGAGGTCGTCCATCTTGCCGAGCAGGTCGGCGATCTCGACCTGCTGGGACGCGTACGTCTTCGTCTCGGCACTGACGTCGTAGGTGGCGATCTTCTCGAACTCGGCCTTGATGGCAGCGATGACGGCCTTGCGCTCCTCGAACTTGGCGCTGGCCTGGTCGAACGCCTCGATACCCGGCTTCACGCCCTCGGCAGTCATGTCGACGGCCATCGCTTGGTCCATGAGCGTCGAGATCTGATTGTCGAGCTCCGTGTACTTCTTCGACTGCTCGTTCGCTGCAGCGATGGCGGCATTCGCGTCTTTGGTCTGATCACCGCATCCCGCAAGCGCGAACAGCAACACACCGGCGAGAACAAGTGCGACGAGCTTGGTCGTGCGGGTCATCGGATTCCCCCAAGAGGCTGCGAGTTTGAATGCTCCGAATGGTAACGGAGCACGCACTCCTCGGCAAACAGCGACTGGCTTCAGGGGAGCGGCTTCGAGGTCGCCTCGTTCGCCGCGCACGCCGCATCCGCGCACAGCGGCGTTCCGTCGCCGAAGAGGAGCTGGCGCTCGTCCTCGGGAAGCCCCGCCCGGGCCGAGTCACGCAGACTGTTCAGGTTCGCGAACATCTGGCGCATCATCGCGACCGTGAGGTAGCGACCCTTGGGGGTGAGCGTGAACTCCTCGGTGGTGTCGGTCGCGAATGCGCCGGCCACGCGGAAGAAGCTGACCTCGGGGAACAGGCCCTTCTCGGGCGAAACGCCGAACTCGGCCTTGAACTCGCGCTTGTCGAGCTTCAGGCCGAAGAGGTCCATGAGGAAGCGGTAGCGCATGCGATCCTTGAGCGTGGCGCGCTTGCACCCTAGCGACACCGACTGGCGACCGGCCTCGATCGCGTCGCCGTACTTGCGCAGCGAGAAGGTGTTCACGAAGATCTTGCCGCCGAGGTAGCTGAACGCCCCGGAGCCGATGCCCACGTACTCCTCGTAGTCCACGATGTACTCGTCGATCATGCCGCCGCCCGTGCGCGAGAACGTCCACGCGGTGGCGTGCTCGAAGGTGTCCGAAAGCTCGCGCGAGAGGATCTCGTAGTAGCGGGCTTCTCGGCCGTAGTCGACCATGCCGACGGTGCGCCTGAGCGCGGTCGCGACGGAGCGCGACGCCATGAGCGGGTAGAAGGTCGTCTGGTTGCAGCCGCTCGCCTTGAGCATCTCGATGTCTTTGAGGAGATGCGCCTCGGTCTGACTCGGGAAGTTGAAGATCATATCCACGTTGAGCGAGTGGAAGAAGCCGTTGATGGACTGGATGCGCTCGAGGATCTCGGCACCGGAGCCGTACTTGTCGTAGCGGTCCATCTGCTTCAAGAGGCCGTCGTCGAAGGACTGCACCCCCACCGAGGAGCGCTGGACGCGGTCCTTGAGCGGCTCGAGGATCTCCGGGATGAGGTGGTTGGGGTTCGTCTCGGTGGAGACCTCACGCACGTTGAAGAGCTCGCGGGCGAGGTCGATGGTCTCGCAGAGTTCATCGATGAGGATCGTGGGAGTGCCGCCGCCGATGTAGAGCGCGGGGAAGTCGTAGCCCTTCTCGGCGATCATCCGCATCTCTTCGCGCAGGTTCTTGAAGTAGCGGCGCGCCGGGTCCTCCCGGAAGGGGAAGCGGTTGAACGAGCAGTACGGGCACAGTCGTTCGCAGAACGGCACGTGCGCGTAGAGCATGTAGGGTCGGCCTTCGACCGGACCGGGCAGTCCGCCTACCGGCCTGGGGTCGGTCGCGAAGTAAGAGCCCTGCGCGATCTCGACCGCGCGCGAGAGTACCCGTTCGGTCAGCAACCCTATACCTCCCCGAGCGCCTGAAGCGCCTTGAGTCCGATGTCGGTCCTGAACTCCATACCCAGGAAGTTGATCGTGTCGACTGCCTCGTACGCACGTGCGCGGGCCTCGGCCATGGTGGGCGCGATCGCGGTCACGTTGAGAACGCGGCCGCCGTTGGTGACAAGCGAGCCGTCCTTGAGCATCGTGCCGGCATGGAAGACGGTCACGCCGGGAACCTCGCCGGCCTCGGCGACGCCGTCGATCGGGATCTCCTTGGTGTACGAGCCCGGATAGCCGCCCGAGGCAAGCACGACCGAGACGGCCGCGTCATCGCTCCACTCGAGCGTGATCTCCGAGAGACGCTTCTCGGCGGTGGCGAACATCACGTCGACGAGGTCGGTCTTGAGGAGCGGCAGCACGACCTGCGTCTCGGGGTCACCGAAGCGGGCGTTGAACTCAAGGACCTTCGGGCCGTTGGCAGTAAGGATGAAGCCACCGTACAGCACACCGCGGTAGTCGATGCCCTCCGATGCCATACCTGCCACCGTGCGCTCGAGGATGGAGACCATCTCCGCAAGCGTTGCATCGTCGACGGCGGGAACGGGCGTGTAGACGCCCATGCCGCCGGTGTTGGGGCCTTCATCGCCGTCGTAGGCGCGCTTGTGGTCCTGGGCAGGCAGCATAGGAAGAACCGTGACGCCGTCGGTGAACGCGAGGAGCGAGCATTCGGAGCCCTCAAGGTACTCCTCGATGACCACGACCTCGCCCGCCTCGCCGAACTCGCCCTCGAAACACGACTTAACGGCGTTTTGCGCGGCCTCCATGTCCATGGCGACGGTCACGCCCTTGCCCGCCGCCAGTCCGTCGGCCTTCACGACGATAGGCGCGCCGTGCGCATCAAGGTACGCCAAAGCGTCCTCTTTGGTGTCGAATGCCTCGGCCTTCGCCGTGGGGATACCGTGGCGCTCCATCAGGTCCTTGGCGAAGATCTTCGAGCCCTCGATCTCCGCACCCGCAGCTTTCGGGCCGAAGCACGGAACGCCGATGACCGCGAGCAGATTCGCGAGCCCGACGACGAGCGGCACCTCGGGACCGACCACGACGAGGTCGACGGGATTCGCCTCCACCCACGCAACGATCGTCGCCGGATCCTCGATGTCGATCTCGACGTTCTCGGCCAGTTCAGCCGTCCCGCCGTTGCCGGGCATGCAGAAGAGCTCGGGCTTGTGTGCCGAGCGGGACAATGCAGAAACGATGGCGTGCTCTCGACCGCCGCCGCCGATGACAAGGATACGCATGGGTGACCCCCGGGTTGCCGGAACCAGGACGTCCCGATTGTACCGGATACGTCCAGGGGCATGCTTCGCGTCTGCGCCGTGCGGAGAGCTAGACTCGCTCGGGCCACCGTCGCATGATCGTCTGCTCCCGGCTCGGACCGACGGCGATGATCGACACCGGTGTCTCGGCAAGGTCCTCGATGAAGGTGATGTAATCGCGGGCGTTCTTGGGCAGCTCCTCGAAGGTGCGGCAGCCGGTGATGTCCTCTTTCCAGCCGGGCAACTCTTCGTAGATCGGCTTCGCGTGGTGGAACACCGTCTGGTGACACGGCAGGTCGTTGAAACGCCGGCCTTCGTGCTCATACGCCACGGCGACTTTGATGGTCTCCATGCCCGAGAGAACATCGAGCTTCGTGATCGCGAGGTCGGTCAGGCCGTTCACCTGCACGGCGTTGCGGACGATAACAGCGTCGTACCAGCCGCAGCGGCGCTGGCGCCCCGTGGTGGTGCCGAACTCGCCGCCCACGCGCGTCAGCATCTCGCCGGTCTCGTCGAAGAGCTCGGTCGGGAACGGGCCGGAGCCCACCCGCGTTATGTACGCCTTTGCAATGCCGAGAACCCGGTCGATCGCTTTCGGGCCCACGCCAGCGCCGGTGCACGCACCGCCCGCGGTGGGCGAGCTCGAGGTCACGAAGGGGTACGTCCCGTGATCGAGGTCAAGCAGCGTCCCCTGGGCACCCTCAAAGAGCACCCACTGGTCGGCCTTGAGCGCGCGGTTGATGATCGCGGACGTCTCGGCGATGTGCGGCTTGATCCGCTCGGCGTAGGTGAGGTACTCCTCGGCGATCTGATCGACGGTATAGGTGGGCATGTCGTAGAGCTTCGAGAGGATGTCGTTCTTCTCGGGCAGGGCGGCCTCGAGCTTCTTGCGCAGGATGTGCTCGTCCTGCAGGTCCTGGACCCGCAGGCCCATGCGCGACGCCTTGTCCATGTATGCCGGGCCGATACCGCGTTTGGTCGTCCCGATCTCGTTCGCGCCGAGACGCCGCTCGCTCGCACCGTCGAGGTCACGGTGGTACGGCATGATGAGGTGCGCGTTGCAGCTGATGAGCAGCCGGTGCGTTGAGATGTCGTCCGCCTCAAGGCGGTCCATCTCCTCGATCAGGACCTTCGGGTCGATCACGCAGCCGTTGCCGATGATCGGCGTGATGTGCGGATACATGATCCCCGACGGGATCAGGTGCAGCTTGAGCGTGCGCCCGGCGTGAATGACGGTGTGTCCCGCGTTGTTGCCGCCCTGGAATCGCACGACGAAGTCGAAATCGTCAGCGATAAGGTCGGTGATCTTGCCTTTGCCTTCGTCGCCCCACTGGGCGCCAACAAGCACGATGCCGGCCATGTGATTGGCTCCTTGCGAAGATCGGTCCCGCGGACTCATCTCTGCCGCTCCCGGACCGGGCGCCCCGCCTACCGTGGCGGAACCCCAGCGCCCGCTTCCCAACGGGCACGCGGGTAAGTATGCCGCAGGAGCGGCCGATGCGCCAGAGCGAGCGCCCCGGCAGCGGACGTGTTCTTGACACGCCATGCCGGGAGTGTATGTTAGTGAGCGATAACTACGGCGACGGGAACGGTGTGAACGACCGAGGCGACACGGCGGCGAATGCGGACATCAAGCGAAGGCTCACGGCCGTCGTTCTCGTGCTCGCGCTCCTCGGCGTGGCAAGCGTGGTTGTCGCGCACTTCCAGCGCCAGAGCGGGGCGGATCGCGGGTACCTCGCGGTGGCAGGCGACGTCCGCGCGGTCTCGTACGTGGTCCGTGCGCCCGCCCTCTCCTCGCCCGCCATCGACGTCACCGTCGGCCTCGCCTCTTCCTCGCAGGCGTCTGTCGCGCGCACAACGCCGAGGTCCGTGACGGCCAACCAGCCGACCGTCTCCGGACGCATCGCGGAGGTGCTTGTCGCCGAGGGCGACACCGTCGTGGCAGGCCAGACGCTCGCACGGCTCGACGCCACGCTGCTCGACCTGGGCGTGAAGCAGGCCGAGGCGGCGGCCGCGAAGGCGCGCGCGGACGTGGCCGTGCTGGCCGACGCGCTCGACACGATCGGCAGCGGGCAGGCCGACCTCGCACAGGCGAAGCGCGACCTTCTCGGCGCGCTTGCGAAGGCGAAGGCACAGCGTGCCGACCTCGCCGCGCAGCTGGCGCAACTCGAGAGCATGCCAGCACCGCCGCCCGGCTCGGTGCTTCCCACCGGCACGCCGAATCCGGGCGTCCTCATCCCGCAGCTGAAAGCGGGTCTCGCGCAGATCGATGCGGGCATCGCCAAGATGGAGTCCGGGCTTCGCACCATGGCGTCCGGCTCGGCGAAGCTTGCCGACGCCAGGACGCAAGCCGAGAACGGCCGAGAGCTTCTCGGCATCGTGGCAGACACGCGCGACATCGCGACTTCGCTTGCCAGGGCGCGGCGTGACTCGGCGATCATCACGGCGCCGGTGGACGGACTCGTGACGTTCGCACGGCGCGCGGGCGGTGTCGCGATGGTGAACGCGCCGCTGTTCCGTATCACGCCGGACACACCGGCGCTCGTCGACACCTACCTCACCGCCGAGCAGCTCGCGCACGTGCATGTGGGCGACCCCGTCGAGGTCACCTACGACTCCGGCGCGGGCGTGGTGCTTGCCGGCAGCGTCACCGCCATCGGCGAGGACTCCGTGTTCCCGCCGACCACCTTCCCCACCGACGTCGTGCACATGACCCGCACCACCCGCGTCACGATCACCCTTGAAGGCGGCGCACGACCGCCGGCCGGAACGCCGGTCGACCTCATCATCCGGACGGATTCGCGCAGCTAGCGCGCGCACGACAGACAGGAGCGCTGACGAACATGAAACGCATCGTCCCCATCATTCTCGTGCTGGTCGCGGCAGGTGTCGCCACCTGGTACTTCCTGCTCGGCGGGAATGCGTCGACCGCGAGCGACGTGCTTGGCGGCAGCGGCACGATCGAGACCGACCAGGTGGCGGTCTCGGCGCAGACGTCCGGACGCATCGTGGAAGCTCCTGCCGAGGACGGCGTGCCGATCGCGAAGGGCGACGTGCTCTTCAAGCTCGATGCCGCGCTCCTGAAGCTGCAGGTGCAGCAAGCCGAGGCCGGCGTGACCGCGGCCGAGGCCGCCTACAAGCAAGCGAAGGACGACAAGAAGACGGACGCGGAGATCGCCTCGGCAAAGGCGCAGCTCGACCAGGCGAAGGTCGCCGTCGAGATGGCGAAGGTGCAGCTGGGCTACGCGACGATCGCATCGCCCATCGACGGCGTGCTCACCAACATCGTGCTGAAGGCCGGGGAGAACGCCGTGCCCGGCTCAACGCTCGCCGTCGTGAGCAACCCCGCCAGCCTCACGGTCACGGTCTACGTCCCTGAGAACCGCATCGGTGAGGTGACGGTCGGCCAGAGCGGCGACCTCGTGACGGATTCCACCACCAAGACCTACCACGCCGAGGTCATCTTCATCGGCTCACAGGCCGAGTACACACCGGCGTCAATCGAGACGAAGGACCAGCGCGTGAAGCTCGTGTATCAGCTGCGCCTGCGCATCACCGACGCTGACACCGCGCTCAAGCCCGGCATGCCCGCGGACGTGACGCTCAGGTGACCACGCCCGTCACATCAGACGAGTTCGCGCTCGACGTCCGCGACCTGCGCAAGGAGTTCGCAGGCACGGTCGCAGTCGACGGCGTCACGCTGGCGGTGCCGAGAGGTGAGGTCTTCGGACTCATCGGCCCCGACGGTGCAGGCAAGTCCACGCTCATCCGGATGATGGCGACCGTGCTCGCGCCCACAAGCGGCGACGCGCTCGTCTTCGGTCACTCGGTGCGCACGGAGGCGCACAGCGTGAAGCCGCGCATCGGCTATATGTCGCAGGCGTTCTCGCTCTACCGCGACCTCACCGTGCGCGAGAACCTCGAGTTCTTCGCCGAGCTTCGCGGCGTGCCGCGCAAGGAGATGGCGGCGCGCTCTGCCCGGCTGCTCGAATTCTCGGGACTGACCGAGTTCGCGAAGCGACAGGCGCAGTACCTCTCGGGAGGCATGAAGCAGAAGCTCGCGCTCGCCGCGACGCTCATCAGCGAGCCCGACCTGCTCTTCCTCGACGAACCGACGACCGGCGTCGACCCCGTGTCGCGCCGCGAGTTCTGGCGGATCATCTCGGGACTGCACCGCCAGGGCATCACGGTGTTCGTGGCCACGCCGTATATGGACGAAGCCGAGCGGTGCGACGAGATCGCGTTCATGACGCAGGGCCGCATCATCCTGCGCGACACCCCCGCCGGCATGAAGCGGCGGGTGCCGGGTCGCGTCATCGAGGTGGACGTGAGCGACTACCGCGCGGCGATGCCGATCGTGCGCGCGCTACCGTTCTCGACGAGCGTCGAGGTCTCCGGCGAGCACCTGCGCGTGCTCGTGAGCGGCGAGTGCGAGACGTGCGAAGCCGAGATCCGCTCGGCGCTGGAGGGAGCGGGGCTCACGGTGAGCCGCGTCCGGCCGGCTGCGACCGACCTTGAGATGGCGTTCGCAGCGCTCATCCCGACGGCGGCGCTCCCCGACCGCGATGACGACGCCGTACCGGCGGTGGCCGAATGAGACGCATCTACGCCATCGCGCGCAAGGAGTTCATCCACATCGTCCGAGACCCGCGCACGATGATCGCGGTGCTCATCATGCCGCTGCTGCAGCTGTTCTTGTTCTCGTATGCGGTCTCCTTCGACGTGAAGGACCTGCCGACGGCGCTTCTCGACCAGGACCACACGGCGATCAGCCGCCAGTACGTGGACGCGCTCAAGCAGTCCAACTACTTCGTCGTGAAGCAGAACCTCACCTCGGCAAGCGAGATCGACGGCATCTTCGACAGGAACCAGGCGCGCGTGGTGGTCGTCATCGGCCCGGGCTTTGGCGACTCGGTCGCAGCGGGTCGCGCGGGCGCGGTGCAGATCCTCATCGACGGCTCCGAACCCAACTCGGCGCAGCTGGGGCAGGCGTATGCGAACGGCCTCTCGCAGATCTGGGGCGCTAAGACCACGATCGCTCAGGCCGAGGCCAGCGGCTTCAATGTCGCGCAGGCGGGCGGGCTCACCGCACGGACACGCATCTGGTACAACCCCGAAGGCAGGTCGGCGAGCTACCTCGTTCCGGGACTCATCGTGTTGCTTATCACGGTCATGACGGTGCAGCAGACGGCCAACACCCTCGTTTCCGAGAAGGAGCAGGGCACCTACGAGCAGCTGGTGGTCTCCCCCATCCGACGCATCGAGCTCATGATCGGCAAGGTCATGCCGTGGGCAGTCATGGCGGCGCTCAACGTCATCACGGTCTCCGCGATAGGACTGCTCGTCTTCCAGATCCCGTTCCGCGGCTCGGTGCTGCTCTTCGCGCTCGCAAGCTTCCTGTTCGTACTCTGCGTGCTGGGGCTCGGGCTCGTCGTCTCGGCACGGGCGTCATCGACCGAGGTCGCCAACCAGCTCGCGATGATGATCAGCTTCCTTCCGGCGTTCATGCTCTCGGGATTCGTCTTTCCGCTCGCGAACATCCCACCGGTGCTGCAGGGGCTCTCGTATCTGTTTCCCGCGCGCTACATGACCGTCGTCTCCCGGACGGTGTTCCTCAAAGGTGGTGGCTGGGACGTGCTCTGGCCGCAGGTCGCCGCACTCGCGGTGTACGCAGTCGTGATCATCACGCTGTCGTCGCTGCTGTACCGGGAGAGGTCGTGATCCGGATGTCCTGGCGACGCGTTCGACTGCTCATCTGGAAGGAATTCCTGCAGCTCAAGCGGGACCGCTCGATGCTGCCGATCATCTTCATCATGCCCGTGCTGCAGCTCATCATGTTCGGCTACGTAATCGGCACGGATGTGCGCGACATCCGCACGGCGGTCGTCGATCGTGACGGTTCCGTCGAATCGCGGCTGGTGATCGACGGCTTCACCAACTCCGGCTTCTTCAAGCAGGTAGCCGCGCCGGCTACCGAGGCCGAGATGCAGACGCTCATCGACGGCAACAAGGCGCAGGTGGCGATCATCATCCCCGAGGGCTTCTCGGACGACGTTCACGCGAAGCGCGCGACGCAGATCGGCATCGTCGTCGACGGCTCCGACTCCAAGACCGCCTCGGTGGCCTCGGGCTACGCCGGGCAGGTGGTCGCATCGCTCGGCAGGCAGCTGTACCCCTCGAGGCTATCGGCGTCTGCGGGCGGCGTGGATGCCCGCGTGCGCGTGCTCTTCAACCCGACGCTGCGCTCGGTCAACACGATGGTGCCGGCGCTCCTGGCGTTCATCCTCATGATGTCCACGCAGATGACGATGAGCCAGGCGATCGTGAAGGAGCGCGAGCGCGGCACGCTCGAGCAGCTCTTCGTCACCCCGATCGGCCGTGCCGAGTACCTCATCGGCAAGCTGGTGCCGTACGTGATCATCGCGACGATCCAGATCACGCTCGTGTTCACGGTGGGCACGATCTGGTTCAAGGTGCCGTTCAACGGCACGCTTCTGGTCATGGGCTCGGGACTCGCGCTCTTCGCGCTTACGTCGCTCGGCATCGGGCTGATGGTCTCGCTGCTGTCGCGCACGCGCTACCAGGCCCAGCAGGCGATGACGTTCCTCATGGTGCCCTCCATGATGCTCTCGGGCTTCGTGTTCCCGCTCGAATCGATGCCGGCGGTCCTCTACCCGCTGTCGTACCTGATTCCGCTGCGCTACATCGTGGTGGTGGTGCGCTCGAACTTCATGAAGGGCTCGGGCTTCTCGGCACTGTGGCCGCAGTTCGCCGCTATGGCCATCTTCGCCGTGGTGGTGTTCGGCTTCGGCCTCTCCCGCTTCCGCAAGCAGCTGAACGACTGATGAACGGACTGTGACGATGCGATTCCCCTGGCAAAGAAGCGCTGCCGAGATGTGCCCGGCCATGCCGGCCGCTGACGCCGCGAACGCCATCGAGGTGCACGGCTTGCGCAAGACGTTCGGCGACTTCGTGGCCGTGAACTCTATCGACTTCAATGTTGGCCACGGCGAGATCTTCGGGTTCCTCGGCCCCAACGGGTCGGGCAAGACCACGACCATCCGCATGCTCTGCGGCGTCATCGCGCCAACCGACGGCGGCGCGCGCGTGATGGGCTACGACGTGTGCGCCGAGTCCGAGCGCGTGCGCGAGAACATCGGCTATATGTCGCAGAAGTTCTCGCTCTTCCAGGACCTCACCGTGGACGAGAACCTCAAGTTCTACGCAGGTGTGTACGGCCTGTCGGACGAGAAGTTCGCCGAGCGACGCGAGTACATCCTCACGATGGCCGACCTGCACGGTCGCGAGACCGAGATGACCGGCGACCTGTCGGTCGGCTGGAAGCAGCGTCTCGCGCTTGGGTGCGCCACCATCCACGAGCCGAGGCTCATCTTCCTCGATGAGCCCACCTCGGGCGTCGATCCGATGGCGCGCCGCCAGTTCTGGGAGCTGCTGCACGACCTTGCTGCAAGCGGCGTCACGCTCTTCGTCACGACCCACTACATGGACGAGGCCACGCACTGCAACCGCCTCGCGTTCATCTACCGCGGTGACATCATCGCCGAGGGCACGCCGAACGAGGTCAAAGGTGCGCTCATGCGCGACACGATCCTCCAGGTCGAGGTCGATGACGGCGAAGGCGCGCTTGCGGCGCTTGAGGGCTCACCCGGCATCGGTGAAGCGTACATGCAGGGCGCGCTCCTGCATGTCAACATCGGTGAGCGCACGGCCGCCGAGGCGGACCTGCCGGGGCTTCTCGGCCCGCTCGGGTTCGACGTACGCTCGGTCGAGCCCGTGGAGCCGACGCTTGAGGATGCGTTCGTGCACCTCGTGACGAGCCAGAAGGGGGCATCGACGTGATCCTGCCGACGAGTGGTGCACCGTTACGGTACTTCTCGCAGTTCGTCGACGGTCGCCGGGGCGAGATCCTCGACGCCGCTCTCGGCGTCTTCGCCGAGAAGGGCTACGAGGCCGGTACGATGCGCGAGATCGCAGCCGCTGTCGGCGTGAGCGAGCCGGCGCTCTACCGCCACTACGCCGGCAAGGAGGCGCTCTTCGAGGAGCTGGTGGCGCTGGCCGGCGACCGCATCGCGGGTATGGCGCGCGAGATGGTCGGGCGGGTGCGTCCCGAGAACCTCCGCGAATCGCTGCGTGGCCTCATCGAGGCGCGCCGCGAGGCATCCGCAGGAAGCGAGAGCCCGGTCGTCCGCATGCTGCTTGTCTCGGCACCGCATAGCGGCGTCTTCCTGAGCACGTTTCGCGCACACCTGGCCACACCGATGGCCGAGATGCTCGGCGAGCTCGTGCCGAGGGTGGACGGCTACTTCCGGCTCACGTTCACCGCAGAAGAGACCGATCAGCGCATCCGCGCGTTCATGAGCCAGTTCGTGGGGCATTTCATGACATCGATGGTCTTCGGGAGTTCGCCTTCCGACGACACCACGGTCGATGCGATGCTCGCGATCATGGGCTGGGAAGCGTAGCCCTACCTGCCCCTCTGCCGGATCCAACCCGGCCGAAGGCGCTGCGCCCTCACAAGGATAACGCTCGTCATGCTCATGCCGCCGATGGGCGGAAGATGCACGCGCGAATCTTGAGAGCGGAGAATGCGACGACTAGCATTTGAGCCACGTGAGCCACGCTCACCCGGGGAACCATGTCGCAGCAGGGGAGGCACACATGACCACCACGCCGGGGATGGACACCGGTTGGGTCGTTCGGCGACCGAGCGACCCAACAGGGACACAGGGCGGCCCCTACTCCTGGGAACAACTCTTCGCGCTGGCGCGTGACGGCGTGGTACCGCCGACGGACCTCGTCTGGCACCCGACACTGCCCGAATGGCTTCCGGCGAGCAAGGTGCCCGGGCTGTTCTCTGGCACGACTCCCATCGCGCCGCAGCAGCCGGTCGCTCCGGCCACTCCCGCGGTCGCTCCCCCGGTCGCCCCGGTCGCGCCCGCAGCCGCTGCTCCCCAACCTCCGCGCAAGAAGCGCGGCGCGCTGATCGCCATCATCCTCGCGGTGGTCGTGGTGCTCATCGGCGGCGGCGCGGCGGCGTGGGTAGTGCTGGGCGGCAAGAACCCGCTTGCCGGGGATAAGGGTCCGTCGCTCGGCACGGCAACAGTAAGCTTGCCCGACAGGGCGAAGCTCATCGAGACCGCCGAGTGGGGCGAAGTCCCCGCGAACCAGCTCTGTGTGCTGATGTCCGAAGACGCCCGCCGGACCGACGCTGAGAAGGTCGCGAAAGCAGTCGGCGGGACGATCGTCGGCGAAGTCGAGTACGTGAACCTCTATCAGATCGAGTTCACCGGCGCAGTCGAGGCGGATCTCAAGACAGCGCTTGGCACCGCGGAGACGCAGCCCAAGGTAGACGGCGCGTTTCCCAACCAGCAGGTCTACTCGGATGCTGAGATCTGGGGCGTGCGTGTCGATCCCTACAACGATCCGATCTACGGGGGCACCGCCGGCGACGGATACAAGGCAATCGGCGTCAGCAAAGCCTGGACGTATATCAAGGGCGCCGGCGTCGACCTGAACGACGTAAAGGTCGGCATCGTCGATGACGGGCTGTACATGCCCGGCGAGGGCGTCGAGAACGAGTTCGAGGGCGGCAAGGTCAAGGTCGAGTTCCCCGATCCTGATGCCGGCGAGAACGCCGATCCGGAGATCTGGGACGATGGGACGACGAATCCCGCAGGCAGCCACGGCACCGGAGTCGCCACGATCGTGGGCGGCAACCCCGACAACGGTGGACCGTCTGGCGTAGCGGGCCCGCTTGGCAGCAAGCTCACCATCTCGATGATCAACCATTACGCCGGCAAGTACGGTGATGCCGAGACCGCCCCCGACCCGAACGATCCGACCAAGTACGTCCGCTCGAATGGTAAGACCTATGTGGATGGCTCGCTCGTCGCCCTCACAAAGCAGGTCGAGGCCGGCGCGAAGGTCATCAACTGCTCGTGGGGCGCATCCAAAGCCTCGACGGCAACAGTGGCTGCGTACACGCGATTCTTCAACAAGATGGCGGCCGACCACCCCGACGTCGTCTTCGTATGCTCGGGCGGCAACGGCGGCAAGGTCATGGACGGCGCCCATCGCATCCCGAGCGGCCTCAAGGTCCCGAACATGATCACGGTCGGCGCGCTCGACCCCAACGGCAAGACCGCCAGCTACGCCGACAAGGCGAGCGGCAACTACGAGATCACACTGGGAGCCCCGGGTACCGGGGCAGTGGTCGGGATCAAGCCGGGCGGCGGTCCCGAGCAGCAGGACGGCAGCAGTTTCGCGGCGCCCCAGGTCGCCGCGGCCGCCGCCGTGCTGAAATCGCTCAATCCGAAGCTCTCGGCGGGCGAGATCAAGGCGATTCTCTCGGAAACGGCGCGCACCAGCGTCACGGACCCGAACGACCCGAGCAAGTCGCAGACGATCGCGGCCGAGATGGGCGGCAAGGTCCTTGCACTCGATAATGCGGTGCTCAGGGTCATCAATGACCTGCGCAAGGAAAAGGGGCTGCCCGAACTCACGCCCGAGTTGCTTGAGCAGATGGGCGTTGTCGACGCGGTCGCAATCACTGGCGCGCCGGGCGAGTACACCGTCAAGGGAATCGTGAAGGCCGCCGGCGAGAAGGGCGTTGACGTCAAGATCGAGGTGTACGGCGAGAACAGCGGCGTGGGCGGCAAGACAGAGCAGTCGCTCAAAGGCGCAGGCGAGACCAAGTGGAGCGTCACCCTGCCCGAGGACAAGGGCACGATCAAGGTGACCCGGCTCGACAACGGCGCTGCAAGCGTCATCGACATCGAGAAGATCGATATCAACGGCACCTGGACCGGCACCTACACCATCACGAACGTGACGATCACCGACGAGGCGGCCGCCAAAGAAGAGGGTTGTAGCCTCGCGATCATACAGCAGCTCCTGAACAAGCCGTTCCCGATGACGCTCGAATGCACCGCTGATGAGAACGGCAGCGGCTCGGCCATCATGACGATCGACGCATCATCGCTTGGCGAGGGTTCCTCAAGCGATCCGCAGACCCTGGGACTCACCTACTCCGGTGTGACGGTGACCTTCGACGCTCCCGAGGGCGTGAGCTCGATGACGGCAACGGTGAGCCGCAGCGGGGACATGCTCGCCATGAAGGGCAACCTCGGAGGTAGCGGGCCCGGCTATACCTGGAGCGCGGTATTCACGGTGACCAAACCGGCGCCGGCACAGTAGCGCCGTCCGTGAGAATACAGACAACGGAGCACCCGCGATGAGACCCGAGCTGCTGTCGTTCACCCTGGGCGGCGCGGACATCACGCTGCGCGCGTACAGCACGCTCTACACGCTTGCATTCGCACTGGCGCCGCTCCTGGGTGCCTGGTACGCACGTCGCCGAGGACTTCCGTGGAAGCGTGCGCTCGCCGTGTACGCCGGCGCGCTCGTGTGTGGCATCGTCGGTGCCCGGATCCTCGACCTGTTCATCGCGTCGCGCCTCTACGCGGAGGATCCGTCACGTATCTGGGCCTTCAGCTTCACGGGCTTCTCACTCTACGGCGGGCTGGTGCTGGCGACGTTCGCCGGAGTCGCACTAGCCCGGGTGGCGCGCACGTCTGCCTGGCAGCTTGCGGATGCCGCGGTGCCGGCTCTGGTGCTCGGGCAGGTGCTGATGCGCACGGGTTGCTTCCTCAACGGCTGCTGCTTCGGGAAGATGACCGAGCTACCCTGGGGAGTCGAGTTCCAGCCGGCAACCGCGGCCTGGAGCTACCAGCTCACCACGGGGGCGAGCGGGCTTCTCGGCACGCTGCTCGGGACGGTGAGGCCGGTACACCCCACGCAGCTCTACGAGATGGGCGGCGCCGTCGTCTGCGGCGCGATCGCGCTCTGGCTCATTCGTAGGCACCCCGACGGTACGCGGGCGGGGGCGGGAGTGGGCTTCCTCGCGTATGCACTCGGGTTCACCCTCGTGCGGCTTGGGAATGGCTTCCTCCGGGCGCGGGTGAACACGATTACTGCGCCTGAGTGGTTCTATCCGGTGCTCTACCTCACGCTCGCGGCAATCCTGGCCGGGTTGCTCGTGTGGCGAGCGCGTGCGGGGAAGCCGACGGAAGACTAGCTCCCCGCGATAGCTCGCAGAAAGACCTCACCGTACTGCTCCAGCTTCGCCTTCCCGACACCGCTCACCAGGAGAAACTCCTCGGGCGTCGTCGGTTGCCGCCGTGCCATGTCGGCAAGCGCGGCATCGGCGAACACCACGTACGCGGGCACCGAGCGCTCCTCGGCAAGCTCACGACGCAGCTCGCGGAGGCGCTCGAAGAGCTCGGCCTGCTCGTCGGTCTCAAGCGCAAGCGATCTCGCTCGCTTTGCGGACTTGGGCGGCTTCTCGGCTGTGGGGCGCGGAGCGGGCGGCCGGGCCAGGCGCACGTCTTCCTCGCCGCGCAACACGGCCGCGGCGGTCGCGTTGAGCTTGAGCGTGGAGTACTCGGCTACGTCGACGCGCAGGTAGCCGCGGTGGATGAGCTGCCGGAAGATCGACGTCCACTCGTCTTTGGAGTACTCGCCGCCGATGCCGTAGACGCTAAGCGCGTCGTGACCGTTCTCCAGGATCCGTTGCCCCTCCGAGCCCCGCAGCACGTCCACCACGTAGCCCATGCCGAACCGCTCGCTCAGCCGATACACAGCCGAGAGGGCCTTCTGCGCATCGATGGTTGCATCGTATGTCTCGGGCGGATCCGAGCACACGTCGCAGTTCCCGCAGTCCTCGGTCAGCTCCTCGCCGAAGTAGCCGAGAAGCGCCCGGCGGCGACACGAGAGCGCCTCGGCGAACGCGATCATCGAGTTGAGCTTGTGCGTTTCGATGCGACGCTGCTCCTCGTTGGCGACGGCGTCGATGAAGCCCTTCGACGTCATCACATCCTGCATGCTCCAGAGCATGAGCGCCTCGGCGGGCAGACCGTCTCGGCCGGCGCGACCGGTCTCCTGGTAGTATCCCTCGATCGACTTCGGCATGTCGTAGTGCACGACGAAGCGCACATCCGGCTTGTCGATGCCCATGCCGAAGGCCACGGTGGCGACGACCACATCGAGCCTATCGCCCATGAACGCCTCCTGCACGCGCGCACGAGCGACCGCATTCATGCCCGCATGATACGCGCCGGCACGCACGCCGACGTCGCGAAGCTTCTCGGCGACCTCCTCAACCCGACGTCGGGAGAGCGCGTACACGATTCCGGACTCACCGTCGTGCTGCTTGAGGAAATCCAGCAGCTGGGCAGCGGGCTTGATCTTGTACGCGGCGGCGTAACGGATGTTGGGGCGATCGAAGCCCGTGACGAAGGTGCGGGCCTCGGGCAGGTTGAGCTGCCGAAGCACGTCGGTGCGCGTCTGCTCGTCGGCCGTGGCAGTAAGCGCAACGACAGGCACATGCGGGAAGCGCGTGCGAAGACACCCGAGCTGCACGTATTCGGGGCGGAAGTCGTGACCCCACTGTGACACACAGTGGGCCTCATCGATGGCGAATAGCGCGAGCTCGATTCGCGTGAGCTGCTGCAAGAAGCCGTCCGTCACGAGCCGCTCGGGAGAGACGTAGAGCAGATCGAGCTCCCCGGCCCGCAGGCGCGAGAGCACTTCCGAGGACTGCTCGGCGGCCTGCGACGAATTGAGCACCGCGGCGGCCACGCCGTTCGCGCAGAGCGCGTCGACCTGGTCTTTCATGAGCGAGATGAGCGGAGAGACCACGATCGCGGTGCCTGCACGATGCAGCGCCGGGATCTGAAAGCAGAGCGACTTGCCGCCTCCGGTGGGCATGAGCACGAACGCGTCGTGCCCGGCGATGATTGCGTCGATGATCTCGGCCTGATGTGGCCGGAACTCGGCGTAGCCGAAGACATCGGCGAGCGTGGCGGATGTGCTTGTGGTGCGAACAGGCATGGGCTCCCTATCGAACGGCGTGACGGCAACGGTACCACACGCCCGTGACATGAGAGCGGGTGTCCCGGCGGTCATCGGGAACATACAGGGTGGCGGTCGGTTTCGACGCGCCGGGGCGAGATCGGAGGACACGATGCTGCGACACAAGACTGCTATCGTGATCGCACTCGCAGGGACGCTGGTGCTGCTCTTGATCGGCTGCAAGCCGAACAGCACGCCCGTCGTCGTCACGCCGCAGCCGACGACCACCGTCGAGCCGACGGCGCCCGCCGTGCCGCAGCCGACTCCACTCGGCGACATGAGTATCGGCTTCGAGATGGTGACGGACGGGCTATCACAGCCGCTATTCGTCACCGGCGCAGCCGATGGCTCCGGGCGGCTCTTCGTCGTCGAAAAGCCAGGCCTCGTGTGGATCATCCGGGACGGCGTCCGCTCGACGCAGCCCTTCCTCGACATCAGCCGCAGTGTGAGCACGAACAGCGAGCGCGGGCTGCTCGGCCTGGTGTTCTCACAATCGTTTGCCGAGGACAAGCTCTTCTACATCAACTACACCGATGCGAGCGGCGCAACGACCGTCTCGCGGCTCAAAGCCACGGGCGATAGCGCGGACGCGGCATCCGAGCAAGTGCTGCTCAAGATCAAGCAGCCGTACGCCAACCACAACGGCGGCATGATCGCCTTCGGATCCGACGGCTACCTCTACGTCGGCATGGGCGACGGCGGCTCCGGCGGCGACCCTCAGGGTAGCGGGCAGAACCTCGGCGTTCTTCTCGGCAAGATGCTTCGCATCGACGTTGCGCGCGAGAATTCGGCCGCACGCGACACCGAGTACGGGATTCCGCCCGACAACCCCTTCGCGAACAAGCCCGGGGCATCCCGTGAGATCTGGGCATACGGGTTGCGCAACCCATGGCGGTTCTCATTCGACCGTGCGACCGGCGACCTGTGGATCGGCGATGTGGGACAGAACGCCTGGGAGGAAATCGACTTCCAACCGGCCGACTCCGTCGGTGGCGAGAACTACGGCTGGAACGCGTACGAGGGAACCCACGTGTACCCGCCGAGCACGAAGGCACGGCCGGGTGAGTTCACGAAGCCGGTCGTCGAGTACGACCACGGGGCAGGCGAATCGGTGACGGGCGGCTACGTCTACCGGGGCACTGCCGAGCCAACGCTGTGGGGCACATACTTCTACGGAGACTATGTGAGCGGCCGCGTGTGGGGCCTTCAACGCACCGCCCGGGGCTTCGAGACGCGCGAGCTGGCGGACACCGCGTACAACATCGTGAGCTTCGGCGAAGATGACGCCGGTGAGCTGTATCTGGTCGATTTCGGAGGCGCGATCTACCGGATGGTGGCGAAGTAACGAGCAGTCATCCGGCTCACTCGGCTCCCGCGAAGACCTTCCGCACGTACGGCGACGTGAAGAGCCTGAGTGTGGCCGAGTAGTCGGGCACGAACCTGAGGGTGTCGCCGACGCGCGGCGGAGCGGTCATCGCGTCGACGTCCAGCACGAGGTGGTCGCTCGACGCGCCGAGCACCTCGACGCCGGCGTCGAGCGGACGCAGCCCCTCGGGTGGCGCGTCCTGACGGCCGATCGCGCAGATCGCACGCAGACGCTCGCCGCGATCCTCAAACTCCGGTCGTCCCCCGAAGGCGTCCTGCGCGCTCGTCCCGATCGGCTTGCTCGGCTTGCGCATGACCTCGATCACCGGCACTTCCGCGACGAACGCGTCGGTGTGCAGGTCGAGAATCCGCTCGCGGGTCACCGTGCTCACCCCGAGCAGGATGCTCTCTCCCACGCGAAGGCTGTCGATGCGGTCGGGGAGCAGGCCGCCGACAAGCGCGTCGAGCGAGCTCGACATGCCGCCGCTGATGAGCAGACGGCGGCCGAGGTGCTCTTCTGCAGACCGTGTAAGCGCAACCAGCTGCGCCAGGTTCCGCTCATCGGGAACGATCGCACCGTAGCACGTGAGGCTCATTCCGATGCCGAGCAGATCGACGTTGGCGAGCGCGCCCACGCGATCGACGAACGCCGGCAGCCCGGCGGGCATCATGCCTTCGCGAAGATCGCCCAGGTCCACCATCGCGACGATCGCGTGCCGCTTCCCGAGCGCACCGGCCGCAGCGTCAAGCGCGAGCACCGTTTCCAGCTCGCTCTCAAGCGACACGTCGGCGTACCGCACGGTCTCCTCGGCAAGCGCAGGAACCGGCGAGCGGATGAGCCACGTCGGAGCGTTTATGCCGGCCGCACGCAGTCCCGCAAGGTTCTCCAGCCGAGAATCGCCGAGCGCGCTGACGCCGCCGGCGAGCATCGCGCGCGCCACCTCGGGCGAACCGCACGTGACTTTGGTGATGCCGACGACCTGGCGACCGCCAAGCGCGTCAACGACGCGACGGGCGTTCTCGGTGATCTTGGCCAGGTCGACGGTGATGGTGGCCTTCGTGAGCATTCATCCTCCAGCCGACTCTGCGAAGTGTGTGACGGGACTCGCATCAGCCTCCACTGTAACGAACCACGCTGTCGAGCGCGACAGGGCATGCCCCCATGCTCACCTACCGTCCTGCGCGGAAGGCCAGGCGCCTACGCGGTTACGCTCTACTTGAATGGAGCGCCATAGAAGCCTAGTGTTCAAGTATGCGCGGAAGGCGCTCATCGAAGCGAGGAAACAATGGGAACCGCCCGACCGGCACAAGGGCGAGTCACCAGCAACGCCGACGACGTGTCGGCGCTGAGTGAGAACGAACGCGTTCTGAGTGCTCTCTTCGAACACAGCAACGTCGGAATGTCCATCACCTCGCCCGACAAGGGATGGATTCGCGTCAATCGTAGCCTCGAGCGGATGCTCGGCTATACGGAAGACGAGTTGCGCTCAAGAACGTGGACCGAGCTCACCCATCCCGACGACGTGGATGCCGACAACGCGCAGTTCGCCAGGATGCTGTCGGGGGAGATCGACGGCTACGGCCTGGACCAGCGCTTCATCCGCAAAGACGGCAGCGTCCTCAACACGTTGCTTTCCGTAACGTGCCTCCGTACGCCCGGAGGCGATATCGAGTTCACAATCGCCCACCTCGCTGACACCGAAGAACGGGTCAAGGCCGAAAGAGAACGCGATCAGCTGCTCCATTCTCAGCGCGAGCGCATCAAGGAACTCCGCACGATGCACGGCGTTGCCGAGGTAATCTCCAACGCCGACGATGTACCGGCAGTGGCTGCACTGGTGGTCGAGTTGCTGCCCGACGGAATGCAGTACCCCGAGATCACAGGGGCCCGGATCAGCCTCGAGGGAGCCACAGCGACCACCCCGCTTTTCGCTGAGACACCGTGGATGCTCTCGGCCGGGTGCCCGGGAATCGATGAGAGCTGTCAGATCCAGGTATGTTACACGGAGCCGCGGCCCGACGCGGACGAGGGACCGTTCCTCGCCGAGGAGCGAACGCTCGTCGAATGGGTCGCGACAGCGCTTACTGAAGGTGTGCGTCGCATCCGCGGGGCGCAGGCCGTCCTTGAGCAAGAAGTGGAGTTTCGCGGCACGTTTGAGCAAGCGGCGGTCGGCATCGCCCACGTCTCCACCGAGGGCCGCTTCCTGAGGGTCAACGGGCGGCTCGCGGCAATGCTCGGCTACACGCCCGAGGAGCTGATGGCGCTCGATTTCCAGACCATCACGCATCCGGATGACCTTGGGGCTGACCTGGAGCTTGTGGACAAGGTCCTGTCCGGAGAGATCGAGCACTACTCCCTTGAAAAGCGCTACCTCCGTAAGGACGGATCGATTCTCTGGATCAATCTAACCGTCGGTCTGGTCCGCGAAGACAGCACGCCCCGGTTCTTCGTGTCCGTGATCGAAGACATCTCGGAACGCAAGTCCACGCAGCAGGCGTTCGAGGAGAAGACGGAGGCGCTGGAGCAGTTCTTCAATGTCACGCTGGACTTGCTCTGTGTCGCCGATGCAAGCGGGCATTTCCTGCAGCTGAACGCGGCGTGGGAGGCCCAGCTCGGCTATACGCGTGATGAGCTGATGGCGGGCCGTTTCTTCGACTTCATCCACCCCGATGACATCGAGGCGACCGCTGGAGCCGTGGCGACACTCGTTGGCCAGCAGCCCGTCATGAGTTTCACGAACAGGTACCGTTGCAGGGACGGCTCGTACCGATGGCTGGATTGGCGCTCCGCTCCCGTTGGAGAACTCATCTACGCCGTTGCGCGCGACGTCACCGAGGAACGCGAGGCGCAAGAACAGCTCCGGCAGACCACCGCATACCTCGAGAGTCTCATCAGCTATGCGAACGCGCCGATCATCGTCTGGGGACCCGACGGGAAGGTGACCCGCTTCAATCACGCGTTCGAGCGACTCACCAACATGAAGGCGTCACGCGTGATCGGGAAGGACCTGTCGGGTCTCTTTCCCGAGGAAACGCGCGAAGCGTCCCTTCAGCAGATTGCACGAGCTGCAGCAGGTGAAAGCTGGGAGTCTGTGGAGATTCCCATACTCCGAACCGACGGGACGACTCGGCTCGCATTGTGGAACTCGGCGAACATCTATGCGGCGGACGGCGAGACACTGATGGCCGTCATCGCACAGGGCCAGGACATCACCGCGCGAAAGGCCGCCGAGGACGCCCTCCGCGAGCTGACAAGGTCGCTTGAAGATCACATCAAGCTGCGCACGCGGGCACTGTCTGCATCCAATGCGGAGCTGGAGGCATTCGCGTATTCGGTCTCTCATGACCTGCGGGCACCGCTTCGATCCATCGACGGCTTCAGCCGGGCACTGGAGGAGGACTTCGGCGACAAGCTCGATCCGCAGGCTCTCGATTACCTGAACCGGCTCCGCGCCGCAAGCCAGAGGATGGCGGCGCTCATCGACGACCTGCTACAGCTCTCGCGCCTCACCAGAAACGAAATGAACTCCCAGAAGATTGATATATCGGCGCTTTCCGAGGAAATCCTGGATCAACTAGCGCAATCGGAACCGGCGCGACACGTTTCGGTCGAGATTGCCCCGGGGCTGCACGCTACAGGAGATCCAACGCTTGTGACGGTTGCTCTTCAGAACCTTCTTGGGAACGCATGGAAGTTCACTCAGAACGTCGAAGATCCGCGCATCTCCGTCTCGGGCAACATCACAGCAGAAGGACAGATCGAGATATCGGTGACGGACAACGGCGCAGGTTTCGACATGGCGTACGTCGACAAGCTCTTCCGGCCCTTCCAACGCCTTCATCGCGCCACAGAGTATCCGGGCACCGGCATCGGACTCGCGAACGTACAACGTGTCGCCCACCGGCACGGAGGGCGCGTTTGGGCGGTCGGTGAACCAGGCAAGGGCTCAACGTTCTCGATGTCGCTTCCAAGCTGAAGGACCTGCTAGAAGACGTGAAAGGTGGCTTTCGAATGAACGGCACAATGGCACCGATCCTGCTCGTGGAGGACAATCCCGATGATGAGCTCCTGACCCTGCGGGCACTCAAGAAGGCTAACGTCTTGAACGACGTTATCGTCGCCCACGACGGACAGGAGGCCTTGGACTACTTGCTTGGGCCCGAGGACAATCGGGTGCCGCACATCGTCTTGCTGGACCTCAAGCTCCCTAAGGTCGATGGGCTTGAAGTGCTCACAAGAATCCGCGCGAGTAACAGAACGCGTTTGCTGCCGGTCATCATCCTCACGTCATCGAAAGAAGAGAGCGACCTGTTGGCCGGCTACTCCAAAGGTGCGAACAGCTACATTCGCAAACCTGTCGACTTCGACCAGTTTGTGGTTGCAGTGCAGACCCTCGGACTCTACTGGCTCCTACTCAACGAGGATCCCCCGCGAATGGAACCATGATGAGTCTGCGCATACTGCACATCGAAGACAACGAAGACGATCTTCTGCTGACAGCACGACACCTCGCGAATTCCGGTCTGGCCGTCGAGATCGACCGAGCAGAGACGCTTGACGGTATCCGCGTCGCTCTGACGCGCGGCTCGTACGATGTGGTGCTCGCCGACTTCGAGCTGGGAGGATTCAACGGCATCGACGCCCTCGCGATCGTGCGAGAGGCGGATGCGTACCTGCCATTCATCCTCGTCTCAGGCGAGGTTGGCGAGCCTGTAGCCGTCGCCCTGATGCGGGCCGGCGCACAGGACTTCGTGATGAAGGACTCGCTCGCCCGCCTTGCGCCGGTCATCGAACGGGAAGTCCGCGAAGCCGAGGTGCGCCGCGAGAGGGACCAGGCCGAACATGCGAACATCATCAAGAGCGAGTTCCTTGCCTCGATGAGCCACGAGCTGCGAACGCCGCTCAACTCGATCATCGGATTCAGCAGCATCCTATCGAGCGGCCTCGCAGGAGAACTCAACGAGGAGCAGGCGAAGCAGATCGCAATGGTGCATGAAGCCGGCGAGCATCTGCTTGCGCTTGTGAACGACATCCTGGACATCTCGAAGATAGAAGCCGACAAGTTCGAGTTGACCGCCGATGAGTTCTTGCTCCTCGATGCAGTGAGTGCGGCGCGAGAACTCACCGCCTCGCTCTGGCGTGACAAGGGGCTCACGTTCGAAATCATCGACGAATGCCCCGGGTGCGCCGTTGTAACCGACCGTCGTGCGCTCGACCAGATTCTTCGCAACCTCGTCGGCAACGCGGTGAAATTCACAGAGACGGGCGGCATCACCATCCGGACACGCACAGCGCAACACGCTCGCGTGTCGATCGACGTCATCGATACCGGGATAGGAATCGCGACTCAGGAGCTGGCGCTCGTCTTCGATGAATTCCACCAGACCCGGAAGGCGCGAAACTACGCGCACGGTACCGGGCTTGGCCTCGCGATCTCACGCAAGCTCGCGGGCGCGCTGGGCGGCGAGATCCGGGTCAGCAGCGCCGAGGGTGTCGGCACGACGTTCACCCTCACGATCCCGTGCGCGCTCGACACAGTCACCGGGGAATGCGTCGGGACCGAGTAGGCTTTCGGCGGCTTCGCTCGGCGGTACCCCGCTGCATGGAGCGACCTGCCGTGTCACCCTGCGGCGTTGGCGCTCATGCTCGCGCGCATGAGCGCGACGACTGCCCCTGCGGGAAATCGGGTCGAGAGCACGCCGCATGCGGCGAAGACGTAGTCGCGGTCGAGGGCGACGCGCGCGTCTGCGGGCGGCAGCAGCCGATCGCCGGCTCCCCCATCGAGCGCCGAGCGGAGCATCCCCTCGCCGTCCGGAAGCCGCGTCAGCGCCCCGCCGGTGCCGATCACCAACCGACACGCGGTGAGGTCCCGACCGCGCGCAACGGTCTTGCGGCCGCTCGGCGTGTACAGGTGCGCGAGCCCGCCTGCGTGGCGGTGCATCGCAGTGACGGCGGCGGTGCGCGCCAGAAGCGCCGCGGCAGCGATCTCCTCGGCGGTGGTGGGCACGGCGGGCGGCAGCGGATCGGGGCGCTCGGCGGGCGGCAGGAGCTCGGCGACGATTGCGGCGCTCACGAATGTGCCGAGGTCGCCCTCCACGGTGCGTTTCGCGTGCGGCTGCGGGTCGGTGGAGATCGCGGCCATCTCGGGACTGCCGTCCGTGACGGAGTGGATGTCGGTGGTGGCGCCGCCGACATCGACGACAACGAGGTCTCCCTCGGCGGCGGCAAGCAGCTCGGCGGAGATGAGCACGGCGCCCGGCGTCGGCAAGATGCTGCCGCTCACGAAGGTGCCGATGCGTTCCATCCCCGGCGCGTGCGTGATGTGCTCTTCGAACGCGTCGTGGATGACGTGGCGTGCGGGCACGATGTCGAGCTCGTCGATGCCAGGGTAGACGTTCGCGGTCACCATCACGCGGAAGCCGGTGGACTCGAGTATCTCGCGGGCCTCCTCGGCCACCACGGAGTTGCCGGCGTAGACGACGATCGGGCGTGCCGAGAGCCCGGCGAGGCGACCCGCGTTGTGGAGGATGACCTCGGTGTCGCCGCCCTCGACGCCTCCCGCGAGCAGCACGAGGTTGGGGTGCACCGCGTCGATCTCGCGCAGGTCGTGGTCACGCAGCCGCCCGGCGGTCTGGTACTTCACGACCGCACCGGCACCGAGCGCCGCTTCGCGCGCCGCCATCGCGGTCATCTTGCTGGTGAGCCCGTGCACTGTCATGCGCAGTCCACCCGCTGCCGAGGAGGTCGCGAGCGTCACTCCCGGCGCAAGCGGGCCGAGTTTCGCCTCGAGCATCGCGCGCGCCGAGTCGAGTCCGATACCGACGTCGCCGTCCGCTACACTCGTCGGCGCGAACCCCTGGCCGAGCAGGACCGGCGTCGACTCCGGCCACCCAGCAAGCCCGTCGAACGCGGTCGCGACAGTCGTCGTCGAACCGATCTCGACGACGAGCGCATCTATACGGCGGGTGTCAGGCACTGACGTCACCTGCGATCTGTCGTGCCCATCGCACGAAACGCCGCGCGTGATCGAGCAACTGACGGGCTTCGGTCTCCGTCACGGGACGGTTCTCGTACGCAACGGTGTTCTTCATCTGAAGGAGACCCGCAAGATGGCGGCGCTGTTGAGCCGAAAACGCGGGCACATTCGCCTCGAGAAGGCGCACTGCGAAGCCGTGGTCCAGCGAAACGCTGCGCAACCCGGCTGCTGCAGCGAGAGCTGCGTCAGCAGCGGCTATCCCGGCGTGCACCGCATCGAGGCCGCATGCGTTCCACTGCGCGCCGGCCGCGGCGATGTCAGCCGCAGTAAGGAACTCTTCCGCCTTCGCCATCGATCCCCGGGCATCGGAGCGTGGGACGATTCGCGTGTCAGCCCTTTTCGGCATGCATCCCCCATTCGGATGGCTCGAGACCCGACGCCGCGATGCCGTCCCGGTCGATCGCCGAGTAGAGATCCGGCGCTCGCGAGACGAGGGAGGCGGCTTCTTCAAGGTCGTAGACAAGTGGCGAGAGCGTGGAGCCCCACCTCCCTGCGAACCGCTCCGCAACCTCCGAGGCGCATGCCTGGAGCGCGTTCTTCGCAGCGCCGTCCTCGCCCACCAGCACGACGTCGATGTCGCTTGCGTCGGAGATATCGTTTCTCGCGTAGCTACCGAACAGCACCACCGAGATAGCCGACGACCCGAACGTCTCCTTGAGGTCAGTCAGGAGTTCCTGGGGAATCGCCCCCTCGGCTTCGAAGAGGGGCCGGATTATCTCCGAGACGTATACGTTGTCATCGACGATCCAGTGGACCCAGGCACGCCCCGCGGGACTGCTGGCGACGATTCCCAGCGCCGCAAGATCATTGAGCGCCGTGGCCACGGCGGGCTGCGATAGGCGGGTACGAGCACCAATCTGAGATGCGTTCAGAGGAACCGAGACGCCAGCCAGGAGCCGCAGCACCCGTACTCTGCTGCGGTTCCCGAAGATGTGTTCCGCCATGTCGGTGAATCTCATGTATCCAAAGTATACTGTGCTATATCCAAAGTAAAGTATGCATTATGGTACTTATTGCTTTGTATAGGCGCATCCTCGATGCAGAGTCAGTCCGTGTATCCCACGCCGAACCTCCACGTCTTGTTGTAAATGTTGGCCGCGTAGTAGTCGCTATCGCTCCAAAAGCCGAAGAGGTCGACGTTGTAGCCCACACGCCATTCCACACCGAACTCGAGCGACGCATCGAGCTTGCCCGATGTGTGCTCGAAGTTGTCCCAGGCATGGAACTCGCCTTCGGCCTGCGCCCAGAGATATGCGTCGGGCATCATGTAGATGGTGTTCGCGTCGCTCCCGCAGATCTCAACCTCGATCTTGACTCCCACATAGGGCCTGGCTGTCGCCTTGCCGTGAGCATCGAATGTGGTGTCAAAGCCCGACTTGGATTCATGGATGACCCTCGTCCCCTGGCCCTTGATGTAGATCATACGCATGCCTGCAGCGAAGTACTGAGTGAGCTTGAACTGACAGTCGAACTCTCCAGTGACTTGCTCGTAGCCCACGACCGGCTTTGCCTGGACGCCGACGCTGAGGTTGATCGGGCCGATATCGAGTCCAAAGAAGCCGAGCGGTATCTCGGCAAGTGCGAACTCTTGTGGCGTCAGCTCATCGGCCCACGCGAAGCCGAGCTCAGCGCTGATGCTTTCGTTGGCGAACAACAGCATGCTGACCGTCTGGACCGACCAGCCGCTGATCGCCATCTGCAGGTCTGCGACCACCGTCAGGTCGACCGTCAGTGTCGAGTCGAGCGACGCTGTCTTGGCCTCGTTGTGCCACAGGTTCCTTGCGTCCTCGAAGTGATGGGTGAATACCGCTGCTGGCTTGATGCTCGATGCGACCTCGACCGGCCGACCGGCAGCGTGTGCCTCTCCGATCTGCGTCGCTATCAATGCCTGGTTCGCGATGTCGTGCGGTTGGATCGGGTCGATGTTGATGTCGACCGAGCCCTTCTCGAGAAAATCGGTGATGGCAGCGTCTTCGGTCTGTGCGATGACGGTTGCTCCCTCAACGGTAACGCCGAGCACCCGGCGCACGAACCCGTGTGTGAGCGGCTGCTCGGGATCGACGACAGGCGCGCTGTTGAGAATGAGGATCTTGCCGACCTGAACGCGAGCGAGCGCGATCACACTATCCGAGAAGGTGACCGAGTCGGGTGTCGCCGACCGGAACGAACCGAGCAGATCGCCCGCGATGAGAACGACGGCGTCCGTGTCCATGCGCGTCTCGGATGCCTGAAGGATTTGATACGCGACATCCGAGGATATGGCCGCGTACCCACCCACGAAACGAAGTTGCTCGATGCTGGAGCAGTGCCCGTTGAAGAAGCCCAGGGTGTCGTTGTCGGGGCGGTCGGGCGGCGTGAGCATGATGAGACCACGGGTCTTTGCGGCCAGCGCGCCCGCTCCAAGCGCGTCGGGCCAGTCCGTTCCTTTCGTCACGTACACGTTGTCGAAGTCGAAGTCATGGTCCGAGGCGAACTCGGCCATCAGTCGGGCAGTCTCGTACCGATCCGCTCCGCCGACACGCCACGACGGTGGCAGCTGGTCGACAACGTCTTTCGGAATGGCACGTTCGCTGCCGAGCACCAGAACGGCGGTGGGATCGACAGCCGCAATCGCCGTCTTGGTCGGAGCCGGCACGCTCTTGGAGCGCGTGAGCATGATCGGTGCGCCGAGCGCGCCCGCCCACGGCGACGCAGCAAGCGCGTCAGGGTAGTTCTCGCCGGTGGCGACGACCGCCCAACCCGGCTGGCCGGACAACTCAACGACTCGGTAAGCCACAAGCGCCGAGGTCTCGTACCTGTCAGCGCCAGCGATGCGCTCGATGTTGGCCGCCGCCACGCCCGCGGCCTCGAGGTCGGTTTCGATAGCAGGCGAAAGCGCTGCTTCTCCGCCGAGAATGATGGCGTGCGTCGCTCCAAGACGTTTCACCTCGGCCGCCACAACCGCAGGCACGCCGGACGGCTCCGAGAGCAGAACCGGCGCATCGAGCGCTGCCGCCAGAACGGTTCCCACAAGCGCGTCTGGCCAGGTACGGCCACTCGCTACGACGACGTACTCAGATGTCTCCCAGCCCTCTTGCGACAGCCCGACGTTGGTGTCGAACCGGTCTCGGCCAGCCACCCGCGTGCTCTGCGGCGACATGCTCGCGGAACCATGGTGGGTGCAAGATCAAGCGGCTTGGTCTCGGCCTTTGCAGGCGACAGCGGCTGGAACGCAACGACCATCGCCAAGACCAGCATTACGCTCGTTAAGCGCGAAAGAGCAGAACGTCCCCCCACCGGAAGCACCCCCGTAGACCGTCGGTTACTGATTCTTCCATCGGGCTAGGGTGGTCAGGGCTTGAACGATGTCCGATGAACGGCGACCGCGCCTAGAAGTGGTCGTGAACGCCCGCGGCGCAGTCGGTGGTTCCATCGTCGTAGATGTAGTAGGTCGGCGTCTCGTCTGAGGGGCAGTGCGGCACGTCTTTGATGTAGTCGCTGATCAGGTAGTTCGAGCTGTCCAGAGCGCCGCTGATGTCGTCGATCGAGTTGTACTCGTCCGCCGCCAGGTATTGCTGGACCGCACCCTCGATGGTGCGCTGGTTCGCCTGGCACGAACGCTCCTCCGAATCGCCAGAGGAAGAACCGTCCGAGGACTCCTCGTCGCCGAACATCGACGCAATCGAGGATCCGTTGAACTCGACCACGATCCAGCGGCTGCCATCCAGCTCGACGGTCATGAAGAGCGACTGATCGGTCTCCCCCTCGCCCGAGACATCGAGGGTCACCTCGGCGCTCTCTTTGTCACCGTCAGCTTCGATCAGCACCTCGTAGGGGTTGTCAGCATCCCTGACCGACAGTACGAGCACGTCGCCGTCCCACTTGCGGTTAACCTTGGCGCCGTCATCCTCGCTTCCCTCGACCACTTCATCGACCCTGTCCGCATAGTCGCGCGACACAGACTTCGCCACAAGCCGGGAGTCATAGGAAATAAACGCGCCCTCGACGAAGTCCGCGGCGACCTCTGCCTGCGCACGTGCCCGCTTCTCGGTCGCCCGGTCATCGAGGTAGCCCTTGAGGAACCAGCCACCGCCGGCCAGCAGCACCACCACAAGCACCGCGATCGCAACCAGCAGCGGCGCCTTGCCTCCAGGACGTGCCGGTGCCGACGCGGGCGTTTGCGACGCCACGACCGTCACGCTCGCCGCCCCGCAAGAGGCGCAGAAGGCAGCATCGTCCGCGATCGTCGACCCGCATTGCGTGCAGTGAGCCATGGTGTCCCCTCTTCTCAGGTTCCGCCACAGGGCGGCGCAGCGATCCTACGGCAGCTGCTGGGAAGGATGGCAGTTGAGGCAGAGATCGTCGTTGCTCTCAACAAGCAGGTAGTTGTTCTGTGTCTCGTGAGGGAAGTTCTGGAACCGGGGATTGTCACCGGCTGACATGCCATCCGCTGCGGCAAGCACCGTTGGCGACGCTATCGCGCTGAGACCGTCGGCGCTCAAGCTCCCGACCTTGCGTGCGTCCTCATGGCACTGCTGGCAGATTGGCGCATGGGACCCCTGACCCACGTTGCGCGGGAACGTCATCAGGAAGTCGTAGTTGCCGAGGCCGAAATCGTACCGGTCCGAGCGCGTGTGCCGCGATGTCTGGGGCGGCGTCAGCGACCCACCGTACGCAAGCGTCCTGCCGCCTGCGAGACGGCGGAAGAAGAACGGCGACGTGGTCGTAGCCAGAGAATCAACCGGGTGGTTGAGCGCGGTCATGCCTGATACGCGGCCTTCGTGACAGGAAGCGCACCAGTCCGATCCGTACTCGGCAACAAGCGTTGTCACGCTGCTCGGCAGCGTACGGGGCAAGCGGCGCAGGAGTTTGGCGGTCGGGCGATCCTGACGCTCGTACGATCGCGTTCGTCTGCGCTCGCCCATGAAGCCCGCCACAAGGTTCTGCCCGTGGACGCTATGACAATCCGAACAGATGAGCGTGTCGGCAGGTCCACTGAACACCCGCGTGCTTGAACCGCCGCTCTCTGCGTCTCCGCCTGGAACCACGGCTGTCGCCTGGATGCGGTGGCTCCCCAGGGAGAGATCCGTCGCCGGGTCGCCGGCGCCACGCGCCTTGATAGTCCCGTACACGCCGTAGCCACCGGTCCCGTCGTGACACACCCAGCATGTGTCAACGACGCTGCTGGCCGGCAGAAGGCCCGCCTCGGGGGCATCGTGGAGCGTATGGCACGACTCGCACTTCCGGGTGGTGGCCGAGTAGTACCCATGCGGCCCGCGCTGGACATCGACCGAATCCCGAGAGGCAAGCGGGAACTGATCAGACGTGTAACCGTGACAGTGTTGGCAGGTCAAACGAACGGTCAGGTCAGAGGAATTCGGAACATCTGACCCGTGACAACTACAGGAGCCCGTGGTCGCCGGCGCTGCACTGGGCTCCCAGTACGCCAGTGCGGCACGGCGATGAAGAGCAGACATGCCACGAGAGCTGACACGGTGCAGATGTGCGCGATGAGACGCCGCATAGGCTTTGCTTCCTTGAGCCGGGGCACGGCGCCATCCGCCGAATTCAGCGTCAGATTACGCGATGTTAAGCTGTGAGACAAGAACCGGCCGGACACAAGCTTTTCCCGCTACATCCCCCGCTCACGCATCGTCTTCACGACGAAACTGGCAACATCGATGCCGTGTGTCTTGCGGCCGAACCCGGCGTCCATACCCCAGCTGCACGCGAGCTCGTCGGTCACCTGCGTACCTCCCGCGATGAGGATGAGCTTGTCGCGCACGCCCTTCTCGGCAGCAAGATCGGCGAGCTTCTCCATGTTGCGCCGGTGCATGTCGCCGTGTGTGATGATCGTCGAGATGAGAACGATGCTCGCGGCGTGCTCGATTGCAGCGTCGAGGACCTTCTCGACCGGGACGCTCGTGCCGAGGTACGTCACGCCGAAGCCCCACTTCTCGAGCCCGCCGTGCTTGATGTCGATGATCTCGCGCATGCCGACCGAGTGTTCGTCCTCGCCCACGGTCGCAGCGACGGCCTTCAGGCCCCGCTCGTGCACGAAGTCGCGGATCTCCTCGTCGGTGAGGACTTCGGGCAGATCCGGGATCACGAGCGTCGCCGGGTCGATCGTCACGTCCAGGCGGCCCTTGAGCTCGATGAGCGTGCCTTCGGCCGGGTGCATGACCTGCCTGTTGATGACCTCGCAGTCCGAGAGGTTCATCGAGCGGCCGATCTCGAGCGCCGCCGCCTCGGCGATGCGATCCGAAACCGGCAGGAACATCGTGACCGCCACGATGCCGTCGCCAGCCCACTCGACCTCCGGCTTGATGAGGCCGCGCTCGCGCATCTCGGCGGTTGCGGCGAGCCGGGCGTTCATGTTGTCCTCGGGATCGAGCTCGTCGACGAACGGCACCTTTGAGTCGTCGCACAGCGTACAGCCGCCGATGAGATCGCACGGCGCAGCCTCGCCGAATGCGCGGCCACGGAATCCCTCGGGCAGGTGGTTCTCGCCGAAGTGGTGGCAGACCGGCGCCATGTAGTCATCGGCGCGCGGCACGATCGTCCCCTCGGCCACACCGCCCTGCGAATCACGAGCGATACCGTCGTCATGCGTCTCGGGATACTCGCCGGAGTCGACGAAGTACGCGTCCTCCACGCCTGCGAAGTAGCCGCCGTCGGCGATCATCGCTTCCAGGAAGAGCACCGCACGCTCCTTGAGCTCGCGGACTCTATCCTTGAGCTCGGGGTTCTCGCGGTCGATTCTCACGACTTCGCGCAGCCCGTCCATGCCCACAAGCGACTGCTTCGCCGTGTTGATCGCCGCGACGTTGTTGTAGTGCCACGGCACGTTGCGGCCCTCATCGGGCGTGATCGTGCTCTGGATGTCCGCCGAGGTAAGCCGGGAGATCATGAGGTTGAGCACGTGGGAGACGGTGGCTTCCCGGCCATCGGCCTCCATATAGCGGGTGTTCTGCTGGGCGCGCATCTTGTACTCGCCGAAGAGGTCGCGAAGCGCGATCGCGTACGGCAGGTCCATCCGCATGCACGGTGCGGGCGGTGCGTCCGGCGGCACCGTCGAGAGCGCGATCTGCTCGGCGGGCATGCCTACCGAGCGACTGTACGCGCAGTTGATGGCGTGCTGCACGAGCAGCTCGGGCATGACCTTCCACGCGCGGACAGCGGTGGCGTTCGCGTTGTGGGCGCCGTCGATCTGCAGGATGCCGGCGGCGGCCATCACGTGCTTGGCGACGGCCGCGTCAACGAAGCTGCGGTACATGTTGATGTTGCGGTAGAGGACGTTGTACTGCGGGTCCTGGTGCGCGCCGTTCACGCCTTCCTCGGCGAACATCACGGCGATCTCGGGACCGGCGACACCGCTCACGTAGCTGTGGTAGTTGATGGGTCGGCCGACCTCGTCCTCGATGAGGTCGAGCGCGCGACGCGTGAGACGGCACTGCTTGCGGGTAACGGCGATGCCGCCGACGCCCTCGGGCGTGCCTTCCAGCAGCCCATCGATGTGGCTCTGGCCGGCGGTGCGGATCACCATGATGTGGTCGGCGCCGTGCCACGCAGCCATGCGCATGCGGCGGATGTCGTCTTCGGGCCTGCCCGAGGCGATCTCGGTCGTCACGACGCAGTCCGGCTGCGGGTCGATGTTGTCGAAGTAGTGCGCGGCCGGCAGCGGAACGCTCTGCTTGAGCGGCTCGGAGGTCTCGTGGTACGTGAACTCGTACATCTTCTGGCCGGGAACGGCCGTGCGCCACGTCCAGCCGTGACGGCGCGGGCGGTACTGCTCCAGCCCGTCGAGGAGCGACTGGATGTCCATCTTCACGCACGGGTCGAGCGGCGGCAGGCGATCGCTCATCGCGCACCTCCGAACTTCTCGGCCACAAGGTCCCAGCCCTCGCCAGCGGCGAGGCGAGCGGCAGCGGCAGGAGCGTCGCAGCTCCACGCCTGCATGCAAAGGTAGACGGCGTGTCCGGCACCGTGGCCGAGGAACCCGCGGGTCTCGCACTCGGAGACGACCGCCATAGACGTGCGAGAGTCCACGCCCATGCGCATGAGGACGCTGCGCTCGATTGATGGCGAGGTGTGCGTGCGTGCCAGCTCCACGAGCGGATCCACACACTGCTGCGCCAGGCTCCAGAAGCGCGCTTCGAGCGCCTCGTCCGAGAGTCCCTCAAGATGCTTTCGCGCCTCTCGGAAGGTGTCTTCGCGTGCCACTACAGGCTCCTCTCGCATGGGGATATGCAGAACTGCACCGTGATGATGCAAGCATACCGCCGAGACGGGGCGACTGCGAGAGGGCAGGGATACAATTCCGCGTGCTACGCCGCCGAACGAGCGCCTCTCCGCCTCTTGAGCGCGAAACCGATGAGCCCCGTAAGGCCAAGCGTGAGCGCGCCGCCGACGATGCCGGACACGCTCGTTCCGGCGTTCGCCCTGGATTCGGGCGCATCCTTGAAGCCGTAGCCGGGGAGGAGCGCCGTCTTCTCCTGTACGGAGGCCGCCGCGCCGTGTGTGCCGTCGGTCGGCCCCGCCAGCTCTCCGGCGCCGGTCACGTTGCCGATGGACCACTCAAGCCCATCCGGATTCGACGACGCGAACCACGAGAGCGCGCCACCCGCCACGATCGTCGCTATCAGCAGTCCGACAAGGATCGGCTTCAAGTCGAGCCCGGCCAGCGGCTTGCGTGCCGAGACCCGCTCGAGCAGTTCGGGTCGCGCGCCCTTCACGAAGAGCACCACCCCGGCGGTCACAAGGCCCTCGACGATGCCGATCGCAAGATGTATCGGAAGCATCACGCCGGTGAACGCCGCGAATGGAAGCGCACTGATTCCCGATGCCGTCGTCTCGAATACGACACCCAGCGCCCCGAGGAGGAGTCCGACAACCGCGGCCGAAATCGCGCCGACCACGAGCTTGTTGCGTGCGGGGTCCCTCCCGACGATCCGTCGGTAGATGAGCGGGTACGCGATGAACGCCGGAAAGAAGCCGAGATTGAAGACGTTCGCTCCCAGGGCCAGCAGGCCACCGTCTGCGAAGAAGAGCGCCTGCACCCCGAGCACCGAGGCCATCACGAGGAAAGCGGCGTACGGCCCGAGGAGGATCGCGAGGATCATCCCACCGCCGAGGTGACCGCTCGAACCGGTTCCAGGAATCGAGAAGTTGACCATCTGAGCGGCGAAGATGAATGCGCCGAGCACGCCCATGAGCGGCACCTTGCTCTGATCCAGGTCCGCTTTGACCTTCTTCGCGCAGTAGACCGCGATCGCACCCGTCACCACAGTCATCGTCCCACCGACCGCCGGCGATACGAGTGCATCCGCCATGTGCATCGTACAAACCCCCTGTGTCTTCGGACGATAGGCGTCCGGTCGTGTTCCGAACGTGCTACGCCTTCTAGAATCGTGCTACTCTGCCACTAGACCGTAGAGCGCGCAAAACTGCACGTCAAGCCTAGCGTCGCAATTCGCACACAGTGGTCCGGTTGTGTGTCGCGCGTGCGATTCGGACGCAGCGCGGGTAGCACGAGTCGAGCACGAAGGAGTCATCGCATGCCAGAGGTCGTCAGATTCGGCATCTCCGCCGACGAGCGCCTGCTCGAGAGGTTCGACGCGCTCATCGCCGAGAAGGGATACGTGAACCGCTCGGAAGCGGTCCGCGACCTCATCCGCAATGCGCTCGTCGAAGAACAGTGGAGTATCGGCGACGACGAGGCCGTCGGCACCGTCACCCTCGTGTACGACCACCATTCGAGCGACCTCGGCGACAAGCTCACCGAGCACCAGCACTCGCACCATGAGGTCATCGTCTCCACGCTCCACATCCACATGGACGCGCACCACTGCCTCGAGGTCGTGGTGCTTCGCGGTCCCGGTCGCGAGATCAAGCGTATCGCCGACGAGCTTATCGGCACCAAAGGTGTGAAGCACGGCAAGTTCGTGGCGAGCACGACCGGCGCGGGCCTCGTCTAGCCTCCCGGGATGAGCACACTCGAGCAGGGACTCTACGAGCTCGGACGCCTCGACCAGGCGGCCGGCGCCGACACGCCGGTGCATCGGCTGGATCCCCGTGCCAAGGTCGTGACGACGCTCGTGTTCATCGTATGCGTGGTGTCGTTCGGCAGGTACAGCGTGATTCCACTGCTCCCGTTCGCGCTCTTCCCCATCGTGCTCGCGTCCGAAGGGGGCATCACGCTTGAACTCATCGGCAAGCGATTGCTCATCGCGGCGCCCTTCGCGGTGTTCGTGGGCATCTTCAACCCGCTCCTCGACCGCGAGATCGTGGCGCGCATCGCCGGACTCGCCATCTCCGGCGGCTGGGTCTCGTACGCGTCGATACTCGTGCGGTTCGTGCTTACGGTGAGCGCGGCGCTCGTGCTCATCGCCACCACGCGCTTCAACGACGTCGTGCTCGCGCTGGAACGCCTCGGGATGCCCGAAGTGCTCGCAACGCAGCTGCTGCTCCTCTACCGCTACATCTTCGTGTTGGCCGAGGAGGCCATGCGCATGACGCGCGCGCGGACGCTGCGCTCGTTCGGCCGTCGCGGCATGGGCATGCGCGTCTACGTGCAGATGCTCGGGCAGCTCCTGCTGCGCACCTTCGCCCGCGCCGAGCGGATCTATGCCGCGATGCTCGGCCGCGGCTTCGATGGGCACGTGCGCTCGCCTCGGTGCCTGTCGTTCTCGGCGGGTGACGCGCTGTTCGTCCTCGGCTGGTCGGCGGCATTCGTAGCGTTCAGGCTGGTCAACGTCCCTCAACTGCTCGGGAGTCTCGTTATGAGGTTGGGATCATGAGTCACCACACGATCGATGTCGAGTCCCTCGCCTTCGATTATCCGGACGGGACGTGCGCGCTTGACGGCGTCTCGTTCCACGTCGGTCACGGGGAGTCGATCGCGCTTGTGGGCGCGAACGGCGCGGGGAAGTCGACGCTCTTGATGCACCTGAACGGGCTGCTCTCGCCCACCTCGGGCACCGTGGGGATCGGCGGCACGCCGGTGACGAAGGGGACGCTTCCTGATATCCGCAAGACAGTGGGGATGGTATTCCAGGACCCCGACGACCAGCTCTTCATGCCGACGGTGATGGAGGATGTGTCGTTCGGGCCCGCAAACCTCGGGCTCCCTGAAGTCGACGTGCTGCGGCGTGCCCACGACGCGCTTGACCGTGTGGGCGCGCTCAAGCTTGCCGACCGACCGCCGTACCGGCTTTCGGGTGGCGAGAAACGCGCGGTGTCGATCGCGACGGTGCTGGCGATGAACCCGGCGATCCTCGTGATGGACGAGCCGAGCTCAAACCTCGACCCGCGCGCGCGCCGACGACTCATCGAACTGCTCGGCACGTTCGAGCACACGAAGATCATCGCGACACATGACCTCGATCTGGCGCTCGACCTGTGCGAGCGGACGATCGTGCTGCACGAAGGACGCGTCGTCGCCGACGGACCGACGCGCGAGATCTTTACCGACGACGCGCTGCTGGAGGCAAGCGCGCTCGAGCGCCCGGCGGGCCTGCGGCCGTGTGCGGTATGCGGCAGCGCCGCCGGGAACTCCGACGGCGCTGACTGAAAGCCGAGAATGCGCGCTGCGCGGCCTACGTCGCCTTGAGTCCTGCGATCGTCTCCTCGACAGTGGCGGTATCGCTGTTGGTGTCCTCGGCGAGGAACGCGATGTCTGCGTCGGTGGGCACGTAGCCCTCGGGCGCATGCGAGAGCGCGTTGCGCACGTAGCTGCGGCGCATCTTGGCCAGGTCGAAGTCCTTCGCGCGGATCTGCTCGGGGCGCTCGGGGATGATGATGCTCTTGCCCGGAACGTTCTCGGCCGGATCGCCCGCGCGGACCTCCACACCGTTCTCACGTGCGAAGTTGAGCTGCGCCCAGTGGTGCTTGCCGGCGCCCGTGTACTCGGTCTCCTGCACCACGACGGTGGCATCCCTCGGCAAGTCGCGAGCGAGCGACATTGCAGCCGCCATCGCGGTGTTGCCGGACGGACCGCGCTCGAGGCCTTCGAGCTTGGCCATCGCCTCCGTGACGTAGAAGACCTCGCCCTGGGAGACGGTGAGGTAGCGGTCCATGTAGCGCAGCGCGCGGGCAGCGTTACGTGGCACGTCGGCGCGGTCGGGCCACGTCGCGAATGGCACGCCGAAGCCCGTGTGACCGGTCGTGAAGCTCTTGCGGTTGAAGTCCGAGTCGCTGGCCATATGCAGCCCCGAAAGGTCGACGCTCGCGCTCACGATCTCGGTTGTCGCGCCGGCGCGCTTGAGGCCACGCGCGGTGCCGGTGGTGTTGCCGCCGCCCGCGTGCGTGACGACCACGTGCGTGGGAGGCGCGCCCGTGACGGCGGTCATCTCCTCGGCAAGCTCGTAGCCGAGCGTCTCGATGCCCGAGACGCCAAACGCCGAGTAGAGACTGGCGGCCAGATAGCCGGTCTCGTCAAGGAGTTCGAGCATGTGGCTGAAGAGCTCGGGGCCTACGGTGAGCTGGATGACTTCCGCGCCGAACGCCTCGCAGATGCGGGACTTCTCGATGATCTCGGGCTGGCCCACGTGCCGGGAATCGAACGCCTCCTGCACGATGATGCAGTTGAGGCCCGCGCGCGCCGCCTGGCTGGAGACCGCGGCGCCGTAGTTGCCGCTCGTGGCGGCGATGACGCCCGCGTACCCCTTCTCCCTGGCGACATGGATGCTCACGCTCGCGCGGCGGTCCTTGAAGGATCCGGCCATGTTGGCGGCTTCATCCTTCACAAAGATGCGCGCGCCGTGGCCGGGCTCGCTGTAGGAGCGCACAAGGTCGGTGAGGTTGCGTAGCTCGAGGAGCGGTGTACGCCCCACGCCGCCGGCGCGCTGAATGGCGGTGATGTCGTCGATGGAGTAGCCATGCGCGGCCATCATGCCCTCGTAATCGAAGGCGATCGGGCTCTGCTCGAACTGCGAGTAGTCCATGCCGAGCGCCCGCTTCATGATCTCGCCCTTGCGCGCGAGAATCGCCTCGGTCTTGCCCGCCATGCTACTCACCCGCCTTTGCGCGATACGCGGCCACACGGTCACGCAGGTCGCGCCCCACGTGCGTGAGCTCGGGCGTCGGGCGTCCGAAGGTGTGCAGGTAGCCGGGGTTCACGTCGGTGAGCGTGCCGGTCACCGCGCGACCGGTCATCGTTTCGACGGCGACCTCGTCGCCCACGGCAGCTGCCGAGCGGGCAAATCCCTTCACCCACATGCGCAGCGGCTGCGCGGCGGTCTCCTCGGGCAGATTGGTCGAGCGATCGGCGGGCTCGAGCAAGACGCGCTCGACCTCCACCCAGTCGCCAGCATTGCAGCGCATGATGTCAGCCATGATGCGAATCTCCTAGACGGTCGGGGCCCAGAAGCGGGGGATCGGCAGGTCGACGACGGTCACGATCCCGGCAGGCGCCGCGCCGATGAGCGGGATGTAGTTGCCGGTGCTTGCGTACGTTCCCTTGCCGCCCGGGATCTCGGGACCATCGTGGAAGCTGATGTTCGGCTCTCCGACGATGGTGATGTAGTCGCCGGTCTCCACGCCCTCTAGCTCCGGGTGGATCTGCTGAGGGTGCACGAGCTCGATCTTGAGCACGCCCTTGCTGTAGGCGCGGGCGATGTGGCGGCAGCCGGCAACGTTGCCGGGAGCAACGTGCACGTGCGGCGTCGAGCGCTCCACGGTGGAAACGATCGGCTCGCGAGTCTCAACGACCTCGTCGATCTCCCAGCCAAGCGCGTAGGCGATGAGGCCGACCGACTCCTGGAAGCCGATATGCCCCACGATCGAGCCGTCCGCGATACCCGCCTCGAACTGCTCGACGGTGGTGCCCACGCCCTGGCTCTCCATGACGGTGGGCCCGAACGGCGAGAGGTCGTTGATGCGCGCGGCTTCGATGCGCTCGATGTGCAGGCACGCCGAGGAGAGCAGAATCGGCAGCGCGTCGAGCACGAAGCCGGGGTTCACGCCGGTACCAAGCACGCTGACGCCGTGCTCGCGGGCAAGGGCGTCGATCCGCTCGGCCCATGCGGGGTCGGTCGCCCACGGATACGCGAGCGTCTCGGCGATGCAGATGACGTCGGCCTCGGCCTTTACGGCGGCCTCGACCTGATCGGTGATCTGATGCAGGTTGCTCGCCGTGAGGATGCACACCACGTCGGGCTTGAGCGCGAGCACTGCGGCCGAGTCAGCGGTCACGGGGATCTCGCACTCCCGACCGGTGACCTCGCCAACCGTGCGACCGTGCTTCTCGGGGTGCCGATCGATCACGCCGACGAGTTCGATGTCCTTCGGGCGGTCCAGGATGTAGCCGAGCAGCCCCTGGCCCATCATGCCGGTACCCCATACAGCGACCTTGATCATGCCGAACTCCTTCTCAAGACATGGCGATACAGAAGCGCAGGTTTCCTATGCACTACAAGATACCGTGAAGCACCCACCCGGTGCGAGAGCCGATACGCCGAGCGGTTCCCTACCCCACGCCACCCGCCAGCACCGCGCGCGCCGCGACGAGTCCGCTTGCGCTCGCCTGGATGAGGCCGCGCGTCACGCCGGCGCCGTCGCCGATCGCGTAGAGGCCGGCAACCTGGCTCTGCAGGTGCTCGTCGAGCTCCACGCGCGAGGAGTAGAACTTCACCTCCACGCCGTAGAGCAGCGTGCCGTCCCCGGCGATGCCGGGTGCGAGTTCATCGAGGGCGTCGATGAACTCGAGGATGTCAGCGAGGTGGCGGTACGGCAGCACGAAGCTGAGGTCACCCGGAGTCGCTTGCGGCATCGTGGGGACAACGACCGACTCGGCGATGCGCTTCGCGGTCGAACGCCGGCCAAGGCGAAGGTCGCCGAGGCGTTGCACGATGATGCCTTCGCCGAGCAGATTCGCGAGACCGGCGATGGAGCGGCCGTAGGTGATCGGCTCGTGGAACGGCTGCGTGAAGCTCTGGCTCACGAGCACGGCGAAGTTGGTGTTCGCGGTCCTCTCCTCGGCGAAGGAGTGGCCGTTCACGGTGACGATGTCGCCGTAGCTCTCGGTGGTGACCTCGCCGTACGGGTTCATGCAGAACGTGCGGACCTGGTCGCCGAACTGCTTGGAGTAGTAGATGAGCTTGGCCTCGTAGAGCTCCCTGGTGAGCGGCTCCATCACCGGTGCCGGGACCTCGACACGCACACCGATGTCGACCGCATTGTTGACGAGCCCGATGCCAAGCGCGTGCGCCTGCTCGGTGAGCCAGTCGGCGCCGTCGCGTCCCGGCGCTGCGATGACCGCGCGTGCCAGCACCCGGGTGCCGTCGGAGAATTCGATGCCCTCCACGTGGCCGCTGTCGGCGATGATGCGCGCGACCCCCGAGGAGAGCCGCACGTCCACGCCCTGCTCGGCAAGGTAGTCGTGCATCGCCTGGAGCACGGCGGGTGAGCGGTCGGTGCCGATGTGGCGGATGCGCATCGGGATGAGGCGCATCTCGGCAAGCGTCGCTTCGCGCGAAAGGCGCGCGGCGGTCTCGGCATCCGGCGAGTGCACCTCGGTGGTGGCGCCGAACTCGAGCCAGAGCTTGTCCGCGTCGTCGATCACACGCTCCAGGCTCTCGGTGCCGATGTAGTCGCCCAG
>RCMX01000006.1:476889-491396 GCA_004348925.1 Actinomycetota bacterium
GGCCCCCGCTCCGCCCCAACCGGTCATGATCGCGCACGTCTCGCACCCGATGCAGTGCGTCTGCCGGGCAGGGCACTTCCGCTTCGCGATCGGCTTGCCTCGCTCGGCGACGAGGATCTTCTTCACGCGACCGGACCTGACGAGTTCGATCGCTGCGAAGATGCCCGCCGGCCCGGCACCGACGATCACGACGTCGTAACGCTGCTCGGTCATTGATGTCCCTTCCTCGGAATCGCACGTCAGGTTCATACCACGATGAGCGCCGGCTGTCGCCTCCGGAGGCGGTTAGCCCGGCGTTCAGCACGGGCAGGTAGTGTGCATAGGAAGCGACGGAGGTGCCTCATGACCGAGCAGAAGCGTGTCACGATCTTCACGACCGCCACTTGACCGTACTGCACGTACGCGAAGAGGTACTTCGCGGAAAACGGCGTGAAGTTCACGGACGTGGACGTGGCGAAGGATCGCGCTGGCCTGAAGCGCATGGTGGCGATGACAGGGCAGTATGGTGTGCCCGTCATACAGGTCGGTGAACGCGCGATGGTGGGCTGGAGCCCGGGCGAGTTCGAGAAGCTGCTGAAGCCGTAGTCCGCCGGGAGGTGTCTACGGCACGTTCTTGGCGAGCGGCGCGAACTTGGTGTAGCGGTCGAGGTACGCGACGAAGCAGCTGTCGACCGGACCGTTGCGGTGCTTGGCCACGATGATCTCGGCCTCGCCCTTACCGGGCATGCCGTCGCGCTTCTCGTCGTCGCTGCCGAAGTCGTCGTGACCTCCGCCGCCGCTCCCGATCGTGTCACGGTGGATGAACATGACAACGTCGGCGTCCTGCTCGATGGCACCGGATTCGCGGAGATCCGAGAGCATCGGCCGCTTGCTCGTGCGCTGCTCGACCGCGCGCGAGAGCTGTGAGAGCGCGAGGATCGGCACACCTAGTTCCTTCGAGAGGATCTTGAGTCCTCGGCTGATCTCGGCGATTTCCACCTGACGGTTCTCGGAACGCCGATTCTGCGGCTGCATGAGCTGCAGGTAGTCGACGATGATGAGCCCTTGCGGCTTGTCGCGGAAGAGCCGGCGCGCCTTGGCACGGACTTCGAGGATGGAGATAGCGGGCGTGTCGTCGACCCAGAGCGGCGCGGCACCAAGGCGTCCCATCGCCTGCATGATGGCCGGCCAGTCGCTGTCGTTGAGGTAGCCGGTGCGCAGACGTTGCGAGTCAATCCGCGCCTCGGCGCACAGAATGCGCTGCACGAGCTGCTCGCTCGACATCTCGAGCGAGAAGACGGCCGTGGGGTACCCCTCTTTCGCCGCGTTGACCGCGATGTTGAGCGCGAAGGCGGTCTTGCCCACCGAGGGGCGTGCAGCGAGGATGATGAGGTCGCCGGCGTGAAGACCGGCGAGGATCTTGTCGAGATCGGGGAAGCCCGTGGGCACACCGGTGATGTGTTCTTTGCGGTCGTAGAGCTTCTCGATCTGCTCGAAGCCGGTCTTCATCAGCTCGTCGATCCCGCGGAAGTTGCTTGAGACGCGCTTGTTGGTGACATCGAAGATGCGCTTCTCGGCCTGCTCGATAACCGCGTCGATGTCGTCCGGATTCTCGTAGCCGATCGCGACGATGCCGGTGCCGGCCTCGATGAGCTGACGCAGAAGCGATGTGCGCTTCACGATCTCGGCGTAGAACGCGGCGTTGGCGGCCGTGGGGACCATGCCGGTGATGTCCAGCAGGTACGGCTTGCCGCCCGCAGCATCAAGATCGCCGGTGGCGAGCAGGCGATCGGCGACGGTGATCTGGTCGACGGGCTCGCCTCGGCCGTAGAGGTACTTGATGGCGGAGAAGATCTTGGAGTGGGCCGAGCGCGAGAAATCGTCCTCGCTGACTGCATCAAGACATGTCTCGACAGCCTCCGAGGACAAGAACATCGAACCGAGCAGAGACTGCTCGGCTTCGAGATTGTGAGGCGGTACGCGATCCGCCAGACTCGAGCCGCTCGATGCCATTCGTACCCCTGTCATGCCAGGCGATGCGCAAGGCGCCCCCGTCTGGGGCGCCCGCGCGGTGCCTGTGCGGTATTACTCGGCTTCAGCCTCTTCGGTGACCTCGGCTTCGACCTCGACGACAGCCTCTTCGGCGTCCGCCTCGGTTTCGACCTCGACGACCTCAACGACCTCTTCGGCCTCGGGAGCCGCCGCGGTCTCGAGCGCGGCAGCGGTGCCGCCCTCCGGAACCACTCGGACGACGATCCGAGCCACGACATCCATGTAGAGATGGATCTCTACAGGGAAATCGCCAACGGTCTTGATGTGGCCGTGCACGCCGATCTTGCGGCGGTCGACGTCCACGCCCAGCTGCGCTGCAAGCGCCTCGGCAACCGCACCGGCAGTGATGGAGCCGAACAGTTTGCCGGTGTCGCCCGCCTTGGCTTCCATGACGAGCGTCGTACCATCGATGGATGCGGACAGCCGCTCGGCTTCCTCGTGACGCTCGCCCTCGCGCTTGCGGATGTTGTGCTTGCGCGCCTCGAGCTGCTTGAGGTTACCGGGCGTGGCTTCCACAGCCATCTTCCGGGGCAGCAGGAAGTTGACCGCGAAGCCGTGCGCGACCTCGATCACATCTCCTTCGTTGCCCCGACCCTTAACGTCGGAAAGCAGGATGACCTTCATTGTCTCTCCTCGTTCGTGCCGTCCGCCTCGACCCGAGGTCGGGCGGCGCGGTAACTACCACTCTAGTCCGTGGGACGCACCCGCGCCACACAGTCGAACCGTTCAGTACCGTCTGATGCGGTCTTCCTCGGAATCCGCATCCGAAGCGTCCGTCGGGGGTGTCGCGACTGGCGCGATACCGTCTCTCGGCAGCTTCCGAACGTTCACGAACATATCCACCAGGCCGGTGAGGCTGACGAGCGGCAGGAATGCCTCGGTGATACCGAGAAGCACATACCCGAGCGCCTTCGACAGCGGGGAGAACCCGGCCCGCTTGTACAAGCCGGCGAACACTGCGACGCCTTGCAGGAACAGAACCCACTGCGTGATCCGGAGCATGTTCTCTCCGACCGAGCCCAGAACACCGCCGCGCCATCCGCCGAGAAACGTGTCGGCGGCAAGCAGTGCAACGCCAACGATGAGCCCCCACACGACATGCGGACTCAGATCCAGCCGTTCGAGCTCGGGCGGCGACTGTACACGTACCCCGCTTGCGCGAGCCGACAGGGCAACCGCCAGAACCGTCCCAAGCGTCGTGAAGAAGCTCATGATCACGATAACGGCGGGCCACAGGCGTGCAGCTGCAGTCTCGATGGACGTGATCTGCTCACGTGAATCGCGTGCCGCGGCCGTGTCGCCCACGATGGAGTCGCGTGCTGGCTGCGTGACGGTCTCTACCACCGATTCCACGAAGCCATTGACTGACACGCCTTCTGCCGACGCCGCGCCGACCACCATGCCGAGCCACACGGATGACATAAGCAGCGTGCTTACGAACAGCGCGATCGCCACCGAGCGATACTGAACCAGCACCGCGACGAGCGGCCCCGCGATCAACAAGAACGGGATCACGTACAGGGGCCCGGCAGGGTTGATCAGGAACGTCAGTCCGCCGGACACGATCGCGACAGCGAACGTCGCTGAACGCTTCTGGCGATACCACAACCAAGCGAGCGCGCCGGCAGCTACCGGCAGGCCAAGGTACGGCATCCCCAGCGACACGAGCGCGCCGAAGACGCACGCCACAAAGGCGAGCGGCAAACGAACCGGACGAGCCGGTGCGCTGTTATCCGCGACCGCGCTTGCCATCGACCTTTCCGCTCACTACGGGAACGGCGTACGGCACGAGCGCCATCTCACGAGCGCGCTTGATAGCGGTCGAGAGCTGATGCTGGTGCTGTGCGCAGTTGCCCGAAACGCGGCGCGGCTTGATCTTGCCACGGTCGGTCATGTACTTACGCATCGTGTTCACGTCTTTGTAATCGATGTACTCAGCGTGGTCCTTGCAGAAAGCGCAGTATTTGCGCTTCGGCTTACGGGCGTAATCGCTCACGTTCGTCCAACCTCCTTTCGCGGCCATCTGGCCGGTGTCACAAGCTGCCGGCGGGAGGGTTCCGCCGGTGCTCAGTAGTGGTGCGTCCTAGAACGGGATCTCTTCGCCGTCGATATCCGAGCTGTCAGAAGGAGCCGAGGGGGGCTGGTAGCTACCGCCGCCCGAACCGCCTTCGCGAGAGCTCAGGAACTCGATCTCGTCTGCGACGACCTCGAGCTTCGAACGCTTCTCGCCCTGCGGGTTCTCCCACTGGCTCCAGCGCAGTTTGCCTTCGATCGCGACCTTCGAGCCCTTGCTGAGGAAGCGGCTGAGGGCCTCGGCGCGTGCACCGAAGACCGTGACGTCCACGAAGTTGGGGACGTCCTCCCACTCGCCAGAGGTCGGGTTCTTGCGGCGATCGTTGACTGCGACGCCGAGCTTGAGCACGTTCATGCCAGAGCTCGTCGAACGAAGCTCCGGGTCACGCGTCAGGTTGCCGGTGATGTTGACTCTGTTGATGCCCATGTTCTCCACCTCGCTGTGCGGCGTGTGCCGCGACTAAGTCCGCTTATCCGCGCGTCGCCCTAGGAAAGGTCGTCGCGGCGGAGGATCATAAAGCGGATGACCGGGTCGGTAATGTGCAGGACGCGGTCGAGCTCGGCGATGGCGGCGGTGGTCGCATGGAACATGACAACGGTGTAATCGCCGTCAGTCTGCTTGTCGATTTCGAAAGCGAGGCGACGCTTACCCCAGGCATCCTCGGAATCGACAACACCCCCGTCAGCGGTGATCACAGCCCTGGTTTTCGCCAGGACGGACTCCCGCGCCTCGTCATCGAGGCTGGGGTTGAGAACAAGCATGAGTTCGTAAGCCTTCAATGGTTCACCTCCCTTGGGCTACTGCGGCCCTGGGACAAGAAGGCTTTTGCCCAGAGCAGGAAATGAAGCTTTCGCAGTGTACCAGAGTCGCGCCGCGTCCACAAACGGTGTAACCCCCGGCTCTGACACACCACGCTTTCCCCCTACAGTTCCCGGCACACGGCACGTGCCATCTCCGGTTCCGGACGAAGCTTGCGCACAAGCGCCCCGCCGAGCATCGCCACGCCGAGCAGCCCGATACCCGCACTCCCCACAGGCACGATCGCAGCCGACCGCGGCATAGCCGCCCGCGCAAGGTCCGCCAGGGTCGGCTCGGCGAACCCTGTCGTCCTCAGCCAGCCGTGGCCGGAGCGCATGCGACCGATCTGGGCCGAGAAGGCCTCGCGAATCACAGCGACCTGCGCCGGCGTAAGCGTGGAATCGATGCGCGTCGCAGTGCTCGCCGGTTGACCGGACGCGGCTTCTGCCTCCATCCCTGGTCGAACGGTTGCCCGCGGGCTTGACGACTCCGCGCGCCCTCCGGGGGCCACAGCACCGCTCCCACCCGACACGCTCAAGGGCTCTGTCGCCGCTTCGGTCTCGCCAAGCAATGGCTCCGGATCGATGTATGAACCAGCCCTGCGCACGCTCAGGTGCACGTGAGGGTTGTCCGAGGAGAAGTCCCCGGCCCCGGCAACGACTCCCACCCGGGCACCGGCGGTCACCGGGTCGCCCTTTTGAACGCTCGAGCGCTCAAGCGGCATGACGCAGACGAGCAGCCCGTCCTTCGTCGTGATGGTGACAGCCGTCGTGCGCCCACCGCCGTCAGCTGGAACCTGGCCTGCGAACGTCACGACACCGTCGGCGGCCGCGAGCACCGTCTCGCCGGGCTCGGCCGGGATATCCACGCCACGATGCGTACACTGCTTGCCGGCTGAGGAGAAGGTGGCCCCGAAGCGTAGCGCCACTGCACCCGGAACGGGACGATGCAGACCTTCGCCTGCCGAAGCACCGACCGGAACAAGCACCAGCAGCAGTGCCAGAACCCATGCCAGAGAAAGAAGACGCCGCCCCATGACACACCCCCGATCGCGGAACCGCCGGGGAGTTGAGGGCAGCGGTATCGAACTGATGTTCGGTATCGTACCGCCACACAAGATCCAAGAAAAGCATCCCGGCGACGAGCGGCCGAGGCATCCGACAAGCGGAAGCACGAAAGCCGCCCGTAGGCGGCCTTCGGTCGTTTCACTGGAGCGGACGACGGGTCTCGAACCCGCGACCTAGAGCTTGGGAAGCTCTCGCTCTACCAACTGAGCTACGTCCGCAATCGTGAGGCGTATTGTAGGACAGCCTTCACCCGGGCGGCAAACCCTGCCGTCAGCCCTGCTGCACGTCGGGCCCCCATGAGCCCCATGAGCGATTGAGGATGAAGAGCCCGCCGGCGATGAGCGCGAGTATGCCCGCAAGGATGGCCTTCCCGCGCTTGACAGGATCCTGCGCGTCTCGGCCACCTGTGAGGACCTCCAGGGAGGTAGCGTGGATGTCCATGTCGCCGCCATGCTCGGCGCAGGCAGCATTGAACGTCCCGCTGACCTTCACGACGTCGCCCTCGTGCTTGTAGTCGCCGAAGAGCCGGATCTCCCGGGCAAACGAGGCGTCGAGCCACACCGCCATGCCGCTGTTGTATCCGCCGAGATGCGCGCCTTCCTCAACGTTCTTCAGGTAGTACGCGTCGTCATTGAGGTGAACCCACGCCTTGTCGCCTCGGACCATCGCTTCGCCGATGGCCTCGCCGGTGAAGCTGACGGTCTTGCCGTCCCACTCCTTCGGCGCATCGACGAGCCCGCCACTCGATGGCTCGTTGGGACTGACCTGTGGATTGTCGACCTCCGTGCAGCCACCAAGCGCAAGGGCGCCGAGCAGCAGCAGGCCAGTGATCACGCGCATCATCGATCGGCTTTTCACGCGCGGCCCCTTACGATCGAGAACGCGTAGCCGATCAGAGCGAACACCGACATGAACTCGAGACGGCCGAGCCACATGACGAAGATGTAGAGAACCTTCATCAGATCCGGCATCGACGGGTCGGTCAGGCCACACGACAGGCCAGTGTTCGAACCTGCTGAGACCGCCTCGAACATCGAGGTCACCAGCGGATAGCCATAGAGCGTACCGACGAACGCGGTTAGCACGTACATCGTCAGGTACGCGACGGTGATCATGAGCGCGCTGCGGACGAGTCCGTCCTCGAGGAAGATGTCGCGAATGTGATGGAACTTCGCACGGACGACGGCGGACTCGGGCGAGATCATCTTGCGGATGTCCTGCAGGAACGCCTTGGTGATGATACCGACGCGGATGCCCTTGGTACCGCCGGCTGTCGAACACGCCGAAGCACCGATGGCCATAGCGATCGTGGTCGCGATCATCCCCACCGGTCCCCACTGGGTCACGAACGCCTTCGAGTAGATCGTGGAGAAACCGGTGGTCGTGTGCCCCGAGGCAAGCTGGTAGAAGACCTTACGGAAGAGCGACATCGCATCGGGATAGACGCCCGACTTCGCGAGCCAGAATGTCGCGATCAACGTTGTCACCATGAGCGTGACCGTGAAGCTGACGATTTCCACGTTGCGGCGGATCTCCCTGCGGTTACCGGTCCAGAGCGCCCAATGCAGTGCGAAGTTAAGGGATCCCGCGATGAATATGACCACACTCAGCACTTCGTACGTAAGTGAGTGGAACCAGAACGTGTTGAACGACTGCGGCGCAAAGCCTCCGGTCGACCATGCGCCCATGAACACCCACAGACCATGTAGGAAAGCGCGCACCGGCTCCTGTCCAAGGAACAGTCCCGTCACGAAGAGCGCTGCGGTACCGACGACCAGCCACGTCAGCGAGACCAGCCAGATCGCACGCGCTGTCTGCACGACATTCGGCAGCAGCCGCTCATCCTTGCCTTCACCGACGTACACCTTGTAGGCGCCCGCTGTTCCCTTGAACAGGAAGGTGAGAGCGATGACCACGATTCCCTGGCCGCCCGCATAGGTAAGCAGGTGACGCCACATGTTGAGGCCATGCGAGATGTGATCGAGGTCCTGCAGTAGATAGAGTCCCGTCGTCGTGTACCCGCTCATGACGTCGAACATCGCGTCCAGATACGAGCCCTCGTGACCCGACAGCCACTGAGGCAATGCGCCCAGCAGTGTCGCAACGATCCAGGATCCCGAAGCCACGACAAGTCCATGACTCCAGTTGAGATCGCGCTCTGTGCGACACACCAGCTGCGTGCCTAGCCCGAAGATGAGGCACGCCGAGATGCTGATGACGAAGTCGACCGCAGTGTCCCACTCCCGGAAGACCATCGACGTGATAAGCGGGATGACCATCAGCAGGCCGACACCGGTCACGATCTTGCCGGTGTACTTTCCGATGAGCAGATGATCCTGCTTGCGCGGACGAAGGATCATCGCCAGATCGCCATCGCAATGACCGCCATGAGCAGCGCGGCACCCGTGAGCGCGAGTACGTAGAGCGTCTCGGTGAGGATGCCTCCGCTATAGAGGGGCCACCGCTCGAGCCGCGTGATACCGCGCTCGGCGTGCTTGTGCTGTGTCATCGACCTATACCCCCGTGAGCGCCCGCTTGAGCTTGGCCTCGTGCTCGGTCTTGGTGAAGGCGATGACCACGTCACCCGCATCGAGTTCGGTATCGCCGTGCACGGTGATGACCTCGTCCCTGCGGATAAGTGCGACCAGGATGCAATCGACCGGAAGCTTGAGCTCGGCGACCTTCTTACCGCAGACCACGCAGCGATCCGTCGGCAACTCGATTTCCACGATAGCCATGTTGCCGCGACGCAGACTCGTGAGCGTGCGTATGTCGCCGATCGTCGCCTCCTCCTCGATCATCCGGGAGATGATGGACGTGGATGAGATCGCCTCTATGCCGAGTGCATTGAAGATGCGCTCGTTCTTGGGGTTGTTCACGCGCGAGACCGTCCTCGGAACACCGAAGGCGACCTTTGCGAGCTGACACGAAACCAGGTTATCGTCATCGTCTCCCGTGGCGGCGACGAAGACGTCCGCCCGGGACACGCCGGCATCCTCCTGATACGCAGCGTCGCATCCATCGCCCTGGATGATGAGCGGACCCCCGGGGAGCTCGGATGAGAGCTTGCGGACAACATCCTCACGCTTCTCGATCAGCGCCACGGCATGACCGCGCTCGAGCAGCGTGCGGGCCAGGTATGAGGCGACCTTGCCACCACCGTTCACCACGACATACACGGCTACTCCTCCATGTATCGAGCGACTTTGCCGAAGGCCTCGTCTTTGACTGCGGCGATCATGATGTCACCGGACTTGACGACGGTTTCTTCCTTCGGGATGAACGTCGATGCCCCGCGCAGCACGGCCGCGATCCGGAATCCGTGATCGATCTCGATATCGCGGATGCGCTTGCCGTCAGCGTGCTCGGAGCACTTGAACTCAATGACCTCGACGTCACCAACCGTGCTGAGGTGATGCCCATGACCCGACTTGATCTTCTCCATGAGCGTCTCGGCAACAAGCGTGGTGCCGCAAACGTAGTCGAGGTTGAGCTGCTGGTAGGTACGCTCTCGCACCGGGTTGTAGAGTCGCGCGACGACGTGCTTCACGCCGAAGAGCTTGCGCGCGACCTCGGCGGCCATGAGGTTGGTGTTGTCGAGGTTCGTGACGGCGGCAAAGGCGTCCGCCTCGCGCAGGCCGGCCTCCTCGAGGACCTCCTCGTCGAAACCGAGACCCTTGATCGTCACGCCGTTGAACGTACTGCCGAGACGACGGAATGCCTCTTCGTCCCGGTCGATCACGACGACGTTATGCCCCTCGACCGAGAGGAGCGTTGCGAGCTGCGATCCGACGCGCCCGCATCCCACGACGACGATATTCACTGCCTGTGACCCCCAGTTCGCGGAACCGCTTCGGGCTCCGTCCGAATGAAAGCATTCCAGCAGACTATTCCTGCCCCGTGGCAGCGTCAAGGGTCATCTCGCAGGCCCATCGTGGTGCTGCGATCGTGTCTGCCACGGGAACGCGAACGGGCACCGTCCCTGTTGGGAAGCGGTGCCCGAGCGACGTACGGTAATCGCGAAGTACTGGTTACTTGCCGATCTTGAAGATCTTGGTCCCGCACGTCGGGCACAGGCCCTGCGTCGCCGGACGGCCGTTCTTCATCGTGATCTCCTGCGCGTCCTTGATCTCGCGCTTCTCCTTGCACTTCACGCAGTAACCTTCTTTGGCAGCCACTAGACCGCTCACCTCCATTGCGCGACGGATCCTACAACCCCAGCCCCCCAACCGGGGGCAAAACACCACGTTCAAAAAGCAGTCCCCGAAGCAGAGTGTACACGTATTCGTCACTTTGTGAACATTAATTGACAGGCAGGTCCCGTGAGACCCTCCTACCCACAACGCCCGCGAGGACGAGCATAGCCGACAGAAGGAGCGCCGCGACCGCCCAGGAAGACGCCGCGACCGCCCAGAATCGCAGCGGGAAGACGCGAATGATCATCGCATCGTACGGAAACGTCCAGGTCCCCGCTGTGAAGAACACGCCATGGAACGCCGAGAAGAAACCGTCGAAATCGGTCATCCCGATGATGCCCATCAAGACGACAAGTCCTGCCGCCGTCCACCCTGCAGTCCTGAGCCCGCCGGAGACGCCCTTGAGCTCGCCGCGTGACAGCGCCTCGGCGGCTACCACGCCAAGAAGGATCGTGGCCAGCAACGTGATCCAGCGCGCCGTGATGATCACGTTCCGCACGTCGACGAGATGCGCAACGGTCGCCTCATCGAACCCGGGCCCATCTTGGATCGTCGCCGGCAGCGACGGAGCATCCGCGTGAGTGACGAAGTACCGCACCTGCTCGGCGACCTCACGCACATCGCTTTCGGACAGGCCGGTCAACTCCATCGCGCCCGACGGTGGTACGGCGACGTAGGTGAACCAGGGCATCAGCAGGATCGCGACCGAGAGCCCGAGGGCCACGATGGTCGCTGCCACCGCCACGAGCGCATGGCGTCGATTGGGTGCGGCGTTCACAACGCTTCCTTCTCATGATCCGGGAGCAACTCCGAAGCGCTGACGACCCGGTTGCCACCGGCAGCCGATGCCTCGAAGAGCGCATGGTCCGCAGCGTCGACAAGAGTATCGAAGGTATCGCCGTCGTCGGGGAACACGGCAACGCCAACGCTCACAGTCACGCTCAGGCCACGCACGCGCATCGCCTCGACGCGTGATCGGAACGCCTCGGCCATCGCGGTCACACGCTCGCGAGCGGACGCCATCTCGCCGTCGTAGCGCGCGTATTGCGGCACGATGATCGCCATCTCCTCGCCGCCGACGCGGCATGCAACGTGGAGCTCATGAGCCTCATCCAGGCTCTCATCGTGCGAGACCTCCTGGAGCACCCCGCCGAGCGCAGCCAGGATCTCGTCACCGACATCCAGGCCGAACACGCGGTTGAGTTCGGCGAACTTGTGCACGTCGGCGATCATGATCGCGAGGTCGCGACCGCCACGACGGGCACGCTCGATCTCGTTGGAGAGCACACGATGGAAGTACGGCCGGTTGAACAGTCCTGTCGTCTCATCAACGAACGAGCTCTCACGAAGTTCCTTCTCGCGAAGGTGGATGCGCTGCATCATGAGGATGCCGATCGTGCCGGCGCCGCTGTACATCGTGATCTTCCACAGATAGCGAACCATCACGTAGGTGGCGTTCGACTGCAGGTGGTTCGTCACGAATGGCATGCCGATGTGCGGTATCCAGCCGAGGTACTCGGCACCGACGACAGATCCGTAGAGCAGCGCCGAGAGCACGACGAGCATCCACACATGCCATTTCTTCGGCAGGATGAAGGCGCCTTCGAGAATGAACAGCAGGTACATAGAGGAGAACCACGAGTACACGCCACCGCTGTAGTACACAAGCATGGTGGTGACGATGATGTCGAAGATGAGCTGCGCCTGGTTGAGGAATGAGACGTTGCCGACTTTGCGGTACGTCATCTGGTAGAAGGTGTTGTAGCTCAGCACAAAACACAGTGCAAACGCGGGGATCGTCATGTTCTGCACGAACTGCCTGAAGGGTACTTCCTGCGCGTAGACGTACGCGGCCACCGCCGAGAAGACGGTCAGCGCGGCTACGATCGCCCAGCGCACGCGGATGACGAGACCCACGCGCTCGATATTGCCGCGCAGGGCCTCGATATCGTACTGGGTGGGATGTTCACGCCACGAGACGACCGCGGTGCGAGCGAACGCCTTCGCGAGTTTGCTTTGCTTCAAACGACCCTCCGTACATGTAGCGCCCCCGGCACGGCACACGCGACGACTGAGTGTAGCACGCAGTCGTTCGACGCTAGAGTTCGCGAATCAGCTTCGCCACGAACGTCGCGGCCAGCTCGAGGTTCTCGGGATTCACGTTGTCAGTCGTGTCGGTCCGCCAGTGCCAGTTCGGCAGGCGGCCGTTGATGTCGAATGCCATGACGCTCATCGCCTTGAAGCCGCGGGCGAGCGCAGGCGTCGCGTCGGTCGACAGGCCCCGGTAGTCTCTGCCGCGCACCGGCAGATCCTCTTCCCGGGCCACGCGTTTGGCCGAGGAGGCGAGGCGGCGATCGCAGTGGTAGCGGCGCGCCATGCCCTCGCTGGTGACCCAGTGGAGCGCGCCTGCGCCGATGTTGTCCAGGTTGATGATGAGCGCATCGCGCAGATCCTCTTCGTACTCCTTGAGGAACGCCTGCATGCCGCAGGTGCCGACTTCCTCGGCGCCTGTTGCGACGAACCAGACTTCCTTCTCGGTGAGGGCGCGATCTACGCCGGTCGTGACCCGGCGCCTGATACGGGCGGCCTCGCTCGCGGCGAATTCCGGATCCTCGAATGCGGCGTCTCCGGCGGTTCCACCCTTGAGGCCGAAGCCGTCGTCCTCGTCCTCGTCACTGAAGTTCTCCCAGTGACCGATCCGCTTCCCTTCCCGGCGAGCGTCGAAATTGCCGCCCAGACCAAGCCAGTCGCGGAGACCGTGCTTCTCGGCACGCTCGGGCTCAACGGAAACCGGTGCTGGCGTTGCGGGCCGGGGCTCGTCGGCGAGCACGTCCCAGCCGGCCGTGTCGCCCAGGTCGAAGCTCGACTGGCCGGATGACGGACGCAGCGGCTCCTCGGCATCCCAATCGACGTCGCCGAAGCTGCCGAGCGAGGAACGCGGGATCTCGTCGGCCGCCGGCGCGATGGGTGTGTAGGAGAGCAATGCGTCATCGAGGACGACGTCGGCTTCTATCGCAGCCTCCGGAGTGCGCCGAACGGGCGGCTCCGGAACGTAGCGCGACGGCTCGGACTCGGGTTCGGGCACCGTGCGCTCCATGACGCCGAGCATCGCCGCAACGCCCGATGCGTTGTCGTTCGCGCCGTCAACCGCGTGCATGAAGAACTCGCGATGGACGTTGATGAGCAGCGGCACCAGCAGGTACGCGGCAACCGCGAGCGTGGCGTACCAGCTCCACGGCTTCCATCCCTTCGTCCACGGCAGCGCCGAGATGAAGATGACGACCGGCGTGACGAAGGTAAGCCACTTCATGAGCGAGAAGGTGAGCCCGAAGTTCTTGACCATGCCGGGGCCGAATGCCAGCGACGACTTCGCCGAGTCGTAGTGCGCCACGATGACGACGCGCTTGATCCGCTCGTTGCGTCGCGCCTTAGGGACGTGCCGGGCGATGACGTTCTGACTCGGTCCTTTCGGCATGAGGCTGCTGAGTCCCCAACGCGTGTCGAGGTCGAACCACATGAGCACCGCCGAGGCGACCGCAAGCAAGAACGCGGGCCAACCGAACCAACGCGATAGGACAGCAGCGCCCAGCGTGAGCACGTGATATGCGACGAACGCCCACGCGTACGTGCGAGGGCAGTCGAACTCCTGATGTTCGACCTCAAGACCGCGGGCGCGGAAAACATCGTCGATGTAATTGGCAGCTTCGACCTCGGCATCGGTAGTCGCCGGGCGCGGGCCGATCGTCTCGGCAAGGTGCTGCACGTGCTCGATGAGCTGCGGCATCGCTCCTCCAGCGGTAGCGGCGGTGTCGGCGCGCCCTGCGGCGCGAGCGTTCCTCCGCTAATGATACCGCAGGGATAAGCTCATGACGCAGGGTTGCCGGAAGCGGCCTACCGTGCGGTGTCAGCCTCGATCGTCGTGCGCTTGAGCGAGGTCTCTCGGGTGGCCCCGTTCACTTCGATGCGGTCGATGGCGACCAGGCGGTGGGGAACGGTCTTCGAGTAGTAGAGCACAGCTGCCGAGTAGGCCGTTTGCGCGCCTCCTGCACCGCCGAATGCGATGCCCCCGGTCGTCCCGGCGTTGAGCCACCAGGTGTCGTCCTTGAACGTCAGCGAAGGCGCGTGTGTGTGACCGCTCACAACGATCGGGGCCAGTCCCGCAAATGGCCGCTGCATCGCCGGGTTGTGGAGCGCGATGATGTCGGGCGTGAGCCCGGTAGTCGCGATCGATGTGCGCAGCGAGGCCGCCGCCTGCTTGGCCAGAAGATCCATCTGCTGCTTGTCGGGCTCAACACTGAAATCGCGGCTCACGGGATCGGGCACCCCGAACACGCGCAGGCC
>RCMX01000006.1:491442-648325 GCA_004348925.1 Actinomycetota bacterium
CGACCACCGTCGAGGTGTTCTCTAGCACCGTTACACCCTCAAGACCGGCGAGCGCACGGGTGACCGCCGGCGAGTCATGGTTGCCCGGCACGAATACAAGCGGCCGGGACTCATCGAGCGCTGCGACCGCGGCCGAAGCCTCAAAGGAGGTTCCATACACGTTGATGTCCCCGGTGTGGAGCACGAAGGCGACATCGAACGCCTCGGCAAGCTGGATGGCGAGCTCGCCGCCGACGGGGTCAAGGTGCGTGTCCGAGATGTGCAGCACGCGAACGGTGCCCGGCATCGCCCCGCCCGAAGCGAAGACCTGCGACGTGCCATAGTACGACGCCAGGTCGCCGGCGACAGCACGAACGGTATCCCGCAGCTCGCCGACGTTGATGAGACGCTCCTGCACCGTCGATACGAATCCCGGCGCGTAGGTAAGCGCTCCCCGATACGTCGGCTGCGCGAATGCGCCCTCGTCGAAGGCAAGCGCTCCCCACACGCCGACCAGCACCAGTGCCGAGACGAGCGTGCCGACGACCAGAGCCGCCCGCCTGGGCTTCATCCGAGACGCGAGAAGCATGAGTCCGCAGGTGAGCGCAGCGGCGAAGACCCCGAGCGCGTATGTGAGCCTGAGGCCCGACATGAGTTGTGAGCGCAGCGTGTCGATCGTGTCGCCAGTGGGAACTCCCTCGGCAACCCAGCGCTGGATCTCCGAGATAGCGACGTCTTCCAGCCGCAACTCCACCTGCATTGGCGCGTCGTGCGTGCGTGCATCGACGGAGCCGAAGGGTGGCAGCGCGAGCGTCGTGCGGCCCACGCCGGGATGAAACGCGGCGCCAACCGTCACCGGCCCGACCGAGAACGAGGAGTGCGCGGCCAACGCGAACGCGACCAGCGCCAGGCCGACCGCAGCGGCGATCACCAGCAGCTGTCGTACGCGCTTGAGCACGTCACTCCTCGGCCGAGACGAACAGGTGCCTCCAGCTTACACCGCGGTCCCGCCCATCGCGCTAATGACAGGTGAAGCAGTCGCGGATGTGCCGCGTAGCGTGCTGGGCCTGGAGCACCGGGTCGTCGCTGTGGCAGACGCACCCGGGGATCGGCACGACGAGCGCACGCTCGAGAGCAGGCTGCTGACCGCTTGCGACGAGCTCGCTGTACGCCGAGCGCATCTCGGGCGTGCGCACCCACATGCCACCGAAGAGGTACAGCACGATGCCGAGCGCCGCAAGCGCAGCCACCGTCCATCCGATGCCGAGCAGCACGCGCCGGAGGATCCGGCGGCCCCGCGAAGGGGCCGCCGTCTCCGGAGTCGCTACTGGTTCGAGCTCGCTCACGCCGCGCCGAGGATCGTTGCGAGGTCCTCGGCAGCCGTGGCACCGATCGGCTTGATATCGAACGTGTCCACGAGCACCTGCAGCACTGCGGGCGTGATGAACGCCGGCAGGGTGGGCCCGAGGCGGATGTCGGTGATGCCGAGGTGCAGGAGCGTCAGCAGGATCGCCACGGCCTTCTGCTCGTACCACGACAGGATCATCGAGAGTGGCAGCTCGTTCACGCTGACTTCGAATGCCTCGGCGAGCGCGACAGCGATCTTGATTGCCGAGTAGGCGTCGTTGCACTGGCCCACGTCGAGCAGGCGCGGGATGCCGCCGATATCTCCCAGCTGCTTGTCGAAGAAGCGGAACTTGCCGCATGCGAGCGTGAGCACGATCGTGTCGGCCGGTGCCTGCTCGACGAACTCGGTGTAGTAGCTGCGACCCGGCTTGGCGCCGTCACAGCCGCCTACCAGGAAGAAGTGCTTGATCGCGCCGGACTTCACGGCGTCGATGACCGTCGGGGCGACGGAGAGCACGGCGTTGCGGCCGAAGCCGACCATCACAGAGCCGCCGTCGAACTCCTCGGTGAAGCCGGGAAGCGCGAGCGCGCGGTCGATGACGGCTTTGAAGTCGCCGTTTTCCACATGCACGGCCCTGGGGTGCGCCACCCGGCCGGTCGTGAAGATGTTCTCGGCGTACGTGTCTTTGGGGAGCTGGATGCAGTTGGTCGTCATGAGGATCGCGCCCGGGAAGGCGTCGAACTCCTTGCGCTGGTTCTGCCACGCGGTGCCGTAGTGCCCGTAGAAGTGCGGGTACTTCTTGAGCTCCGGGTAGCCGTGTGCCGGCAGCATCTCGCCGTGCGTGTAGATGTCGATGCCGAGGCCTTCGGTCTGCTCCAAGAGCTCCTTCAGGTCCTTGAGGTCGTGTCCCGAGACGACGATCGCCTTGCCGGGCCGATGACCGAGCGGAACCGAGGTGGGAACCGGGTGCCCGTAGCTGCCGGTGTTCGCGGCATCGAGCAGCTCCATGACCCACAGGTTGACCTCGCCGGTCTTGAGCGCGAGCGCCACCCATGCGTTCAGGTCGAGGCTCGTGTCCGAGAGCGCGGCCAGCAGCTCGTGCATGAAGGCGTACACGTCCGGATTCTCGTGGCCGAGGACGCGCGCGTGGTCCGCATACGCGGCGATGCCCTTGAGCCCGTAGACGGCGGTCTGCTGCAGCGCCTGCACGTTCTCGTCACGCCGACGATCCGAGAAGAGCCCGACGGCTTCACCTTGTGCCACAAGCTCCGCAAGGTCGCTTGACGGTCCGAACGCGACCGCCGGATCGCTCGCATCAACGACGCCGCCTGCGGCTTCGACCTTCGCGAGCAGCGAAGCTTTCACGGCCGCGCCTTCGCGGATGACGCCCGCCAGGTGCTCGGCATCGAAGTCGACGTTGGTCACGGTCGTGAAGAGCGCCTGCGTGGTGTACACATCGGCATCATGATCCACGACACCGACCTTCGCGCCGGCGACCGCTACGGCCGCGATCCCCTTGAGCTGATGCAGCACGAGGTCCTGCAGCGCCGCCACCTCGGCGGTCTTTCCGCACACCCCGACGGTAGTGCACCCAACGCCCTTGTTGGCCTGCTCGCACTGGTTACAGAACATAGGTCTTCACTCCTTCTTCCACCCTGGATGGCATGTGTGTTTGTGTCATCTGTTGCTAGGCGCCGGACCCGACAAGGTCCGCCGCGAGTTCCGCAGCCCGAGCGACGATTTGCGGTGTCGGTCTCTGGCGAGTTCCGCAGCCGGGGCAACGCCCCGGCGAGGACTGTCTGAGCCAGAGACTGATACCGCGAAGCGTCGCCCCAAGCCTTACCCGTGGATCAGCGACGGCAAGCATCGCGTGCACACCCAGGTGCTCGTCCCTTTGGTGCGCACCGGCAACAACGGCGCGTGATCCTCGTCCGTTCCGCAGATGTGACACACCTGCGGGATGTACGTCTTGAGCTTCTCGGCGATGATCTCCTCGGCGGCTTCGTGGTCGAAGGGCACCGTTTCGCGGGTCTCGATGGTGAGCGCGCCGGTGGGGCACACGCCGAGGCAGAACCCGGCGCCGTCGCAGAGCTCCTCGCGGACGACCTTCGCTTTGCCGTTCTCGATGACGATGGCGCCCTCGGCGCACGGCGACACGCAGAGGCCGCAGCCGGTGCAGAGCGCTTCATCGATGTGGACGATCTGTCGGGTGATGGTGGTGGTCATCAGGATTCCTTCCTCGCGCCGGACTCGCCGGCCTGTTTGCGGTACTTGCGCGCCTCGAGCGCGTGTTTAATGCCTTCGATCGCGTAGCCGTGCAGCGCCGAGCGGGGTCCGCTGTAGCGCATCATCTGCCGCTGCCATGCGCGCTCGTCGGAGTTGTAGCAGTGCGTGTCGCAGTGCGCGCAGAACGGCTTGGGGTCCTTGGGACAGTACGCGCGGCGCTTCTCGGCATAGCGAAGGTGCTCTGCGCACTCGTCGCACAGCACCGGCAGCCTGGAGCCGTACACGCCGAGAGAGGCGGCGTCGCTGACGAGCGGCGTGCGAATGCGATCCGCGTGATCGCCCCTGCAGTAGATGCCGACGAAATCGCCAAGGGTGCGCGTGTCTTTTCGGACCTGCCGGTCCGCCATGCGTGCCCGGAACTTCTCGGCCATGCTGGATTCCCCCACACGGTTTCCTTTCCTCGACTGGGCAGACTGTACCCTCGCGGTTCGCGGCGAACCTTGACTCATGTCAAAATCGGCAGGTGACTTTGCCGAGGAGGCCCATGGTGCCGAGCGAAACCCCCCGACCCGACGTACTGGCTGCGTTCACCGCGTGCCGGCTGTGGCGTGCCGCAAGCGCCGATGCGATCGCGCGACTCGCGCGTGCCGCGCAGGTGCAGCAGGCGCCGCGCGGGACGCAGCTCGCGGCCGAAGGTGAACCCGCTGGCCGACTTGGCGTGATCGTCTCGGGGAAAGCCCGCGTCTTCCATCTGCAGGCGGATGGCCGCAGCATCACCCTCGAGACCGTGGAGTCCGGCGAGCCGTTCGTGGCCGTGGCCGCGCTCGCCGGCGGTCGCAACCCCGCAAACGTCGAGGCCGCCACAGACGCGACCGTCGCCTGGCTCGATCGCGAGACGCTCTTCGCCCTCATGGCCGAGGAACCCGTGGTCGCCCGCAGCCTCATCGCCGACCTCGCATCTCGGGTCGTGAACCTCACGGCCGTCGTGCAGACCCTCGCACTCGATGTACCCGGTCGCCTCGCACGCTACCTCTTCCAGCGTGCGCTCGCCGTCGGCGAAGCGACCCCCGAGGGGCTGAAGGTCTCGCTCGGCATGAGCAAGGCCGAGCTGGCGGCGTCGCTCGGCACGGTTCCCGAGACGCTCTCACGTGCATTCGCCCGCCTACGCGACGATGACGTCGTCGCCGTGAGAGGCGCCGACGTCATCGTGTTCGATGTGGGTGCGCTTGCGCGCCTTGGAAGCGGTTACGAAGAGGGCTGATCCGCCGCTCGACGCGCCTTGATCGCCTCGGCGCCCTTCTGCAGCGTTCCTGCCTTCAGGAAGCCCCAGAGCAACAGTGCGGATGCAACCATCTCACCCGGGTACAGTCCCACGGTCTGCCCGGCGCGTGCCATAGAGCCGGCACCCGCGATGATGAGCGTCCCCACGAAGATGAGCACGTTCGCCCATGAGCGGTAGCGGTACTCGGGCTTGGGCCAGAACTTCACGACCGACCACGCCGACCCACCCAGCAGCAGGAGCGATCCCGGGATGTTGAACGCGAAGCTCATCGCACGCGGGAACGACATGCTCTCGCCAAGCGCCGAGCCGCCCACGGTGATGCCGGCGACCAGGTTCTCGGTGATGAGCGTGGTCGTGAAGACGCCGTAGAGGAACACGCCGAGTGCAACCAGGTTGAAGACCAGGTAGATGTTGCCGAGCGTCTTCTTCTTGGTGATGAGATAGAGCGTGCCCAGGCCGAGGAACCCGACCATCGAGGCAGCCAGCACCATGTAGATGCGATACACGGTGGGATCCCACGTCCCGGTCAGCTCGGAGACCGCCTCCATGACGGCCGCAACGGCGTAGAACAGGAAGCCGACTGCCCAGGCCAACTGGTGCGGCTTGCGGCGCTCGTACCACTGCTTCGCAAGTAGACCGACGTAGACGAACCCGAGCGTTGCTGTTAGAGCCGGCCACCACCATGCGGACCAGAAAGCCGTGTCCATGCATCCTCCTCGTTTGTCTACGCGCAGCGTGTCACTGCGCGGCTGCGGCCTTGACCCGGTCGTCCGCCGCACGCGCGGCGTCACGCGCCTCGAAGTACCGCGCGATCGCGTCTTTCGTGAGCGTCTCGTACGCGGCGGCAAGCGCGCCCGCCGGTGTCGTGGTAAGTGCCGTTGCCTGGGCCACGACCTTCTTCTCCTCGGCGTTGTACGCATCCAGGAGCTTGTTGGCGTCCTCGACCTTGCCCGACAGCCATGTCGCGTCTATCTTCCGCGAGCTGTCGAGAAGCTTGAGCCTCGCGTCGATGTAGCTCGTGAACGGCGACATGTCCGCCTCGGGGAATCCCGCCGTCACGGTATCGAGCAGCGAGCGGGCCGCTTTGAGCTTCGCGGTTGCCTCGTTCGAAGCCTTGGTAGACGCTTCGACGCCGGCCTTGGTGTGCTTGTTGTACTCGGTCGCAGCGTTCACGGTGAGCGTCCCTGCTTCGGCTGCAAGCGTCCACGCGTCGCGAGCGGCATCGAGCACTGCGCCAGCGCGCATATCGACCTTCAACACGCTGTCGGCCTCGGAGAGCATCGACTTGCGAGCGAGCACCGCGTCTCGAACCGCGGCAGCCAACACCGCATCGCCGTTCGAGAGCCCTGAGACCGCTTCATCCAGGTACGCCAGCGCGTCATTGAGGTCGCTACTAGCCGCTGCCGACACGTCAAGCGCCTCGGTAGAGGCCGGAACAAGCGCCGAGGTGATCTCGCTTCGTACGGCGTTGTCCACCTGTAGCACGCCCGGTTCGGCAGCCGAGAGCTTCTCGATGGCGCTGTCGAGATCGCCGCGCGCACTGCTCGCGCTGGACAGCCGCCCCACACCAATCAGGGCGGCAGCGCCCACGACGGTGACGGCGACCAACACCAGTGCGACGCGCAGCGCCTTGCGTGGCTTCCGTGGTTGGACCGAAGCGCCTGGAGCCGTCACACCATCGTCGATTTCCATCGCTCCTCCTCAGCAGGGCCGAGCGGCATATGTGCGGGCAGTTCGAGCTTGAACGAGGAGAACGGGGCCGCGGGCACGACCGTGAGCGTGCCCCCGTGCGCCTCGGCGACCAACCTGGCCACCTGCAGCCCAAGACCCTCCTCGCCGGTGCGCTCGTGATCGATCAAGTCCTCGAGGCGCTCGGCGAGATCCGCTGCCGCTGCGGCATCCGGTTCGCGGAGGTCGACATGGACCGTCGTGGTAGTGCCGTTCGTCGAAACTCGGAACTCTACGTTAGCGTCGGTGCTGCACTGCTGTGACACGCACCGCAGCAGACCGCGTACGGATGCCTCGGCACTCCGGCGATCGGCTCTCGCCAGCCCTTCGCCAAGAACGGCCGTCGCCCTCGCGCGGGCATCACGGTTCTCGGCGGCATCGCGGGTGACAAGCGTCCGACAGAGCTCGGCCAGGTCGATGACCTCGGGCTCCAGCGTCTTGCCGCCCAGGCGCGAGAGCAGCATGAAGTCTTCGAGGAGACGGGCGAGCTCCTCGCACCGGGAGCGCAATCCACGGGTGACACGCGCGCGCTGCTCGGCGTCCTCCTGGATGGCAGAACGGGAGAGCAGATCGGCATAGCCGATGACGGCGGTGAGCGGACCCGTGATCTCGCGCACCATCACGTCGGTCAGATCGGTTTCAGCCGTGCGACGACCATCACTCCCGGCGGGGTGCCCGGACAGCCGTGCGATCGCCACCACCGAGCTGGCGTTCCCGGTCTCATCAAGAAGCGGCAGCAGGGTCATGCGAACAGGGAGCCGCGTGCCGTTCTTGTCGCACTGGATCATCTCCCGCTCCGAAGAGCGACCATCGAGCGCGGTCTCGCGGATCCGACTCCTCGCGAAGCGGGTCCATCCTGCGTCGAGCGTCGACACCGACTTGCCGACGACTTCATCGGCACTCCACCCGTACAGCTGCTCGGCGGCGGCGTTCCACCGGCGTATCACGCCATCCAGATCGATCTGCACGACCGCGTCCGATGTGGACGCGAATGCCGCTTCAAGCAGCGCACTCAGTTGCTCGAGCATGCCGAGACGAAGCAATTCTGAGGCGAAGAACCGCTCGGCCGCGATACGTGAGCCGACCGAGGCGCCGTGAGCAGCCGCCAATCTGAGCGCTACCGCATCGGGAATCTGATCGACGACGGCAAGCGCTGCTCCAACGGGACCTTCCTCGGACCACCAGGGCACAAGAAGCGCTGAACATTCCGGGTAGTCGGGGTCGGACCATGTCTCAAGAACACCGGCGGCGCCCTTGCACAGTATCGAGACGGATTCCGGGTGGTCCTTGGGGGCGATGTTCGCTGGTCGCGGGCGCCCAGGCGGCGACACGGCAACACCGTGCAGTTCGCCGTCGCGCCCCAACGAGAACCCGTGAACGACGCGTGCACCGAGCGCCTCGCGAAGCGTGTCGACCGCGGCCTGAAGCATCCGTTCGCTCCGGTCCGGTTGGCTCTCGATGATGCGCTTCACAACACGACGTCTCACACGCGGTTCCCCCTATCCTTTGTCCCCCTGTCTGTTGTAGCGTGCCGCCGTTCGTACAGCAAGCCTGTGCTTTTCTTAACGAACGGTATGGAAACTCTGGCACCTGTGTTGCTACGATGCGGTACGAGGGTTGTGCGACCTGTCCGCTCCTCCCCCCTCATGGACAGGGAATCGCCGATTCTCACTAACGAGGTGCGCTCCCCCCGCGCACCTCGTCCTCTTTTCTCCGGCAGTTTCCGCACCGGCGTCGTGGGCGGTAGAATCGGATAGTCCGCTTCACCGACCACGTGGAGGAACCGTGTCTGATCCCGGTGAGCGCCTCGTAAACCTGGCGCTCTTTCTTGCCAAGACGCCGCGCTTCGTCTCAGCCGAGGAACTTCGGGCTGAACGTCTCGGCTATCCCGACGACCAGGACGACGCAGCGTTCCTCCGCATGTTCGAACGCGACAAAGAGGCGCTTCGCGCGGCAGGCATCGCCATCGAGGTGGACGAGTACGAGTCGTATCGCATCGATCGTGCCGGCACATTCGCCACAGCCGTAACGCTCTCCGCCGAGGAGACGGCCACGGTCCGCACCGCCGTCGCGGCGCTTGCGACCGACGAGGCGTTCCCGTTCGCCGAGGACCTCACAATCGCGCTCGCCAAGCTCGGCCAGGGCGCTCCGGCTCCCGTCGCTGTCGCAACGGCGCTCGCCGATGAGGACCCACGCGCGCAAGGCTCCTCGGCGGCTGTCGCAGCCGAGGGAATCGCGGCGCGCAAGCTCCTGACCTTCGACTACACGAATGCCCGTGGCGAGTCGCGCCTTCACGAGGTCGCTCCGTACGGCATCTTCTTCCGAGAAGGCCGCTGGTATCTTGCGGGGCTCGACACCTCGATCGGTGAGATCCGCGTTTACGCGCTCAAGCGCGCCGAGCGCGTCCGGATGAATCCACTGCAGCCCAAGACACCGGATTTCGAGCGCCCCGACTGGTTCGCGGTCGCCGACTACTCGCTCCATCCGTTCCAGTACGGCGCAGAACCGTTCGAGGCCGTCGTGCGGTTCTCGGCCGAAGATGCATGGCGAGCGCCGAGACTCGCCGGTGGCACGGGCGAGATCGAGGTGCAGCCAGACGGCACCGCGCTCTGGCGTGTCCAAGCCGCGGACGCGCGTGGGTTGGCGGCGTGGTGTGTGGAGCATGGACCCGGCGTGGTGCCTTTGGAGCCGCAAGCAGTGGTCGACACATTCCGCATGGGACTTCAGGAGGTGCTTGCACGCCATGAGCGCTAGGAAGAACACCGCGATGCACACGCGTCGCATGCTGGCGCTGCTGCCGTACCTCAAGCAGGGTTCCACGCTCAAGCTTTCCGATCTGGCCGCCTCCGTCGGGGCCACGGTAGCCGAGGTCGCGGCCGACCTCACTGCGCTTTCCTACTGTGGCGTCCCGCCGTTCACGCCCGACGAGATGATCGACCTCGCAATCGATGACGACACCGTCACCGTCTACGTCGCGCCCCCGGCGCTCGATCGCCCGGTGCGGCTTGCCCCGCGTGAGGCGCGCGCGCTCGTCGCAGCCCTCGAGGCCGCCGGCTACGCAGCCGACGACCCGCTCGTCGGGAAGCTGCTCTCGGCCGCGTCGGCGGAGCTTGACCCGGCCGAGCTTGCCGCGACGCTGCGGGCTGGCGACGCAAGCGCGCCTGTCGCCGGCATCTACGCGCTTCTTGCCGAGGCGATCGAGTCCGGCACGAAGGTGCGCATCGGGTACTTCTCGGCGGGAAGCGGCGTGCACTCCGAGCGCGTCATCTGCCCGTATGCGCTCGCGAACGAGCGCGGCGCGTGGTACGTGAACGCGCATTGCGAGAGCGCGGGCGAGGTGCGCACGTTCCGCCTCGACCGCATCCGTGATGCCGAGAACACCGGCGAGCACTTCGAGCGTCCGGCGGCGGTCAGCGCTAGCATCACACCCGGAGGCGAGGGACTGCCGCTGGCTGTGCTGCGGCTCTCGCCCGTTGCGCGCCACACCGAGGAGCGCGACTGGCCGGGTGCGGCGTTCAACATGAAGGAGAACGGCGCGGTCTTCGCCGAAGTGCCGTACTCCTCGGCAACGTGGGTGGCACGCAGGGTGGCGGCAGGCCTCGGCACGATCGACGCGATCGAGACCGAGGAAGTGCGCGCGGCGGTTCGCGAGGTCGCGCAGGGAGCGCTCGGGCAGCTGGGCTGCCCGGAGAGCTAGCGGAGCCGAAGCGTGCGGGCGTTCACTGCGACGATCACGGTGGATGCCGACATGAGCAGCCCGCCTACCGCCGGGCTGAGCACGATACCGGCCGCCGCGAGCACGCCCGCGGCAAGCGGAATGGCGATGACGTTGTAGCCGGTCGCCCATGCGAGGTTCTGTCGCATCTTGCTGTACGTGGCGCGCGACAGCTCGATGATGGCCGCAACGTCGGCCGGGTTGCTGCGAACGAGCACCACGTCGGCAGCCGCAACGGCGACATCGGTTCCCGCGCCGATCGCTATGCCAACATCCGCCGACGCCAGAGCCGGCGCGTCGTTCACGCCATCGCCTACCATCGCCACAATCTTGCCCTCAGCTTGTACGCGCTGGACGGTGGCGGCCTTCTCGGCCGGAAGCACGCCGGCGAAGTAGCGTTCGATGCCGAGGCCAGCGGCAACACGCGCGGCCACCGTCTCGGTATCGCCGGTGAGCATGATCGGCTCGACGCCCATCGCGCGCAAGCGCTGGACGGCACACGCAGACTCCGGTCGTACGACATCCGAAAGCGCGATTGCGCCGGCAATCTCTCCGCCGAGCACCACGAACACGACCGTCCTGCCATCCCCGAAGTCGCCGTCGGCGCCGCTCGGCGATGGGATGCCAGACTCGGCGAGGTATCCAGGGCTCACGACAGAGACGTGGATGCCGTCCACAGTGGCGCGCGCGCCCTTGCCTGGCAGCGCCTCGAAGTCACTGACATTCGCACGTGGCGACGCCGCGGCGACGATCGCCCGGGCTATGGGATGTTCCGAGTACTGCTCCACCGACGCCGCCAGTCCGAGGATCTCCTCGCGGGTTGCGTCGGCAAAGAGCAGCACGTCGCTCACGCCGAAGCGCCCTTCCGTAAGCGTGCCGGTCTTGTCGAATATGACGGCGTCGATCAAGCGTGCATTCTCGAACGCGACGCGGTCGCGCACGAGAAGTCCGCCGCGTGCCCCCAGCGCGGTCGAGACTGCCACGACAAGCGGGATGGCCAGGCCAAGCGCGTGCGGACACGCAATCACCATCACGGTCACAGCGCGCTCCATCGCGTACGAAAGCGGCCGACCAAGTGCCATCCACGCCGCGAAGGTGAGGGTTCCGCCGCCAAGCGCCACGAACGTGAGCCACATCGCGGCGCGATCGGCCAGGTCTTGCGTCTTGGATTTCGACATCTGGGCTTCTCGGACAAGATCGACCACTTGTGCGAGGAACGACTCGGCTCCCGTACGCCGGACGGTAACCACCAGCATGCCCTCGCCATTCACGGCACCGCCGATGACTTCGTCACCCGCGCCCTTGGGCACCGGCACCGATTCGCCGGTGAGCATGGACTCATCCACCGAGGAGGCACCCTCCAGAACGTCGCCATCGGCCGGAATCTTCTCGCCGGGCCGCACGACCACGATGTCGCCAGCCGAGAGCAGATCAAGCGCCACATCCCGCGTTCCGCCGTCGGCATCGCGAAGGTGCGCCTCGGAGGGCATGAGTCTGGCAAGCGACTCGAGCGCCTTCGAGGCCTCACCCACCGATCGCATCTCGATCCAGTGTCCCAACAACATGATGTCCACGAGCGTGGCGAGTTCCCAGAAGAACGGCATGCCCTGCACGCCCAACACCGTCGCGGAACTGTACAGGTACGCAACGCTGATCGCGACCGCGACGAGCGTCATCATCCCCGGCGTGCGTTCCCGCAGCTCTCGCACCATGCCGAGGAGGAACGGCTTGCCGCCGAAGACGTACAGGAACGTCGCCAGTGCGAGCAAAACCCAGGCGGACCCGGGCACCGAGACAAGCTGCCCGCCGGGAATGAGCGGTAGGTTCGGCGAGATGAGGATGACCGGAACCGTCACCGCAAGGCTGATCCAGAAGCGGCGCCTGAAGTCTGCTACCGAGTGCCCGGCGTGGCGCCCGCCTTGGCGCTGGTGCGCCGAATGATCTTCCATAGACTACCCGCCGAGCGCGGTCATGATCTCGTCGTACTGCTCCTTGGTGATTTCACCGGTGGCGAGTCGGCGCTTCGCGATAGCAACTGCTTCGTCGTGGCCCACGGATGAACCCGAAGTGAATCCCGGTCCCATCGGCCCTGTGCCCTGGCTGTGCGAGCTGCGAACGGCCCACACAATGAGCACCACGATGCCCGCCACGACCAGAGCTCCGAAGGCGAGGAAGAGAATCTCCCCCAAGCCGATTCCGCCAGCCATGCCGCCCCCGTAGCCGTATCCCTGGTTCATCATGTTCAGCCCAGCTCCTTCAAGTACGCGATTACCGCGTTCATGTCGTCGTCGGTCATGTCCCACCTCGGCATGAATGCGTCGAGTGATTCGCCGTTGGGCTCTACCCCGTCGCGAATGGCGCGCGCGATGTCGGCATCAGTCCAAGCGGGTGTGGGTGGGTCATCTTCGGGATGAGGCGAGGTGAGCGCGGAGTAGCGGATGTCCGGCACCTCGAAGTTGCGCATCATGCCGAACGAGCCACCGGTGCCGGTGGCGCCATGACAGCCCACACACGCGCGAGCCGAGGCCATGTGAGAGGGCCCCCCAGCGCGCGGAATGGGCCCGGCAGCATCGGCGCCGGTGAAGTAGATCTGCTGCCCCAGCGACGCGAACCCGCCACGTGGCGCGCTCGGAGCGGCCGGACTCCCAAGCAGCCATACAGCGGTCATACCAGCCAGGCCGAGCCCGATGAGCGCGACGCCGAGAACGAGTGTCGTCCGATGCTTCATACAACGAGCGTTCCCCGCGTGCGCGAGCGCGAAACCCCGTGCTTGCGCGGAGGCCGTCGGTCGCCGAACCTGCGATGGCAACGGAGGGTGCCGCGGCCGCGAAGTTACGGGGCCGGCAACACGAGCGTGAACGTCGAACCTACGCCCGGCTCGCTCTTCACGGCAATGTCGCCTCCCAGTAGATGGGCGAACTCTCGCGAGATGCTCAGCCCCAGGCCGGTGCCTACAGTCGCTGACGAATCGGTCGTTCTCACCTGCGAGAAGGCCTCGAAGATACGCGGGATCTCCGCTTCGGCGATACCACGGCCGGTGTCGCTGACAGCAATGCCGAGCGTGCCGTCCAAAGGTCCACGCACAGTCACGGCGATGCGACCCGATTCTGTGAACTTGACAGCGTTGCCAGCCAGGTTGAGGAGAATCTGGCGGATCTTGTCGGCATCTGAGTCCAGCACGGGAACGGGCCCGTCGATCTCCACTGACACGACGAGGCCCTTGTTCCCGGCAAGGGGTCCGATGATCTCGACCACGTCACGCACGATGGTCTCGACATCAACAGGCCCGAGATGGAGCTCGGCCTTGCCCGCTTCGATCTTGGCAAGATCCAGCACGTCGTTGATCAGCCCCAACAGGTGCTTGCCGGAGCGATTGATCATGCCGATCTGTCGTGCCTGTTCATCGGTGAGGTCGCCTGCCATGCCTCGGTTCAAGATATCCGAGAAGCCGATGATCGAGTTGAGCGGCGTGCGCAGCTCGTGACTCATCGATGCGAGGAAGTCGCTCTTGGCTGCCGTGGCCTCACGCAACTCAGCGTTCGCGGCAACCAACTCCGCAGTACGCGCCTCAATAAGCGCCTCAAGGTTCTGGTGTTGCACTTCAAGCTCATTCACCGCTAGCTGCCGCTCATACTCGGCACTGTCTACACGACCGCCGATACGCGAAGCGGAGCGTAAGACGGCCGCCGTGACAGCCGTGACTGCAAGGATGAGAACGACCGATGTCGGAATCGCCGCACGACTCAGCCCGAACCGGATATCCGCGACTCCTAGCAGCGCGAAGGCCAGGGCTGCGAAGGTCACAACGGGGAGCACGGCTCGCATCAGTTGCGCCCGAACCGTGTCACCCAGGAACAGCGCAAACGGCCACCGATCCAGTCCGAGCGCCGCGATGGACAGTCCGAGGATGAGCACACCGACAGACGCGAATGCCGCAGGCGGATATGGTGCGAGATCCAGCATCAGCGGAGCGTCGTACGCGTAGCCGACGCAGAGGGTAAGGCCAACGGCAGACACAACCATAGCAAGCTTCGCCGCCAACGAGCGTCTCGATACCGACGAGGACTCCAGTAGCATGAGAGCCGACGCCATCATCGCGAAGAGCACAGCAACGACCGGCGACATCCTACCGACTTGTTCGCCTTCGGCCATTTGGGCTGCGGTTGCGAACAGCCGGTCGGGCGACACGTGGATCCCGCCGAGGAAGTCCGTCAACTCAAGCGCGACGACGGACCAAATCGCAACGCCTATTCCGAGAACGAATGCTCGAGCGCGCGGTTTCTGTACGCGTAATCGGAGAAGGACCGTCACGCTCAGCGCAAGGAAGACGATGGATGTGACCGGCACCATCGCCGGGTACACGCCTGTTCGACCCGCGAGACCGAGATCGTCTACAAGCCAGCCAATGAGGGAGACTGCTGCGATGCCGCCCATGAGCAGCGCAGCGGCACATTGCATGCCGCGTATCCTGGCGACTGTGTTCGTGACATCCACTGCGCCTCACCCATCCGTCACCACCGGTCTGAACGTGCGCCGGAGCCCGGGGCCCGTGCGTATCGTATACCGAATGAATCCGGGCAGCGATTCTCATGCCTCGGACATGCCCCGAGTGCTACCCTGGCTCGAAGCGCGTATCGACCATGGGGGGATACATGTCACGCTCTACCGGGTTGCTCTTCGTCACGCTCGTCGTCTGTTCGATCATGCTTGGCGGCTGCGCGAAGTCAGCCACACAAGGGCCCGCTCCCGCTGAGACGGGAGCCTTCACAGCGGCCGTCGCCGAAGCCGACGCCGCGATGGCGGCCGGTGATGCGCAGGCGGCGTTCGACCTCTACATCAAGGCGCTCAAGATGCCCGACGCGTCCGACGCGGACGGCGCGATCGCGGAGCGCCAGGAACTGGCGAAGCACACGTACATCGCGCGTTCGATTCTCGCCAAACCCGCGGGCGGGTTCCAAGCCACGCCGTACATCACCATCGTGACCGACCACTCTGTGGCAGTGACCGAAACGGTCGAGGCGAAGAGGCAGATCGTCGAGTTCCTGCGGCTCCAGAGCCGCCAGATGCGAACCGACATCCCCGGTCTACGGAAGACCATCGAGAACGAAGAGTCCTACAAGGTTCCGATCTCGGCATACATGGTGAGCGAGATGGGCGAGCTGTGGACCAAGGAGTTCGCGCTACTGACCGGCGACTTCGGCGCCCAGACGAACGACGCCCTCAAGGCGCTGCTCGCGGCAGCGGCCGAGGAGAACCGCGTGACAGAGGAGAAGTGGGTCGAGGATGCCGTGAAGCACCTGGATGCCACGCTCAAGCAGCTAGACGCTCTCGACAAGAAGCTCGGCGCGATCAAGATCTAGCTGCGGCGTTACGGTCGACCGAACGCCAGTCGGCGCTCGAGCACGCGGCTCGTTAGCGAGAACACCAGCGTCATGACCAGATACATGAGCGCCACTACGGCGAAGATTTCGAACGCCTGGAATGTCCGCGAGTACACCTGGTTTGCGATGTTCATCATCTCGGCGATGGCGAGCACCGAGAGCAAGGACGTGTCCTTCAGCATCGAGGAGAACGAGTTAACGAGCGGTGGTGTCGCGATGCGCAACGCCTGCGGCATCACAACCCACGTCAAGGTATGCCACCAGTTCATGCCGAGCGCGTGTGCCGCGTCATACTGCCCGCGGTCGATTCCCACAAGCGCGCCGCGAACGATTTCCGAGATATACGAGCCACCGTTGAGGCCCAGTCCGACGACTGCTGCGACCATCGCCGGCATCACGACGCCGACCTGTGCAAGTCCGTAGTAGATGAAGAACAGTTGCACCAGCAGCGGTGTGCCCCGAAAGAGCTCAACGTAGAGTGCCAGCACGCGGCCCGGCCACTTGGTGCGGCTGCGGGCGGTTCCAACGATGACGCCGATGAGCAGGGCGACCCCAAACGACATCGCGGTGACCCTCAGCGTCATTCCAGCGGCGTCAAGAAGCTCCGGTGCCCATTTCGCGATAACCCGCCATTGCAGTGCGTCCATGGAGTCCCTCCGCAGACACCCCGAGCGGCCCTGGCAAAGCCAAGACCGCCCGGAGATTCGATTCCGCTACCAAGTCAGTCCTACTCGGCGCTGAGCCACTTCTTCACGAGCGCGTCGTACGTGCCGTCAGCTTTCAGCTCAGCGAGCGCCTCGTTGAAGGCATTGACCAGCGTCGTCGCGCCTTTGGGGAACACGCCGACCAGGTCCGCCGAGACCAGCGGCTCCTCCAGCACGACGTAGCTGGGATCGGCCTTCTTCTGTTCCAGCGCGAACGTGTAGCCAGCGAGGACCGCATCGATGCGGCCGACCTTGAGGTCGTTCATCGCATCCTGGGTGAGCTTGTACTTCTTCACTTCCTTGAAGCCGACCTCGTCCTTGATCTCATCGGCAAGCTGCTCGGAGCCTGAACCCAGCTGCACGCCAACGACCTTGCCCTTCAGGTCGACCTTGCCGTTGATGCCCTTCGGGTTGCCCGCGGCGGTGATGATGACGTCGGGCAGCTGGAAGTAGACATCCGAGAACTCGACGTTAGCCTCGGCAGCCTCCTTCTTCGACATAGCCGAGAAGATGACGTCATAGTCGCCCTTCTCGATTCCGCCCAGAAGCGCCTGCCACTCAGCTGGCTTGTACGTGGCCTTCACGCCCATCTTCTCGGTGATCGCATTCATGAGGTCGATGTCGAACCCTTCGATCTCCTTGGTGTCCTCATTCGTCGACTCGAACGGCGCGTAGAATGGCGCCAGGCCCACGACGAGCTCGCCGGCATCCTGCACCTTCTTCAGCGACCCGTCGTCCGCCTGAGCGACCGGCTCAGCCCCCGCATCGGTCTCGGTTGTCTTGGCCGAGCAACCCGTCAGTGCGAGTGCCGCAACCAGGCTTGCCGCGAGCAGAAGCGCGATCCATCTCTTACCCTGCATGCTGTGGTCCTTTCCTCAATATCCTTAGGCGTCAGCGACGCCTTCATCCACTCCACGAAACACGACGTCGAGGCCTGCGTCGGCCAGCAGCGTTCGCAGCACCTCCATGAAGACACCCGCGGTGGGTGCATCGGTGGCGCGAGGCGAGTCTCCGGCCGCGAACAGCGCCTCTATCTCGCCACCCGCGTACCCGAAGCACGTGCGGGTGACGCCGCAGTTCGGGCTGCCGTCAACGCCGAGCACCACCTCAATCACGCACGTGTCGTCTGCCAGCGCGACGAGTGTGTCGATGGTTGGCTCGAGGATTCGTTCGCAATGACGGCGGTACGCGGAGACGTCGTACTGCTCGCGCGTCATCCCCCACCGACGCATACCAAGGTACGTCGCTTCGGGACACGGGAGCTGCACGATGCCGACGCCAGCCTCCAGGAGCGGAAGCACGACCTCGCGACGCACACCAGCGTACTCGGCCAGGCCGAGGACCTTGGTGTTGACGTTGAGGTGACAGTGCGCCAGGACTGCCACGCGACGCGAACGCTGAGACATGCCGCTCCTGATTCTGCTCGGCATACCGAACAGCATCAGACTAGCATATCGCACCTATCATACAACCCTATAGCCGTCGCACGCGCACCCCAAGCTCGGCGATCGCGTCGTGGACGCTGCTCGCCCCGATGGCGTCTCGGCAGTTGAGCGCGATCCGGGCGCACGCGATCGCGTCAGACGCTGCGTCGTGGTGTTGGAGCTCGATTCCGCAGTGATCGCAGACCGTGGGCAGTTTGTGGTTGTGCAGGTACGGAAACGCACGACGCGCCAGGGCGACCGAGCACGCGTAGTGCGTGTTCGGCAGCGGAATGCGGTAGTGGTCGTGCACCGCGCGCAGGACCGAGACATCGAAGCTGGCCGAGTGTGCCAGCACGTGGCGACCGGCCAGAAACGGCTCGATCGAACCGTAGAGCTCGGCGTAGCTTGGCGCCAAGAGCGTCTGCGACGGCGTGATCCCGTGCACGCCGATGTTGCGAGGGTCGTAGCGATTGCCCGGCGGTCGCATCAGCCATGATGCGGTCGCGGCGACCGCACCGTCCTCGATGACCGCGATGCCGAGCGCGCATGCCGAGTCCCGCGAAGCCGTCGCGGTCTCGAAGTCGATGGCGACCCACGTGTCGGATGTCATCCGATCGGCCGTCCGAAGAGTTTGCGGATGCGACCAGTGAGCGTGAGTTTGGGTTCGCACGGGCGCGAGTCGGGCGAGCGATTGCTGGCGGGCGAGACGCACATGCCCGTGCCGGGCTGGCGATTGCGCTCGGGGTACTTCACGCAGTACTTGCACCAGACCTTGGGCACGTAGGTCCTCTCATCCCGTTGCCTACCACGTCAGTGTGCTTCAAGCGTATGCATCGCGCCACTGTGCTACGGTCTCCTTGAGGCGGTTCCAACGTCATGCGTTCGATGGCCGAGGGGGAATCGAAGGTGAGGGACGTGTCGATACACGGCCCACTCGATTCCGACGCGTTCACCCGGGACATTGGCGAGGTGTACCGCCAGACGCCCAAGGTCGGGCCGTCGCCAGCCGCGGCTTGTTACAGGCGCTGCGATCCTCGGCTGATCATGCCCCACACGAACACGAACACCCAAAGCGCCCAGGGCGCCAGAACCCACTTGGCGACCGACGCGTTGAGCTTGCTGTTGCCATTCGCCAACGCCTGATTGCCCATGATGGCAGCGGCGAGCATGCCGAAGAGCGCCACGAACGCCACAATCGTGTGAAGCAGGTCAGCCAGCGGCGAGAGGTCGAGACCGCCGGCGGCGATCGCCATCATCGCGGTGGCGAGCACGTCGAACGCAAGACCGATGAACAGGAAGGTCACATTGCGGCGGCTCACGGCTTTCGAGCGGAACGCCGAGATACTACCGATCGAGTACATGACGAGCGCGACCAGAAGTGCGACGAGTCCGATGACGATGTTGATCGGCATAGCTCCCATCAGCGTGAATCCCCCTTCGTGTGCGTGCTGACTGCCCCCTGCGAACGGTGCCGAGATGCGCACCTTGTCGAAGCTTAACCCCAGCACTGGCTTCTTGTCTCTGGCGGAACCACGCGGCACTAGCGGTCTTCGAGAACAACCTCTGCGTCGCGCTCGCTCCACTCGGCAGGGGCCTCGCCCTCGTCGTACAGCGAGAGTGTGATGTCGCGGGCGTACTCGGGCTCTACTGGTGCGGGCTCCACCATCTGCACCCGACTGCCCACGTCATCGGTCTGCAGCCCGCGCAGCACGTCGATCAACTCCTCGATGTCGGTGTGCGTGAGGAAGAGCTCGATGCTGCCGAGCGTGCGGTCGGAATCGGCGTCGTAGATGCGCATGTGTCGCGCCTTTCATGGTTGGTAGCAGATGGCCGAGCAGCGCTGCGCGCCAACACCATTCTAGCGCGCAGCGGCGCTCCTACCCGCGCAGCCCCGCAACAGTCACATGCATGCCGAGAACCGCCCACAGCAGCAGGCCGTCCACGAGCAGTGGCAGAACCGCCCATCCCGAGAGCCATGCGACCTGCAGCACGATCGACGCAGCCGCGCCGCCGATGACCAACCACTGGAACCACGACGCCGGCACCAACCAGCCGAAGACCGCGGCGGCGGCGGCGAGAAAGCAGACCGCCGCGGTGATGCCGAGGATCGGCGTGATCGTGTCACGAAGCGCGCCAGCGTGCAGCAGTCCGCGTGTATCGGCGAAAAACGGCCACAGGAAGCCGCCACCCGTGAAGAGCGGAGGCGGAGCCTGGCCTGGCGCCGCGGGGACAAGCGCGCTGAGGTTCACCTGCGCACCCACGAGCAGCAGAACGATCGAGAACACCTTGCTCATTTCAAACACTCCTTCATTGTGGCGGAAACTGTGCGTGCCCTGAGTTTCCACAGGGCCTGACAAAGGCCGCGCGCAAACGCGGCCCGTACTCCTAGCGGATGAAATTGCCGAGACGCTCCAGCAGCTCCTCATCCCGGTTGTATGCGGGATCGGCGTTCACCAGCATGAGGTACTCGACGACAACCGCCGTGGCCATCTTCTCGACCAACGCGGCATCGCCGCTCCTGAACTCGCCGGCGTCCATTCCCCCCTGCACGAGCTCACGCAGTAGGTCGCCCGTCGCCTTTCGGAACACATCCGCGGCGATCTCGTACTCGTGCAACCACTCATCCGCACTCGTCTCTTCCACGTGTGTGCGGGCCATGTCCAACACCGATCGCATCACCGCCTCCACTCGTGCCGAGAAGTCGGGCAGTGGGGCGACTGCGGCAGCAAGACGCTTCTTCTCGGCGAGGGCCTGCCGGGCGACAACATGCGCGTAGATGTCGCGCTTGCCATCGAAGTGAACGTAGATGGTCTTCTTCGAGATCTTGAGGTCGCACGCGATCTCGTCCAGATTCGCCTTGGTATACCCGACGGTGCGGACCTGACGTTCGAAAGCGTCCACGATCTGTTGCTGTGCTGCGTTCATGACATCGACCCATTCCCGCTCGGAAACTTGCTGCATGCACAGTTTCCTACGCGGAAACTCGTCTGTCAAGCAGTTTCCTGACGCAGTCTCCGATTTCCCCGCAGGATGCCAACGATCGATGCCAATGACCCGACTGCAACGAGCACGAGCAGCGCCACCGACTCGGCAAGATAGACGATGCCGCAGTACGTGAACACGACTCCAAGCTGCTCGGGCGATCGCACCCCGTAGATGATCGTGCCGAGGAACACCCAGACGGGCACCCACTCGGCAAGCATGACGAGGGCGAGGATCCGAGCCGCCTTAAGCCACTTCGCGGCAACGCCCCGCCATGGAGCGGCGATGAACGCCACGATCACCGCGGCAACCGGCGCCAGGTCGAAGAGCGGGACGACAAGCGCTGCAGCCACAAACGCAAGGAGCTGCAGCGCCAGCACGAGCGGCACCGCGCCCAACAACAGCACGAGCACCGCAAGCGGCGCGGGTCGCAGCTCGACGGGCTCGGCCGGCACCATCGTGGGACCTGCGAACGCGAGTTCATCGGACATGGCTCCCCCTCTGCCGTCCACCCTACAGAGCAAGGACACCACGGCTCGGCGAGGCGCGCAGCCTTAGTTGTTGGTGTCGCTGCGCCGACGCCGGGTGATCCCAGCCGCGAACATGCAGCCAGCGATGCTCGCCAGGATGTCGGTCTTGAGCGCCACACTCGCCGTAACGGCCCCGCCGATTCCCGAGAACTCTATAGCCGGCACACCCACGTACGCACCCCACGCGATCGAAATGCCGGCCGGGATGAAGAAGACCAGTAGCGGCACCAGCCACAACATGCGCGAACGCGAGTGCGTGAGCCTGGCGATTGGAGCGAGCAGTACGTACGGCACGAACACGAAGAGTGCCTCGGCAAGTATCCAGGTGATCGCCATGGCCGGGGAGATCCCGATTCCGAAGATCTCGGTGATGTCCTCAACCGTGGAGTGGAGAAGTGGTTGGGCAACGGCGTAGTAGAAGACAAAGGAGGCTGCTGCGGCGAGGATGAGTGCGATCGTGTCCGCTCGGCGGCCCGAAGGCCGGCTGCTGCTGTCATTCGGCGCCTCGACTTCCGGCGCAACCGCTGCGACCTCGAGGCCGTTCGCTTCGCGATTGAGCAGCTCGTCGAGCGTGATGCCGTAGAGCTTCGCAAGGGCGATGAGGTTGTCGGTATCCGGCGCGGTCTCGGCGCGTTCCCAGTTGGAGACAGCCTGCCTGCTCACGCCAAGGCTAGCGGCGAGCTCCTCTTGGGAGAGCCCGCGCGCGCGGCGGCGTGCCGCTAGGCGCTGACCGATCTCGATGTCCATGAATCCGCTCCCCCATGCCGGGCGCCGGTCGGCGCCTACCCTTCATGCGATTCCTCTGTGAGTATCGGCAGTTCGCGCGCGCTTGCTCTACCCACTCGCGTTGTCACTTCCGCAAGTATCGCTTGCGCACAGCGCGGAGAGAACACCGAGACGGCCCTCCGCCGGGCCTCTCGCGGCATATCGAAGCGCATCGATGCCTCCGAAAAGGGCACCGGCGGCGGCACCTGTATCGTGTGCGCGCACCACATCGCGCATCACCGCAGCACGTCCGGCGCTTTACCCCGCCAACCATCGTGGCTACTGTTGGGGCAGACGGCAGTTCGTCGCCTGGAACGCGCGCAATCACCCCACGTACGAAAGCGGGCTGCATGCTCAGAGACTACGTGTTCCACGACGCCACCCGAAGCTTCTGCAGCGCGTGCCAGGAACTCTGTGACGCCAAGATCATCATCAAGAACGGGAGCGCATACCTCCTGAAGACGTGCCGCACGCACGGCGAGGAGCTGGCGCTCTTCGAGGAGGACGCGAGCTACCTCTTCGAGAAGCACCGCTACGACAAGCCCGGCAACCGCGCGAAGGCCGAGACTCCGGTTCGCGACGGCTGCCCGTACGACTGCGGTCTGTGCCCGGACCACGAGCAGCACACCTGCATCGGCCTCATCGAAGTCACCCACGCGTGCGACCTCGGGTGTCCTGTCTGCTACGCCAGCTCGGGCACCGGCGAGCACCTGCCGCTCGAGCAGATCGAGCGCATGATGGACTTCTATAAGGCGCGCGAAGGCGGCAAGCCGGAGATCCTGCAGATCGGCGGCGGCGAGCCGACCACGCACCCTCAGATCGAAGCGATCCTCACCCTCGCGAAGCGCAAGCGCTTCAAGTACGTGATGCTCAACACCAACGGCCTGCGCATTGCCGAGGACCGCGCCTTCGCAACGTTCTTGCGCTCGCTCACCCCCGGCTTCGAGGTGTACCTGCAGTTCGACGGCCTCAAGGAGCGCGTCTATCAGAAGCTCCGTGGCCGTAAGCTCCTCGAGACCAAGCTCGCCGCGATCGAGAACCTTCAGGCCGCCGAGGTGCCCATCACGCTGGTAGCCACGATCGTCCGCGGCGTGAACGACACCCAGATCGGCGACATCGTTCACTTCGGCATGGACTCCGACTACGTGCGCGGTGTGAACTTCCAGCCGGTCGCATTCTTCGGGCGCGGCCCCGCCGAGAACATCGCGAACCGCGTGACCCTCTCGGGCATACGGCGCGAGATCGAGCGGCAGACGGACAGCCAGTTCAAGCGCGAGGACATCGTGCCGCTGCCATGCGACGTGGACCGCGTCGCCGTCACATACGCGGTGCGCAACGGCAACGGCTTCATGCCGGTCACGAGCAAGATCAAGCTCGACAACTACGTGGAGCTTATCGACAACACCATGGATTTCCGTGCCGAGGACCTGGTGAAGAACGCCATCACGAGGTCGCTCACCAAGGGCATCGCGTGCGACTGCTTCAGGCTCAAAGACGAGATCATGTCGATCCTGCCCGAGGAGTACCTGAAGTGGACGCCACGGCAGCGGGCCGACTTCATCGACAAGAACACCTTCCGGATCACCATCTCGTCGTTCATCGACCGCTACAACTTCGACGCGAAATCCATCAAGAAGGAGTGCGTGCACGTCATCACGCCGGATCTGAAGCGCATCCCCTTCTCGGCGTACAACATGCTGCACCGGAGCCAGACGTGAACCTGCTCGACACGCTCAAGGACGCACCGCTGCTGTCGCAGCCACCGTTAGCGATTGCGGCGAACGTGGTGACGTTCCTCGCGTTCCTGCTGGTGGGTGCCGCAGTAGTGGCCGACTTCCGCGCGTACCACCACCAGGCGAAGCAGGTGGAGAAGAGCGACCGCAGCTTCGTGGAAACAGGCAGCATGACCGCGTTCTTCGTCCTCTACTACATCGTGCTGAAGCTGCAGCTCATCGTCTTTGAGGTGACCGGGCCCGCACGCGAGGTGATGGTCATCGTCGGACTCCTGGTGATCGTCATCGGCGCCGCGTTCAACATCTGGGGCCGAGTGGTTCTCAAGTCGCGGTGGGCCAACCAGATCAAGATCTACGAGGGTCACACGCTTGCCACCACCGGTCCGTACGCCATCGTGCGCCATCCGCTGTATGCTTCGCTCATCTGGATGTGCGTGGGTGGCTCGATGGTCTACTCGAACGTAGTGTCGCTTGTGCTCACGTTCAGTGTGTTCGTCCCGATGATGTACGTCCGGGGCAAGAAGGAAGACGCGCTCTTGCTCGAGGCGTTCGGCGAGCAGTTCGTACGGTACCGGGCCAAGACCGGGATGTTCTTCCCGAGAGTAGGGGTGTAGTCGTGGAGAACGTGACGATCCAGCGCAATGCGTTCCTGTTCTGCCGTTACGGGGTGGCACTCATGGTCTGGGGAGCGCTCTTCTTCGAGGGCGCACGGGCGTATCTTCTCGGCGGGGTGTTCGTGATCATGGCGCTGTCGTGGGCGCTGAAGGTCCACCGGGCGCCGATGGTATGGATCTACACACAGACGTTCGGGCGGTTCATCCCCTCGAAAGACGTCGTGCTCGACGTGAAGGCGATGCGGGTCGCCCACGGCCTCGGCGCGCTTCTGGCGCTCATCTGCCTGTCGCTCGTGCTGCGCGACAGCCCGCTCGCGATCTACTTCGTAGTCGCCTTCGCTGCGCTCAAGACGGCAAGCGCCCTCGGCGCGTGCCCCGCGTACAAGATCTACGGATGCCTCGCCAAGGGCGGTTGCTGCGCGATCACGGGAAAGCGGTGATCCCGGACCTCCATTCACACCCCGACCTGTGGGGTGTGCGGCCCGTGCTGTTCACGATCGGTGGACAGCCTGTGGCCACGTACTCGTTCTTCGTAACGCTTGGTCTCGTGGTGGCGGTGTTGCTCTACCGCTACAACACCAAAGGCAAGTCGGTGGGCAACAACGGCCTGTACATCGCCCTGGCAGCGACCGTCGGCGGCATTATCGGCGCTAAGCTCCCGATATGGATCGTGAGTCTGCCGCAGATCCTCGCCGATCCGCTGCAACCTGCGGTCTGGCTCTCGGGACGCACCATCGTGGGCGGCATCATCGGCGGTGTGCTGGCCGTCTGGCTGGTCAAGCGCAAGCTGGGCATCAAGCAGCGGCTGGGGAACTACCTGGTGCCGTCGCTCACGGCCGGCATCTTCTTCGGGCGCCTCGGCTGCTTCTTCGCAGGGTGCTGCTACGGCGTCGCGACGTCGCTCCCCTGGGGCGTGAATTTCGGCGACGGCGTGCTCCGCAACCCGACGCAGCTCTACGAGGCGGTGTTCGTGCTCGGTTTGTTCGTGTTTGCGCAGCTCATGAAGGATCGCTTCGCGCCGGGCGAGCTCTTCCGCCTCTTCATGATCACGTACTTCGGCTGGCGGTTCCTCATCGAGTTCATCAGGGTCAATCCCGTATGGATGATGGGACTGACGTATTATCAGGTTGTCTCACTCGGAGTCGTGATTGCGTACGTGCTCAAGGGTGTATACAGGAAAGCAGCCAGTTCTGCTGGAGGGGGTTCCTAACATGGACGAGACCAATCTTCCCGAGAACGGAAGCACCCCGGAAACACCGGTACCCGAGCAGCCGATAGCACCGCCGGAGCCGATGACGTCTCCGATTCCGAATCCTGTGCCCAAGCCCAAGACCGACATCGGTTTCCTCATGCTCGGGCTTGTCACGCCGATCATCGCCTACACCGTGACCGGTATGGTCAGCGGTCTGCTCGCAACCGTCATCGGAGATGCGTTCGCGGCGTACTTCAGCATTCTCGGACTCTTCCAGGTGGTGCTCTTCGTCGTCTTCCCCGTGATGTTCTTCGTGGGTAAGAGCAAGGGCAACGTGCGCATGTGGAGCTTCGGCAAAGGCGGGCTCTTCTTCTACCTGGCCTCGCTCATCATCGGTCTGCTCGCGTTCGGAACCTGCGCGGTAACGGGCGTCCTCGGCGGCTAGCCTGTCGCCGAGAGGTGCCCGCGGCCTTTTCGCGGACATCGAAGATCTTCGATGTCGCGACAAACGGCATCCCCATGCGCGGCGCTAGATGATCGCGTCGAGCGCCTCCAGCACGCGGGCGATATCCTCGGCACAGCTGTACGGAGCCAGGCCGAGACGAACGCCGCCGGCATCGCCAAGTCCGAGCGCGCGCGACGCTTCAAGCGCATAGAACGAGCCCGCCGGCGCGTTGATGTTGAACTCGGCAAGTCGCCTGGTGACCTCGATCGGCTCCATGCCGTCCACCGTGAAGAGCAGCGTCGGCGTGCGCACCTGCGCCCGCGAGTAGACGGTGATCCGCGAGTGTTCGGCCAGGCCAGCCTCAAGCGTGTGACGCAGCGCGTCCTCGTGCGCGGCCAGCGCGGCCATCGCGCTGCGCAGCTGCTCGCGACGCGTCGTCGCCGGCTCGCCGAAGCTTGCCAGGAAGTCGACAGCCGCCGCCGTGCCCGCCATGAGCTCCCAGGGCGGGGTGCCGAGCTCGAACCGCTCGGGCACGGTGTTCGTCGAAGGCAGCAGCTTCTCGGGCGAAAGCGTCTCGAGCAGCGCCTGTGACGCGACCAGCACGCCATGGTGCGGGCCGCAGAACTTGTACGGCGAGCACACGTAGACGTCGGCGCCCATCTCGGCCACGTCCACGAATGCGTGCGGTGTGTTGTGGACGCCGTCCACGTACAGGAGCGCGCCTCGGGCATGCACGCGCTCCGCGATCTCGCGGATTGCGGGACGCGTGCCGATGAGGTTGGACGCCGCGGTGATGGCGACCAGCCGGGTTCGATCCGAGAGCTGCCGCTCCACATCGTCAGCGGTAACCTCGCCGGTTGCGGTGTCGAACTCGGCGTAGCGCACGGTCGCGCCAGCGTGCGTCGCCGCGTACACCCACGGACGGATGTTCGCGTCGTGGTCCAGCCGAGAGACGACAACCTCGTCGCCGGGCGCCCATGTCTGCGCGAGGGCGCGCGCGAAATCGAAGGTGAGCTGCGTCATACTGCGCCCGAACACGACGCCGCCAGCATCCATGCCGAGCAGGTCCGCGATTGCTGCACGCGCGCCTAGAACGATGGCGTCGGTGCGTCGCTCGGCGGGCGTGATCGTGCCTCGCTGGCAGGTCGCCGACACCATCGTGTCGCGAACAGCCTCGGCGACGACGGTCGGCATGAGCGTGCCGCCGGGTGCGTCGAAGTGGGCTGCGCCTTCGCGGAGCGCCGGAAACGCCGCTCGGACCGCGTCTACCTGGAAAGCCATAGGTGCGTCCTTTGCTCGGGAGTGGTCAGGCTTCAGTCTAACCGCCTGGCGCCCGGAGCGCGCGCCTACCGCATCGGCTGGTCGGTCTCGTAGACGACACCTACCGCCGGTCCCACATGCAGACCGACGACCGGGTGCAGCGGCACGACGAGCACCTCGCGGTCCACGATCGGCGCAACGACGTCGGCCACGAACCGCTCAGCGTCCTCGCCATCGCCGAAGAACTGCACCGCGACCTGGCGCAGCCCGTACTGCTCAATGTCGCGGCGCATCAGCGCACCGATCTTCGCCCACGCGTTCCGGGTGTTCCTCGCCGCGCCGGCCACGCCGGTCGCGCCCTTCTCGGCGGTGAGGATCGGGGCGATTCGAAGCGCCACGCCAAGCAGGCCTGCCGCAGCCGAGATCCGCCCGCCTCGGCGTAGGTACTCAAGGCTCCGCGGCGTGAAGAGGAAGCGGGTGCGCCGGGTCATCTCGGTGGCAAAGCGGGCGCACTCATCAAGCGGCTTGCCAGCTGCGGCGGCCTCAGCGGCCGCGAGCACCGCGAAGCCCTCCTCCAGGCTGTTCGAGCGGCTGTCCACGACCTCGATGGTAGCGTTGGGTCGCTCGGAGCGAACCATGGCAGCGGCCAAGGACGCCGACTGCACCGTGCCGCTCATGCCTGCCGAGATGAGGACGGCCAGCGCCTCATCGCCCTCATCGACGATGCGACGAAACGCCTCAGCGAAATCCTCGGGAGACGGCTGCGATGTGCGCGGGAGCTCCGGCATGTCGGCAAGCTTCACGAAGAAGTCCGGCGCGCGCAGCTCTTCCTCGGGAATGGCCCGGCCGTCAACGAACACCAAGAGGGGAATAGTCGTGATGGACAGCCGCTCGATATCGGCGTCGCTGATGCTGCTGGCCGAGTCAGTCACGATGCGGACCGCCATGCTCCACCCCGATTCTGAACGACAGGTCGCTTCATAGTAGAGATTTCCATCCACCGACGGTCGCTAACCTTGAGCAAGGCGGCTCGGCGACCCAGAAGGAGCACTCATGGCCGACAAGCGTGGAACCGCCATAGCAGGCACGGTCGCAGCCGTGGTGATCGGAGCCGCCATCTCATGGGCGGGCTCGCAGGGGGGCGCCACCTTCGGCGGCGTGCCGGTCTTCGCGACCGCCGTTGGTATCGCGTTTCTCGTGCAGTGGCTGGTGTTCGTGCCGTCATTCCTCATGCACACCGAGCGCTACTTCGACATTACCGGAGCCGTGACGTACGTCTCAGTTATGGCGTTCGCTGTGTTCGCGAGCGGAGACGTCGGCGCACGGTCGCTGCTGCTGCTGACGCTCGTGGTCGTGTGGGCAGGACGTCTCGGGAGCTTCCTGTTCCGTCGCGTGCGTCGCGCGGGCAAGGACGTGCGTTTCGACGCCATCAAGCAGAACCTCCCCGACTTCCTCATGACGTGGACGCTGCAGGGGTTGTGGGTGAGCCTGACGCTGGCAGCCGCTCTCGGCGCAGTTACCGGCGGAGCTGGCGGGCTGGATGCGTTCGCAATCGCTGGCCTGTGCGTGTGGGTCATCGGCTTCGGGCTTGAGGCGACGGCCGATCGTCAGAAGGGCCAGTTCCGAGCCGACCCCGCCAACAAGGGGCGCTTCATCAACTCGGGTCTGTGGGCGCTTTCCCGTCACCCCAACTACTTCGGCGAGATCGTGCTCTGGACCGGCGTCGCGATCATCGCCTTCCCCATGCTTGGCGGCTGGCGGTACGCGACCCTCATCTCCCCGATCTTCGTGTACCTGCTACTCACGAGAGTCAGCGGCGTGCCGCTGCTGGAGAAGAGCGCCGAGGAGCGCTGGGGCGGCCAGGACGACTACGAGGAGTACAAGCGCACCATGCCAGTGCTGGTGCCGTGGCTCGGCCGCAAGGCGAAATAGCGGGCGTCCGTCGGCGCTCAGAAGAGCTTCGGCGCTCCACCTCGACCGCTGTTGCGCTCCATCCACTCGCGCGCTTCCTGCACCACGCGCGCATCCACACCCGGTCGGCGCCGGTCGGCGCTTCCCGCGCGCAGCTCGTGGCGGCGGATGTCGTCGTACTCGTCCTCAAGCTCGAGCAAGGCGCCGATGTCGTGTGACTCGCCAGGCTTCTTGTACATGCTGTACGCCATCCCCGCCGGGCGAATCACCTCGTCACCGATGAGGCGCATGCCTTCCTCGGGCGCCAGCCTCCCGGACGCGACATCGCCGAGGTAGAGCTCCAGCAACGTCCAAGCCGCCTGGCTGACGCTGGGCAGCGGTATCCCGCGCTCGGCGAGGACCGGATCGGGCTCGCAGCGCCCAAGTGCAGCGCGCGCGGCAAGGACATCCAGATCGAGGTTCTCGGTCACTCGCGGTCGCTCCTTGGTGTTGGGCCTGACAGGGGAACGTCGAAGCATGACCATACCCCACAATCGGTGCCGAAAGGAGCGTTGTTCGCTCGCGACTACCTCTTGAATCCGAGCAGGGAGTGCTCCGCTTTCCCCTTGCGCGGCGTCAGCTGAGGGCGCTTCTTCCTCGCCTCGGCCATCCGTTTGAGCTTCTCAATACCGTCGTCGGTCACGCCAAAGGTGTCGCGAAGCTGCCGATCGGTCGCATCGTCGCCACTTGTGATCATGCCGTTCACCCCCACCTCACGTGTCGCACTACGCGACCATCATGCACTTCGGCTCTGACATTATCGCGTGAGTTCGCCCGCGAGATCCTCCTGCATGAGCGCCGCGACCGTTGCCGTGTCGAGCCCTCGGCCAAGCAGCACCGCAAGCTTCGTGAGCGCGGCCTCGGACGTCATGTCGAAGCCGGGCACCGCGCCCGCGCGCATGAGCGCCGAGCCGGTCGCGTAAGCGCCGGGCCGCACGGCTCCGCGCACGCACTGCGTCACGACCACCACCACGATGCCCTGCGCCACCGCCGCTTCGATCGCCGAGAGGAACTCGCGGTCGTCGGCGGGGCCGTTGCCCGCGCCGTACGCCTCGATGATGAGTCCCTGGAGCGGCGGCCGGCAGATGTTCGCCAGGATCGACGCCGAGAACCCCGGGAACAGCCGCACGGCGGCCACTTGCCCGAGTCGCCCGGCAAGCAGGCCGGGCTCGCCGGCAGGCGCGCGCACGATCGAGCGGTTCACAGCGATCTCGACGCCGATCTCCGCAAGTGGCGGGAACCTCGGCGAGTCGAACGCGTCAAAGCCTGACGCGTCTACCTTCGTGGCGCGGTTGCCGCGGAGCAGCAGCTCGCCAAAGAGCAGGCTCACCTCGGCAAGCTCCGGCATCGCTGCCACCTGCAGCGCCGCCACCAGGTTCTGGCGCCCGTCGCTGCGCGCCCGCGAGATCGGGATCTGCGAGCCGGTCACGACCACCGGCTTGCCGAAGCCTGGCAGCAGGAACGAGAGCGCCGAGGACGTGTACGCCATGGTGTCGGTGCCGTGCAGCACCACGAAACCGGCGTGGTCGTCTCGGCGGTCGTAGAGCATGCTCGCGATGGTGCACCATGTCTCGGGCGTGGCATTCGAGGAATCGATCAGGCGATCGAGCTCGCAGAACGCGATCGGCGGCAGCTCCCCGCGCGACGCCTCGACGATTGCCGAGAGATGCGGCGCGAGTGCCTCGGCAGCAGGCGCGTCACCCTCGGGCGTGTCCACCATCCCGATCGTCCCACCCGTGTGCAGCACAAGTACGCTGTCGCTCATGCGACTCCCACTTCCGTCCTCGCCGACGACACCTTCACGCCCTTCACCAGGAGCCAGAGCGCCAGCCCTACCTCGGCAACGAAGCTCACGAGAAGTCCGGGGTACGTGATCGCGCGCAGGCCCGGCGCCAGCATACCCTGCAGGAACCAGATCAGGCAGCCGATCCCGTCGAGCATGAGCAGCACGCCCAGGAACCGCGGCAGGAACTTCGACTTGTAGACGAGATACCCGAGCGGGAACAGCCATGCGCTGAAGAACAGCTGGGCCGAGACGAAGACCGTCTTGTACGTGTTGATCGACAGTCGCGCCAGCCCCTCAAGCTGCGCCGCCGAGAACGCCGCCGTGCCACTGGCCGCGTCGCCCTGCAGCAGCGCCGAGATGAGCGGCAGCGAGCTCAGGCAATGGATGCCAACGCCCACGGCGTTGAGCAGCAAGAAGAGCAGCGCCAGGTTCTTGTCGACCGACCGCAGCAGAACGTAGAGACCCCACGCGGTCGCGAGGAACAGGAGCGCCGCAAACAGGTTCACGACAAGCCCCGCTCGGAAGGACGCGGGGTTCGTGATGATCGCCTGGTAGAGCTGCTCCACCGTGCCGCGCCCGATGTGGCCTAGCACGTCGGCCAGAATCATGGCCAGGATGTAGGTGATGTAGAGCCCTCCGGTGATCCTGGCGACGGTACGCGGCGCCAGCCGATCGGTGATCTTCGAAGACATGCGTGTCACTTCCCTCTTCAAGCGAGCCGAAAGCTCGCTACCCCATGTACGCTATCGCGGCCAGAACAGCCGGAACTACCGCCGCACCAAGCAGCACGAGCGCGGCCGGAACTCCGACCTTCCAGTACGCAAACGCCCCCAGCACAAGCAGCAAGACGATTCGAACGACCTGGCCCACGGCCGGTCCCTCGGCACGGAATCAAGCGTATGCCGAGAAGGCGATGAGACCGCCGGCCACGAGGGCCACGCCTGCGGAAGCCTGCGGAGGCCAGGCCTTCACGACCCCGCTTGCCGCGCGAGCGATCAGGTACGCCACCCACGTGCCGAGCCCGCCGAGCATGGTCACGATCGGGACGAAGAATGGGCTGTCCATCACACGGCCTCCGGGCTCATATCGAGGCGAGTGGCGGTCGCACGCGGCTGCCGATCCTCGGCGGTGAGCGCGTCTTGGTTGAAGCCCTTCACGATGAGCCACACAGCGAGGACCATCTCCTGCAGCCCGAGCGGCACCATCAGCATGTCGAGGTTCAAGCCGGCCATGCGCGCGAGCGGTGCGGTGAGGTAGAGCGCGGCTCCGACAAGGCCCCAGACCGTGATCCAGCGAGGGACGAGTCGTGCGCGGAAGAGCAACCAGTAGAACATGACCGCTCCGAGCAGGAACGGCAGCGCTATCAGCTGGTCGAAGATCAGTCCCTGGGCGATCCGCAACGCGCCCGCCACCGGGGCGATGGAGGAGGGCTCCGCACTCAGCGCGACGAGAACCAGCCAGAGGAATGCGCTCAACACGTACAGCATTCCCTCAAGCGCGCCACGGAAGATCACGTAGCCCATTGAGAGCGCTTCGCTGAAACGGCGGCCGATGGGATAGAAGACCGCCGAGAGCGCCGAGAGCGCGAAACCCATGGTGAGCGTGAGGAACGCTCCGGCGATAACGGCGGTGCGGTTCGCGGCCAGCTGCGCGAGGATGTCCGAGCCGGTCATCGTCGGCATGATCAGGGCGGCGGCGACTCCCGCGGCGGTTCCAAGGATGTACAGCGAACCAATCATCGTCGCGGCGCGGCGATCGCTCATCGCTGCCGCTGTTCTCTTATCCGACATCTCTCATCATCTTCTCTATCGACTCGACCGACGTGCGTATCGCCGCAAGGTCGGTCTTCATGGCTGCCTGCGCCTCACGCGTCTCCTGCGCGAGCTTGTTGTACTCGGCGTTGAGCGCTTCGAACTGCTCGCCGCTGCTCGCCTTGATCTCCGCCATCTTGATCTGGTGCCGGCGATGCGAGGGCATCCCCAGGGATGCGACGGCGAAGAATGCGACGATCACGACAACGAACCCCACCGATCCATCAAGCCATTCCATTACGTGCTCCTTCCTTGAGTGTCGCTGTCCACGCTGAGGGTCTTCGTCGCGAGCGTGATGCGCTCTGGCGTCAGGTGCTCGTCGAAGTCCGTCACCGTGAAGAAGCGAAGTGCTTTCCCGTCCTCCGAGATCTCGTGGCGTCCCACCACGAGTCCCGCTTTCTCTAGTACTTGCAGGTGCATGTGGAGGAGCGGCCGGCCGATTCCGAGTTCGCGGGCCAACTCGCTGACGTAGCTCTCGCGATCCCTCAGTGCCGAGAGGATCCGCAGCCGGTGTGGGTTCGCAAGGGCGCTCAGCATCTGAAGCAACTGGTCGCCGGTTCGGTCGTCCGTCATGTTTCCTCCTCACGTGTCAGTGTATTCTGACACGTGATGTTCCAGTGTGTCAACACCTGATTTCCCGGGACGTTCGCGGCGCGCAAAGACAGGCCGAGCAGTTCGCTCGGCCTGTCGGGCGGTCGTATGTGCTCAGACGCGCGCGGGCGCGATGGCCCGCTCGGCGCTACAGCTAGGCGATCTTGCGGCGGTAGATGGTCATGGCAACCGTATAGGCGACGACGAGGATGCCCACGCACCATGCAAGAGCAATCCAGATGTCAGCACCAACCGGCTGCTGCGCGAAGAGCTCGCGGATCGCGTTCACAATCGACGTCACCGGCTGGTTCTCGGCGAATGCACGTACCGGGCCGGGCATCGTGGCGGTGGGCACGAATGCCGAGCTGATGAACGGCAGCAGGATCAGCGGGTAGGCGAACGCGCCCGCGCCGTCTACGGATTTCGCGGACAGGCCCGCGATCACGGCGAGCCACGTCAGTGCCAGCGTGAACAGGACCAGGATGCCAACGATCGCGAACCATGCCGGCGCGCCCGCCCCCGAGCGGAAGCCCATGAGGAGCGCCACCAGCACCACGACCACGAGCGAGATCAGGTTCGCCACGAGCGAGGTGAGCACGTGTGCCCACAAGACGGACGACCGCGCGATCGGCATCGACTGGAAGCGCTCGAAGATGCCGCTCTGCATATCCATGAAGAGCCGGTACGCGGTGTAAGAGATGCCCGACGCGATGGTGATGAGCAGAATGCCGGGCAGCAGGTAGTTCACATACGGCCCGGAGCCGGTCTGGATCGCGCCTCCAAGCACGTAGACAAACAGCAGCATGAAGGCGATCGGCATGATCGCGGTCGTGATGATAGTGTCCAGGCTACGCGCGATATGGCGCAGCGATCGGCCGAGCAAGACGCCCGTGTCACTGAAGAAGTGATTGGTCATCGCTGCCTCTATTCGTCCGAGCCGACAAGGGCGAGAAAGACGTCCTCGAGAGTCGGCTGCTTCTCGACGTACTCGACCTTGGCGGGCGGAAGCAGCCGCTTGAGCTCCGCGAGGGTGCCGTTCACGATGATGCGGCCGCCGTGGAGGATCGCGATCCGGTCGGCGAGCTCCTCGGCTTCATCGAGGTCTTGTGTGGTGAGCAGCACCGTCGTGCCGCGGCCGGCGAGCTCCTTCACGGTCCGCCACACCTCGATGCGCGCCTGGGGATCGAGCCCCGTTGTGGGCTCGTCGAGGAAGATCACCGGCGGGTTCCCGATGAGGCTCATCGCGATGTCCAGGCGCCGACGCATGCCGCCCGAGTACGTCGCGACCTTGCGCGCCGCTGCGTCGGTGAGCGAGAACCTCGCGAGCAGATCATCCGCGACCGCGCCCGGGTCCTTGAGGTGTCGCAAGCGCGCGACGAGCACGAGGTTCTCCCGCCCGCTGAGAATCCCGTCGACTGCCGCGAACTGCCCCGTGAGGCTGATCGACTGCCGAACATCCGCGCCCTGCGCGGCCGCATCGAAGCCGTTGATGGTAGCGGTCCCTGCGTCGGCCTTGAGAAGCGTGGACAGGATGTTCACGACGGTCGTCTTGCCGGCTCCGTTCGAGCCGAGGAGCGCGAAGATGCTCCCCGGCGTCACGTCGAAGTCGACTCCGCGCAGCACGTGCAGTTCCTTGTACGACTTCTCCAGTCCGCGCACGCGGATCGCGGGCTCCTGGACGTGATCGGCTGTCATCGCGGTATCCGTTTTCTCACTCGTGTCGTGTCCGTTGTCCGCCGGTGCGTTACTCCGCGTAGACGCGGACCCGCTCGCCATTTGAGCCATCGACGTTCACTTCCATCTCGCGTAGCGCCTCGATGAGCTCGTCGATGTCCTCCGGCTTGAAGTTGTTGAAGTCGATCGACATGCCGCTCTCGGCCATCTGCGAGTTCAGCTGCTCCATCGCCTGCGGCGGGATGAGCGACGTCAGCTTCAGCCCCGAGCGTACAAGCGCCAGCGGGATCTTCACGTCGACTTTCTCGCCCTCGTCGCCATCTACTTTCACGTGCAGGAACTTCGGCAGCGCGTTGATCAGCGGAGCGGGGTCGCCCTTGATCGCCGAGAGCCCCGGGACTGTCGCGGCCGGTGCCGCGGTGCGGGCGTCGAGTGCGTCGAGCAGCCGCTCGGCCTCCTCGGCGTTGATCTTGCCTTCCGCCAGCATGTTCAGGATGCGGGCACGGTCTTCACTCATGGTTCTCACCTTTCCTTACACGAGTTCCATATCAACGTTGGTCTTGTCCGATGTGATGTGCACGATCATCCCCCGCGTTGCGCCGAGCAGCCCGAAGGCGCGCAGCAGGAGCAGCGTGTAGTGGTGGTACTTCTGGCCGAGAACGAAGAGTACGATGTCGGCCACAAGCGCGAGCACCAGCACCAGCACCACAAGCGGGAGCAGTAGCAGCCACACGAGGAAGAGCGGCAGCCAGATTCCGGCACGAGAGCGGTCCGGCGCGGCGATGCGCAGGTAGAGGAGCATCGGCGGGAACATCAGCGCTTCAACCTCTCCGCAGCTTCAGCGGCCGAGATCTCCCCGCGCTCGAGCATGCCGAGCGGATCCTCGTCGGTGGCTGGCACCGGTGCCTGCACGACGACCTGCACCGGGCTCAACTGGCCGGCGATGCGGTTCAGCCGGTTCTTGATGGTGGGGTAGCTGACGCCGAACGCCTTCTCCATGTCCTTGATCGAGCCGTGGCTGCGCACGAACTCGCTCACGAACACCTGGTCTTCGTACGTCAGGCGAGCAAGCGGCGGAACCTCGAACTCGCCTTCGATCGCCACGCCGCTCTTATCGAGCCGAACTCGCGTGATGACGAAGGGTCGATCCCCCGTCAGGTCCGTCAACTCGTGCCATTCATTGCCCATAGCGTTCACCTCCAGGTAGTACTTTCAAAGGTATCGTAGAGCCGCATATTGATAATGTCAAGTGTCGGCTTCATTATTTCAATCTTCGTGCATCGCGCGCTTGAAGATGCCGCCGTTGCGGCCTCGGAGTAGACTTGTCTCATGACGATCACCGACAGAGGTCAACCACATGCCTGAGGCCCCATGGTGGAAGCGCGGAGTCATCTACCAGATCGCCGTGTCCAGTTTTGCGGACGCGAACGGCGACGGTAGAGGCGACCTGCGCGGCATCATCGAGCGCCTCGACTACCTCAACGACGGCACCGACGCGTCGCTCGGCGTTGATGCTATCTGGCTCACGCCGATCAACACGTCGCCGCTCTCGGACTTCGGCTACGACGTGAGCGACTACCGCTCGATCGACCCGCGCTTTGGCACGATGGAAGACTTCGACGAGCTCATCGCCGAGTGCCACCGCCGAGGAATGCGCGTCGTGATGGACCTGGTGCTCAACCACACGTCGATCCACCACCCCTGGTTCGTCGAGTCGCGTTCCTCCCGAGACAACCCCAAGCGCGACTGGTACATCTGGCGCGACGGTCGCGCGCCCGGCAAGCCGCCGAACAGCTGGGTGGCGGTGGTCGAAGGAAGCGCGTGGGAATTCGACGGGACCACCGGGCAGTATTACTATCACGCGTTCCTCCCCTTCCAGCCCGATCTGAACTGGCGCAATCCCGAGGTGCGCGAGGAGATGTTCGGTGTCGCCCGCTACTGGCTGGCCAGAGGCGTCGACGGCTTCCGGCTCGACCTCGTGAACTGCCTGTACGAAGATGCCGACCTGCGGAACAACCCTCCCAAGCTCGGCCCTCGGCCGTATCTGGCGCAGAAGCATCTCCACGACCTCTCGCAGCCGGAGAACCTGGAGGTCGCGGGCGAGCTGCGCAGCCTCGTCGAGGACTTCGGGGATCGCGTGCTCATGGGTGAAGTGCTCACCCTCACGCCCGACGTCTGCATCGACTACCTCGGCGATGGATCCGACCGGCTGCACCTGTCGTTCTACATGGAGTTCGTCCGTACCAAGTGGAGTGCCGAGGCATTCCGCAAATCGGTTGGATGGCTGGAGGAGCATGTACCTGCAGACGGATGGCCGTGCTATTACCTCAACAATCACGACCTGAAGCGCTCGTTCACGCGGCTCGGCGGCAGGCACCCCCGTGCCCGCGCGAAGGTCGCCGCCGCCATGCTGCTCACCCTCCGAGGCACGCCGATCCTGTACTACGGCGAGGAGATCGGCATGCCGTCGAGCCGGATACCCCGCACGATGCTTGACGACCCGGTCGGTCAGAAGTTCTGGCCGCTACGCGTGGGCCGGGACGGCTCGCGCACGCCGATGCACTGGAGCGCCGCCGAGAACGCGGGCTTCAGCGCGTGGAAGTCCTGGCTACCGGTCGACTCGTCGTATCGCACGCGGAATGTCGAGCATGAGAGCGACCGGCCGACCTCCACTCTCAACTGGTACCGCCGGCTGCTCTCGGTACGCAGGGCGAACGCAGCCCTCCACAGCGGCGACTACCACGTGATCGACGGCGTGCCCAAGGGAGTCTTTGCGTACACGCGGCAGATTGGGGCCGAGAAGGCCGCCATCTACCTGAACTTCACCGCGCGCGGCCTCGAGTGCCCACCGCCAGACCCGCCAGCCGGGAAGACGTGGCGGGTGTTGGTGTCGACGCACGATGCGAGCGCGGGTCGCGACCTCTCCCGCATCGTGCTCCAGCCGAACGAAGCACTGCTGCTTGAGGCGACCTGAACCCCGGTCGCACCCTACACGAACACGCCGCGCAGCTCCCCTGGACTCAGCGCGACCTCGATGCGCGGCGGCAGCTCGGCGGCCAGTGCCGAGAGGTACTCGCGAGCGCCCGCATCCTCGATCGCGAGCGCGTCGCAGGTCGCCTGCACGGCCTCGCGCAGCATGCGCTCCCGCTCCCGCGCACTCGCCCGCCCCAGCAGCCGCACGAGCTCGGCGCGCTCATCCTCGGCGAATTCGAGCGACGTCGGATCCGTGCCCAGAAGCGCCCGGCCGACCGCGTTCGTCGCGACCGGCTCGTAGAGGTTCACGAGCAGCTCGACGAAGTCGGGGCTGCTGCGAGCGAGCACGCGCATGCACGCCTCGGCGGGGTAGCGGCGCAGGAAATCGAACTCCGTGAGCAGACGCCGCAGGTACTCGTTGATGTACTCCACGCCGAGGAGCGTCTCGGGCACCGGATGGCAGAGCGGGTAGTCGAACATCACCGGGATCTCGTGCGCCATGGAGCGGAAGTCGTACGCGCGCGGGAAGTCGCCGATGGCCGCGAGCGTGTCGCGGAGCGCGGTGCTCGGGATGGGCGGCATCGCCGCGACGGCGGCCTTCCAGAGCTCGCCGGCAAGCGCCACCTTGCGCTCGACCTCCGCGAGCCGGCGGCGGAACTCGTCCTCCAGGTTCACGTGAAGCAGCCGCTGCGGCACCTCGGGGTCCCCAGGATCGATGCCGAGGACGAAGCAGACCGAGAGCAGGATGTCGGCCGCCGTGTGCGCGGGCACCGAGGTGCTGTCGCCCATCGTGTAGATCGCGGTCCGCCGCTCGAGCAGCCGGAGGAAGGCGCGCTGGAAGGCATCGATCTCGGCAGCCGTCGCGATGCCGTCCGCACTCGTCGCGCGCGACAGCTGCGACGCTGCGGCCGCGTTCTCGTCGGTCATCGGGTGCCTCCTATTCGTCGAGCCAACTCGAGCCCTCCCACGGGGGCGAGTACGTCTCGTCCACCCAGTCCGAGACGTTGTAGCGGTGCTGCGCCAGCGTCGCCGCGTTCATGGCGGCGGTATCGGCATCCGGGTCCGCGGCGTCCGGATCGCCGAGGCTCTCCTCGCGCACGTGCCGGGCGAGGCCCTCGAGGAGCGCCTCCTCCAGGTAGCCCAGGTCCCCGCTTGCGACGTCATCGAAGAGCGCGCGCATCTTGGCGATGAGCTCGTCGTCGGTAATCTGCTCGAGCGACTCGTTCTTGACCTCATAGAAGAGCTCCTGCAGATCGAGCACGGTCTGCACGAACGTCTCCTGCGACACGTACGGCGAGCTCGCGAACGACAGCACCAGGTCCTTCGCCACGCCACCGCCGAACTCGATGCGCCCGGCGCTCTTGAGCGCGTCGCGCCGCCCCATCACGAGCGCCTGCGTGTCCTCTGCCGAGAGAACCAGGCCGTGCTCGGCGATCACCGGGTTGCAGGATTCCAGCTCCTGCAACGCCACCGCGCGCTGCATCTGCGTGGGGTCTTCTCCGAATGGAATGATCATTCGCATCACCTCGAATACGTTGTTATACACCGCTTCCGAGGCGAATACAGGACTCGAAATCGAGGCCGAATCGTGCTATGGTGTTGGTAGAGGTCAGGGCATCTGACCTCGTCTTTTGTTTTCTGGGGGGGGAATTGCTGACCGCGCTCTCTGGGTCGTGCAATCGAGCACTCTCTGCTGCCGGTGCGGACTCTTCCCCGGCGCATCTTCCGGACCAGCCGAAGCAGCCAGCCCGACCACGGACGGCGCGTGCTGGAAGGGCTTGACGTAGCCGAGCCAAGCGACGACTATTACTGACTGAGCGTTCAGTCAGGACAGTCAGATCGACAGCACGGAGCCGTCATGGTCGAAGCACAAGCACAGCCAAACCCCTCCCCGGACACATCGAAGGTTGCAGCTCGCGACCGCATTCTCGACGCGGCCGCGGAACTCTTCGGCAGCAGGGGGTACGACGCCGTCAGCGTCGCCGAGATCGCATCGGCAGCAGGCGTTTCCACTGCGCTCATCTACTATCACTTCGCCGACAAAGAGTCGCTACTCAAAGACCTCTTCTTGCGGGCGGGCGCGGTCTTCGAGCCGCTTCTGGAGAGTCTGGACGCCGGCACAGGCAGCGCCAGGGAGCGGCTTGCTGAACATGTCCACGCCTGGGCCGAGGCGGTCCTCGCGCACGAGGACTTCATCCGCCTTCTCATTCGACCGCTCGTCGGCTCGAGCGGACCGCTCTACGCAGAGGTCACGGCCAGGGTCGCCGCCAACATCGAGGCGCTCAGGCGGGTCATTTCCGAAGGGATCGAGTCCGGCGAGTTCATCCCGATCGATCCGCTGCTAGCCGCGGAGTGCCTCTTCGCGTTGCTCCACACCCGAGTCCTTGCGGGGTGGCTCAACGCCGACCACGGCACCGACGTAGGCCGCGACGCTGATGACGCGGCACAGTTCATCGTAGACGTGTATATCGGCGGGTTGGTCGCAGATACCGTGGCCGAGGAGCCCGAATGCTGACGCGTGCAGCCTGGTTCATCGTCCGAAACCGAAAAGCCGTGTTCCTGGTTGCCGGGCTGCTGCTCGTCTTCGGCGTGTTCGGCCTGATGAACGCGAAGATCAACTACGACATGCTTTCGTACGTGCCTTCTGACCTCGACTCGGTCAAAGGCTTCAACGTGCTGACCGATGATTTCCAGCTGGGAAACACCGCCCAGGTGATGGTCGTCGGCGCCACGGACACCGACGTGAAGCGGATTGTCGATCAGGTAGCAACCATCGATGGAATCGAAGCGGTGTCCTGGGTAGACGATGTCGGCGACCTGTATGTACCTCGGGAATTCTGGGACACCGACATGGGCGAGGCGTTCTTCGCCGGCGACACGACGTTCTTCCAGGCGAGCTTCACGGGCTCGATGAACGACCCCGAGACCCGCATCGCCATGAACAAGATGCGAGACGTTCTCGGCGATCGTGAGTACTACATCGCCGGAATCCAGCAGATGGAGCTTGAGGACGTCATCAACGGCGACCGGACCAAGTTCGCTGCGGCCGCGCTGATTCTCGTTGCGATCGCGCTTCTGCTCACCGTGCCCTCGGCCATCGTCCCGATGCTGTTCGTTACGACCATCGGGCTTGCGGTCATCTACAACCTCGGACTCTCCTTCTACCTCGGTCAGGAGACGTCATACCTGACGGGCGTCATCGTCCTCGCCCTGCAATTCGCCGTCACGATGGACTACGCGCTGTTCCTCTACCATCGTTACGAGCAAGAGCGCGCGTTCGCCGACAACGAGACCGCCATGGCCACCGCGATGGCGGCCACCTTCAAGTCGGTTGCAGGCGCCTCGCTCACAACGATCGCGGGCTTCCTGGCGCTGACCGTGATGCGACTCGGTTTCGGCTTCGACATGGGATGGACCCTAGCGCGCGGCGTGCTCATCACCGTCATCGCGGTCCTGACGGTGCTCCCCCACCTACTGCTGATGTTCGACAGCCCGATCCGCCGCTTCGCGCACAAGGTCCATCTGCCGGACTTCCACCGACTCGGCGGCTGGATCGCCCGCCACGCCGGAGTCGTGACGATCGTGCTCGTGCTCGCCTTCATCCCGGCCGTGTGGATGAACTCGCAAGTCGAGCTAACGTACAACCTGGACAGCGCGCTGCCTGAGGACCTGCCGTCTCTCATAGCCGCCGACAAGATGGCCGAGAAGTTCGATCAGGGGCAGACCTTCTTCATCGTTGCCGAGGAGACCGATCAGATCCGCGACCTGGACGCGCTGACGAAAGCCACGGAGGCAGTGCCTGGCGTTTCGCGCGCCGTATCCTACACCACGCTTGTCTCGCCGCTCATCCCCGCCGAGTTCGTCCCCGAGAAGGCGCGCGAGAACTTCTTCAAGCACGGCATGACCTACATCACGGCGGAGGTTCCGTTCGGCTTCGGCGACCCGCGCACCGGCGCCTTGATCGATGACCTTCGAAGTGTGGCCAAGTCGTATCCGGGCACCGCCAGGGTCACCGGGCAAGGCGTGCTGTTCCGAGACCTTGAGGACACGTCGAAAGGCGACGTGAGCCGAGTGAACATCATCTCCATCATCGCGATCGCAATCATCGTCGCACTGGTGTTCCGCTCTCTGTCGATTCCAGCGCTGCTGCTCGGCGCGATCGAGCTCGCGATCATCCTCAACCAGGGGATGGCCATCTTCAGCGGCGGCAAGATGATCTTCATCGCCAACCTCGCAATCGGCGCGATCCAGCTGGGAGCGACCGTCGACTATGCGATCCTCCTTACCGGCCGCTACCAGGAGGAGCTCTCGAAGCGTCGTGACCGAGAGGCCGCTATGCGCGAGGCCCTCGGCGGCTCAGGCCCATCGATCATCACGAGTGCGAGCACGATGTTCGCCGCCACCATCGGTCTGGTGTTCCTCTCCAGTGTCTCAACCGTCACGGATCTCACGGCGCTCATCGCGCGTGGCGCCGTCATAAGCTTCCTCGTCGTCATGTTCCTCTTGCCGGGCGTGCTCGTGCTTGCGCAGCCCGTTCTCGAACGTACGAGCCTCGGTTGGCCGCGTATCCCAAGGAAGTGAGTCGTAGCATGCAGACCTCTCGAATCCCCAGAGGCGTCCGGGCGTCACTCGCACTGATCGTCGCGGTATGCGTGACGTTCGCCGCGATGACCACCATGGCCGCCGGACCCGGTGCGAGCGTCGACGGAGCCACCATCCATGATGATGAGACGGTCTACCAGACGGCGTACGCCGACGGCACGCCAAGAGACACGGTGGTGGTGGACTGGATCCGCGTCGACGGAGGCGGGACGTTCGACGTCCTGGACCCGGGAGCCGTAACGACCGCGGAGGCACTCGAAGACGAGGTCACTCCCACGATGGAGCCTGACGGCGTACGCTGGGCCCTCAACGTCGATGGACGGCGGGACTTCTTCTACCGTGCCGAGACCGCCAAAGAACTGCCGATCGGCGTGAAGGTCGACTACCGCCTTGACGGCGTCTCGGTCGAGCCTTCGGCGGTGGCGGGTGCATCCGGGCATCTCGAGATCGACGTCACGGTCACGAACAAGCTCGAACGTTCTGAGCAGCTCGACTTCGTAGATGCCGATGGCGTGCAGCGCAGCCGAGAGGTGACCTACTGCGTGCCGATGCTCACCCCGGTGAAGATCGACCTGGATGGCACGAAGTTCAGCAACATCGAGGGCGACGCAACGATCGTGAGTGTGACGGGCTCGACCCGGAGCTACACGTTCATGACGTTCCCCCAGCCCGAGCAAACGATCACGATCGAGATGGACGGCTCCGATATCGAGATCGCCCCGATCGTCGTCTCCGTGTTCCCCAAGCTCGCGAGCGAGCCTGACTTCAGTGTGACTGACGGACTGGGCGAGCTGCGCGACGGCCTGGAGGGACTCTCCAAGCTGTCGTCCGGACACTACCAAGTGGTCGACGGCATCGTCAGCGGGATGCAGGGGCAGGACTACAGCGCTGTGGCCGGCGCTTCCGAGGGCTTCGCGCAGCTTGCCGAGGGAATGAACCAGCTCCAGGCCGGAACCGACGGCCTCGGTCAGCTGACTGCGGGACAAATCCAGTACCTGGACGGCCTCATCGCCGGAATCGATTCCGATGACTTCTCGCAGGTCGCCCAATTGCCGACTGCCCTCGACGAGCTCGCCTCTGGCCTCGGCGATCTTAAGACCGGGGTCGACGGGATGGTGACGCTGCTCGACGGCCAGATCCAGTACCTCGACGGCCTAGCTGCGTCAAATGCCGCTTTGAAGGCGAGCGCGCACCAGATGACCGACGCAGCCTCCGACGATGCCACGCTTTCGGCGATGGCTGCCGGCATCGAATATGGGCTTGCGAATGAGGGCGACATGATCGCGGCTCTGCGCGACGGCGATGAGGCGATGGGGCTTCCGTACGGGCTCACGTACACTCGCGCGCAACTTGCGGCGATCTCCGATGGCCTCGGACAGACGCTGCTCGGCCTGCAGCAGATCGCGACCGGCGCGCAGGGGCTGACGGCCCTGCCCGGACAGTTCGAGCAGCTGAAGAGCGCGCTCGTGACACTGCGCGACGGCGGCGTGGTCTACGGAACGGAGATGCCGGGCCTCGTCACAACGCGCGACAGCCTGTCGGGTATCTCGGATGGCATCGGCCAGGCCGGCGATGGAGTGGAGACGGCCGCCGAGGAGCTCACGGCGCTTGATGAGTTGCCGACGATGCTTGGCGATCTTGAGAGCACGCTCGTCGCCCTGAAGGACGGCGGACAGCTCGCTGGCGTCGATATGCCGGGGATATCAACGACGGTCGATGGCCTGACCGCGGCTGCCGACGGCCTAAAGGGCGGTATCGACGACGCGGAGTTCGGTAAGGCCGTCATCGCGCGCATGAAGGAAGCGGCGGCGACCTACGATACGTTCCTCGGCAAACCCACGGGAGCGACAGGAGCGGTACGCTTCATCGTCCGCATCGACGGCATCGAGAAGCCAGCCGCGAAGTAGGGCGCTCAGGTGCGGGACTCGGGACCTCGAACCTGAACGTGCGAGCCTCTCGGCGAACGGGCGTGATCTTCGGGTCCCATAACCGATTCGGCGGAAACCGGTTGCGGAGCTCCCCGAGGCGGATAGCCGGACCCTCGAAGGTCCATCAGTGGGAGCGCCGCCCCACCACGAGCGCCTGCGTATCCTCTGCCGAGAGAACCAAGCCGTACTCGGCGATCACCGGGCTGCAGGATTCCAGCTCCGGCAACGCCACCGCGCGCTGGATCTGCGTAGGGCCTTGTCCGAATGGAACGATCATTCGCATCACCTCGAATACGTTGTTATGCACCGCTTCAGCGGTGAATACAGGAACGGGGGTCGAGGGTGATTCGTGCCACGGTGTTGGTAGAGGTCGCGGCATCTGACCTCGTCTCTTGTTTCTGAGGGCCGTTGCGGTCGGAGTCAGGCGTGCGGGACGTCGACGAACGCGTCTCTCACATACTCCGGCAGTCTGCCCGAGACTCCAAGCGCCTCATGCGCGTCTGCGATCACCGCCTGCCACTCCTCGCGACTTGCCGGCCCACGCATGTCGTCATCGCCGACGAAGTACACGAAGACGAGGGATGCGGACATGTGGTTCAACTCGTTGAGCAAGTACACATGGGCAAGCCGGTTGGCGTACTGGTAGAAGCCCTTCAGCCAGTCATGCGAAGCATCGACGCCGAGCGCCGCCTTCGTCTCGTCGAACGCCGCGCTGATCGCGCGCAGACTCGCGGGCGCCGCAGCCGCACACGTCGAGGCCATCTCCGCAGCGTGGGCCTTTGCTTCGATGAGGACGGGTTGCCCCGACTCCGTCAGCGCAAGGCCGTCCCACACAGGACCGCGAGTCGGCCAGAAAGAGTCCAGCGATCGGACAGTCTGCTCGATCCAAAGACGCGTAAGGAAACACTCGACGCGGTACTCCGCGTATTCGTCGGTCGCGAGCGGTGACACCCACGTTAGAGGACCGAGCCCGATTGCGGCGTCGAGAGTCGCAGGGTCCTTCGCGACGAACTCCTGGAGCCACCGTTGCGATCCACGATGCGCCCGAGATTGTGGCTTGCGCATGAGATCCTCCTAGGTGGCTATGCTGTGGTCAACGTGTTTGCGGATAGCCTGCGAGCGAAGCGAGTCAGGTTGATCCGCGGGTTAGGCGCCACCATCAGCCTTCATGTATGCCAGAACCGCCTTCTCCAGACAGTTGCCAGCATCCCATTGCCCGCCCGTTCCGCCGGCCTGATTCGCGATAGCCAATCTCTCGTCTTTGGGCAGCCCAGCGCACGCGAACAGAATGGCGCGTCGCTCCCAGTCCCGCGCGTCATCCAAAGCCGACTTTGCATCCAGGATGGCCGAACGATCTTCACTCTGCAGCAGGCCAAGAATCGCCTGCCGACGAACCAGCGCACTGCGCGCCTCTCGGGCAATCTTTCTTAACGCCGTTAGATTGTTCCAGCCAGCCGACTTAGTGAATGGGTCAAGAAGCCACATCATTTGGAACTCAGGGACGAATACACCGTTCGCTATGTAGTCTATAATCCGCGTTCCAACTGAAACTTGGTTTACATCATCACCGTCGGCGACGGCGTCAAGGAACCGGGCTACCCCTTCGCTAAGTGGTGACAGGCGAGGAAGGTTGTCGATCACCAAGTCCGCAAGTTCTGGTCGTTTGAACGCGGCGAGGAACGAGAGTATGAACCGCACCGTCTTCAAGTCCACTAGATCAGCTTCAAGCGCTTCCTCAAGCATCACCCTTGCGTCTACCGCGTCGATGGCCTCCAGCTGTTCGTCTGTGAGTTCGTCGATGTCCAACTCATCAGCGTACCAGCTGAGTCCGTCGAGGATGTTGTCGACGATGGCTTGCCGCCATTCTTCCACCGGATCCACGCGTCGAAGCACGCCCTCCGCGTAGGAGTCTGTCTTCTGTAGACGCGTCTTAGCAGAGTTGAGACTGAGTCCTTGAGTCTGGTCCAGCCGTTCGCCCAGGCGGAACAGTCCCGCAATCACATCTTCTTCAGAATCCCCGAAGATGAAGTAGTCATCGACCCACCTCGAGAACTCAACGTCGCAGCTCAGTAGGTACTCGTCCACCTCAACGAGCAGAGCCTCCGCGAGGAAGTTCGATGCGTGGGGGCCTGTGGGAATCCCGTAGGAAGTCCCAGCGGACCAACCCTCGACCATCCGCATGAGCGCTGCAACGGCGAGCTTGCTACCGCTGAGCGCATCCAGGCCGTTCTTGAGTCGATGTAGATAGACGTGGGGGAAGAAGTCGACGATATCGGTGGTTCCGATGTACGCGAAGCGATCACATCGAGCGGCCAGTTGTTCGCGATGCGTCTCCCAGTCCGAAACGAGCACCTTGCCCGCCGACGCAGTCGCATCGAAGTGGTACGAGTACACCCTTTCGTCTTGGTATTCGGCGCGGCGGGCTTCGATGGCCGGAGCCAGCCTGAACACAAGGCCGGTGTAGAGAATCGTGTCAATCGGGTCTATCAAGTGGACCGGACGGATCAGCGCCCGCTGCTTGGGCGCAGTCATGCGCATGATTGGATGAGGATCCCTCGAAAGCATTTCCGTGGCTTCAAGTGCGGGACGTACCTTATCCCATGAAGCGCGAATTGCGGCGAGTTCAAGTGGCTGGGGGAACGCGAACGACGCACCCCTCTGCTCAAGGAAGCTCAGCGCACGATCCAATTCGTCAGCTGTCAGCTTCACGGATGGCGCCATCGCTTCCCCCTTGTGCGTGTGACGTGTTTGCGCTTGAGCTGCGAACAAGCGCCTGCCTCAGCCTAGCGCTGTCGTGAGTCAGCTGGAAGCGCCGGTTAGAATCCGCCACCTGCGTCTTCCTGCGTCATGGTTATCCATACGCCGGACTGTGCTTCGTCAAGTATGGTCGCGTACTCATCGTCGAAGTCCCAGAAGTTGTTCGACGCTCCATCGCGGAAGCGTTCCATCGCAGCTTCTTGCTCGCCAGGTGGCGCGGTGGCCCACTGATCCAGCACTGCCGAGGGCACTGGCCACAGCAACCCTTTGTGCATCGCCAGCTTGGGCAGTCGCTGTCGACCGACAGTCAGCCTGGCAGGGCTGGAGGTAGACGAGAGATGCGCTGCGAGTTCCTCTTCACTGTCGAACTGCCGCGGCATCTGTGTGCTTTTGTTGCCTGTAAAATCGAACCGGACACTGGCCCTCTCCGGCGATCCTGTCAGCGCATCATTGAGAGTGTGCCAGGACGCAGAGCCTCGTCGCTCCTTCACCATCGCGAAGACCTCGTATTTCACGCGGATATCGCGAAGCTCCTTGGGACTGCCGTCGGCATTGTGCATCCACTCATCTGGGATCGAGACTGAGTACACGTAGCTGCCACATGTGGCGGGCGGCGTTCCCTTGACCCAAGCCTGCCAGAGCAAGTCGTGCATTGATCCCCGGTATGCACCTTCCGCGCTGAAGAAGAGGAGGTCTTCGTCGCGTGGATTTGGTTGGGGTGTTTGAAACTGCAGTTTCGCGAGGTGGCAGCCAACATACACCTGGGCCTGAACGGCCTCCAGGATTCGCTCTCGGGTGTGGTCAAGGTTCGCCCCCGTGAGCACCAGTGCGCGCATTCCAACCTCCCGCGCGCGTTCCGCCCCAGTTCTCGTGAACCCGGAGGTCGAGACAAGGATGCTGTGTTGTGTTGGAAGGCCCACATCGAGAAGCTTGCCAATGAATGCGTCGATCTCGGGTGAGCCGACCTTCCTGCGGCGATGCTTGCACTCCACGGGCACGTAAATCCGCTGCCCTGCGACTGATCCAGTGATCAGCACATCGATATCGCGGCCGTTGCGCTTGCTCGTGCGCCTCCGGACCGAACGGAGCCGCACGTTGCTCGCTACACTCACATCTGGGTCGTCAAACAGCGCTGCGACGATGTGTTCGACTAGCTTCCATTCCGGATTCTGGTGCTGCCCGTGATCCCCCGACAATTGCCAACCCCCCCCCCGGCATCCGTGATTCTAACGTTCTTGCGCTTCTGTGCATTTGAGTCTACCTCTTGCGGGGCGCGCTTTCTGCTAGAAGCGCGGGTTAGATGGCCGCATGACCAGCCGGTGGTGGGTGATACTCTTGGATGCAACTTCCGGTCCTAGGAGTGGCGTATGCCTGGCTACCAGCACTGGCTCCCGAAGTCCTACCTTCGAGGATTCACGATGTCGAAAGAATGGTTCGGGGCGCTGAAGCCTCACAACGCCGGCATCAGTCGAGAATCCGTGTTTGTCGCGCGTCTTCCGAACCTCACGAACCCAAGCGAGTGCAAGCGCCACTCACTCGACTGGGCATTTGCGAACCTGAGCGAGATCGGGGGTAGCAACTCGCTGCATGCAACAGACGAGGCTGATGAGCGGGCAGACGCCGATCTCGGGGAGTTCGGGCGCATCCTGAAGAGAATTCGCGCAGAGATGAAGGTGCAGGCAAACGAGCCGACGAGCGGCCGCGAGTATGGACGGCCAGATGACGTTGAGCTGCCCTCACCGGTACGATCGCTTGGTTCCGTGATTGAGAGGCCCGAAGACGCGGGCATCCTGTTGCGAGCCATAGCTGTCGGCAAGTTCCGCGGCCCCTACATCTACTGCATCAAGATCCGTGACCTCTTCGAGAAGGTGCTGATGGGCACGATTCCGGCAGAGGAAGTGGAGCTGCACTTTGCTGAGCCTGGACGACTCAGAGACGATCTGCACTTCCTCCTAGAACTGAGACAGGGATTGCCCGACCCGGACGTCGATCCAAGGCCAACACTCAACGCGGTGATGCGCACGCTTGAGATGGCGCGCAACTACCTACCAGACGATCGTCTGGCGCACCAATGGCATTGTCTGCAAGGTGACGAAGAAGACATGCTCGACGCCGTCCTGGCGCTGACATACGGACGGCTCGAGGAGCTGTACCTTCTGAACACGATGGTTCCCTGGACCTGCGACGCCCCCTTCTTCGCGATAGCACCGGCGGAACGGCCCAGCAGGGGCGCAGGTTGTTCCGCCGTCCGATTCAATGTTGGAGTGCAGCTCTCCTCTGGGATCTACCTGACAAGCAGCAACGCTGATCGATGTGACCCCGGTGCGTTCTTTGCCGCGGGGAGAGCGAATCCGTTGTATGCGTCTGCGCAGTGGCTTATCTCGCCAGAACCGCTGGAAGAGGTGACTGTGATTGTCTCATCGAGGCCGTGGGAGAGACCTGTGCCGGCACCGGGATCGATCGAAGAGTACGCGCTCTCAGTCCACGGGTGGGGGCGTGTTCCAGTGACACTGTACAGCTCCGGTCAAGCACCTAGACACTGGACTGAAAACAACTGAGCGCGTGCGTCCAAGACGGCCCACCTAACGTATTTGCTCATCAGCGGACGCTGAGCGCTCCCCTGTCAGTGAAGCGTCTGGTGTTCGGCTGGATGCGCGGGTCAGGCCACGCCGATTGCGGATACAGGCATCTCGCTCCAGACGCGATCATCCAACACACGGCCAGCAGCCTTCTTACGAGCGCCACCCCACTGCTTGAAGAAGAAGGGCACGCCCGAGTCAGAACAGGCATCCCGAATTGGAACGACCCATTCGTGCTCAAGCCGCCGCGCACGCGGGCCGGACTCGCCACCAACAATCACCCAATCGATACCGGCGAGATCCAAGTCAGGCAATGGCCCCAGCAACGGTTCAACTGACAGGAACCGAACGGCGGCAGGAACACTCCTGAGCCTGTCGACACGAGCCAGTCGCTCATTGTCCTCGACAGTCACGCCCATCCAGACGTTGGCCGGCCAATCGAGCATTGGAGCCAGGTCCGCCATGCGATCAGCGCGCTTCGTGAGCAACTGATAGGTATGGCGCGGAGTGTCCCTCATGACCTCGAAGACGCGCTCTACGAACTCGAACGCAATATCCTCGTGAAACAGGTCGCCCATTGAGTTCACGAACACCATACGTGGCTTCGACCACGTTGAGGGCACGCGGAGCATGTGCTCGTGGGTGCGAGGCGCAAAGCCGTCGCGGTAGTTGGGCTGACCCATCGCCTGAAGCCGCTTTGCCATACGTTCTGCATAGCAGTTGAGGCAGCCAGGCGATATCTTCGAACACCCCGTGACGGGGTTCCAGGTAACCTCAGTCCACTCAATCGATGTTGCACTCATGGTTGACTCAAATCCTTGACTAGATGATTGGCAATTGCAAGTGCGGCCTTCTGTGCTGCGGGACTGGGATTCGAGACTCCAAGAACCAGCGCAAACAGAGGGGCCCCTTTGCTGTTCCTAAGCACCGCAGCATCTGACACCGCCGCAAAGACGGTGCTTAGTCGAGTACGGATGTATTCAACCACATGCTGAGTCGATGCATCCTTCAGTAGCTCCGGATCATCAGACTCGAAGAGCGATTGCTGGGGGCTGGGTTTGTAGAATTCGTCACGCCAATCATGAGTACCGAATAGCTCATCGAGATGCTGGGACCACAAGTCCGGTATCTGACCATCATTGGTCATCATGCGGATCACGCCGCCGAGCGGAAAGAGATACCAAACATCACATGCGTGGGTCGCCGCAAGTTCCTCGACCAGGACCCAGTCGACTTCCAGCCCGTAGGGGTCCAAGAAGACCAGCGTCCTCGTCTTGGCCCAGTCAACAGAACTAATGTAGTCCCGCAATGCTCCGTTGGCATCGCCGCACACAACCTGAACGCACCCCGCCGAGGCCGTAAACGCCTCAGCGACGAGAGACTGCAATTCGTCACAAGACGACTGGTCGGCCTCGATGAAGTGGAATCGGTCGAATGAGCGAGCGGAAGCTTCAGACGCGATCAGGGCTCGAATCGCCGACCCCACGAGAAACTCCTCCGTTTCCACCCTGTCGCTCGCATCACCGAAGAAGTCACCTGGTTCGGTAGAGGTGCCGGTCGTCTTGAGAGCCTGCTTGCCACGGCCAGCGAATGCGTCGACGTAGTCCAGCCGGCACCAGGTCTGCTTCTGCATCACCTGAAGATATGCCAGCGCGTACCTTTCGACGCAATCAAGCTTTGACTGACTCCACGCCCCACCGAACTTCTTCACGGGTCCCCCTCACCGCGTACCACTTTGCTGTAAGCATCTGACAGTCGAGTTCCTCTTCGGCATACACAGTCCTCGTAAGCCGCAACCTGTCCCCACCCCCTACCTCCAAAACCTCCGCTCGATCTCCTCCACCACTTCCTCGCTCGGCAGCCGCTCGATATCCCGCACCGGCAGCGCCTCGAGGAACCGCCCGGCGTAGCTCTTCCCGCCCGTCAGCCGCGCATCCGCGAGCACTAAACACCCCTCGTCGGTGCTCGACCGTATCAGCCGCCCGGCCGCTTGCTTCAGCTCCAGGATCGCCTCGGGCAGGTAGTAGTGCTCCCACCACGCGCGGTCGCGCTCCTTGCGCTCCTCCAGCACCGGGTCGTTGATCTGGCCGAAGGGCAGCCGCGGGATCACCACGCACCGAAGCGATGAGCCCTTACGGCTCAGGTGTTCTTGGTGCTCGCGCCGAGACGGGATCGAACCATGCGGTTCCAGCCCAGTAGGTAGCAGCACGGGAGTGCGAGCGACGACACAAGAATCATGGGTGCGTCCATGGCACCGAAACCGACAACCAGTAGCAGGAACATGCCGACCGCACGCGCCCACGCCGCACGTCTGCGGACTCCAGCGCGTCCGTTCCGGAGGCCAAACCAGTACGCGAGTCCCCAGACGAGACCGGAAACAAGATACACCGCAATCAGACCGGCTATCGAGCCAGAGCCGCGGCGAGCCGGAACGGTATTCGCCCCTGTACTTGGCGACCGGTCGGGTTTCTGGTACTCCTCCAATGCCTGGAGGTACCTAACGCTGGCCCAGTCCCTGACTTGGGGGGAGTCTAGCGCGGCGGTGTACTTGCTGTAGTCCATGCCTTTCATGCCCCTGCCGTGGACGACAGCGAAGCTCCTGACCTCGGTCGAAGATGGGACGGTCCCGTCCATAGGCTTCTGCTCGTCGGCCGAAAACAGCCCGTCTCCTTTCGTCTCCCCCAATGCATCACCCACGGCGACGGAGCAGAAGGTGTCCTCACGTATCGACGTGGGAATCGCATTCAACTCCTTGAGAAAGCGGGATCCAGCAACCATGTCCTTGGAGGCCCCGCTCAGAAACCGCATCAGCAAATTTGTGCTCGAACCCTTGTGTGGCGCATCGATGGTCATGAACCCGAAGATGTTGTTCTTGTACGGGATAGAGCTGCCATCGTGCGGGTCAACGGCGAGTCCCTCCATGACTGCTCTGGTCATCAGTCCGCCCTGGCTATGCGCGATGATGTAAACATCGGCAGCCCTTGAGTCCTTGGCAACCACGTCAATTGCCATCGAGAGAATCCCGGCGCTCGGTTTGAGGCGACCTTTGGCGTCGTGAAAGCCGTGATAGTCGAGCGCATAGACTGGGGCGTTACCAAAGATGCCCGGTGCGACCCCATCGGCGGAAGTTTGGGCGGCTGACGCGTAGACCACCCAACCCTCCCCGTGACCTACTTCGCGAAGGTCGTCGGCCATCCAACTCCCTGTAATCCAGTCAGACTTGGCGTTGCCAAAGGCGTCATATCCGTGGACCAGGAGGACAGGGAGGACCTGCGGGCTCGCGTACGCGGGTTGCACGGGGATAGACAGTAGGGCATCCAGAATCGCGACCATGATTGCCAGGCTAACGAGACATGTTCTGATGATTCTGGGACATTCCATCGCGCAACAACCCCCTGGGCGGTGGGGCACCTATCCGAGATACATCACGCCAAGCAGGCTTGCGAGGACTAGCGCCAGACCTGTCGCCGCGAAGTAGTGCAGGTGGACCTTGTCTTCTGCATCGCGACCGACCATCACAGCCTCTACGCAATACAGTAGGTAACCGATTCCAACCACCAGGATCGCGACGTAATTCCGAAACGAATCGTTCTTGAACCACGACAGCCACATGGCCGCCCCGCCCAATGCCGCAGGCGTGCCAGTGAGAAAGGTTAGATACACCGCCCTATTCCCTCGCGACCATGGACCACCGCAAGCGTATAGGAAGCCAAGCGTGACCACCATCGCAAACGCAACCTGCAACGACATGGCGAGCGGATGTCCGTCCTTGGCCGCTCGCATCCCAAACGCGACGAGATAGAGAAACGACGTGCTGGCTACGAATGTCACTGCGATGAGATGTACAACATTGAGCACCTGGTGTAGGTGGGCCAGAGAGAAGCCCCTGATTGCGGTTTCGCGCTCAGACTCGGGGAGATTGTCGAGGTCAGGACACACGTCCAGCTGCTGCGAGCGGACGAAAGCGAACACGACGATGCATACGAACGGCAGCATCACATTAAACGCCGCGTTGCGAGGATCCGTGGTGACAAATTGCTCGAATCCGTCGTAGGAACGGGCAACGCACCAGTACAGAAACGCCGCTAATGCGCCGAGGAGATTGGTCAGGAGGTGACCCGGAACTCGATCTGCCGCAAAGACTGCCTGATCCTTCTTGTATCTGTACTTCGCCTCAAGCACGCCCACCAGTGGAGAAAGTGAGCCGAGGACTCCAAGTGCCATAGCGACCACCCACGGATGCCACGCAGGATACAGGGCAATGCCGTATACCGTGAACACGACCGAGAACAGCACGATTACATTCTTGAGGATTCTCTGAATCCGCTTAGGATATGCCGATGGTGCGCAGTCTTGGAAGACCGCCACGCCCGCAAGCGCCAGGACACTAATCAGTCGTGGATCCAATTGAAGCCCCCGGTTCGGTTAGGCAAAGGAATGACCCTAAGACCGCACGCACAACAGCGGTTCCCGGGGCGCACGGAGCGCGACCCACAGCTCGAAGTTGCAGTGCTCTCCGCACATCCCCCGCACACCCTACCACGTCCCTGTCAGCCCCTGACAGCCCGCCCCCCTACCGCCCGAACCGCCGCTCGATCTCCTCCACCACTTCCTCGACCGGCAGCCGCTCGATGTCCCTTACCGGCAGCGCCTCGAGGAACCGCCCCGCGTAGCTCTTGCCGCCCGTGAGCCGCGCATCCGCGAGCACCAGACAGCCCTCATCGGTGCTCGACCGTATCAGCCGCCCCGCCGCTTGCTTCAGCTCCAAAATCGCCTCGGGCAGATAGTAGTGCTCCCACCACGCGCGGTCGCGCTCCTTGCGCTCCTCCAGCACGGGGTCGTTGATCTGGCCGAACGGCAGCCGCGGGATCACCACGCACCTGAGGGTGTCGCCCTTCGCGTCAAAGCCTTCCCAGAACGACTTCGTGGCGAAGAGCGAGACGCGCTCATCGGCCAGGAACTCGTCGGCAACGCGCTTGCGCGACGTCCCGGCGGATTGCACCACCAGGCGCAGGCCCTCGGCCTCAAGCGGACCGGCGATGCGGCGGAAGAGCTCCTCCATCTCGCGGCGGTTGGTGAAGAGCGTCAGCACCGAGCCGCCCATGGAGCGATGCACGCCAAGGAGCAGCTGCTCCAGGTCGTCCAGGTAGCCGCGCGCGCCCGGCTCGGCTATGCCGGTTGGGACGAAGACCGCCATTTGGCGCTCGAAGTCGTAGCTGCTCGCCAGCCTGAGGGTCCGGTGCTCGGCGCCCGGCAGCCGGTCCAGGCCCACGCTGCGCTGGAAGTGCGAGAAGTCCTCGCCGGTCGCGATCGTCGCGGACGTGAAGACCACCGAGCGCACACGCGGGTAGAGCTGCTCGGCGAGGGTCTCGCCCACGTCGAGGAGCGCGGCGGCGAGCGTCTCGTCGGTCGCATCGCGTCGGCGGTTGGTGGTCACGCTGTACACCAGGCGGTCGTCCTCGCCGTCGAGCACCGTCACGAGCCCGTCGAGCTGCCCCGCAATGCCCGAGAGCTGCCCAGCCAGGTCCGAGCGCTGGTCCACGAACTCCTCGCCGGCCTCCTCGAGCAGCGTCACGACCTCGCCGCCAAGCTTCACCGCGCGCTCCAGGCGCTTCGCGAGCGAGCGCCCCACCGCGGCCGCGCGGCCCCACTCGGCACGCTCACGCACAAGCGGCGTGAGGCGGATCTCGGTGCGGTCGTAGCTGCTGTCGATGTTCGCGCCCAGGTCCTTCAGGAAGTCGAAGAACGAGTCCGCTATCACAGCGGCCTCGGCCACCACCTCGCGCATCTCGTCGATCTTGCCGCGCGCGCTCTCGCTGTCGGTCTTCGCCAGACGCGAGCGGAGCGCATCGAGCGTCCCGCCTCGGCCCTTCGTGTGCAGAGCGCCAAGGGCGCCCTTGCACTCGGCCCAGCTGGCGCCCATCGAGAGCTGGTCGCGGGCCTCGGCCTCGGCGGCGTGCGCCTCGTCCACGATCCAGTGGCGCACCGGGGGCAGGATGCCGCCGGCCGCAATGAGGTCGCGGAAGAAGAGTGCGTGGTTGGTCACCACGATGTGCGCCTGCACCGCTCGGCGGCGCTGGCCGTGGAGGTAGCAGAGCGTGGGGTAGAAGCGGCAACGCTTCTTGGTGCAGTCCACGAAGCTCGCGCCCACCTGCCGCTTGAGGCCTTGCGGCCAGTGCAGGTTCACGGCGTCCAGATCGCCCCAGCTCGAGCGGCTCACCCACGCCAGCAGCATCGCGATCGCCGCACGGGTCTCCTCCTCGGCAATGTCGGCGCCATCCAGCACGCGCTGGAACTTGCGTAGGCACAGGTAGTGGTCGTACCCCTTGAGCGCCACGTAGCGAAGCTTGCCGCCAAGCGCCTTGGAGAGCGCCGGCAGCTCGCTGTAGAGGAGCTGGTCCATGAGCGTGTTCGTCTTGGTGGCCACGCCCACCGCCACGCGGTTGGTGAGCGCGAGATGCGCGGCCGGCACCAGGTACGCCACGCTCTTGCCAACGCCGGTGCCCGCCTCCACCGCCAGATGCGTGTCCGAGCAAAACGCCCCCAGAACCGCCTCGGCCATCTTGAGCTGCTCGTCACGCGACTCGAAGCCCGGGTACATCCGCCGCACGGCACCGTCGTCCGCGAACTCCGCGAGGATCGCCTCGGCCTCCGGCGCTACGAGCTCGAGCTCCGCGGCGTCCACCATCGCCTCGGCGCGCTCATGCCGCAGCCGCTCGTGCCGCAGTGTCTTGAGGTCGATGGGCGGCCTCGGGCGCGCGGCCGCGAGGTGCGTGAGCACGCGGCCCGGCCCCCAGCCGTCCCCGCCGATGCGCGCCAGCTCGCCAAGCACCGCGTCCGGCAGCTCGTCGAGCGCCACCAGCAGCACGCGCCAGAGCGCGGCGAGCACCTCGGTGTCGGTGGTGGCGCGGTGCGCCGGCCCCGCATCGATCCCAAAGGCCGCCGAGAGGTCCGCCAGCCGATGCGAGCGCAGGCGCGGGAGCGCGATGCGCGCCATATCCAGGCTGTCGATCCAGGTGCCGCGCAGGCGCGTCGGCCCGCAGCCGCACGCCGCGAGGAAGTCACGGTCGAAGCTCGCGTTGTGCGCCACGATATCGCGCTTGCCGATCGCCTTGGCGATCTCGCTCACCACGGCTTCGATCACGGGCGCCTTGGCGACCATCTCGTTGTCGATGCCGGTGAGCTGCGTGGTCTCGTGCGGGATGGGCTTCTCCGGGCGCACGAGCGTGCTCCAGCGCGACACGATCTCGGGCCCACGCGCCACCACCACGGCCACTTCGATGATCTCGTCGTTCCACGGGCTGAACCCGGTGGTCTCCACATCCACGAACGCGATCTCGTCCTCGAAACCGAAGACCGCATCGCGGGCACGCTCGGCAAACGTCGCGTACGACGCTGCGATGTCCGGATCGGTTCCGGGCTGGAGAAAGCGCGCGAGCGCATCGGAAATCATGCACGCAAGCGTAGCACGCGGATGTGACGCATAACGCCCCCGGAAACACGAACGCGGCGCCCCGAAGGGCGCCGCGAGCTTGGTGCGAAGCAGGTGGTGCTTAGCCGCCCATACCCGGGAGGGTGCGCGACTTCACGTACCAGGTGTCGCCGTCCTTCACGAACGTCCAGAGGTACTGGAAGTCGCCGCCGGCCATGCTGGCCGTCGCGGTGATCTCGGCACCAGTGTCGGTGACCTTAGCGTCGTCGATCGTGAACTTCTGCACGTCGTAGTCGGCAAGCTGCGAGGCGAACGTGGCCTCATCCTGAGCGGCCTTCTTGTCGAGCGGGAGAAGCGCGTACGCGGTCTTGTAGTCGTCCTTCACCAGAGCGTCGAAGTACGCCTTCACGTGCTCTTCAGGCGTAACACCAGCGGCGACCTTCGTTGCGGTGGCCTTGTCGAACGCCACGTCAGCGGCAGGCGCGGACGGGGTTCCACCCATCGCGGTGGTGCCGGTACCCGTCGTGGGAGCCGTAGCAACCGGCGCGGCGGCGGGCTTCTGTACGAGGATGATCACAACGATCGCGACCAGCAGTACGGCCACAACGGCCAGAAGTGCTACGACGGTCTTGTTCGGGCCGGCCTTGACCACACCGGTCTCATTGTCGGACATAGAGATTCCTTCCTTCTCGCTTGCCTGAACAGCGCTTACGCGCCCGGAAAGCATACGCCGGGAAACGTCACTTTCACAACATCAACATACCTACACGCTACAATCGTGCCATGATGCGCCAACGAAGCCTATTCGATATCGTCGGACCGGTCATGATCGGTCCCTCGTCCAGCCACACCGCCGGCGCTGCGCGCCTCGGCGCACTTGCTCGAGCTGTCGTGGGCGAAACACCTCGCTCGGCACACATCACGCTCCACGGTTCGTTCGCAACCACCGGTCGCGGCCACGGCACCGATCTTGCGTTGGTGGCCGGGCTCCTCGGCTACGCTCCCGATGACGAACGTCTCCCGCAGGCGCTCATCATCGCACGCGACCAGGAAATCGCAATCACTTTCGCCGAGGAAGATCTGGGCGAAGTGCACCCGAACACCGCACGCATGGATATGACGGACGCCAACGGACGCGAGTTCGTGGTGCAGGGCTCCTCGCTTGGTGGCGGTGACGTCCTCGTCACGCTTATCAACGACTTTCCGGTAGAGGTCACCGGAGAGCTTCCAGTCCTTGTGGTCGTTCATCAGGATCAGCCTGGCGTTGTCGCTGCGGTCACCGCGCGCCTTGCTGCCGACGTCATCAATATCGCATCCATGCAAGTCGCCCGCGAGAAGCGTGGCGCTCGGGCCCTCATGCTCATCGAGACCGACGAGCCGTTGCCCGAGGAGATAGCGATGTCGATCGCGGCCATCTCGGGCGTCACCGAAGTCCGGAGCATCCCGGCCGTCTAGCTAGCCGCACTTCTCCTTGCAGGTGCGGCAGCTCCCCATGCACGACACCAGCTTCACGGTGTTGCAGCGCGGGCAGCGGATCCCCTCGGCGAGCATTCCACACGTGGGGCAGGGCGTCTTGATGTTCGTGACTGTGAGCGCGCCTTTGGTGGTCATCGCAACACCTCCAGCAGACGAGTAAGCAAACCGCCTACCAGGAACGCGCCGCTCACGGATGTTACCAACAGACCGGCGAGATACCTCCACCCACGCTCTTTCAGGATCACCATCACCGAGGCCACGCACGGAACGAACAGTGTGATCGTCACCATCGCCACCAGCAGCTGTGCCGAGGAGAGGTTCATCGTGAAGAACCCGGCAGCGCCGAAGTCCCTGCGGACGAAGCCCATCACGAACGCGGTCGCCGCTTCCTTGGGCAGGTGCAGCCAGCCCACGGTCAGCGGCTGCGCCACAGTCTGAACCCACGTGAGCGCGCCGGTGATATCCAGCACCGATATAAGTGCAGCGCCCGCGAGGAAGAAGACGGCAACTTCCTTCATGAAGTGATAGACCTTCGTGCTGCTCTTGCGGAGCACGTTGCCCATGCGCGGCACGCGCAGCGGCGGCAGGTCGATGAGCAGGTCGGTGGAGACGCCGGGCGTGAGCTTGTTGAGCACCGTGCCCACCGCCACGAAAATGGCCAGCAACGCCGCGAAGTAGCCGAGCGCATACCAGCCGCCAACGCGCGCCATGAGCGCACTGATGACCGCGATCTGTGCCGAGCACGGCACCGCAATCGCCATGAGCGCCGTCGCGATGAAGCGCTCGCGCTTGCTCCCGAGGATGCGCGTGGTGAGGGTGCCCATCGTCACGCACCCCAGTCCGAGAATGAGCGGGATCACCGCTCGCCCATTGAGCCCCAGCGACGTGAGCGAGCGGTCGGCAAGCGCGGCGATTCTCGGCAGATAGCCGGAGTCCTCGAGGAGCGCCATGAGCAGATAGAAGCCGGCCACCAGCGGCAGGATCACGCCAAGCAGGTACGTCACGGTCATCGTCACCACGCCGAACTCGCCCGCGAGGAACGTGTAGCCCGCGGACCCTGCGGCGAACACCTTCGAGACGAGCCCACGCATGAACGGCTCGTAGTAGCCGTTCATGAGGGTGCCCTCGGTGAAGCCGACAACGTCGCCGGCTACCCACTCGCCCAGCACCTTGTACATCAGCCACAGCAGCGCGCCGAGCATCGGCAGGCCGGTGAGCGGATGCATCATCAGATAGCTCACGTGCGCGCCAAGGCCCGCGCCCTCGGTGGTGGTCGTGAGCACGTGGCCCACCATGTCGTTCACGCGGGCGCGACGCGCCGTGTACACGCAGTCCGCCGAGGCGTGCGGCTCGATGCCGTGGCGCTCGGCGATGACCGGGTCGCCTTCAAGCACGAGGATCGCCTCGGCACGTGAGCCGATGCGTGCGGCAAGCGGCAGCACGTCGGCGTCCAGCGCAGGGTCGGCGTGGCCGGGACGCGCTTCGGGGAGGCGCGCCAGAAGCTCGTCGACGCCCTCGCCTTTGACCGCCACCATCTCAACGACCGGCACGCCGAGCAGGTCCTCGAGCAGGTCGCGGTCGATCGCGACTCCCTGCTTGCGGGCCTCATCGGCCATGTTGAGCGCGACGATCATCGGCAGGCCCATGTCGATGAGCTGGAGCGTGAGGAACAGATCGCGCTCGGGGTGCACGGCATCGACGATGTTCACGACCGTGTCGGCGGTGAGGATCACATCGCGAGCCACGGCTTCTTCGTCATTCAGGGAGCCCACGCCATAGACGCCGGGTGTGTCGATGATCTCAAGCTCGCCCCGACGGCCACGGAAGATCTCCACGGTCGTGCCGGGGAAGTTGCTCACATCCACATACGTGCCGGTGAGCGCTGCGAAGACGACGGACTTCCCCACATTCGGGTTGCCGGCGAGCACGATGGTCCGCGCTGCCGCGGGTGCGGCCGCATCAGCACGCGTCGGTGTGGGTGTATGACAGGTCGCCATCAGCACGACCCCTGCGGGTCGAGGTGCTCAATGCGGATGCGTTGCGCAAGCTGGCGGCCGATCGCGATCTCCTGACGGCCCGAGCGCATCACGAGCGGCCCGGCCGGCACCTTCGTGATGCAGGAAAGCAGCGCGCCTTCGCCCATCCCGAAGCGGATCGCCTGGCCGCGGGCGCGGTCGTCGTCGATCCCGAGGATGCGACAGTGCTCGCCCCGGCGCATGGTGTCGAGCGTCTGGGTGCCACCTTGCTGCTTCTTGCGCTGGCCATTTCGCATCTTCATGCCGCCCTACCTGCTATTGTTAGTCTCGTCTAACGTGCTTGTAAGCCGTACTCTAAACGCCATGCATAGCGAAGTCAATGCCATTCGCCGTCACGGGATACGATTGTGTCGTCCCCCGCTGCTACAATCGTGAGCGTCCACACCGGAGGTGCTCAGATGGCGTACGGATCGTTCCGAGAACTGCTTACCGCCGCTGCCGAGACGGGCTCGCTTGCCTCGGCGGCGCTTGCGCGCGAGGCCGAGGACTCCAACGAGACGCCGGCGCAGGTGCTCGCGCGCATGGATGACGCGCTTGCGGTCATGGAGCGCGCGATCGAGCACGGCCTTGCTGGTGACGCGCACTCGCTCTCCGGGCTTGTGGGCGGCGACGCCAAGCTCGTGGCGAAGAACGCGCCGCGCCTCTCGGGCGACGGGCTCTCCACCGCCATCGCCCGCGCGCTCGCGGTGGGCGAAGTGAACGCGAGTATGGGCCGCATCGTCGCGGCACCCACGGGCGGCGCCTCAGGCGTGCTGCCCGCCGTCCTCACCACTGTCGCCGAGCGCGTCGGCGCCACCAGGGAGCAGACCGTGCTCGCGCTCGTCACCGCTGCCGGCGTCGGCGCGGTCATCGCGGCGCGCGCTACGCTCTCGGGTGCGGCCGGCGGCTGTCAGGCCGAGATCGGCTCGGCGGCGGCCATGGCCGCGGCGGCCGCGACCGAGCTCGCAGGTGGCACTCCCGAGCAGTGCGGCCACGCTGCCAGCTTCGCGTTGCAGGGGCTGCTCGGCCTGGCGTGCGACCCGGTCGGCGGCCTCGTGGAGATCCCGTGCGTCGCGCGCAACGCCACCGGCACTGCCGTGGCGCTTGCGGGCATCGAGATGGCGCTTGCGGGCGCGACGTTCCCGATACCGCTCGACGAAGTGATCGTCGCGATGGGGCTTGTGGGCCGCAGTATGCCGCCGTCGCTAAGAGAGACCGCCCGCGGCGGCCTCGCTCGCACCCCCACCGGCCAGGCGATCGCCGCGAGATTGGCGTGATGTTGCTCTGGCACTGAAGCACCGCTATCGGGTATAGTCCCGCCCGAAGGGGAGTAGCTGCCCGGCGTACGCCGGGAGGCAGGCCGTCATCACGGGCGAGTATCCGCCCCGGCCCTGGCACCGGGTTCGCTCGGCGTGCGAGACCTTCAGGAACAGTCCTATCGTGAACACTGTGCCTGGAGGAACGATGTCTACACCTGCTCCGCTACCTGTCGTACCTGAACGATTCCAGCTCGAAGCGCCCCACACCCTTGCTGCCGAGGACGTGCTTTCACGTCTTGGCACATCGGCAGACGGGCTTGACGAAACCGAGGCCACATCTCGCCTCGCCGAGATCGGTCCCAACGCACTACCAGTGGCCGAGACCCGTTCGATTCCGGCGATGATCCTCGACCAGTTCAAAGACTTCCTGATCCTGTTGCTTCTCGGCGCTGCAGTGATCTCCGGGCTCCTCGGAGAAGTCGCCGACACGATCGCCATCCTGGTGATCGTCACGCTCAATGCGATCATCGGCGTCGTGCAGGAGTACCGGGCCGAACGCGCCATGGAGGCGCTGCGCGAGATGGCGGGTGAGACCGCGACGGTCCGCCGTGCCGGCCGCGTGACGGAGATCGCTGCCACCGGGCTTACCGTCGGCGATATCGTGCTGCTGGAAGCGGGACGGGTGGTCCCGGCCGACCTGCGGCTCATCGACTCGGCGGGCCTGCGTGCCGCCGAGGCGGCGCTCACGGGAGAGTCGCTCCCTGTGGAGAAGTCGACCGATGCCGTCGACGACCCGGCAGCCCCGGTCGGCGACCGTAGCGGCATGGCGCACAAGGGAACGCAGATCGTCTTCGGTCGTGGTGTCGGCGTTGTCACGGGTGTCGGACTCGCCACGGAGCTCGGCCGCATCGCCCATCTGCTCGGCTCGGCTGGCGACGTCAAGACGCCACTACAGAAGCGGTTGGCCCAGTTCGGGAAGGGCCTCGGTTTCGCTGCGATCGGGCTGTGCACCGTGGTGTTCCTCGTGGGTCTCATCCGTGGAGAAGACCCGCTCGTGATGTTCCTCACGGCTGTGAGCCTTGCGGTGGCCGCCGTCCCCGAGGCGCTCCCCGCGGTCGCTACCATCTCGCTCGCCTTCGGCGCGCGCCGTTTGGTCAAGAACCACACGCTCGTCCGCAAGCTCCCGGCTGTCGAAACGCTTGGCTCGGTGACGTTCATCTGCACCGACAAGACGGGCACGCTCACGCTCAACGAGATGACCGTCGAGCACGTCGCTACCGGTACCGCTCACATCGACGAGCTCCCATCGCTCTCCGTGGGCGCACAACCTGAGGGCTGGTCCTGGTTCGGGCGTGCGCTGGCGCTCTCCAACGACGTCGAGGGCGATGAGAACGCGCTCGTGGGCGATCCGACCGAGATCGCGTTCTGGCGCATCGCCGCGCAGCACGGCTACGTTCGCTCGGCGCTGGAATCCGAACTGCCCCGGGCGGCCGAGGTTCCGTTCGACTCGGACCGCAAACTCATGACCACTGCACACACGGTCCAGGGTGGTGGGTACGTCACCTTCACGAAGGGCGCGGCCGAGGCCGTCATGGAACGCGCCGTTGACGCGCTTGGCCCCGACGGGAAGAAGCACCCGCTCGACAAAGCCGCAGCCGAGGGACTCGTAGAGGGATGGTCGGCGCAGGGATTCCGCGTACTCGCCTTTGGCATGCGTCAACTGGATACGCTGCCCGAGGGTGACTACGACGCCCTGGAACGCGACCTCACGATCATCGGGTACGTTGCACTCGTCGATCCGCCGAGACAGGAAGCGTCCGCTGCGGTTGCGGAATGCATCGGCGCCGGCATCGTCCCGGTGATGATCACCGGCGACCATCCCGCCACGGCGCTCGCCATCGCAAAGCGTCTGGGTATCGCGCACTCTGTGGATCAGATGATGACCGGCGCCGAGCTCGAAGCGCTCGACCTCGAGAGTTTCGAACGGCGCGTCGAGGATGTTCGCGTGTACGCCCGCGTGGCGCCGGAGCAGAAGCTCAAGATAGTCCGGGCTCTCCAGGACAAGGGCGAGTACGTCGCGATGACCGGCGACGGCGTGAATGACGCGCCTGCGCTCGCGCGGGCCGATATCGGCGTGGCCATGGGCATCACCGGCACCGACGTCGCGAAGGAAGCCGCCGACATGGTGCTGCTGGACGACAACTTCTCATCGATCGTTGCCTCTGTCCGAGAAGGCCGCCGCATCTTCGACAACATCCGGAAGTTCATCAAGTACACGATGACGAGCAACTCCGGTGAGATCTGGACGATCCTGCTGGCGCCGCTCGTCGGACTCCCGGTGCCGCTGCTGCCGATTCATATCCTCTGGATCAACCTCGTCACCGACGGTCTGCCCGGACTCGCGCTCGCGAGCGAGCCTCATGAGAAGAACATCATGAAGCGCCCGCCTCGCGCGCCCAAAGAATCGATCTTCGCCGACGGGCTCGGTGTGCACCTTGTGTGGGTCGGCCTTCTGATGGGTGGCGCTTCGCTGTTCACACAGGCCTGGGCCCTTGAGACCGGGCTCCACTGGCAGACAATGGTGTTCACCGTGCTGTGCTTCAGCCAGATGGGGCATGTACTGGCGGTGCGCTCCGACCGGCAATCGCTCTTCAGCCAGGGGCTCCGCTCGAACATGCCGATGCTCGGCGCGGTCGGCCTAACCGTCGTTCTTCAGCTTGCCACCATCTACGTGCCGTTCCTGCAGCCGATCTTCAAGACCGAGGCTCTCGCGCCAGCCGAGTTGGCGGCCGCGCTCGCGATCTCCTCGGTCGTCTTCTTCGCGGTGGAAGCCGAGAAGTGGCGCAAGCGGCGCGTGGAGGCAGCTGCGTAGCACCACCTCTTCGCGTGGCATCGGCGTCGAGGGCGACAGCATCTACCGCCCTCGACGCCCGCACGCACGAGCCCTACCCTGTAGACAGTGGCATGGTCGCTCAAGCGGCATGTCGGAGACGCCGATTATCTCTTTGGAGATACCGCTCATCGTGAGGAGACCGCCGTGACGCGGTCCGAGAGGAAAATGGCACTGCTACCTGCGACCTTGCGCGCACGTCTCACTGTGACCATCGTGCTTTCAAGCGTGCTCATTTTCATCCTGGTGTACACCGTGACGCTGATCGCAGTCTCCGGTGAGGCGCGGCTCGACCCACAAGCATGGAGCCTCATGCGCTACGCCCTCCCACTGACGCTTGGCTTGATCTCGATGCTGCTGGGTCTCGGTGTCGGCCTCGCGCTCGGTCGACTCATGCGTCGCCCGATCGAGGGCTTCGTCGGGTACGTGCGTGACCAGGGTCAACTCGCGGTCGAAGGTCTCCCGTTCCAGGAGGAGCTCGCCATCGACCCTGAATTGCCGATCGAGTTCCTCGAACTCGGTCGGGTCATCGAAGGACTTCTCCGCCAGCTCCGGGAACGGCAAGCTGAACTCGCCGAGGCAAGCGAGCAGGTTGTGGCGGCAGAGCAAGCGTTTCGGACCGTGGTCAATGACTCGTCCGAGGTCAAGCTGCTGGTGCACGCAGGCGTCGTCGATGTCGCGAACCCGGCCGCCGCGGCGTGTTTCGGCAAGCCGCTCGCACTTGTGCTCAAGCAGCCGATTGCGACGCTGCTTGCCGATATGAACATGACCTCGGAGAACGGTGACGGGCTCGACGTGGATTCTCTCTTCGAGGCCGCGCTTGATCGCCCCACTCTCGTTCGTTGCGACTCCCCGGAGCATGATGAGCGGTGGATGAAGATCACCGTCTCGGAGAGCGCATCGCCCAACACATTCGTACTGACAGCGCGAAACGTCACCGACGAACACCGGCTCGAGGCGCTGCGTGCGGAGATCGTGTCGCTCGTGTCGCACGACCTGCGAGCGCCGCTCACCGTCATCTCAGGCTACCTCGAGCTGCTCTCGCGCCCGCTCGACGATGACGCCCGTGCGAAGGCGTACCAGGCCGCCAGCACCGCCGCCGAACGTATGGGCTCGCTCATCGGCCAGCTTATGGAGACGACGCGCGCCGAGCAGGTCTTCGCACCCGCCGTGTTCGAGAAGGTGCGTCTCGGCATGCTCGCCGAGGGTGTCGCAGAGGCGATGCGTCTCGGCAGCGGCCACGAGATCATCATCATGAAGCGGAAGAAGGCGGAGGTTCTCGGCGATCCGCTCCGACTGCAGCAGGCGGTTGAGAACCTGGTCGGAAATGCGATCAAGCACACGCCCGAGGGTACCGACGTCACGGTGATCATCGATGCCAATCAGACGCACGGGATCCTGGTGGTCGAGGACTGCGGTCCCGGCGTACCCGATGATGCGCGTGAAAGCATCTTCGAGCGCTTCACACAGCTCAGGCGTCGGGCGGGCCGGGAAGGCCTCGGGCTCGGACTCTACATCGTGCGCGTGATCGCCGAGAGCCATGGGGGCTCTGTGCGGGCGGAGCGAGCTGACAGCGGTGGTGCGCGATTCGTCCTCGAGATCCCGCTCGCACCCCGTGCACGCAGGGTAGCGCACGACGGCGCACCTCAGGAGCCGGAGACTTCCAGCGCATAGGAGACAAGCATCGCGCAGAGTTCTGGGAATTCGATCCCCGCAGCGCGTGCCGAGTCCGGCAGCAAGCTCGTCGACGTCATCCCCGGAATCGTATTGACCTCCAGCAGGTACACCGTGTCGTCTGCTGTGACGATCGTGTCTGCCCGAGAAAGCCCGCGACAACCAAGCACCCTGTGCGCGGCCAGTGCCAACCGCTGACACTCCGCACGGGCCGCTTCGCTCACACGCGCCGGGATGATATGTCGGCTCATGCCGGGAACGTACTTGGACTCGTAGTCGTAGAATTCATTCTCGGGCACGATCTCAAGGGTGGGCAGCGCGAATGGCTCGTCCATGCCGAGCACCCCGACCGTCACCTCGACTCCCGGGACGAATCGCTCCACGAGCACCGACGTGTCGTGACGGAAGGCCTTCTCGATCGCGGCGGGAAGCTCCGAAGCGGTGTGGACGATCGTCATGCCCACCGAGGAGCCCTCGTTGGCGGGTTTCACGACGCTCTTGTCGCCGAGCGCCGCCGCGATGCCGTCGTGGTCGACCTTTTCGCCAGCTGTAAGCGCGACGTACTCGGGCGAACGCAGACCTGCTGCCGCGAAAAGATGCTTCGACATGACCTTGTCGATCGCAAGCGCGCTCGCCAACACGCCGGAGCCGATATACGGGATTCCGAGTATCTCAAGCAGCCCCTGCATCGTGCCGTCTTCGCCGAACCGCCCGTGCAAACAAATGAAGGCGACGTCGAAGCCACCGTCGCGGAGCGTGTCGAGGAACGCCGGGTCAGCGGTGTCGATCGGCTCGGCGATGGCGCCGCCCGCCCGCAGCGCGCCAATCACCTGCTCGCCGGTGTGCAGCGACACGTCCCGCTCGGCAGAAGTGCCGCCAAGCAAGACGGCGACCTTGCGGCCCGCGATGGAGGCGGCCATGGTTCCCCTTTCGGTCAACAGCGCCTAGACGTGGAAGCCGGCGCGATAGAGATCGAGAACGTAGAGTGCGACGAGCCACAGGATCACACCGATGAACGTCGCACCCGCCGCGCGCAGAAGCGCAGAAGTCAGCAGGCCGGTGCGGTGCGCGGGCTCCGCCTTGCTCCGGGCAATCAGCCACACCACGAGCGCCAGGACGGGGCCGAGCGCCACCAGGACCACGCCGCCATAGACGCTGAGCGCATATTCGGGAGCCCAGAGAGCGCCTCCCGCCGCAGCGGGCGTGCGAAGCAACACGACCGTTGCCACAGCGAGCACGACCCACAGACCGAGATAGACCGAGAACGGCACCCAACTGACCGAGAACGGCACCCCTTCGGGCGTGGCCACAGGTACGGGCGTCTCCTCGGGTTCGGCTTGCTGTGCCGCGCTCTCGGGCTCCTCGGCTACCGGCACATCTCCGGCGGCATCCGGCTCCTCGGGCTCCTCGGCTACCGGCACATCTCCGGCGGCATCCGGCTCATCGACCATCGGGTGCTCTTCGGCTGCTTCCCCGGTCGGCGGTTCTTCCGTGTTCTGAAGCTCATCGCTCACAAATGCTCCCTCGGCTGGCCCTCTGCGTCAGTCTAGAGGAGCGCGCACGGCGCGTAAAACCGATGTGACGGTGTTGTGCATATTCAATGCGGTTTAGTAGGGGGATAGGTCTTGTTGTGTTTGGTGGACATACTATAGACAGGCTGAAACTCGGCAGACCACATTGCCGCATACGGAAGGTACGACATGGACAACGACACCACGATTCCAACACCGGAACCCACGGACGTCGAGCCCGGTTCCGTCACCGACGCACCGACGGTCGCCTCGCCAGCGCCGCAACAGGCTCCCTACACCGCACCGGCCGTGGCGCCGGTCCCGGTGAAACCGCGATCACCGATGGCTGTGGTGGTTGCAGTCGCGATCGTGATCGCCCTGCTCTTCGGCGGCGCGGCCGGAATCGGCGGCGCATTTCTCGGATCGAAGCTCTTCAGGACCAGCCAACAGACTGTCAGGGTCGTGAACGGTGATACCGAGGAGTCGGTTGCCGCCGCGGCCGCGGCCGCACTGCCGAGCGTCGTCAACATCGACATCACCGGCACGGTGAGCGATGACGAGTCCCAGCTTCCAACCACACATCCCGACGTCCCGGTCGCCGGCAACGGCTCAGGCGTCGCGTTCCGGGAGACCGAGGACGGCGGTACCTACATCCTCACGAACGACCACGTCGCCGCCGAGGCGGAGACGCTAGTGGTGACCGACTCCACCGGCGAGCGCCATGACGCGACGCTCGTCGGCACCGATGCCGAGACCGACATCGCGGTGCTCAAGGTCGACGCGAAACTGCCGACCATCGCCACCGGCGACTCCGAGACGCTTGTCGTCGGGCAAGTGGTCGTGGCCATCGGGTCGCCTTTCGGTCTCCAGCACTCCGTCACCTCCGGAGTGATCTCGGCGATCCACCGCTCGCTTCCCGACTCCACCGGCTCGAGCACGAAGTATCCGCTCGTTGATGTCATCCAGACCGACGCCGCCATCAACCCCGGCAACTCGGGCGGTGCGCTCGTCGACCGGAGCGGTGCCCTTATCGGAATCCCTTCGGCGATCTATTCGAACAGCGGTGCCAATGACGGAATCGGCTTCGCGATACCCGTCAAGGCCGTCCTTCGCGTCGCCGAAGCGCTGATCGAGACGGGGTCTGTCGAGCATCCGTTCCTCGGCATCTCGGGTCAATCGGTCACGCCGGCGTTCGCCAAGACCGAGAAGCTCCCTGTGAACGAAGGCGCGTACGTAGCCGAGACGACCAAGGGCACCGAAGCCGAGAAGGCCGGGTTGCGCAAGGGAGACATCATCGTGAAGCTCGACTCGACGAAGATCCGTTCAATGGATGACCTCATCCTCGCCGTACGCCGCAAGACGGTAGGCGATACCGTCGTGCTTTCGCTGTATCGGGACGGCAAACTCATCGAGGTCGACATGAAGGTCGGCGTGAAGCCAGCAAACCTGTAGGATCCCCGGCGACTCGACGAACGGGGCACCCTGTGGTGTCCCGTTCTTGCGCTCCGTACATGTCCGAACCGCCAGCCGGGTAGAATATGCTTGCCGAGAACGTCGTGCGGCTTCATCCGTCCCCGAGAGGAGAACCAATGGTTGAGACGTACCGCTGCAAAGGGTGTGGCTACTACCACGTCGGTCCTGCACCCGACGTCTGCCCTGTATGCGGCGCTCCGCAGTCCTTCTTCCTGCCGTACACCGGAGTCGGCGACCTTGCCGGCACAGCAACGTTGGAGAACCTCAAGGCTGCGTTCGCCGGAGAATCGCAGGCCAATCGTCGCTATACGCTCTTCGCACGGATCGCCCGGCTTGAGGGCAACGAAGAGGCGGCGGCGGCATTCGAACACGCAGCCGCCGAGGAGACCGCACACGCACTCGGACACCTCGCATACATGACCGCGTTCGGATCGACCCCGGAGAATCTCGAGGCAGCCGCCGAGGGTGAGAACTACGAAACGGTCGACATGTACCCCTCGTTCGCTGAAGCGGCCGAGGCCGAGGGATTCCCGGAGATCGCATTCTACTTCCGCTCGGTCGGTTCCTACGAGCGGAAGCATCGTGATGCATACAAGAAGGCGCTCGGCGAAGCGTAGGTGACCGGCGGCGCCACCGACATCAAGAGCCTGGACCTGCCTGGCATCGAGCGCGCGCTGGCGGCGCTCGGCCAGCCGCGCTTCCGCGTCCGGCAGCTCGTGCGTTGGCTCTACGCGCGAGGCGTTGCCGGATTCGATGAGATGACGGACCTGCCGGGGGCGCTCCGCTCGGAACTTGCCGAGCGGTTCACCCTCGGCCGGCTCTCCCTCTCGGCCAGAGAGGTCTCGGCAGACGGCACCAGGAAGTACCTGTGGGAGTTGCCGGACAAGACAACCGTTGAAAGCGTGGGCATTCCGTCAGGCGATCGCCTGACGGTGTGCTTCTCCACCCAGGCCGGGTGTGCGATGGGCTGCACGTTCTGCGCCACCGGACAGGACGGGTTGACACGAAGCCTACTGCCCGGCGAGATGGTCGATCAGGTGCTCGGGGCGGCCGCGGACATGAACGCCAGGGTTTCCAATGCGGTTGCGATGGGGCAAGGCGAGCCGTTCGCGAACTACGATGCCACGCTTGGAGCGCTGCGCTTCATGAACTCCCCTGACGGGCTTGAGATCGGCGCCCGGCACCTCACGGTCTCCACATGCGGTCTGCTTCCCGGAATCCGCCGTTTCTCGGCGGAGCCCGAGCAGTTCACGCTCGCGGTCTCGCTTCACTCGGCGGTTCAGAGCACGCGTGACGTGTTGATGCCCGGGGTCGCACGCTACCCGCTCGACCAGTTGCGGGAGGCGCTTGCGACGTACGGTGTCCGGACCGGACGGCGTCCGACGCTCGAGTTCGCACTCGTGGCGGGCTCAAACGACTCCGACTCGGAGCTCAAGGCGTTGATCGCGTTCTGCCGGGGCATGCTGTGCCACGTGAACCTGATCCCCGTGAACCCGGTGACCGGCTCGGATGCACGTCGACCTGACGATGCGCGTGTACGTGCATTTGCGAGCGCGCTCACATCAGCCGGCATCGAGTGCACGATACGAACCGAACGTGGCGTCGATATCAGCGCTGCGTGCGGACAGCTCCGACAGCGGCACCGCGCCTAGGATTCCTCGGGCATGTGCCCCCCAGAGCCGGGCAGTCCTCGCACACCCGCGCGCTGTACTCCTCAAGCGGCATGAACTTCCCTTCCGAGATAGCCGAGACGATGAGGTTGAGTCGTGCCTCGATCCCTCCGGCGTCATCGGGCTTGAACTCGAAACGCGTTTCCCGGCACCCACGTTCGATCTCCACGAAACGAACCACGACGTGGCTGGCGCCGGCCCTGAGTACCGCAAGCGCGTAGCACTCGGCCTGTGAACGATACCGCTCGACGGCCTCTTCGGCGGACAACTCGCCCGCACCCGTCTTGTAGTCGACGACGGTGGCCGTATCTCCTGTCCAGGCCAGCAGGTCGATGCTCCCCTGTAGCAGCGTGTTGTTCAGCGGCACAACGAACGGGCATTCTGCATGGACCCGCTCGGCTGCATCCACTGCGTGCGCGGTCATGCTGCCGAGATACCCTTCGACAGCCGCTTGCACGCGTCCGACGTGCGCTTCGTCGAGGCCATTCGCCCGTGCAATACGCGCAAGGCGATCGCGATCCGGGGCCTCACCGGCAGCGGCAAGCTGCAATGCCGCGTGAACCGCACTCCCGAAACCGAGCGGTCCCGCCGCGGCATGATCCTGGGGTGTCTTGAGCCGGGCGATTCGGGTCGCGTAGAACTTGTACCGGCATTCCTCGTACACCGAGAGACCGGTGTACGAGACCGCGCTCGGCAGAGACGGCGGCATCACAGCCGCAGACGCCGACGCCTCCTCGGGCAAGGGGGCCGGCTCGACCGCGCCACCCGGTTCGCACTCCACCCCGTCGGGCGGCGGCACATTCACGACATGCACCGCCAACCGAGCGTCGGTCCCAAGCAGCACTTCGCTCTCAAGCTGCGACGCCGGTCGGGCGATTCCAGCCGCACGACGGAGACGATCGATGTCGCATCGCCCATCGGCCTCTTTCGAGAGGTCGACGCACGCGCTGAGGATGAGCGCTTCTCGGGCACGTGTACACGCAACATACAGGAGTCGGTCGGCCTCCGCCTGCTCCTCTGCAACCTCCACGTCCTTGAGTACGGTGAACGCCGCACTCTCGACCGACTTGCCGTCAGCGAAGAGCGCCCGGGGGACCTTCACGGCCAGCAGTGGTTCCTGTGAACGGCCGATGAGCACGTCGCCACAGCTGGCGTCTCCACCCGACGCCAGGTCCCCAACGACCACCACGGGGAACTCGAGCCCCTTCGCGGCATGCACGCTCATGATCCTGACGGCGTCGACCCCCTCGCCGGTGAGCGTCGCCTGCTTCTCGGGCGAGAGGTCTCGATGTATCGCGATATGTCGCAGGAACCCGCCGAGGTCGCCGGAAGCACGCTGTTCGTACTCCTCTGCGATCCGCCCAAGCTTGAGTACGTTCGCCCAGGCACGGGGCCCCCCCGCCCCCGTGGCGAACAACACGAGGTCATAATCGAGCAGTTCGCATGCCTCGTGGATCAGCTCCGAGATGCTGCGCTTCCCGCGATTGCCGCGGAGCGTCTCGATGATCGACGCGAGCCGATTCACGGCCGCGAGGTCGTGTGGAGACACCTCAAGGGCATCTGCTCGACCCAGCGCATCCCAGAGACACTTCTCGCGGGTCGCGGTGGCCAAACGGTACAACGTGAAGTCCTCAAGTGCTGCCATGCGTCCGGCAAACACCTTCATGAGCGCCTCATCGTTTCGTGGGTTGTCGATGACCGACAGAAGCGAGATAACCTCTTCGACCTCGGTGCGATCGAAGTAGGTGCCGCCCGACGCCACGTAGACGTCGAACCCTTCGTCGACGAGCGCGGCTTCGATCCCTTCCGAGCGTCCCTTCATCGCCCGGAGCAATACGACCATGTCGCCTTGTGGCACGCCCGCCGCACGCAATGCGGCCAACCTGCGGGCGATGGACGTCGCCTCCATGGCGCGCTTGGCCTCCGCATTCGCACCCTGGGCGTCCGTCAACAGGACCTGAGCCCTTAGTTCGTTCAACGGCCAGTCGTACGGCTTGCTCTCGTCGCGCATCGCCCCCAGCCGCACGAAGTCATCACCGAAGAAGGTGGCGGTAGTGAACAGCTGGTTGATCGCTGCTATCACATCTCGATGAGACCGGTAGTTCGACTTGAGGACGTTCACCGACGATGCCTGCTCGGCGAGCGACCGGAAGACGCTCACGTCTGCGTGGCGAAAGCGGTAGATGGATTGCTTGTCATCGCCGACTGTAAGAAGGTCATCTGCAGCGAGGGACCTCGCTATGCGCAGCTGCAGCGCGTTAGTGTCCTGGAACTCATCGATCATGACCAGACGGAACGCCTCGCGGTATCGGGCGGCGATGGCGGGTTGGGCCTCAAGAAGTGCCGCGGTCTTGAGCTGGAGGTCTTCGAAATCGAGCACCCCACGCTCGGTCTTGACGGCTTCAAAGGTTGCATCAAACGCCTCGAGCACGCGCACCAGAGCCCGCTCGTATGGCGCAGCGACGATCTGGGCGGCCCCGGCGCTGACCACACCCACCAGCTGCCTGGCGGCATCCGCTAACTCCTTCACCTCCTGTGAGCCACGCTTGTGGAACATTGAACCCGTGAGGACCTGAAGGGTTTCTCGGGCCGCAGTCGGCCTCTCTGTGGTCCCGAGCAGCACGTCGAGAGCGTCCGCACATGCTCGCGCCGATGTCATCGCGGCGGCCACCGTCTGCGTCGAGCCTAGTTCCGCATACTGGCGTACCAGGCTCTCGAACTCCGAGCGCCACTCGAGCAGCTCCCGATCAGACGGAGCCTCCGCGATGCGTACCTCGGAAATGGCACGCCCCATCGAACGCAGAGCGCCATGGGCTCGGGACACGATCGAGGCGACGCGCGCAGCCCCGAAGTCGATGACGAGTCGCTCAACGGACTTGTCGGATTCCATGAGCGCGCGCGCGGCCATTTCGAAGGCTTCTTGTTCCAAAATGCCCGCTTCGACCTGCGTCGCCACAGAGAATCGCGGATCGAGACCGGCTTCGAACGCATGCCGACGCAGAATCCGAGCGCACATCTTGTGAATGGTCGAGACCCAGGCCTGGTCGACCTTCCTGGCCTCGGCATCACGTCCCTCGGCCAGCAGCGCGCCGCGCACTCGCTCGGCGATCTCTCCCGCGGCCTTGTCGGTGAATGTCACCGCCAGTACGTCGGTCGCCGAACAGGGACCGAGCTCGATCTCTCCGAGAACCGCTGCCACAAATCGGGCAACCAGCACACGCGTCTTACCTGAACCGGCTGCAGCCGCGACGAAGAGGTCGCCCGCCGCCGAATGCACGACCGCGTCTTGCTCGGGGGCCAACTGCATTCTCATCGGACACCACCCCGGCAGACAGTTGCGGCCCCACAGAACGTGCACGCGCTCTTCTCGCGTGGGTGAGCGGTGATGATTCCTGCGCGCATGCCCTCGACTGCCTGCTCGGCCAGTGAGACCGCCGTACTGATGACCTGATCGAATCCTTCGACATCGCACACGTCATTGCCGAAAAGCCCCTGGGTTCCCGCCATCACGGGCGCAAGGAAGCCCCTGTCGCCTCCGTAGTGCATGCTCCGATACAGGCCTCCCAGAAGCGGCTTCTGGAGAGCCTCTGCTGCCACAAGCCCGTACAGCGGTAGTTGAACGAGTCCCTTCGACGCGAGGTCCGTTCTCTTGGCGACGGTCGAACCGCTCTTGTAGTCGATGATGATGATCCCGGCGTCCGAAGCGTCGACGCGGTCGATTCTTCCCTTGAGGAAGAAACTCCCAACCTTCACGCTCGGTTGATCGTTCTTCGTGTGGAACCTCAGCTCATGAGCAATAGGCTCGAAACCGGGCAGGAACACGGCGTCGCGCTCGACGATCCTCCTGCTGCCGACTTTCGCCGCATGCAGCATCTCCTCGTCGTGAAGCGACGCTGGCGTCGGACCCGAAGCGAGCACCTCTGATGCGATCACTTCGTGCTGCTCAAGCGCATGTTCGAGATTGCCCGAGGACACCCTCCCCTGCCCGAGTTCCTCCCTACGCTCGTAGAAGCGCTGCAGAATCTCGTGGGCGAGACTCCCCTTTTGCAGCACATCTATCTCCGCCTCCAGTGGATCCGGCCTGAGCCTGCGCTCATAGAACCAGCCGAATGGACACGCCAGGTACCTTTCGATGTCGCTTGCCGAGAACGTATCGACTTCAGCAAGCTCAGCGGCGAGCTGCTCGCTCACACAGCCCCTGCGGCTCTGGGCCCTGTACGTGGCATAGCGCGTTCGGGGATTCGACGTGTCGCCTGCGAGCGCCGCGGCCCGCAGGAGCCGACGCTCGGCGATCGGTGCGTCTTCCGACTCCGCCAGGTCGCTCAGTTCAAGGTGCCTCACGGGGAGTCTGCCGCTATACGGCTCCCCGGTCACCGGGTCACGGTACAGGTCGAGGAACTCCTCCCACAGAGAGGATGCGCGCACGGGCTGTCCGTCATCGTCACAAACCATCCGGCTCAAGATAAGCCTCTCGCGCGCGCCTGTGACGATCTGATAGAAGAGAAGCCGCTCGTCATCTGCATCGATCCTGGGCGCAGCATCGATGCCGGCAGCCAGCAGCTCGGCAGCCAACAGCGGCGAGCTCAGGGCGTCATCGGCAGGAACGGCAGGGAACTCCCCCGCGTTCAAACCACCAAGGATCACGACGGGGAACCGTCGGGAGCGCGCCCGTTCGGCGCTCATCACGTGAACGTGATCGCCCCCTGTCTCGGGCGGGGCCACCGTCACGCGAGCGTTCTTGAGCGCCTCGGCCACTTCTCGCGCGCCCCAGGACCCGCTCCCAAGCGCCGCTATCTCCTCGATCGCGGCCATCACCGTCGACTGCGCAGCAGCGTCGACCAATCCCTGCGCGTCGAAAACGGCAACGGGCCCGTGGGCTGATCGCAGCATGTCGGCCACCAGCCAGCGCCAGCCCTCGATCGAGCGACCGTCGACCGGAGCTGCTGCGAGCCTTTCTGCGCGCTCAAGCAGTACGCGAGTATGACCACCGGCGCCCTTGACCGCCTCGAGCACCTGCCGCCCATGGCCGATGCGCCGCCGTCGCAGTGATTCGTCGGCAGCGTCGACCGCCGCAGGGTCAGCCCATGCATATCCGCTCCGCAGGAAGCCTGTGAGCTCTGCTCGGTCCTGACCTCCATTGAAGTAGCCGAGCAGAAGCAGCAATGCCCTGCCGAGCCCCGTCGATGCAACGCAGACACGAACATCGAATTCTGCTGGCACGCCTGCTTCGCGGAATGCGGCGGACAGACGCGCATGGTGCCGCTCAGGGTTCCGGAAGACAACTGCGATATCACGATATGGCTTTCCAGATATTACCATTTCTTGGATCTCTCTGGTGATTCGCGCCGCCTCTCCCGCCGTGCCGGCTGCCTCGGACAACGAGACGGCGCCGGTGGGTTCCGGATGTTTGATTTCGCCGATTCCGCCGAAGAGCCCCTCGGCGACAGCGCGGAGCTCGACGTTCTCCCCTGATGACCCTGCAACGTGTATATGCTTCGCGCCGTCGATCGCTTCGAGTTCCGCCACGTCTGCGCTCGCAGCATATGTCGCCGGATGCCCATCGACCCATGTCTGGGCCACACGGACATCACATCCAAGCTGGGACGCGCGAATGATGAAGTGTTTCTGAGCAGGCGTGAAACTGGCGAAGCGGTTGATAGCCAGGAGCTGCGGGAGGTCGTCGCGAGTCACAGCCTCGGTGAGCAGCCGATGCGCCTCCGCAGATTCGACGAGATCGCCCTCCCGGAGAATGCCGGCGTAGGCGTCGACGAGTTCAAGTATCTCGCGCGCAGCGTCGTTTGTGGCCCCTTTGGCACGCGCTCCGTCAAGCGCAAGCGACTCCCCTGCCCTCTGGACAAGCGATTCCAGAAGGCGTGCGAAACCGGGACGCGCCGCTGACCGGGCCAGAACACGAAGGCGCACCCGGGACAACGCTTCGCCTACTGCAAGCACGCGTTGAGTCGACTGTGCGATCATCCGGCCGTCGCCGAGAAGCCCCCAGAGTGCGCTGAGATAGCGATCGAATTGCGCGATGGTGACGCCAAGGGCAGAGCCCTCCTGCGCGAATTCCTGCTCGGCCCGTAAGACCTCGGGGCCAGAGGGCAACAGCAGCGCCGAGTCCAACCCCTGGACGACGGCAGCGCGAACCGCCGCGTGCAGAATGCCTGTCTTCCCCGCATTGGCAGCGCCTGTGACGATCGTCAGTCCCACCTACTGCTCCCTCCGGTTGCCGAAAGAAGCGTAGCATGGGGCTCTGACGTCAGGGCATCATCACTGTTCGCGAGTACTTGCGCACCCCTTCGCGCAACTCCCGCACCTTGCGCCAGGCCACCTCTTCTTCACGACCAAGGTAGTGGTCCATCCGGGATCCAACGAGCTCGGCCGCACGCTCCGCTCTGTCGGCAACCGCTCTCGCTGTGTCGGCCACCCGCAGAGCTTCATTCGCCAGCCGACGACGGGTCCGAGAGCCGCTGTCGGGTGCGAACAGCAGCCCGACGACGATCCCCCCAACAGCTCCGGCGATAAGTCCAATGGCAAAATATTCCATTCTGTGACTTCTACGCATCAGATTCACCACCTTCTGGCGCTGCGCTCTCTGTAAGCACGCGCATGATGCGTTCCAGATCGGCCTCGTCCACGAAATCGATCTCGATCTTACCCTTCTTGGTTGTCTGCCGGACTCTGACGTTGGTGGCAAGCAACCGTCGTAGCTTCCGCGCGATGACTTTGTATGACTTCGGTGAGATCGGACGCGGTGTGCGTTCGCCCTGACCGGCGGCCATAAGTCTGGCAACGTTCTCGGCTTCCCTGACTGATAGCCCTTCCTCGACGATCTTGCGAGCGAGACGAATCCGCTGCGTCTCGTCGGGTACGGCCAGCACTGCCCGGGCATGGCCGGCTGTCAGCTTATTGTCGTACATGAGGTCCTGGACCTCCTCAGGCAAGTCCAGCAGCCTGAGAGAGTTGGTAACGCCTGAGCGTGACTTGGAGACCCGATCGGCTAGTTCGGCCTGCGTCATCGAGTACTCGTCTATCAGGCGCTTGAATCCACGAGCTTCTTCGATTGCGTTCAGGTCCTGGCGTTGGAGGTTCTCGATCAGCGCCAGGGCCAGGGATTCCGTTTCGGTTGATGCCATTACGCGAACGGGCACCTTTGTGAGACCGGCGACGCGTGATGCCCGCCAACGGCGTTCACCTGCGATTATCTGATACCCCTCTGCGTGAGGTCGCACGATAATCGGCTGCAGAACCCCCACCTTCGCGATCGAGTCTGCGAGCTCATCGATCCCGTCCTCATCCATGGCGGTACGCGGCTGATTCGGGTTCGGAGAAATGAGTTCGATGGGGAGTTCCCGGGGTTCACCGCCGACGAATTCCTGCCCGGCGCCCGGGATCAATGCTGAGAGCCCTCGCCCAAGTCCACGCTTAGCCACGGCTGATCACTTCCTTCGCTAGGCTCCGGTACGCTTCAGCTCCGCGCCCGTGCGGGTCGAAGAGCGTGATGGGCTGCCCGAAGCTTGGAGCCTCCGACAGTCTGACACTGCGCGGAATAACCGTTTCAAAGACAGTTTCGTCAAAGAAGTCTTTCACTTCTTCCACTACTTGCTGAGAGAGCCTTGTTCTACCGTCGAACATGGTCATCAACACCCCGAACACTTCGAGACCGGGGTTCAGGTGCGTCTTCACCAGCTTGAAGCTCTCAAGCAGTTTTGAGAGGCCCTCGAGAGCGTAGTACTCGCACTGAACCGGGATTATGACGCCATTGGCCGCCGACAGCGCGTTCACTGTCAGCAACCCTAATGATGGGGGGCAGTCGATGATGACGAAGTCGAAGTCGTCGATCACGGGGGCGAGAACGCCTTTGAGCTTCGTCTCGCGACTGAACGCCGAGACGAGCTCGATTTCTGCACCAGCAAGTTGGATTGTCGCGGGCACAACGAAGACATTCTCGACTTCAACGGGCTCAATGAGCTCAGCCATCGGCGTGTCGCCAAGAAGGGCGTTGTACACACACTCCTCGCGCTGGTTCTTATCCAAACCGTAGCCCGACGTCGCGTTACCTTGTGGGTCCAGGTCCACCAGAAGCACCTTGCGCCCGGCGTCTCCCAGTGCTGCCGTCAGATTCACGGCGGTTGTGCTCTTTCCGACGCCGCCCTTCTGGTTGACGATAGCCAATACTCGCGTCGGATGAGATCCATCACCTCGACCATGTAATCCGGACACAGGTGTATCGGACACGACGCCTCCTCCCAAATGAATACCCGTGGGCAGTATAGGCGAACAACTCGTCAATAGGAATGCCTATGCGAGCGGGTGGCGCTGGGCCATACCGTTTCGGCGCGGCAGCGATACTCTTGGACTACTGACTCTCTCATAGCTGATGATGGTGCGTCTCTCTCCCTCGCTCAACTCGAACTCATCGAGACCCGAGCGCCTCATCCCGCAGATCTTCGCCGCCTGGTCCCCCCGCATGAGCTCGCTGGCATCGAGTGGACCCTTCATCGCGATCAGACGACCGTGCTTCATAAGGAGGGGCTCCGCAAGCTCCACGAGAGCCGGAAGGCTCGAGAGGGCCCTCGCGACCACACAGGCAAAGGACTGTGGTCGTTCGCGGCCTACATCCTCTGCGCGCTCACCCAGCACCTGGACCTCCAGGCCAAGTTCTTTCGAGGTTCGTGTCAGAAACGCCGCCTTCTTCTTGACAGACTCGATGAGCGTTACCGGGCGACCCGTGAGAATGTGCAGCACGATCCCAGGGTAACCGGCGCCAGATCCGATGTCGGCGAGTGGACCCGCATATAGGCCATCGAACGCTCGTATCGCTGCGGCGGAGTCAGCGATATGCAGCCGGAGCACGTCCGCTCTTTCTGTCACACGTGTCAGATTCATACGAGTGTTCTCATCAAGCACAGCATCGGCATGCCGTGCGATTAGCGTCAGACCGCCGATGGGGCACGCGACGCCCACCAGAGCCAACGCCTTCTCGACATCTGCTGGATCAATCATGGCCAAGTCGTAATGTTTCACGTGAAACCTCCGCGTCCTCCCAGGACCCAATGGCATCCGATGTTTCACGTGAAACATCTGGATGAGCCGTCAATTGCCTGAAAGTCACGAGCCGTGGGTTCTTGGCAGTGCATGGGTTGATGGTAGCAGAAAGGGCGCCCGTGGGCGCCCTTCGGAAAGCATTGTACTTGGCCAGCCTGCTACTTAGGGTGCACAACCACCTGACGAAATGGCTCTTCTCCCTGGCTCGCAGTAGTAATGCGACGGTCGTTGCGAAGAACCATGTGGATCACCTTGCGCTCGAAGCTCGTCATCGGCCTGAGCTCGACCGGTCGACCTTGTCGCGCAACACGGTCTGCAGCCCGACGCGCGATCTCCTCAAGCTTGATCCGGCGACGGTATCGATATCCCGACACATCGACAACGATCGGAAAGCGCCGTTCGATGCGCCGGTTAGTAATCGCTGAGACAAGAATCTGCAGAGCATCGAGTGTCCGACCGTGTCGTCCTATGAGGATCCCAAGATCGTCACCGACAATGTCCATGATGATCTCGTTCTCGTCGCCCTCGTACTCCTCAATCTCGGACTCAATGCCAAGTGGACCGAGGATGCTGTTGATGACCGCAACCGCTTCGTCCGCTATCGCATCGAGTTCCTCATCGCTCAGGTCGGAAGGGGAGGCCTCGTCATAGCCTGCGTGGTTCGCTGGGCCCTCGTCCTCGAGACCCTCGTCGTCAGCCTCATCCTCCTCAGCACCCGGCGCCACGTACCCGGCTTTGATCCAGACTCGAACTTTCGCAGCCTTCTCGGCACCGAACAAGCCTTTGCCTCCGCCTTCAAGCACCTCGTACTCTACGGCATCCTGTTGAACGCCCATCTCCTCGAGCGCTGCGTCAAGAGCTTCCGGGACTGACGGCCCTTCGACGATGGTTTCCTTAATCATCTATTCCGCTCCCTCTTTACGGGCGTACGCTTTCTGGAGTAGCCACTGCTGACCGATCTGAAGAACGCTGGATGTAACCCAGTAGACCAAGACCCCGGCGGGGGAGACCCAGCCAAACCACAGCATCATGAGTGACATATACACGGCGATGTTGCGCTGGGACTTGTCAGTCCCTGGCTGCATGAGCTGTGGAACCAGAATACTGAGCCCGAACATCACAACGAGAATCGCGTACGGCAGTGCGGCCACGATCCCGCCGGATTCGAACATCTTCTGAGGGGTGCTGGTAAGGTCTGGAAGAATTATCCAGAAGCGCTTGGCCACAACGGCCTCTGCGGCCGGCAAAGCCGCTATGTGAGCAAGCAGAAGTCCCGGCACAAGGGTCTTCTTGCCGTCGATCTTCTTGCTGACGGAACCCAGCACGCGGAACAGCGCAAAGAAGATCGGCATCTGGAGGATCAACGGGAGACACCCGCCGAGCGGGTTGACCTTATTCTCCTGGTAGAACTTGAGCGTCTCTTCCTGGAGCTTCTCCTTGTTGTTCTTGTACTTCTCCTGCAGCTCCTTGATCTTGGGTTGGATTCGCTGAAGTTCATAGGTTGATTTCGTCTGCTTCATGGTCAGGGGCAGAAGAACCACCCGGATCGCCACTGTCAGCAGCACGATCGCGAAACCATAGTCATGCACATACGAGTAGAAGAAGCTCAGTACCTCGAATAGGAACTTCTCGATCGGTTCGAGCACGGGGGATTACCTCCTTGGTAAGGCACGGGGCCCAAGAATCCTCGGTTCTTCTCCGCTCCGGTGGGTCCGGGGGTCCACGCTGTTTTCACTCTTCTATCTACCACACGCAAAGCAATAAGAGAAACGTGACTCGCCGTGCGGTCGCACAACCTCTCCAGACGGCCCACCTACGGAACAGGATCGCAGCCGCCAGGATTCCAGGGGTGACACCTTCCGATTCGCTTCAGAGCCAGCCAGCCACCCCGAAGCACACCGTGGCGTTCAATGGCGGTGACGGCATACGTTGAGCAGGTCGGTGTAAACCGGCACGTTGGCGGCAGTAGGGGAGAAATCAGGCGCTGGTACGCCTTGATCGGAGCCGTCACGATGCGTCTGATCAGAGTCATTTCGCACCTCGAACTCGCGCAAGCGCGTCTCGAAGGTCCTGATCGACCCGCTGTGGTGGCGCAGTTGCGAGCCCGGGCCTGGCAACAAGAGCAACATCCAGTCCAGGCCACGGGCCGCCGACACGGCGATACGCCGCACGCAACACCCGTTTACATCTGTTGCGCAAGACCGCATTCCCGAGCTTCTTGCCTGCAACAAAAAGCACGCGCCCCCCTGGGAGGTCGCGTGCTTCTGGTGTTGGAAGACCCAAGACGAGGACGAGCCTGCTTGTACCCCGCCGGCCTTCTTTGAAGAGACGATCGATGTCGGCCGAAGCCTTGATCGTGTTCATCATGTCCCGTGCCCGTGAGGGCCGGAACCGTTACTACGCGGCGCTCGGCGTGAGGACGTGACGTCCCTTGCGACGGCGTGCGGCGATGACTGCCCGGCCGCCTCGTGTTGCCATGCGTGAGCGGAAACCGTGCGTCTTCGCACGCTTCCGGTTATTCGGCTGGTATGTGCGCTTCATGGGATCCTCCGTTCGGGGCGTCCGAGAACACACCCGGACGATAAGCCTGGTGATTATACTGACACCCCACTGCGGGTGTCAATGAAGTCTGCGCCAGGTTAGGCCGTTGCGAGTTTCCGCAGCCGATCCCTCACTTTCCTTGTTGCGGTCGACAAAATACTCAGGAAATTGTGGATAGTGTGGAAAACCCAGGATTCACGACTGTCGAACCTGTGGATAACCCTCCAGCGCTCGTTGTTCACCGACTACCCCTCTGTTAGAATCGGCGCTGTTTCCACAGGCCGCGCATTATGGAAGTTCACCTTGAAAATGACCTGGTAGAGGCCTATTGGTGGCCTTTGGCTAATCTTGGTATACGGACATGTGTTCGGTTTTCCACAACTTCTTTCACGTATGTGTCTTCCGTTGATGACACTGTCCACAGAATCCACTGGAAGGAAGCGATCCGCACTGTCTCTGGAAGGGTTCCAAGACGCCGAATAGCCGTCAACCTGGGCTTCTAGTGGATTCAGGCGAGTGATCGACGCGAGATTCTCCACAGATGTGGAAAGTCTTGTGGACAACTCGCAAAGCAGCAGGTAGATGGGTTTCAGGGGATGTGGCTACAGTTTCGGTGGAGTGTTGTGGATACGGCTTCTAGCTGCACGTTAATGATGAAGGTAGCGCTGGTGTTGTGTTGATAAGTCTGTGGAGCGAGAGGGGGGGACCGGAATGAAGTCGTTCTTCGATGGCAATGTGTCTGTGACGAACAGTGGTCCCCCGGAGGCCATCGGGCCAGTGGAACGCAGGCTTTCCGAGACGCCTTCCCTTGCTCCAACGGACAGGGCATCAGCTGCCCGGGTAGCGATCTATGATTCTCTCACCGCTTCGCCCCGTGTGGAGGATGTGACCGGCGCGGACGCTCGCGCGTTTGTCGAAGCACTCTCTTCTCGCGCGTACCAACTTTCCCATGAGTGTGGTGGATCGCTCCCGTATATGGTCATCCGTGAGGTCGTTGAGAATCTGATTCACGCCCACTTCGCGGAGGTGGTCGTCACCATCTTAGATAACGGGAACACCATTCGGTTCGCGGACCAAGGGCCGGGTATTCCTGACAAGGAGCGAGTATTCGTTCCGGGCTTCTCGACCGCGACACACGAAATGAAGACAGTCATCAAAGGTGTCGGTTCCGGGCTTCCTGTGGCTCGCGAGTGTCTTACCTTCTCGAGCGGCACGATCACAATCGAGGACAACCTCGGCCGAGGTTGCGTCGTGACGATTCACGTCGATCCGGATCCTGTGGTCTGCGATGACCCAGCCGATACACCCCGGGTCCATGCAAGCACACATGCCCCTCGTTTGACATTGCGCCAAAAACAGGTGCTCTCTTTGGTGCTCGAGATGGGCTCAGTGGGACCATCCGTGGTCTCCAAGGAGCTTGGTGTTGGTCTCTCTACCGCATACCGGGACCTTGCGTCCCTTGAGGATTGTGGATTGATCATCTCCGATGAGAACGGCAAGCGGGTTCTTGCTCCTTTGGGGGCCGACTCGCTTGATTCGCTCTTCAACAACTGATCCGGGGGACAGACGTGCAAGATGTGCAAGAACTATGGGATGAAACTCTTGCGGTAGTTCGCAACGAGCTGAACACACCCACGTTCAAGACGTGGTTCGAGAACACCTCACCGCTTGGGGTTGTCGATGAGACGCTAATCATCGCCGTCCAGAACGAATTCGCCAGGGATTGGCTTGAGTCACGTTACTCCGGGCTTCTCTCTTCGGCACTGGCTCAGGTTCTTGGTCACCCGATGAGCGTCGCTTTCGAGGTGCCCGCAGATGGAGCGTCTACAACTGCAGCGGCGAGCGCTCCTGTGGAACCTTTGGGGATGCCGGATCTGGAAGAGGTAGAACAGAAACGCGTCAAAGAGGCGACGGATGGAGAATTCAACCCGAAGTACACCTTCGACTCCTTCGTGATGGGTACGTCGAACCAGTTCGCCTACCATGCAGCTCTTGCTGTCGCTGAGACTCCAGGCGGAGCATATAACCCTCTCTTCATCTACGGCGGCGTAGGACTCGGGAAGACGCACCTGTTGCAGTCGATCGGTCACTACGTGAAGACGAGTTTTCCTCACATGCGCGTGAAGTATGTATCAACCGAACAGTTTACAAACGACTTCATCAACTCGATCGGCAACCGCGATAAGAGCCGTATCGAAGGATTCCGGCGCCAGTATCGGACGAACGACGTCCTACTCGTGGATGATATTCAGTTCCTTGCCGGAAAAGAGGGCACCCAGGAGGAGTTCTTCCACACGTTCAACACCCTTCAGCAGGCCGGCAAGCAGATCGTTCTGTCATCCGATCGCCCACCAAAAGACATCGGAAGCATCGAGGATAGGTTGCGCAGCCGGTTCGAGATGGGGCTCATAACCGATATCCAACCACCGGAGCTTGAGACCCGTATAGCGATTCTCAGGCGCAAGGTGGAGGCGGAGAATCTCACGGTTCCGCCAGATGTACTCACCTTCATCGCTGATCGAATCTCATCAAACATCAGAGAGCTTGAAGGTGCGCTGATCCGTATCGTGGCTTTCAGTTCGCTCACCAGGCACGTAATCGATACGGACCTCGCTCGGAGCGTCTTGAAAGACATCTTCCCAGAGCGATCAATCAAGCCGATCGCCATCAACACGATTCAACAAGAGGTGTGCAAGTTCTACAGCATCAGTAAGAACGACCTCGTTGGAAACAAGCGATCTCAAGCCATCGTGTATCCCCGACAAGTGGCCATGTATCTCGCGCGCGAACTAACAGATATGTCCTTGCCGAGAATCGGAGCAGAATTCGGTGGTCGGGACCACACGACTGTGATGCATGCAACCGCCAAGATCACGAAGCTCCTTAATGCTCAGCGTGAAGTGTTCACTCAGGTCCAAACACTCACTAACCTAGTCAAACAACGGAACTAACAACTCTGTGGAGAACATGGGGGTAAGGTGGGGAAGACCGGGATTACCTGTTGAGAATACTGATAGCCTGTTGAAAGTGTGGATGGAGGAAGCAGTTCATACACACGCCAACCCACAATAGACACACCGTGAACCACCTCGTGTTTCAGTAGATATCAACACCATCAACAGGCCCTACTACTATTACTGCTAGTTGATTATCTAAGAAAGGAATCGGAATGAAGGTCTCTATCGCTCGAACAGAGTTGTTGGACGCTCTCTCGATCGCGTCAAAAGGACTCTCCTCAAGAACCACCCTTCCGATCCTCTCAGGCATCCTCTTCTCAGCACAGAATGATGAGCTTCGGTTGAACTCCACCGACCTTGAGATATCCATAAAGACAAGTTCGAAGGCCCGTGTTGAAGAAGCCGGCAATGCGGTCATCCCCGGCAAATTGATCACTGACATCGTCCGGAATCTTCCGGAATCGGCAGTCACCATCGAAACAACCCAGAACGGTGCCACCATCTCATGCGCACAATCATCGTTCGTTGTGAGAACGCTCTCCGCCGATGACTTCCCGAAGTTCCCGGATGTGACACCGGGAGAGATGGTCTCCTTGCCGACCGGAGTGTTTTCTGAAGTGGTGCACCAGGTATCGAGGGCAGTCAGTAGGGATGAAACCAGACCGATTCTGACAGGGGTGCTGGTAGTTGTAGATGAAGGAACGCTCCGTATGGCTGCAACCGATTCATACCGGTTGTGTGTACGAGAAGTCCCTGTCGATGGTGTTCTTGGTTCACTCGAAGCAGTGGTCCCTGGCCGCGCTATCGAAGATGTCGCCCGACTTGGAGCCTCCGCCGAGGCGATCAAGATAGGGGTTTCCGAGAACCAGGTAGTTTTCGCATTCAATCAAACCACGTTCGTGAGCCGCAGGATCGAAGGGACATTCCCGAATCACAAACAACTCATTCCAAAGGAGTTCGTCACACGATTGACTATCGGGCGACAAGATCTGCTTGAGGCAGTGAAGAGAGTCTCTCTCATGGCACAACACAGCGCTCCTTTGAGAATGAAAGTAAGTACCACAGATAGGATTCTCACCATCTCCGCGCAAACACAGGATGTCGGCGAAGCAACTGAAGATCTTGAGATCGACACACAGGGAGAAGACGTTGAGATCGCTTTCAATCACGCCTATCTGACGGATGGCATTTCGGTCGCCGACGGGGACAAGGTCGCGATCGAGATCGTGAGCCCCTTAAAGCCCGGCGTGATGAAGCACCCTGAGGGACAGGACTTCATCTATCTCCTTATGCCTGTTCGTCTCGGCTGAGTCGGCGGGCGTGTACGTCAAGTCACTGCACCTTACGACGTTCCGGAACTACAGCGACCGGGAGATTCAACCATCTCCCGGTCTTACTGTCCTCGTCGGTCCAAACGCGACAGGGAAGACGAATGTCATCGAGGCGCTACAGATTGTCACCTCGGGTCGTTCGTTCAGACGACCGAAATGGAATGAAGTGGTGCAGTGGGGGGCAGACCACGCAACGCTCGCAGCGGAGATCTCGGGCGAAGGATCCGATGTCCGTGTTGAGATAGTGATGCGTTCTGACTCGTCGCGGCTGTTTCGCGTCAATGGAAGCGTGAAGCGGAAGGTGTCAGACGCAACCGGTATCCTTCCCTGTGTCGTATTCACGCCGGACGATTTAGACCTTGCAAAAGGACCGGCCGAGACACGGCGTTCCGAGGTCGACGACCTTGGAGAGCAACTGTCAAAGACATACGGCGCGGTACGCAGGGACTACTCTCGAGTGGTCAGGCACAGAAACATCCTCCTACGTGAGTGGCAAGCGTCGGACAATGACCTTGAGCCATGGGATGTTCAAGTAGCCTCCCTCGGCAGTCGGCTCCTTGTGCACAGAAGAAGGCTCCTTCGTCGGATAGCCGAGCATGCGACTGCCGCGTATAAGGACCTCTCGCAGGGCGAGGGTCTCAGTGTCCGTTACACCGACCGATGCGGGCTCCACACATCCTCTCTAGATGATGTGATAGAGGCGGATGAGGCCGAGAAGGCGATTCTGGCGTCACTGGAATCTCGGAGAAACGACGAAAGAACACGCCGGGTGACACTCGTAGGCCCCCACCGAGACGAGATCGTATTCCTACTCGACGGGAACGACGCGCGATCGTACGCGTCACAGGGCCAACAACGAACGATCGCACTTGCCTGGAAGCTGGCTGAAGTCCACGTCGTCGACGACGTGGTACACAAGAAACCGATCCTGTTACTCGATGACGTGATGTCGGAATTGGACGAATCCCGGCGTCGTGCCCTCACGGGACTGGTACAACAGAACGTCCAGACGTTCGTCTCAACGACCGATGTAGCACATTTCGACTCCAATCTGATGAACGAAGCGCTGATCATCGAATCTAAGGAGCGCTAGTCGTATGAGACGCCGTAAGCTCGACAGCATCGGAGACATCACCGATGCCGTCATTAGGCGGGCGGACCCCAAGAAACGCCGGTACGCGGCCAGAGTGGCATTGGTATGGGAACAGATAGCCGGCCCTGAAGTAGCCCAGCACACCGTCGCGGCCTCAGTTCGCGAAGGTGAGTTCGTGGTGAGTGTCGATTCCGCCGCCTGGGCGCATCAGCTTGACCTCATGAAGGACCGCTATCTGGCAAGTATTCGTTCAGAGATAGGTGAGGGTGTGGTCAAGACCATACGATTCACTGTCTCGAAGCAGGTCGAACGATCACGCTCGATTGAACATGAGGCAGCAAAGGTCTCAGAGTTCTATCAGCAAGAAGCCACACCATCGATCCCCCTCAGTGAGAGTGAGCGACTACAAGCCGAGTACATCGCGGACGCCGTGAAAGATAACCACCTACGAGAGGCGGCTCTCAGGGTGATGATCAAGGATCTTGAGTGGAAAAAGGGTGTTCGTGCCAACAGCGAGCCGCACGCGCCTTCTGATGGCGCGACAGGGGACAATTCGAGCCTCTAACACTACACGTTGTGGTAAAATCGAAGGGTAGCGTCAACATGTCGTGGTTGATGCATTTCCAGTCGTTACGCCAATAGAAGCAAGAAGGAGCCGTAGTGGCGAACAACGGTGGTTCGTATTCAGGAAAAGACATTCAGGTCCTCGAGGGCCTTGAAGCTGTTCGCAAGCGTCCTGGCATGTACATCGGAACAACTGGCCCGAAGGGCCTGCATCACCTTGTCTATGAGGTTGTAGACAACTCGGTCGACGAAGCATTGGCCGGTTCGTGCAATTCGATCGACATCGTGATCCACCCCGACAACTCGGTTTCAGTGACCGACAACGGCCGGGGTATCCCGGTCGACAACGTGCCCAAGCACAAGAAGTCGGGCGTCGAGGTCGTTCTGACCATTCTGCACGCAGGCGGCAAGTTCGGCGGCGAGGGATACAAGGTGTCAGGCGGCCTGCATGGGGTCGGTGTCTCGGTAGTGAACGCGTTGTCCGAGAAACTCGAGATCGAAGTCAAACGAGATGGCAAGATATGGCAGCAATCGTACGATCGCGGCCGGGCGAAGGCACCACTTAAAGCTGTCGGTTCGACAAAAGCGACAGGCACGAAAGTGACATTCTGGCCTGACGCGGAGATCTTCGAGACCACCGAATTCTCCTGGGATGTACTTTCGTCGCGGATGCGCGAGACCGCGTTTCTCAACAAGAATCTGAAGATCACCCTCACCGATGAGCGAGAACTCGAGCCGCGCCGCGAGGAATACCGGTACGCCGGAGGAATCCTCGACTTCGTTAAGTACCTCAATGACAAGAAGGAGAGTATCCACGCGAAGGTCGTGTACTTCGAGCAAGAGGGTCCCGAAGGTGCTGTCGAAGTCGCGATGCAGTGGAACACGAGCTACACCGAGACGGTGTTGGCGTTCGCGAACAACATCAACACACACGAAGGCGGAACGCACCTTGAAGGCTTCAAGAACGCCCTAACGCGAACCATCAACGACTACGCGCGCAGGCAAGGAATCCTCAAAGAGAAGGACGAGAACCTCACCGGCGAGGATATCCGTGAAGGTCTCACGGCGGTCATCTCAGTGAAGCTTCGCGAGCCGCAGTTCGAGGGGCAAACGAAGACCAAACTCGGCAACACCGAGATGCGCTCCTTTGTTCAGTCCGCGGTCACACAGGCGCTCTCCGAGTATCTTGAGGAGCACCCGAAGCCGGCGCGTGTCATCGTCATGAAATCGACGCAGGCCAGCAAAGCACGCGCTGCCGCGCGCAAGGCACGCGAGCTGACGAGGCGCAAAGGGCTCCTTGAGAGCTCGACGCTCCCCGGCAAACTCGCGGACTGCTCCATCAAAGAGGCCGCCTTGACCGAGATATACCTGGTCGAGGGTGACTCGGCGGGGGGCTCGGCGAAGCAAGCGCGTGACCGTTCCTTCCAGGCGATTCTCCCGCTTCGAGGCAAGATCCTCAACGTCGAGAAGGCCGGCATCAACAGGGCTCTCGGCTCCGAGGAGATCCAGGCCATGATCACCGCGCTTGGGACGAGCGTGGCCGAGGAGTTCGATCTCTCGCAAGCCCGTTACCACAAGGCGATCATCATGACCGACGCCGATGTGGACGGTAGCCACATTCGCTGCCTCATCCTCACGTTCTTCTACCGCTATATGCGCGAGATGATCGAGGCCGGCTACATCTACATCGCGCAGCCGCCCCTCTACAAGATCAGCGTCGGCAAGAAGCACGAATACGCATACAACGACAAGCAGCTGCAGCAGGCACTTGCGAAGCTCTCGGAAACCACCAAGTACACGCTTCAGCGCTACAAAGGCCTTGGAGAGATGAACCCCGAGCAGCTGTGGGAGACCACCATGGATCCCGAGCGCCGTACTCTACTGCAGGTGACGCTTGACGACGCGCTTGCAGCCGAAGAAGCATTCGTCGACCTGATGGGTGATCAAGTAGAGCCACGGCGTGAGTTCATCCAGCGTCATGCCAAGAACGTGCGTTTCCTCGATATCTAGAGGCGTAGACAGACGAAGGATGGGTCGCGTTGGACGAACGCGATAGACGACACAAGCGGGAGTTCGAACCGCCCCCATGGGAGCAGGAGGCGTTCGAGCGGTTCGAGATGGACAGGCGTGAGCGTGAGGAAGAGATTCGGCTGGAAGCCGCGCTGGCAGCTCTGAAGACCGCACCAGCGGAGCCCGATCAAGCGGCGGAATCCAGGAGCGACGATGCGGTACCGGAGCTGGCGATCACCGACGAAGAGGCGGTGGTCGGAGAAGAACCGGAGCGGGAGGCAGGTGCTCTTCGCGCAGCGGAGCTCGAGGCGATGCTCCTAGGTTTGCGGCATGAAGAACCACCGGTTGCCAAGAACTACACGACGATCGCCAATGTCGTGAGCGCACTGCTGGTAACGAGCGGTCTAGGGTTCGTGATCTGGGCAGCAACGCTCTTTGCAAGAGTAGGAACCAAGCAGGGCCCAACGCCCACTCTAGCGTCACTGTTGTTGATGGTCTGGGGCTTCCTGCTCATGGGAGGCGCCGCGCTCTTGTTTCGCAAGTACAACCTGTAGGTAGCCACGTACGAGGAGACTGAGAAGTGACTGATCCGATCGCGGGCGAGGGGACGATCCTCCCGATCGACATAGAGCAGGAGCTGCGAAGCTCCTTCCTTGAGTACTCGATGAGCGTCATCGTCGCCCGGGCGCTTCCTGACGTACGCGACGGGCTCAAGCCGGTACATCGGCGCATTCTCTACGCGATGAACGAGTCAGGATTGACGCCGAACCGCGCGTACAAGAAGTCAGCGTGGACCGTCGGTGAAGTCATCGGTAAGTATCACCCGCATGGTGACTCGGCTGTGTATGACACCATGGTCCGCATGGCCCAGGACTTCGCCATGCGCGTACCTCTAGTGGACGGGCACGGCAACTTTGGCTCGATTGACGGTGACTCCGCCGCCGCAATGCGCTACACCGAGTCCCGGTTGCACCGAATGGCGATGGAGCTGCTTCGAGACATCGATAGCGAGACGGTCGACTTCGGACCGAACTACGACGAGTCGCTCCAGGAGCCGCTCGTGCTGCCCAGCCGGTATCCGAACCTGCTCGTGAACGGCAGCGCCGGCATCGCGGTCGGCATGGCGACCAACATACCCCCACACAACCTTGGCGAAGTCATCGACGCGACGATCATGTTGATCGACAACCCGGATGCGGATATCGACGAGTTCCTGGCGGTCATGCCCGGACCGGACTTCCCGACCGGCGGCGTCATCATGGGTCGCGAAGGCATCAAAGACGCATACATGACCGGTCGCGGGTCAATCAAGATTCGCGGTAAGGCGCATATCGAACAGACATCGACCGGCAAGATGCGGATCATCGTGAACGAGATCCCGTATGCCGTGAACAAGAGCAAGCTCGTGTCGAAGATCGCAGAACTTGTGCGCGAGAAGAAACTCACCGAGATATCCGACCTGCGCGATGAGTCAGACCGTAAAGGCATGCGTGTCGTCATCGAGCTCAAAGGAAGTGCTATCCCGCAGGTCGTGCTCAACAAACTCTACAAGCACACCACGCTGGAGACTGGTTTCGGTGTGAACATGCTTGCGCTTGTCGACGGTGTGCCGAAGACACTGAACCTCAAGCAGATGCTCTTCCACTACATCGAGCACCAGAAGGAAGTCATCATCCGGCGTACGCAGTACGACCTGCGTAAAGCACAGGATCGCGCCCATATCCTCGAGGGTCTCATGATCGCCCTCGACAATATCGATGAAGTCATCAAGATCATCCGCGCGAGCCAGGATGATACCGAAGCAAAGGCGCGCCTCATCGAGCGGTTCGGCCTCACCGAGGTCCAGACCGACGCGATTCTTGAGATGCGTCTGCGCAGGCTGACCGGCCTTGAGCGGCACAAGATCGAAGCGGAGTTGACCGAGCTTCGCGAGAAGATCGCGTGGTATCTCAAAGTGCTGGCGGATATCAACCTCGTCCTCCAGATCGTCAAAGACGAGATGACCGAGATCAAAGACAAGTATGCAGATAAGCGCCGCACGGAGATCATGAACGCCGCCCGCGATCTTGACGTCGAGGACCTCATCGCCGAGGAAGACATGGTCGTGACGATCACGAAGGCCGGATACGTGAAGCGTCTGCCTGTCGCTACGTATCGCCAGCAGAAGCGCGGCGGCAAGGGCGTTGCCGGCGTGAACCTGAAAGAGAACGACTTCGTGGAGCAGCTCTTCATCTCCTCGACGCACGACTACGTGCTCTTCTTCAGCACCAAGGGCAAGGTGTACCGCCTCAAAGTCCACGAGCTGCCGGTCGGTTCCCGGCATGCGCGCGGTACGGCCGTTGTGAACCTGCTGCCCTTCGAGCAGACGGAGCGAATCGCGGCCGTCATCACCACCCGCGAATTCGGCGAAGAGGACTTCTTGTTGTTCGCGACCCGAAACGGCCTCGTGAAGAAGACCGCGCTCAACGCGTACGACCGTTCACGCCGAGACGGTATCATCGCGATCAATCTCCGGGACAACGATGAGCTGATCGCGGTTCGCCGCGTTCACTCCGGCGAGCACGCCGTGATGGTCTCGGCAGACGGCAAGGCGATCGTGTTCGACGAGAGCGACGCGCGCCCGATGGGTCGCGACACGACCGGCGTCCGCGGCATGAACGTCCGCGGCGACGACCATGTCCTTGGGATGGAGATCGCTCCCGACGGCAGCGAGCTCTTCGTGGTCACCGAGCGCGGCTACGGCAAGCGCACGCCCATCGGCGAGTATCCGGTGCAGAATCGCGGCGGTATGGGCGTGAAGACGATCCAGGTCACCGGGAAGAAGGGTCGCCTCGCTGGCATGAAAGTCGTCATGCCGGGTCACGAGCTGATGCTCATCTCGGAAGAAGGCGTCGTGATCAGGGTGAACGCCGAGGATATCAGCAGACTCGGGCGTTCGACACAGGGCGTGAAAGTCATGAATGTCGCCGAGACGGACCGCGTCTCTGCGATCGCACGGGTCGTGGCCAAGAAGAAGAAGCGCGCTATACCTGAAGGCCAGGGCGTTCTCGTCGAGGATGAGACGCTTGCGGCGACACGTATGCCCGGCATGACGGACCGCGACGCGGAGGCCGAAGAGCTCGTAGGCGAAGACTTCGACGAAGACGAGTAGCGCCACAGAGGAAGTATTCACACAAAATGCCGATGACGCGCTCCGCATATGCGGGGCGCGTCACGCTATGATGATGGCAGCTTGATTCTTGATTCATTGAGACCGCGTCTTCTGAAGGCAACTCCATGTCGCTCGATCTCCTCAAGCGCCTCGTACGCCCCTTCCTGCCGCGCGATTATCGCGCGGCAGCGCGTTCGTTCACGCCTGACGCGTGGCGGTATCTGGCTGTTGCGGCGCTACAGAACGTCGGCTTCGGGGTGCTCGGCACGGTCTTCGCGATCTACCTCAAGGACGCCGGGCTTTCCGAGGCGGTCGTCGGAGACGTCGAGGGGGCGCTGGCTATCGGCAGCGCGATCACCTGCCTTGCGCTGCCACCACTCGTCGCTCGCGTCGGGTACCGCAGACTGATCATCATCGCCGCGCTCGCGCTCGGCGTCTCCCGGCTCGGGCAGGCTTTCGTGCCGGGCGCGGTCGGCATCGTCGTTCTCGGGCTGCTCTACGGGGTAGGCGAGGGCTCGATGCAGACGATCGGGACCGCCTTCCTTGCCGAGCACGCTCCGGCCCGCGCCCGCACATACCTCTTCACCGTCGACTTCACGCTTCGCGTTGGCGCGATGTTCGTGGGTGCGCTGATCGGCGGTTTTCTGCCTGACATCCTTGGGTCGGCAGGAGTCGGGGAGCTCGCAGCGTTGCGCGCGACGATCTCTGCCGGTGCCCTCCTGATGGCGGGGTCGCTGCTACCTGCCCGTCTGATCCAGCATTCACGGCCCGTCGGCAAACCGGTCTCGTACCGAGAATCCATCCGTGCGTTCACCTCATGGGGGCGCCTCGGCAGGCTGCTCGTGCCCGAGACGCTTATCAGTTTCGGGGCCGGCCTGTCCATGCCGTTCGTGGCGCTCTTCCTGAAGCACCGGCTGGGCGCAACCGTCGATCAGGTGGGGATGATCCAAGCGGCGAGCTCGATAGGCATGGCATTCGCGGCGTTCGGTGCGCCGCTGCTCGCCCGGCGTCTCGGCCTTGTGGGAACGGTCGTCACGACCGAGTTGCTGTCACTCCCGTTCCTCGTACTGGTGCCGCTCTCCACCGGGCTTCCCACCGCAGCCGCGCTCCTGCTCGTCCGAGGCGTCCTCATGAACATGTCCTGGCCGGTGTACAACCAGCTTGCGACCGAAGGGGTCCCGACGGCCGACCGACCGCTCGTGGTAGGGTGGGTGCGCTTCGGCTGGAGCATAGCCTGGTTCGGTGGGAGCGTCCTCGGCGGTCGGTTGATGGCCCTCTCGTACACGCTGCCCTGGTACCTCACCGCTGGCTTCTACGGAGCCGGCGCGATCTCCACGTTCATCCTGCTCAGGGGTGTTCATGCCGAGGCGACACGACCCACGGTGGTAGAATCGCGGCCATGACGAAGAAGGAATGTATGGAATCCACAGACAGGATGAGCGCGCTGCGCGCCGTGCTCTTCGATTTCGACGGCACTATCGCGAATACCATTCCGCATATCCTGGCGTCGTTTCGGCACGCCACCGCCGAAGTCCTGGGCGAGGCGCTGCCGGACGCGGTTCTGATGCACAACGTGGGCATACCGCTCGCGCAGCAGATGCTTGAGCTCTCCGATGGGAACCAGGCGGTCGCTGACAGGCTGCTCGCGTCGTACCGGACGTTCAACCATGCGACCCACGATGACATGGCGACGCTCTACCCGGGATCACGCGAGGTCCTCTCGGCGCTGCAGGCGCACAGGATGCCGATGGGTGTGGTGACGTCAAAAGGCACGCCGATGGCGAACCGGGGGATCGACCTGTTCGATCTGCGTGGATTCTTCGACGTGGTGGTCACCGCCGATGACGTACCGCTTCACAAGCCGGACCCGTACCCCGTCGTGCATGCCGCCGGTTTGCTGGGGATTCCGGTGGAGGTAACCGCGTACGTGGGTGACAGTCCGCACGATATGGAGTCCGCGCGCCGTGCGGGCGCGGTGGCGATCGCCGCATCGTGGGGTGTCTCGAACCGGGAGCGGCTACTCGCTGCAGGCGCCGAGTATGTGCTTGCCGATATCCGGGAGCTTCCGACGCTGATCTTCGGCTGAGCCGCCAGCAGTGTCGTGGCGTCGTGCGAACCCCCGATAGGGTACAGTTTGAAGGATGGAAGAAGACGTCTTCTGCCGAGGAGGAGTCACGTGTCTAAAGGCAAAGTGATAGCAGCTGTCGTCGGGCTGGTGGTGATTGGTGGAATCGTGGCAGCGGTCATTCTTGGGCGCGGCGCGAACGCACCTGAGGTGACCGTCGAGCAGGCAACACAGTCGTCGCTGGCGGTCACCGTGAGCGCTTCGGGCAAGACCGAAGCCGACAACAAAGGAGACCTCTATCCGCCGACTGCCGGGACACTTGCCAGCATCGAAGTCACCGACGGGCAGGCCGTCAAAGCGGGCGACATCATCGCAGTGATGGATACAGCGCCCCTGGAACTGCAGGTCGCTCAGGCGCAGGCGGCATATGAAGGCGCATTGGCGCAGTCGGACAGCATCTCGCAAACTGCGCCCTCCTCGGCCGATAAGGCTGCGGCTTCAGCATCCGTCTCCGCAGCGTACGGTGCGTACAAGGCAGCGAACGACCGGTACAATGCGCTTCTGCGCGCGACGCCCGATCCGACAGCGATCGCTCAGGCAGAGGCAGCGGTCGCTACCGCTAAGGCGACCTACGACACCGCGCAGGCCGCATACGACAGCTACAAGACAACCGTCTACGATCCCGCGCCGCTCCCTCGCGACGCATCGATGGAGACCGCGCTCGCGGTGCTCTCGCTTGCTCGCGACCAGGCATATGCGAACTACGTGTCGGCGCAGCAGACGCTTGCCGCACTGTTGTCCGGTCAGGACGTAAGCTCGGCGGTCGCGGCCGCGAAGTCCGCACGGGATCAAGCCTGGGCCGCGTATCAGGGCGCTCTCGCGCAGCAGGCGAAGCTTGCCTCGGCCAACACGAACGCGGCGAAGTCGTCGGCCAACGCCGCCGTGCAGGCAGCGCGCGACGCGCTGGACTATGCGATCTCGAATCTGGACAAGGCCACGATGCGTGCGCCGCACGACGGTACCGTGGTCTTCAACGGGGCGGGTGCGTCCCTGCCAGGACTTGGATCCGGCGGGGCAGGGAAGCCCACCGTCGGGTCGGCGGTCTCACCAGCCACAGCACCGTTCAGCATCGTGTACTTCGACAAGCTCGTATTCAACGCGCAGGTGGATGAAGCAGACATCGCCGCCGTGAAGGCCGGTCTCAAGGCGATTGTCACACTTGACGCGCTCCCGACAGAAACGTTCGAGTCGACCGTGGAGCGCATCGACAAGACCTCGGTCGTCACGCCAACCGGCGGGACCGCGTTCTCGGTGATCATCCGTCTCGCCGACACGGGTGACAGGGTGTTGCTCGGCATGAACGGGAGCGCCGACATCGAGATCGAGTCGGTCGCCGGTGCACTCACCGTGCCCGTGGAGGCCGTGCTCGACGAGGCCGGCAAGAGCTACGTCTTCATCGCCGAGAACGGCAAGGCCAAGCGAGTCGAAGTCACCACCGGTCGGCTAACCGACACGCGTGCCGAGATCCTCTCGGGCATCTCCGAGGGGGCGAACGTCATCGTGAGCGGAATCGGCGACCTCAAAGACGGCGCCGCGATAAGGGTGAAGTAACACGTGCCCGAGGCCACCGGAGCTGCGTCGCGCATCGTTCTTGAGACGCGCGACGTCGGAAAGCAATACAAGCTCGACGGAGTCGAAGTCAACGCGCTCCGTGGTGTGAGCATCGCGATCCGCTCGGGTGAGATGGTCTCCATCATGGGGCCATCCGGTTCAGGCAAGTCGACACTCATGCATATCGTCGGCCTGCTGGATCGGCCGACGACCGGCCAGGTCATCCTCGAGGGTGACGATATCTCGAACCTGTCGCCGAATCAGCTCGCCGAACTACGCAACAGGTACATCGGCTTCGTCTTCCAGTCGTTCAACCTGCTTGCGCGCACGTCTGCGCAGGCGAATGTCGAGCTGCCGCTTGTGTACGCGGGTGTCAGCGGTGCGGACCGGGCCCGTCGGGCCACCGATGCGCTCGAGCGGGTGGGTCTCGGAAACCGAATGGGGCACTTCAGCAGCCAACTCTCAGGCGGCCAGCAGCAACGCGTGGCCATCGCCCGCGCCCTCGTGAACAACCCCAGCATCGTGCTTGCCGACGAACCGACCGGCAACCTCGACTCACGGTCCGGCATCGAGGTCATGGCGATGTTGCAGGAACTGAACGCGCAGGGCATCACCGTGGTGCTCGTCACCCACGATGACCGGATCGCCCGTCATGCCGAGCGGGTCATCCGGGTCTTCGACGGTCGTGTGCAAGCCGAGGAGATCGTCGGGAATCGCGTCCTCGCGGCGCAGGAACTCGCGTCGCTCCCTGCCGGGGAGGTGGCAGGGTGAATCTCGCGGAGAGCTTCCGCATCGCGCTTCGCGCGCTCAATGCGAACAAGGCCCGGAGCATCCTCACGATGCTCGGCGTGGTCATCGGGGTCGCCGCCGTCATCCTGCTGGTGGGCATCGGAACAGGCGTACAAGACGAGATCACCGGGCAGGTCGAAGGCCTCGGCAGCAACCTGCTCTTCATCGTGCCCGGACAGTACGGCGGCAGCATGGGCGGCGATCAGGCGCCGCCATCCAGGCGGTTCACGATCGAGGATTCCGATCTGCTTGCCCGGCGCGTTCCCGGCGTGGACGCGGTCGTGCCGGTGCTGCAGGCGGGGTCGACGATCAAGCGTGGCAACAGGTCGGTGCGGGTCGTGGTCGCCGCCGCGAACGAGCAGGGCGGCGAGGTGTTCAGCGGGACGCTTGAGGGCGGACGCGGGTATCGGAAGAGCGAAGTGCAGGCGGCCGCCAGGGTTGTCGCCATCGGCTCCACCGTGCGTGAGACGCTTTTCCCTGGCCAGGATCCTGTCGGCAAGGTCGTGACGCTTGAAGGACAGCGGTTCACGGTCGTCGGCTACTACGAGTCGATGGGTGGAGGCCTGGCGGGTGACCAGGACAGCCAGGTCTACATCCCGATAACGACGGCGCAGCGTGTGTTCAACCTCAACTACATCAACACCATCGTCGTGAAGGCCACAGATCCGGCGCGCATCGAAGTGGTGAAGGCCGATCTTCGTCGTGTGCTCACACCACGCTACGGCGAGGAGTTCACGGTCTTCACGCAGGAGCAGACACTAGGGCTGCTCTCGGACTTGCTCGGAACGCTGACGTACATGCTTGCCGGCATTGCGGGGATCTCGCTGTTGGTCGGAGGCATCGGCATCATGAACATCATGCTTGTGAGCGTGTCGGAGCGCACCCGGGAGATCGGCATCCGCAAGGCGGTCGGGGCAAGAACGTACGACATCCTGTCGCAATTCGTGATCGAAGCGGTGGGATTGTCCGTACTCGGCGGCATCATCGGCATCTCGATCGGCTGGGGCGGGGCCGTCCTGATGGCCAAGTTCACGCCAGTCCCCACGAACGTGACGCCTTGGGCGGTGGCGACGGCGTTCTTCTTCGCGGCCGGCGTGGGTGTGTTCTTCGGAGTGTACCCGGCTTGGAAGGCGAGTCAGCTCGATCCGATCGTGGCGTTGAGGTACGAGTAGCGGCAATCGCTAGCCGGTGAAGTCGCTGGGGTCGACGTGGTCCAGGAACTCGCGGAACCGCTCGACTTCCTCCTCGGCGTCGTCGACGGCCTGAACGGTGACGGCCGCGGCCTCCCACACGTCCTCCGCAACGAAGATGCCGCATGGGACGCGAATCGCAAGGGCCACGGCGTCTGACGGGCGTGCATCGATGGCGAGCATGCGCTCCTCGCCCCGGACGATAATGGCGGCGAAGTACGTGCCGCTATCCAGGCGGGTGACTTCGACGCGAAGCACCACATAGCCGAGCTGGTCGATCAGCTCGCGCAGCAGGTCATGCGTCATTGGGCGGGGAAGGTCGATCCCCTGTAGCCCGAGCATGATCGCTGAGGCCTCCGGTTGACCGATCCAGATCGGAAGCAGCCGTGCGTCTTCACCCTCGACTTCGTGCTCGAGCGGCTTGAGAAGCAGGACTGGCTGACCCGACGCAGCATCGGCATTGACGCTCGCTATGCGGACCTCGATCATCGATCCTCCGATCACCTACAGTCATTACCCTACCACGACGATCACACCGTCTCAGCTGCGCATGGGGAGCAGGAGTAATCGACCGGCCAGACACCGGGAGCAACCTCGGCGTTTCGCTTGACGCTCTCGCGCGGCCTGGGCTATGGTATCGAAGCTGTTTCCTGGCGCGGGCCCGTAGCTCAGTTGGTTAGAGCGCACGGCTGATAACCGTGAGGTCGATGGTTCGAATCCATCCGGGCCCACCACACGAACACCGAACCGGACGGGATCTCCCGTCCGGTTTTGCGTTGGCCGAGAGGCGACTCGCTCCCGAGCCGGAAAGGGTACGATACTCACAGCACCCTCCCGGCCGATGACACCGCTGATGAGGGTCTGATTCTCGGCATGCATGTGTGGTTTGCGCAGCGGGAGCGGGCAGATGCGAATCGATCAGGTCATCACGGGCGCTACCCTCGATCGGCTTCTTGGGGCACTGCTGCTCATCGGCCTCGACGGTGCGGTGCTCGACGCAAACGACGCGGCACTCGCATTCTACGGGTACTCTCGAGCGGAGATCCTGTCACTCACCATTCGCGACGTTCAATCGCCGCAGGACCGGGATTCGATCTCTCATCAGATGCACGAGGCGCGAACCAACGGCATCGTCTTCCGCACCGAGCACCTCCGCAAAGACGGTAGCGCCGTCCCGGTCGAGGTTCACTCCGCCCTCGTGCATGGCACCGAAGGCGATGCGCTGTTGAGCGCGATCCGCGACATGACCAAATCGGATCTGGCCGAGAAGGCGCTCAACGAGAGCGAGCGGAGCCAGAAGCTTCTGTTCGACGGAATGGGGGAGGGGTTCGCGGTTCACGAGATCGTCGTCGACGCAGAGGGCCGACCGTGTGACTACCGGTTCTTGCAGGTGAACCCCGCATTCGAGAAGCTCACAGGACTCAAGGCGACCGACATTCTCGGCAAGACAGTGCTCGAGGTGCTCCCGGGTACGGAACCGGCGTGGATCGAGCGGTATGGAAGGGTGGCCCTCACAGGCGAGTCGGCGCAGTTTGAAGACTACTCCTCTGCTCTCGACCGCTACTTTGAAGTACGAGCGTATGCTCCCGAGCCCGGACGATTCGCGGTGATGTTCGGCGACGTCGCCGAGCGCAAGCAGACGCTTGCGGCACTCGAGAAGAGCGAGGCGTCGCTGCGCAAGGCCCAGCGCTTTGCTCGCATCGGTAGCTGGACGTGGGACATCAAGGCGAATCGACTCGAGTGGTCCGATGAGATGTTCCGTCTCTTCGGTATAGAGAAGGCGACCTTCACGGGCGCGCTCGAAGACGTTATCGCCCGTGCGATACATCCTGACGACCGCCCCGCCGTTGAAGCGTCAAACGCCTCGGTCATGAACGAGGGCGTACCGGTTCCGCTTGAGTATCGCATCTTGTGGCCGGATGGGACCGAGCACGTCGTGTGGGCCGAGGCTGGGGAGCTGGTTCGTGATGAGGACGGTGCGCCGTGGAAGCTGAGCGGTACCGTGCAAGATATCACGGAGCGAAAGCAAAGCGAGGAACGGCTGAAAGAGAACGAGCAGCGCCTCCGCGCCATCCTGGAAGCGTCGACAGACGGCTTCTGGCTGGTGGACAACGAAGGTAACATCCTCGCGGTCAACGAGGCGTACAGTCGCATGAGCGGCTATACCGAGGCTGAGCTCTTGACGATGCGCGTCAGTGACGTGGATGCTCTCGAGGGGGTTGCGGAGGCCGAGGAACACATCCGCAAGATCAGGGAACAAGGATCCGACCATTTCGAGACCCGGCACCGTCGAAAAGACGGCACGATCTTCGATGTCGAGATCAATGTCGTGCATCAACCGATGGGAGACGGCCGGCAGGTAGCCTTCATGCGGGATGTCACGGAGAGTAAAAGGGCGGCAGAGGCACTCAAGGCGAGCGAGGACAAGTTCAAGTACCTCTTCGAGCATTCGATGGTCGCCAAGTCCCTGACCAGCCCGACCGGTGTGGTCAACGTCAATGATGCGTTCTGTGATCTTCTGGGATATACGCGGGCAGAGCTCGGTGATCGTGCGACGTGGCAACAACTCACCCACCCCGACGATATCCCGGGTACCGAACGTATCGTCGCTGCGCTGCTGGCCGGGAAGATGCCGTCTGCCCGCTTCACAAAGCGCTACATCCACAAAGACGGCCGCGTCATCTGGGCCGACGTGAGCACGTCCCTTCGCAGGGATGCCGCAGGGGTGCCCGAGTACTTCATGACCACCATCCTCGACATCACCGAACGCAAGAACGCCGAGGATGAGCTTCGCGCAAGCGAGCGGTGGCTCAGCGAGTCGCAAAGAGTCGCGCATCTCGGGCACTACATCTTCGACATCCAGGCAGACCACTGGAGTGGCTCCCCCGCGCTCTATGAGGTGCTTGGCGCAACCAACGAGGACCGGGACACATACGAAGGGTGGCTCGGCCTCATGCACCCCGACGACCGGCAGGTGCTGCGAGCGCATTTCGAGGACGAGGTGCTCGCGGGTGGCGCCACATTCGACCTGGAGTATCGAATCATCAGGCCTGTGGATGGCGAAGAACGTTGGGTCCATGGACTTGGGTCTGTGGAGTACGACGCCGACGGCAGACCGCTCGCACTCTTCGGGATCATCCAGGACGTCACCGAGCGCCGCCTCGCCGAGAACGCGGTCGCGGCGCTCAACATCGAACTCGAGCAGCGCGTGCAGGATCGAACTGAGGAGCTTGCTGCGACGAACGAGGAACTCATCGCCACGAACACCAGCCTGCAAGAGACCAATGCGATCCTTGAGGAGGCGACCCGCGCGAAGAGTGACTTTCTGGCGTCGATGAGTCACGAGCTGCGCACGCCCCTCAATTCGATCATCGGGTTCTCCGACATCCTTCTAAAGGGCATGGCAGGGGAGCTCAACGAGGAGCAAGGCCGGCAGATCGGGATGATCCACAACTCCGGGCGACACCTTCTCGGCCTTGTGAACGAGGTGCTCGATCTGGCGAAGATCGAGTCGGGCCGCCAGAAGCCGACAGTCCGCCGCGTCGATATCATCGGAGTCGTTCGCCAGATGTTCGACTCTGTGAGGCCTATGGCCGACGAGAAGGGGCTTGCGATGGTGTGTGATTGTCCGGACGCGATACCCAAGATCGCGACGGATGGATCTCAAGTCGGGCAGATCGTCCTGAACCTCATCAGCAACGCCGTGAAGTTCACCGAACGCGGCGAGGTGAGCGTACAGGTCTCCGAGGAGACCGCCGGCGTCGCCATCTCCGTGAAGGATTCGGGGCGGGGGATTCCGGCCGACGAACTCGAGCGGGTGTTCGATGACTTCTACCAGGTGATGTCGGAGGGTGGCCTGAAGAGCGACGGCACCGGCCTGGGCCTTGCGGTATGCAGGCGGCTTGCTACCGCGCTTGGGGCGACCATCGAGGTAGAGAGCGAGCTCGGGAGCGGCTCGACGTTCACGCTGCACTTGCCGCGATAGCGCGGGTGCCTACTGCATCGGAACCTGTTGCCACCGGAAGGTGCCGGTTCGTTTCAGCCATACCTGCTTGGTGAGGTCCACGATCACGAACGCGGTCGCCTTGGGTTGCTTCAGGTCGTACTGCTGGATCTTGACGACGTGCCAACCGGCCGCCTGCTGCGAAACGCCCGCCCCGAAGGTGTGCTCGATGATGACACGTCCGTCAACGGGTACCGGGTAGGTGTTCTCATTCGCCTCGGTCAGCACCAGGGTCGATCCGGAAACGAGCCACTCCCGGCTGCCTTCTGCGGCGACCCACGTCAGCCCCGGCGCATAGCCCTCGATGTAGACCGTTGCCGGGTCCTTCAGGGCGACGCGTGAGGGAACCAGCCAGTCGCCCCGCACGAAGAAGACGTCGATGAGCGGAAAGCCCGAGCCGGTGGTCCCCACGGCGGCGCGCATCCCGACGAAGGCCAGGACAAGCAGAACAGCAAGCACCGCGAGCGTCTTAAGAAGGTTCGCCAGCCATTTGAGACGCATGCTGCCACTCCTGAGAACGCCGTCCACGTCTTCTGACGATAGAACCTGAACGGGAGGCACGTCAATCATACTGAACTGCGAAGGCCCGCCGTTCATGGCGGGCCTTCGGTCGTTCAGACGCCCCCGGGACTACTCGTCCTCGAGCGCCCGCTCCGCGTCCTTCTTCGCTTTCATCGAAGCCTGGATCTTGCCCCAGACCTTGAGCTTCAGGTAGCCGATACCCACGACTGCGACTGAGATCAGGACCCACCAATACCACTCCACTGCGATTCCTCCTCGGGACTACTCGGCAACGAGCTTGCGCTGCATACGGCGCGACAAGGCGCCGATGACCGGAACCAAAGCGATGGCGATCGCAAGAGACACTGCGAGATCCACCCAGATAGCATCAAGTCCCTTGCCCAGGACAGCCACCTGCCAGATCGGGTCGATCGCCCAAAACGTCGGGAAGAGCTTCGCGATCCACTGCGGCCACTCTGGGAAGAGATAGAACGCCACAGGTGCGAACAGGAAGATGCCGCTGCCTTTGACGAGCGTGAACATGGAAGCACTATCCTTGGCCGCAGTCCCGATCACGATGCCCAACACCGCCGAGAATGCCGACGCCCACAGGATGACCAAGACCAGCACAAGGGGCTGTCCGCCGAGCGCTTTGTTCAGGAACAGCGTCATGAACGCCATCACGAACGCCAGGATCGTCCCGAGGAGCCCCTTCGCCACGAGTACCTCGCTTGCTTTCACCGGCGAGACCAGCAGCGCCGAGAGGGTCCCGTTCTCCTTCTCTTCGACGAGGCTCGACGATGGCACGAACGCGCCCGCGATGAACAGGGCGTACATCATGATCACGGGCACAAGTCTCACGGATATCGGAAGACCTTCATTGCCGAAGTTCTCGATGCGAACGTCCACGGGGGGCGCCGTTCCCTCGACCTGGCGTACAAGGTCGAGCGTCGTCACGCTGAGGATGATGCGGTTTGAGGAGAGACTCTCACCCCCGATGTAGAGTTCGAGGAGCGGCTTCTCGCCCGAGCGGACCGCATCATCGAACCCTTTGGGCAGTATGAGACCAGCATCGAAATCGTTTGCCCGGACCTGATCTTTGAGCGCGTCGGGATTGTCGAGGACGGTGAGCTCGATGCCGTCCATCTTCTCGAGAGAGGCCGTTATCTCGGAGGCTCCCTGGTCGACGACGGCCATTCTCGGCTTTGCGGCGAAGAGCGACCCGAACGCGACCTGCAGGATCAGCGTGAGCGCGAAGGGGAGAATGATCGCCCACAGGAAGATGGGAGAACGAGGTCCCAGAGCCAGGTCCTTTCGGAGTACTTTGAACATCCGTGTGAGACTCATAGGGACTCCACCTTCCGCTTGAGCGTGAACAAGCCAGCCAGGTAGATGACGATCACCCAGGCGGTCGCCGCAAGCAGGCTCTGCCACACGTCGGTCCAACCGAGGCCGTATGCGGTGATGCCGGTCAGCACCTGTGTCATGCCATAGGTGGGCAAGAAGCGAATCCATGCGCTCGCAGTGCCGGGCAGCAAGATCGCGAACGCGGGGATCATAAGCGGCACGAGGAACAGCACCCCGTAGAAAAGCGTGCCGATGAAGTCCTTACCAGCCGAGCCGATGATCATCGCCACGCCTGTGAACATGACCGATCCGATAAGCATCGTGAGCAGGAGCAGCCACCAATTCGCCTGTGTGAAGGCGCCGATCGCGATCAACACGATCATCGCCTGTGACATGGCGAGCATAGTCCCGTAGATCGTCTTGGCCATCAGGAAGTCGCCGGCGCGCGCGGGCGTCACCAGCACGGCCTTGACCGTTCGGTTCATGACTTCGCTTGAGACAAGCGACGCCATCGACAGCACCTCGACCATGAGCACGAAGAGCGCGAGCATGGGCCGCATCTTCTCTCTGAGCGACACCTGGTCGCCCGCGCGGTCGGTGCCAAGGATGATGTTCTCCTGAGACGGCTCGGTCACAGGCACGGCGTCACCCGCGATGGCGTACGCGATCTCTCGCACGAAGCTCTTCATCGCGCCCTGTATCTCGGACGGAACGCCGGCGTCTGAGTACACCGTCACCGTCGTCCGTTCCTTCGCTGCAGTCTTCTCCAGGAAGCCCGCGGGGAACCCGATGCCGATGGTGACATCGACGCGCTTCGCGTCCTTCGGTTTCTCATCACCGGCAGCTTTGTCGCGCAGGAATGTCTGCGAGCCGTCTTCTGACTGCCAGTATTCGAGATCGCCCGCAATGACCTTCCTGAGCTCCTCTTCCGAGGCGAACTGAACCAATCGCAAACCTTCTGAAGCGTTCGCGCCTTCCTGGTACTGGTCGAAGAGCGCGTCCATTCCCGTCTGATGAACACCGAGGGTCAACGTCTCGTTCACCGTCTTCGGGGCGATCCAGAAGAAGGTGATGAACAGCACCAATCCGAGAATCGACAGAAACAGATAGAGCGTGTCGCGAGAGAACTCCACGAGGTCCTTCTTGACGATCGCGGAGACTATCGCCGCACGGGAGACGGAGCGGCTCATCCCACCAGCCCCCTACCCGTCATCTGGATGAAGATGTCTTCGAGCGTGGCCTCCTCGGTATGGATCGTGAGCACGTCGCCCGAGCCGACGACCTCCTTGAGCCGGTCGCCCGAGTCCGGCCGGTCGAGTGCGACGATCTCTTCTCGCACACCGGAGCCATCGCGCATGCGAACCTTCACTGAACGCTTGCCGAACTTGAGCTTCAGGTTCTCCGGCGTGTCGATCGCCACGATGACGCCGTCGTTGATGAATGCGACGCGGTCCGAGAGTTCGTCTGCCTCGAACATGTCGTGGGTGGTCAGCAACACGGCGGCCCCACGGGCGGCCTCTTCCTTGATCGTGGTCCGAATCGATGCCGAGGTCACCGGGTCGAGCCCGTCGGTGGGCTCATCGAGGAACAGAACATCCGGCTTGTTGATGAAGGCCCGGGAGATCATCATTCGCTGGCGCATGCCCTTGGAGTACGTCTTCACACGGTCTTTGGCGCGGTCGGCGAGGCCTACGCGTCGCAGGATCTCGATGGAGTCGGGATCCTTGATGCCGTAGAGCGACGCGTAGAAGTCGAGGTTCTCCTTTGCGGACATGGAGAGGTAGAGGTTCTTCTCCTCGAAGCAGACACCGATTCTCGCCTGGATCGCGGGATCATCGAGCGTGATATCGGCTCCAAGAATCTGGGCCACACCGCTCTTCGGCGCGACCTGACCGGTCAGCATCTTGATGGTGGTCGACTTCCCTGCACCGTTGGGACCGAGAAAGCCGAGAATCTCGCCGGGTTGAACCTCGAAGGAGATGCCCTTCACGGCCAGCAAGTCACCGTACGAGTACGTGATGTCCTCGACTTTGATGGCGGCTTCCGTCATGACATACCTCTCTCTCTCCAGTGCTTCATCAACGTTTGGCATTCCTGCTCGAAGAACGAGTAGACGTCGTACATCTCCTGGAGGCGCACTCGCGCCGTGTCGGTCTCGGCCATTGCGAGTGCTTCGCGTGCGGTGTTGGTGACCGCAGTCATGGCCTCGAACTTCTTCGCCAGGAGCGGGCCCCATATGCCCTTGAGCAGGCGGAAGTGTGCTTCCCGCGAGTTACGGACCCGGTATCGTTCTACGAGCCCCATCGCAAGCAACAACTGAGTCGAGGTGCTTACGGAGGCTTTGCTGATCTCGAGCTTCTCGACGAGCTGGCTTGTTGAGAGACCCTCGCCCTCGGCGAGCATCAGCGCGGCGTAGATCCGGGCCGAGAGATGCGGGAAGCCGAGGGTCTCCATCATGACCGTCATCCGATCGAAGAGCGCCGAGCGTTTCTTTGTCTGTTCAGCGTCTGGCATGAGGCCTCCTGCTAAGAGTGTTCAATGCTTTCCCAACGTTCAGTATGTTCTAAACGTTGTGCGATTGCAAGACAGTGGTACCTGTTGACAGGGGCCCGATGTCGTACTATACATAGCTAGGTACTGTGTAACGTACAGTACTTCACACGAATCGAGGCTGTCATGGGCGGGGATTTCGAGAGCTACTCGGCACAACTGAGGAAGGGCGTCGTGCAGCTTCTCGTGTTGCAGGTGCTGAGCGCGGAACCGCTGTACGGGTACGCGCTCGTGAAGCGCCTCGAGGAGCTGGGGGAGTTCGTGGCGGGCGAGGGAACCGTGTATCCGGTGCTACGGCGCCTTGAGGCAGACGGGCTGCTCTCGGCGGTGTGGGTGAACGACGTGCCCGGCAACCCGCGGAAGTACTACGCGGTGACCGACTCGGGAGCATCGTTTCTCTCGCGGACGCTGGAAGAGTGGGACCGGATCGTGGCAGCGGTGCATGGGCTCAGGGAAGCCGGATAGTCACGGCCAACCGGATGGGGGAACGATGGTCACCTTCGATATCGACACGTATCTTGCAGCACTGCGCCGGGGCCTGCGGGGACTGCCCCGGCCGGACGTCGATGCTATCGTCGCGGAGACGCAGTCGCACCTGCGGGACACCATGGCGGACGGCGCTTCCTTCGAGGCCGCCATCGGGGAGTTCGGCCCGGCCGACGCGGTTGCGGCCGAGGTCATCGAGGGGCGCATCCGGCCCGAGGGAGGGGAGCCGCTACCCCGTCCCGGTCGCCGCCGCCGCTTCTCGGCATGGTTGGCGGACACGGTCATCGGCTGGGGGCCGCTCGCGATCAACCCGGTGTGGATGTCGCTCATCGGGTGGGTGCAGCTCTTCGTGATGATGAACGCCGAGGAGCGAGCAGCGATGGAGGCCATCGCCGGTGCGGACATGTACTCGGCGCTGTTCTCGCCCTTCATGCTGGCGACCGCGGTAGCGTCACTTGCCTGGGGTCTCTTCTACTGGCTCTGGGCGCGGCGCGGCAGGAGTTCCAGCGTCGGCATGAGGATGGCGGGCATCTCGCGCGTCGTCGGGACGTCGGGCGTCGAGATCGTCGACACCGCGTCGGTCGCGGTCACAGAGCCGGCTCGAATCGTCGCGCGAGCGAAGTGGTATCTCGCTGCGCCGACGGCGCTGTTCGGCGCGATCGTGGCGCTGGTCGTCGCCTACTACGGTGTCATGGCAGTAGGATCGTTCTTCCAGCCGTTCAACCGACTGCTCGGCGAACAAGCGACGGCTGCGGAACTCGAGGGCGCCCGCGACACCTACGCAGCCTTCTACGACGCTGTGGTCGCGGGCGATGTCGCCACCGCCAAAGCCTACGCCACCGAGACCGCAGCGGCCGAGGTGGACGAATTCGTCGCCGGTCGCCAAGCGGATGGCGTGACGGCTTGGGCGTTCGGACCGGCACTGCCGCCCAACGAGTGGGTCATCGTCGAGACCCTTGGCACAGGGGCCGACGCGAAGACGCGAGAGGTCTTCGTGACGGTGGAGCGCACGCAGGACACCGGCGACCCCGCGAAGACGATCGTCCGTTACCGGATCAGCTTCTTCACCGACGACGCGATGAGCGAGTCGCGTCCCGGTAATCAGTGACGCTCAGTACCGCAACAGCGCCACCGCAGCGGCATCTCTCGGCATGTGTGCTGCCGGAAGAGGGAACACGCTTCCGCCGGCGAGAATGGTGCGAAGGGCCGCAAGATCGAGCAGGTCTTCGTCGGTGGGCTGTTGCAGCGTGTGAAGCTCAACGCTGTCAGCGGCCTCATCGACCGTGCCCCACAGCGTCGCCTCGTTGCTGATGAAGAGCGCCTCGACGCGTCCGTGGATCGCCGCGAGTACGAACGTCTCAGGATCCGATGTCGCCCGCGGTGTCGCCCAGAGGGCGTCTATGCGCTCGGCAGCCTGTCGCTGTTCGGCCGAGAACGCCTCGGCGGCGATCGCGGCGGACTGTTCGTGAAGCGCTTCATCACCGAGTGAATCAGGGCTACCCACGATCGCCTGCGTATACAGCGCGGGATAGGAATTGACCTCGCGGTACAGCGGCAGCACGTAATCGACGCCGGCAAGAATGAGCGGCGCGCCGTCCTTCACCTGTTCGACGAGCGCACGGTCGATCTCCCGGAAGTAGCGCATGATCTCATCTTTAGGATCGGGTTCGCCCGACCCGTGGAACACCGGCGAGCGACGTCCGCCCGAGGTGCCGTTGGTCGCGCTATGGTACTGCAACGAGCGCTTCTCGAAATCGTCCCAACGAAGCGCCTCGGCGAGGCTGGAGGGAGCGTCGCCCAGATCGATCTCGGTGAGACCGGTCACCGAGCCGCGCAACAAGCGCGCTCGCTTCTGCGACAGCGCGAGCAGGTAGAAGTGCCGGTCGCTGCCAAGGAGCGCGAGCAGCGGACGCAAGTGATAACGGGAGCCGACGACCACGGTTTCGGGCGGAGCCTCCGGAAGGCGGAAGACGCGCACCCCGCCATCAGCGAAGATCGCCAGGCCCGCCTCGGCGCGGAGCCAGAACGGGCGGTCGTCGGAGAGTCGACGAACCGGGTCGAGCACCGCTTCGACTTCGGCAGGACGAAGGCCCATCTCGGCCAATTGCGCCGAGGCGGACTTGAGCAGGTTCTTGAGACGCCCGACGTTCTCCAGTTGACTATCGGGTCCGAAGGGCTGGGTCTGCATGTAGATTGACACGAGCGGGCCGTCGGTGTGCCCGGAGAGTTCCTTGAGGTCGGGAAGTGACAGTACGTCCATGAGAGGTCCCTTCTGCCGGGGGATCGGGGCTTCAGCGTCCGAAGACACCGGTGACGGAGCCTGGTGCGAGCGCGTGTCTGGTGACGACGATGGAGCGGGTTCCCTCGGGCGGTGTCGGTGTGCTCCGAGCGATCTGCGGGGAGACGTTCGAGCCGCCCTTGACTCCCTTGGCGCAGAACTTCGCTGGTATTCTGCCGCCGTCAACAAATGCGGTCGAAGTGACGGTGAGCATCCCGGGCAGTCCTCCATCCGGAGCGGTGATGACCGTCGGGGCGCCGGGGGCGGCCGATCTCATACAACCGGAGGGAGCTATACCAACGAGCGCAAGCAAACAGGCCAGACACATGAGCCAGTTGCGGTGACCTGTCGAACCCCGCCCCCTTGTGTGGCGCCACGACACAGAGTACATACCCACTCGGTGAGAAGTCGGATGCGTGACACTGACGCCCGGCGGTCGCACTTGGCGCGGCGCGTGCAACGTGGCACTCTGGGTAGACCCCGACCGCACCCGATCGCCGAGGAGTACGTGATGCGCCGCGCCTTGAACGCCACGATCGCTGCGCTCGTGACGACCGTGTTGCTGCTCGGGGCTGTTGCGCCGACGGCCGCGCGACCGGAGGTGCAGGTTCCGACTCGCTCGCGCGCGACTGGCGTGATCGTACGGTGGACCGACGGCTCCTCGGCTCCGGTGAAGGCGGCGCTTGCCCGACGAGGGCTGCGGGTTCAGCGTACGATGTACGGCGATCGTGGGGTGGTCGTCTCGGTCCCGGACGGCACCGACGTCGAGGTGTTGCGAGCATCGCTCGCGACGGTGCCCGGTGTTCGGGTCGCTGCCGAGGATAGCCAGGTCATCCGTCCGCTGTGGACACCGGATGATCCGCGTTATGCCGCGCAGTGGGCGTACTCCCGCATCCAGGGCGAAGCAGCGTGGGACATTGAGCGCGGCGAATCGTTCGTGACGGTCGGCGTGATCGATACGGGCGCGGACCTCTTGCACCCGGAGCTGACTCCGGCGCTTGATCTCGCGCGTGACTACGACTTCGTCTCGAACGATAACGAAGCGAACGACCTCAACGGCCACGGGACACACGTCTCGGGGATCATCGCCGCGGCGAGCAACAATGCGACGGGCGTCGCAGGCACGGCGCCCGGTGTGAAGATCGTCCCGATCAAAGTCATAGGGAGATCGACCGGTTCGAACGCTGACTTCATCGACGGACTGTACTACGCAGCCGATCTTGGCGTTGATGTCGTCAATATCAGCCTGGGCGCGACTGCAGCCGAGATCGGTGCAAGCGGACGAGCGCTGATGCAGGAGGCAGTGGACTACGCGCACGCCCGGGGTGTGGTGATCGTGAGCGCGGCCGGCAACGAGGGGCGCAACGACATCTACTACCCCGCGGCATGCGACCACGTGATCTGCGTGGGAGCGACGGATGCCGCCGACGTCCTGGCGACGTACTCGAACTACGGGAGCCAGATGGACATTGCGGCGCCGGGCGGGGTTGCCGGAACCAACGGGATCCTGTCCACGTACGCGTACGCGGGCGCTCACACGTACACATACCTGTTCGGCACCTCCATGGCTGCACCGTTCGTGACCGGCGCGGTGGCGTTGATGCGCTCCCACGCCCCGGGAGCGACTGCGGCTGAGATCGAGAGCGCGCTGCTTTCCTCGGCGAAGGATCTGGGCGAGCCGGGGTGGGACCTCAGATACGGAAACGGGCTGCTCCAGCTACGCGATGCGCTGGAAACGATCGTGCCTCCGCCCGCGCCGAGCGTCACGCGGGTTCAGGGTGTCGACCGGTACGCCACTGCGATCGCGCAGTCGAATGCCGGCTTCGCCAGCGGGACGGTGACGACGACGGTGGTGGCGAGCGGTGAGGGTTTTCCGGATGCGCTCACGGGTGCATCGCTGGCGGGCGCCTACGGAAGCCCGCTGTTGCTCACCCGGCGCACGTCCCTTCCGGTCGGGTTCCTCGCCGAACTCGTGCGCCTGGGCGCAACAAAGGTCGTGCTTGTGGGAGGAACCGCGGCCATCGATCCGGCGATCGTCCGGCAGCTATCCGCCACCGGTCTTGAGGTCCAGCGGATCGCCGGTCGCGACCGGTATGACACAGCGGCCGCAGTAGCATCCGAGTTGGCTGTCGTGACGGGGCAGACGACGATCCCCCGGGCGTTCCTTGCGCGAGGCGACCTGTACGCTGATGCGCTTGCGGTCTCGCCGATCGCCGCCGGGAACGGCGTTCCGGTGCTGCTGACCCGGCCGTCGACGCTACCATCGGCGACGTCGATCGCACTTGCAAGCCTCGATACGACCGAGGTGGTCGTCACGGGTAGCACGGCGGCGATCGCCACATCGGTCGCCTCGGCGGTTGACGCGATGCCGGGCGTTTCGATCGTGCGGTGGGCCGGCGGCGATCGATACGAGACCGCAGCGCAGGTGGCGCGCGAGAGCATCGCACACGGGTGGGCGACGAGCGACTACTTCGGAGTCGCCACCGGGAACAACTTCCCGGACGCGCTTGGTGGCGGCGCGCTCGCCGCACGCTACGGTGGGGTCGTCTTGCTGACGAAGCCGACGAGCCTGTCGCCTGCCGCGCGCTCGGTGATCTCGGACCTGGGATACGACACCGTTCCCGTCGCGATCTACGGAAGTACGGGCGTCGTCTCCAGTTCGGTCGAGGGCGAGCTGCGGCGCATCAGATACTGACGTACGTCAGCCCCGGATCGCCGCTTCAACCGCGAACGCGAGCTCGACCGCTCTGAGGCCGTCCCGGCCGGTCACGGTTGGTGTGCCCGAGGTGCGAATCGCGTCGATGACATCGCGGAGCTCGGCCGCGAGCGGTTCGCCGCTTCTGTCGACGTAGGGGATTTCCACGACGCTTGCCTGCCGGTAGATCGGCGGCTCCGTCTTCTCGAACTCCACAGTCGTCTGGCGACGCATGCTCAGGTCCTGGCGGATCGAGTCGGCGACGAGGTAGCGGTCAGGTTCCGAAACCGCGATGCGCCGAACCTTGTCCTGCGTGGCGCGCGATGTCTCCAGCGACGCAATGCGGCCATTGGCGAACTCGAGCACTGCCGCCGCCACATCGACGCTCTCCGAGAAGACCTTCGCGCCGGAGGCCTGGACGCGCACGGGCGTGCCGCCGCAGATCCAGCAGGCGAGGTCGAGGTCGTGCACCATGAGGTCGAAGACGACGCTGTCGCGGATACGAGGCGTGTAAGGAGACAGGCGCTCGAATTGCACGAGGCGGGGGTCGGTGGCCATCTGAGCGAGCATCCGCACCGCGGGGTTGAAGCGCTCAACGTGGCCGACCGCGAGCAGCACGCCTGCCTTCTCGGCAGCTTCAACGATGCGGGTGGCATCTGCGGGCGTCTCGGCAAGCGGTTTCTCGATGAGGAGGTTCGCGCCGCGCTCGATGAGCGTGCAGGCAAGGTCGGCGTGCATTTGCGTCGGGGTGGCGATCACCGCGAAGTCGATCTCGGGAAGCTCGTCGACCGAGGAGAAGTGGCGCGCCGCGTCGATCGGCAGCGACGAGGTCGCCGGATCGATGCCGGGATCCACGACGCCGACGAGTTCGACGTCTTCGAACCGCTCCAGGATGCGTACGTGATGACGCCCCATATTGCCTGCGCCGATGACCGCCGCCCGAATCAGTGCCACTGCGACTCCTCTCATGTACATGTCGCCTACCAGGGTACCATCACGGGAGGCCTGCGACCGTCACCCGCCGAGCATATCGACGTGCACCGCATAGGTGCCGGATTCGGCGCCGAGCGGAACGCGCAGATCGTCGCGAGCGACGCCATCGACGGTGACGCTCTTGACGCCCCGGTTCACACCGCGCGGATTGTCGAAGGCGATCTCGTAGGTCGCGTCGCCGTCCCGGAACGTGACCGCCCATGACGTCCACGCCTTCGGGACACACGGATCGAGACGGAGGTAGCGCTGTCCGTGCTCGGCCTCCAGATACAGGCCGAGGATGTTCTGGACTGCGACGCGGTAGTACCAGCTTGCCGAGCCGGTATACCACGTCCAGCCGCCGCGGCCGACGTACGGTTCGACCGCGTAGACATCGGCGGCGATCACGTACGGTTCAACCCGGTAGCGCTCGGCGGCCGTGCGGTCGAGCGCGTGGTTGACCGGGTTGATGAGGTCGAGCAAGGCGACCGCCTCATCGCCATCACCCATGAGCGCGTATGCCAGGGCGACCCAGATGGCGGCATGCGTGTACTGTCCGCCGTTCTCGCGCACGCCGGGGACGTACCCCTTGATGTAACCCGGGTCATGTCGCATGTGATCGAACGGTGGTGTGAGCAGCGCCACCAGGCCATCGTCCCAGCGGACGAGCTTCTCTTCCACGCTCTGGAGCGCCCGTTGAGCCCGCGTCGCGCTTCCGCTGCCCGAGATCATCGCCCAGGCCTGCGCGATCGCATCGATGCGGCACTCATCGGCAGCGCTCGTGCCGAGCGGCGTGCCATCGTCGAAGAAGGCGCGCCGGTACCAGGCGCCGTCCCACGCTTCGCGTTCCACCGCGGCTATGAGCGCGGCGGCGTGTTCGCGCATGCCCGCGGCAGCCGCGACATCACCGCGCTTCTCGGCAAGAGGGGCGAACGAGCGTAGGACGACGTCGAGGAACCACGCCATCCAGACGCTCTCACCGGCCCCGCCGATACCGACGCGGTTCATGCCGTCGTTCCAGTCGCCGCCGCCCATCAGCGGGAGGTCATGCGTGCCGGTCGCCATCGAGACCTCGATGGCGGCGCGGCAGTGCTCGTAGACGCTGCCGAGCTGGAGCGATGGTTGCACCTGCAGGTAGAGGTCTTCGCGATCATCCGGCACGGGCGGGCCCTCGAGGTACGGCACCTCCACGTCCAGCACCGATGTGTCGCCGGTCGCACTGATGTACTCGGCAGTCACGAAGGGCAGCCATAGACGGTCATCGGCGAAGCGCGTGCGCACGCCGCGACCCGAGATCGGTTGCCACCAGTGCAGCACATCTCCCTCCGGGAACTGGTGCCGGGCCGCCTCGATGATGTGCTCGCGCACGAGATCCGGGCGAGAGTACAACAGCGCGAGACAGTCCTGCAGCTGGTCCCGGAAGCCGAATGCACCGCTCGACTGGTAGGTTGCCGTTCGGCCCCAGAAGCGGCAGGCGAGCGCCTCGTACAGCGCGGCGCCATTCACCATGCGGTCGAGCTCCGGATCGGGCGTGGTCGCCTCGACCGCGCCCAGCGTGCGGCTCCAGCGCTCACGAACCTCGGCGAGCTCAGCCTCCACCGCACCCGGCCGCCGCAACCGCTCGATGAGCGCGTGCGCATCGTCTACCGTCTCGGTCTGGCCGAGGAAGTACGTGACTGCGACGCTCTCGTCCGGCTCGAGGACGAGCTTGCGCATGAGCGCGCCGCAGTTGTCGAGGAAGCGACCGGTTGCGCCACCGAGCGTGCGGCGGTGCATCGCAGCCGGATCGCGCGGGTCGCCGTTGCGTCCAAGAAACTCGGTGCGGCTTGCTGTGAACGAGTCGAGCGCGCAGTCGCAGGCGAGGAACGCGGGTCGTCCGGGGAAGTCGGCGTTGAAGTAGTTGTGCGCCATGAGCGCGCGCGTTGCGTCGTCCCACCATGTCACGACCTGCTGCTGGGCCTTGCTGCGCGAATCACCAAGGGCCCACTCCACGAAGTGCGTCACCGAGAGACTCCGGCGCCGCCCTGAGACGTTCGTGAGCGTGACCTTCACGATGCGCACCGGGTCCTCCGCTGCGACGAACCAGTCGATCTCGTGGCGAACGCCATGGCAGGTGTGCTCGAAGCGGGTGTACCCGCGCCCGTGGCGGATGACGTGCGGCGCTTCGTCGCGTATCGGCAGGAGGGTGGGGCTCCAGAACTTGCCGCTCTCCTCATCCCGGATGTAGAACGCCTCGCCGGTCCCATCGCTGACGGGGTCGTTGTTCCAGGTGGTGATGCGGTTTTCATGACTGTTCTCGGCCCAAGTGCAGCCGATACCCGCCTCCGAGATGAGCGCACCGAAGCCGGGATTCGCCACCACGTTCACCCAGGGAGCCGGCGTCGCATCGCCGCCCTGCAGGACGATGACGTACTCATCTGTCTCTGGATCGAAGCCGCCGAAGCCGTTGTCGTGCACGAGCGTCGGTCGTACGAACGGCGGGTCGGGCTCACCTCGCACCGGTGCGACAGGGACGAGCATGTCCGGTTCGACTTCGTGGATAGCGCGAAGGTTGAGGTGCAGGCCGATCGGACCACCATCGCCGGTGAGCACGGCGCGCGCGACGCTGTCGAGGAGGTTGCGGACGTCGCCCGGAACCTGGTCGGCGACGCGCAGGTGCACGCCACCGGGTCGGTCGTGCAGCTGCAGTGCGTGGCCGGTGCGCAGCAGCATGCGCAGTCGACCGTCGAGCTCCGAGGCGTATGCGCTCGGCTTCGTGTTGAGGATGACGAGATCGCATTCGAAGCCTTTGGAGCGCCAGTATTGATGGGCAAGCATCGCCTGACGCACCAGCGGCGTCTCCTCAAGGCGCTCGATCTTCACGAGGAGGATCGGGTAGTCGCCCGAGATGCCGATAGACCACAGGCCGGAGATCGGGAGCCGGTTCTCGACCTTCGTGAGCACTTTGAGTCGTGAACGCGGGTCGGTAAGCAGCAGGCGCGAAGCAAGCCGCTGGAAGACCACGGCCTCCTCGGGCGAGATGCCGAGGTCGCGCAGCTCGATCTGGCTGGTGGACCACGCGAGGTCGAGGGCGCGCTGGGCCGCGCGGATGTCGCGGTACCGCTCGGCGAGCGCGATGGCGCCCTCGCGCGTCTCGGCCACACCGGTGGTGAACGCAAGGTGCGCGGTCTCGCCCGGGCCGAGCTCGAGCGTCTGCCGGATCGAGCAGATGGGGTCGAGCACGGCGCCGACGGTGCCGGTCAGGCGACCATCGCCCCATATGGCGCGGGCATCGCCCGGCGTGTGCAACCTGCCGAGGAACGCCTCCCGACCGGTCTCGTGGCTCCAGTTGCACCGATCGTCCAGATCGCACGCCAGGACGTGCATACCCCACGGACGGTCCTCGTGTGCCGAGCGCGGTCTGCGCGAGAACAGCAGCGCATTCAGATCATCGACCGCCTCGGTCTCCACGAACAGGTTGCTGAACGCTTTGTGGGCGTGGTCGGACTCGCCCTGCGCAAGCGTCACCTCGAAGTACGACGTGACCTCGAGGTGGAGCGTCGTCCGTCGCCGGTTGGTGACGGTGATGCGTCGCACCTCCGCATCGTCTTCGGGTGAGACGACGACCTCGGTGTGTGCTTCGACGCCGTGGTCGATGCGGTGGTACTCGGCCTTGTCCGCCGAGAACGTGACGTGATACTCGTCCGGCTCGGCAAGCGATGGCTGATACGCCGCCGACCAGACCGTACCGCTCTCGACGTCCTTCAGGTAGAAGAACTGTCCCCAGCAGTCTCGCGTCACGTCTTCGCGGTAGCGCGTGACGGTGTAGTCGCGCCACCGGCTGTAGCCTCCGCCACCGTTGGTGACCATCACCGAGTATGACCCGTTCGAAAGGAAGTGCGTGGCGGGCACCGGCGTGCCGGCGAGCGGGTACGAGCGGTGAACCGGGGCAGCGATCTCACGCACGGAGCGCACGAACCGCACCTCTTCGACATGCGGCTGCGCAAGCTGGGTGCGTCTCGGTACGCGCTCTTGCAGCAGCAGTTCGGAGGCGCGGATGACCGGGTCGGCATGGAACCGCTCCTGCATCCGGTCGTGCGTGAGCATGTTGCCGAGCGCTACAAGGCTCATGCCCTGGTGGTGCGCCATGTATGCCTTCACGATCGCGCGCTCTTTCCCTGCGGGCACGCGTCCCGGCGTGTAGTCGACGGCTTCGAAGTAACCGTAGCGTCCCTCGGCGCCCTGCACCGTCAGCCGCTCCAGGTTGTCGAGAGCGAGGCGAGGCGCGATCTGCAGCGCCAGCACGGTCGCATACGGTGCGACGACGATGTCGTCCGACAGCCCGCGCTTAAGGCCGAGGCCCGGCACGCCGAACGCCTGGTACTGGTACGTGAGATCGACGTCTTTCGCGTTGAACGCGCTTTCCGAGACGCCCCACGGCACACCACGCTGCTTGCCGTATTGCACCTGGCGCTTCACGACGTTCTTGTACGTCTGGTCGAGCAGCGTGCCCGGCCAGTCGCGCATCACGAGCAGCGGCATGAGATACTCGAACATGCTTGCGCTCCAGGAGACGAGCGCCCGACCGCCCTCGGTCCTGGTGAGCGGCCTGCCGAGACGGAACCAGTGCTCCTGGGGCACATCGCCCTTCGCGATCGCGAGATAGCTCGCCAGGCGGCATTCGCTAGCGAGCATGTCGTAGAAGGAGTTGTCGAGACGTCCCTCCGCGGTGTTGAAGCCGATGGAGAACACCATGCGACTCTCGTCGAAGAGCATCGCGAAGTCCGTGCGCTCCCACATCTCGCGCGCCATCTCTGTCGAGAGCCGCAACTCGGAGAGCAACTCCGAGGCGGTCGTGCGCCGGGCCCGGATCCCGTCCGCAAGCCTCGTCGCCCACGCTTCAGCGGCGTCATCCAATCCGCCGTTCTCGTCGAGGCACGCGAGCACGCCGCTCAAGCCCTCGGCAAGGCCGACAAGGCTCGGCGTGTGCCGCGTGATCGGTGCGATCGCCGCCGCGCGCTCACCCGACTCGAACGCTTCCGGGATACTGCCGAGCATGTGCGCCCAGGGCGCGTACTCGTCGATGTCCGAGAGGTGCTCATGCAGGCAGTCACGCACGGCTTCGATGGCAGCGCCGACGATCTCGAGCGAGGCGGGGGTGCCGCGTAGCGAAGCGGCGCGCGACGGCAGGCTTTCGGTGACAACGGCGAGGCCAGCCAGCAGCTGCCGCCATTCATGGAGATCCGAAGGGGGACGGTCGAGCCGGATCCGGCGCAGCAACTCCTCGAGAGAGGTGCGAAGCTCGGTCACCATCCCGGCGGGGCCGATCGCGTCGCGCTGGCCGAGCAGCTCCTCGAGGGCCAACAGCACCGTATCGGCAAGGCCGTCGAGCACCTGCGCGTCGACGAGCGGCCTCTCGGCGATCTCGGTCAACCCGACTCGCAGCACCACGAGGTGCCCGGCCAGATTGCCGCTGTCCACCGTGGAGACGTAGTTCGGCCGAAGCGGCTGCAGCGTCGTCGTGTCGTACCAGTTGTAGTAGTGCCCGCGATAGCGCTCCATCCCGGCCATCGTCGTCAGCGTCTGCATCGTGCGGTTCACAAGGCCGCGCACGCTCACGTATCCCAGGTCGTACGCCGAGAGCGCCGAGATGAGCTGAAGCCCGATGTTGGTGGGGGAGGTCCGGTGCGCGACCACGCCCTTCGGGTCTTCCTGGAAGTTGTCCGGGGCGAGCCAGTGGTCCTCGGCGGTCACGAACGTCTCGAAGAATCGCCACGTCTTGCGAGCCACACGGCGCATGGCGATGACGTCTGCCGACGTGAGGACAGGAGGCTCGTGCGGCGTGGGCATACTCACGCGCCACGCGATGAGCGGCGCTGCTGCCCACAGCAGCACAAGCGGCGCTGCGGAGACGAGCGACACGGGATCGAGCACTGCAGCCGGGAGCACGATCGCGGCAAGTGCTGCCTCGCCCGTCCACATCCGCCGCAGGAAGCCGGCGGAGGTCGAGCCCAGGCGGCGCTCGGTCTCGGCCGCGGTCTCCCACTCAAGCATGTTCCTGTGGGAGAGCGTCATCCGCCACACAGCGCGGACGATCGCATCGAGCATGATGACCGCCTGGTGCGGAAGCACCGCGAGGTTGAGCAGCGCACGGGCCGAGTCACGCCAGAAGTCGCTTACGATCGAGTGCGTGTCACCGCGCACATCGGCGCCGCGCGGGCGGAAGAGCAGCGAATCCGCGATGCTGAAGTACACCGGGAAGAAGACGATCGCCAGCACCGCGGCCAGCCACACCCAATCGCGGCCCGGGAGCGCGACCCAACCGACGCCCGCGAAGAGCATCATCGTCGGTGCGAGCAGACTCCGCCGCAGGTTGTCGATGATCTTCCACCGGTGCAACGCCGAGAGGGGATTGCGCTCCCGGCCGTTCGCGGTCGGCACCGTCAGGCCAAGCCACGGCAGGGTCTGCCAGTCGCCGCGCACCCAGCGGTGGAGGCGCGCCACGTGACTGACGTAGCTCGCGGGCTGGTCGTCCAGAACCTCGATGTCGCTCGCAAGCGCTGTTCGCAGGAAGCTACCTTCAAGCAAGTCGTGGCTGAGCAGCGTGTTCTCGGGGAAGCGGTCCTCGAGCACGGCATTCATAACGTCGACCTCGAAGATGCCCTTGCCGGTGAACGAACCCTCGCCGAAGACGTCCTGGTACGTATCCGAGACGGCACCGGCGTACGGGTCGACACCCGTCACTCCCGAGTAGAGCCAGGCGAAGGGCGAGCGCTCGGCGCCTTCGAGCGACATGCCCACTCTCGGCTGTACGAGCCCGTAGCCGCGCATGACTTTGCGGCGCGCATCATCGAGTTGCGCGCGATTGAGCGGGTGAGCGATCGTGGAGATCAGCTTGCGCGCGCCATCCCTCGGCAGGACGGTGTCAGCGTCGAGCGTGATCACGAAGGTGATGGTCGGCAGCACCGACTCGTCGCCATCGGTGACCGAGAAGCTCGTGTCGGACGCGCCGCGAAGCAGTTGCGTGAACTCGTGCAGCGCGCCACGCTTCCGCTCCCAGCCCATCCAGACGCCGTCCGCTTCGTTGAAGCGCCGACCGCGGACGAAGAGGTGGAACGGGTGCGAACCGTTCTCGCCGTACGTCTCGTTGAGCGTTTCGATGCCGTGGCGGGCTGCCTCGATGATGGCCGCATCACCGGGCAGGTGCTCCTCGGCAGCGCCCTTGAGATCGCCGAGCAACCCGAAATGCACGTTCTCGTCCCGGTTCGCAAGGTACGCGAGCTCGAGGTTGTCGATGATGGCCTGCGTACCACCCGGCGAGGTGAGGAGCGCGGGGATGACCACCATCGTTCTGTGCGCGTAGGCAACCGGCTTCAGGTAGTCGAGCTTCGGGAGCGTCCGTGCCGGCCACACCGTCGAAGCGATGCGATTGACGACGTTCACCGAGAGATCCGAAAGCGGGATGATCGACAACAAGACGAGCGCGATCGTCCAACCGGGGCCCACACCACGCCCGATGACGTAGGCGGCCATCCCGGTCACAAGCAGCCAGGTGAACGATCCCAGCAGCCCCCAGAAGATGACGCCTTTGCTGGCGAGCGGTCCACGGTAGGCGAGCTCGCGCAGGCGCGGGCGGTAGTCGAGACTTCGCTCGAGCGCATAGCGACCGCGACTGATGAGGTAGTAGCCGACGTGTCCGCCCACGGGGTCGGCGGCGTCTTTCCGCAGCGCTTCAAGCGCATGGCCGAGAACCGCCTCGGCGACCTCGATCTCCGCATGCGGGCACCGTGAGGCTATCTCCTCCACGGCGTGCCGGTAGCGGTCACGTGACACGAAATCCATCCGCGGGTACACGCCCGAGGGGTCTTCCCGGAGGACGTGCTCAGTGAGCGAACAGTCCTCGAAGAAATCCCGCCACTCGAGCGCGCCGAGGAAACGGATGCTTGTGATCGCGTTTGCGACGGAGACCTGGTCGGCCGCCTGGGCCTGGTGCTCCGCAAGCGTCAGCTGCTCGAAGGTGTCGGTCCTGCGGGCGATCGCCGCTTCGAGCCAGGCGACCGCCGGCTCGACCGAGGGGTCCTGGTCCTGCAGTCGTCCCGACAACCTGATCAGGAACGTGGGATTCGCGCTCGACTTCGCGCGCGCCATCGAGTCGACGATAGCGCTGACGTCACCGTCGGCCTTCTGCGCGGCCTCAAGGATACGATTTGCCCAGGCGTCTGCCTCCACACTCGCCTCATGTGACGAAAGGACGCGCAGCGCCAGCCGACGCAGGTTCTCGACCAGGCATACCCTGAGCATGATCGGGACGGCCCAGACTTCGCCGATAGTGAGCGGTGAGACGTCCTGGAACGCCATGATGAACCGCTCGAGATGTTCCCGATCGAGCCGGGCGTCTGTGGCGGCCACGAGCAGTGCGACGGCTTCGAACACCCGGGGATAGTCCTTGTACTCACCGTTGAGCAGCCGGGGCAGCTCGGCGCCGTAGTCGCCGGGAAGATCGTCCCTGACGGTGTGGATCTGCTCCTCTATGAGGTAGAAGTTGTCGAGCAGCCACTCCGCGGACACCGAGACAGGAGTCTGGTCGCGCACCGCGAGGGCAAGGCTCGTGTAGACGCGGCCAAGCGACTCCTCGGCTCGCTCGACCATGGGCAGCAGCGGCGTCGCCCGCAGCGTCTCCGCCGACGTCCACGGTTGGGCCCCCGCCAGCTCGCGGGCAGCGTCAGCGAGTCGCTCGGTGCTCAGCAGCTCTGCGCGAAGAGGATCGTCGCCGGAGGGAATAGTCCAGCGTTGAGGCGAGTCAGCCTGTGCCATGTCCACGCTCTCAGTTCGACGTCCGGCCCCCGCCTGGCGCGTCGCAGCGGGTGGGGCCCCCAAAGAACCATTGTGCCACGAAACCGCAGAGCCGAAGCCCTCTTCTCACGGCACGAACCTTGCTGGATGATACCTATCAGGGTATATCTGCACCTTCGAGGAGGTACATGTGCGACTCATGAATCGAGGCCGACCCCGCGGTCTGCGCATCATCGGCGCGCTCATTGCGCTCGTCGCTATCGTGGCCGTGCTTGGCCTGACCGGTTGCAGTGGCGGGCTTCCCGCTGCCGGCAACGTGCAGAACAAGGCCGCCAGGACCCTGCAAGACAAAGGCGTCCGAATCATCGACGTGCGTACCGCGACGGAGTTCGAAGCCGGGCATATTCCGGATGCCGAGAACGTCCCGCTCGATCAGCTGAGTGCGGCAATGGGCTCGTGGGACAAGACCGAGCCGATTCTCGTCTACTGCGCTACAGGTTCGCGGTCGGCGGAAGCGATGCAGGTGCTCGTCTCGGCGGGATTCACCACCGTGTACAACCTGCAGAACGGTATCGTCGCCTGGGACGGCGATGTAACGGCGGGTCCGGGTGGGACCGTCGCTGGTTCGCTTGCGCCGTCGGCAAGCGGCCTGCCGGTGCTCTACGAGTTCTACACCGATTGGTGACCCGCGTGCCAGAAGATGAAGCCCGTGGTCGACGGGCTCAAGAAGGAGTACGAGGGCAAGGTCGAATTCAAGCTTTACAACGTCGAGAAGGATGCCGAGGGCGCGGCTCTCGCCAACAAGCTTGGCGCACAGTTCGTTCCGACGTTTGAGTTCGTGAACGCTGACGGCAGCATCAACAAGGAGATCGTGGGCGAGGTCAGCGAGGCGCAGTTGCGCCAGCAGCTGGACGCTCTTAAGTAGCACGCTTCGTACATGAGCTATGCCGCCGCCGGTGAGAGCATCTTCTCATCGGCGGTCGTGTCGGTGTGAGCGGGGCGCAACACAGGGGTATACCAGAGTAGTGAGGAGATGCATCCCATCTCCAGCAACCGATGTATGCATCGGAGGTGACGCCGGTCTGAGAGCGACAGAACCCCAGTTTCAGCCGGGGTGGCAGAGGAAGATTCCCGCTTAGCTGTTGTATAGGTTCAGTTCGTGATCGTGTCAGGCCGTCGGGAGACGGTACCTCGTAAGTCAACTGTACGTATTCGAAGGGGCACGGCCGAACGGGACATCGGGCATAAGCCTCTGGAATTTCCGGGAGTGCGGCCGAGGGGGACCACTCACTTGGCCAAGTATCTCCCTAGGATGGCCCTGTGGAGGGGCGACTCGGGCGGTGCGAAGGCCTCCCCGGCTACCGAGACACACAAGGGCGGATGCACGTGCATCTGCCCTTGTTGCGGTAATATCTGCGCGTGCGCGAGCGTTGCGCAGGAGGCATACTAGAGTCAGCTTCCGGCAAGGAGGGTGGCACGCGGGTGCCCATGAAGGATCACATGAGACGCATCCGGCGCCTGAGCCTCGGGCTCTACGCCCTCCTCTGCGTGGTCATTGTCGTCATCGGCGTCGTTACGTATCGAGGCTTCCGGGAGACCATCCGCACCGAGGCGAGCGAACAACTTGTCGCAATCGCCGAGCTCAAAGTCACCGAGATCGCCGCGTGGCGCCTCGAGAGACTCGAGGACGGACGACTGCTCCAACGCACGCCGGGCTTTGGGGCGACTGCAACGGAGGTCCTTCGCGGCGAGGACGGTGCTTCGCGTGAGCGATTGCTTGCGTGGCTCGCACAGGTGCAGGAAGCGCACCACTACGCCCAGGTATCGCTGATCGACGCTGCGGGAAATCGCGTCGTGTCACTGCCCGCAGCAAGTCGCGTAGTCGACGCGGGCTTGCGTGAAGAAGCACAGCGTGTCATGGCGTCCGGCGAGGTGGGTATCGCTGATTTTCATCGCGACGATACTCCCGAACGCCAGGTCCATCTCTCAATCGTGGTCCCCGTGATCGATGCAGCGACCGGCGACCCTGTCGGGGTGGTGGCGCTCAAGATCGACCCGACGGTGTTCCTGTACCCGTACATCAGCCAGTGGCCCGGTTCCTCCCCCTCGGCCGAGACCCTCCTTGTTGAGCGGAGCGGCAACGACGTGGTGTTCCTGAATGACCTGCGCTTCCAGAAGGACGCCGCGCTCAATACGAGGATCCCACTGACATCCACGAACGTCCCTGCCGTACAGATCGCACTCGGCAACGAGCTGGTCATGGATGGTGTCGATTACCGTGGCGTGCAGACGGTCGCGGCCACACGCAAGGTGCCTGACTCCCCCTGGGGGGTCGTTGCGCGCATCGATGCGGCCGAGGTATATGCCCCCGTCCGGGCCCGTCTGAGTGAAACCGTCGTGCTCATGCTTTCGGCCATGCTCGTCGGCCTTGTCGGGATGCTCGGAACCCTTCGGATGCAGGAACTGCAGCTCAAACGGGATGAGATGCGCGCCGAGGCCGAGCGCGCGTGGCTGGCATCGGCGATCGACCGCGGCTTGAACGAGACGTATGTCTTCGACGCCGAGACGTTGCGGTTCGAGTATGCCAATCTCGGCGCTCTCAGAAACCTCGGCTACTCGGCCGACGAACTGTGCGCGCTGACACCGCTCGACCTGAAGCCGGAGCTGACGCCTGCAGCGTTCGAGGCATTGCTCGAGCCGTTGCGTACCGGAGCGGCGTCGACGAGCGCCTTCGAGACCGTGCACCGGCGCAAGGATGGGACCGAGTACCCGATCGAAGCTCGTGTCCAGCTGACGAATCGCGGAGAGAAGGATGTCTTCCTCGCGCTTGTCAGCGACATCTCCGAGCGGCGTGCTGCCGAGCAAGAGCTCGAGGTATACCGGAAGCACCTCGAGACGCTCGTCGCGGAAAGGACCGACGAGCTGCAGGCCGCCAACGAAGAGCTGGCAGCGACCAACGAAGAGCTGGCAGCGACCAACGAAGAGCTGGCAGCGACGAATGAGGAGCTGGCGGCATCCAACGAGGAGCTGGCGTCTCTCAACGAGGAGTTCGAGTCAACCAACGAGGAGCTCGAGGCGCTCTACCAGGAGGCCGCGACTTCCGGGCGTGAGCTCGAGAGACTGAACCGGGCGCTGGCGGAGGCCGACAGCGCGAAGAGCGACTTCCTGGCAAGCATGAGCCACGAGCTCCGTACGCCACTCAACTCGGTCATCGGCTTCTCGGACATCATGCTCCAGGGAATGGCCGGGCAGCTGAATGCTGAACAACACCGCCAGATGGAGATGATCAACAACTCCGGGAAGCACCTGTTGGCGCTCATCAACGATGTGCTGGACCTGTCGAAGGTCGAGGCCGGGCGCATGGAGGCGGACGTTGAGATGTTCGACCTGTGCGAGGCGGCCCGCGAGGTGGTTGAGAGCGTGCGACCTCAGGCTGCCGCGACCGAGCTCGCCCTGACGCTCACCTGCCCGGAGGGAGCGCTGGAGGTCGCCTCTGATGAAAGACTCGTGAAGCAGGTGCTCTTCAACCTGCTCAGCAACGCCATAAAGTTCACCGTCGTCGGCTCCGTCACGGTGAGCGTTGCCGCCGATGTCCGCGGTGCGCACCTGTCCGTCTCGGACACCGGACCGGGCATTGCCCGAGAGGACCTTGAGCGGATCTTCGACGCGTTCACGCAGGTGCGGTCCACGGATCGGCGACCGGATGGTACGGGTCTTGGGCTCGCGGTGTCATCGAAGCTCGCGGCGTTGCTCGGCGGAGAGATCACGGTACAGAGCGCACCCGGCGTCGGCTCCACATTCGCGCTGCGGCTGCCGCTCCGTGCGGCCGGGGGCGACGCCTAGGTGTACGTCGCTACGCGCCCGTGTGCGTCGCACGAAAGCGGAATCGCCCGACGCTTCTTCGGGGTGCTATACTCTTGCGCTGCGGGGACGTAGCTCAGCTGGGAGAGCGCGGGCTTTGCAAGCCTGAGGTCGAGGGTTCGAGCCCCTTCGTCTCCACCATAGCAACACTTGAGGCCGGGGCAGCGCAGCCCCGGCCTCTGCGCTACGGCTTACACCGGGCCGGCCGCCATACGGGATCGCGCCGCGGTCGGTCAGAGTCGACGTGCAGGGTGCGCTCGCATTCTTGCTAGTATGGAGCGGTCGAGGAGGGGGCCCTGTGAGCGATGATGAGATTGCGGTGACTGGCGCGCCGCCGAGGCGGTCCGTGCGCCGCTGGTTGCTTCTCGGCGTCGGGTGGCTGTGTGTGGCCCTCGGTTTCGTCGGCGTCTTCGTGCCGGGGTTGCCAACCACGACGTTCCTCTTGATCGCCGCGTGGTGTTTCTATCGCAGCAGCGAAAGGGCGCATGCCTGGCTTCTCTCGCATCGGTTGCTCGGACCGTTCGTGCGCGATCTTCTCGCGGGACGCGGGATGCCGCTTCGCTCGAAGGTGGTCGCCCTCGTCATGATATGGGTCACATGCGGCTCCTCCGCGGCGTTCTTCATCCATGTGGTGTGGGTGAAGGCGGTCGTGTTGCTCTGCGCGGTGATCGGGACGGTTGCGATCCTGCGGGTGCCCACGCGTCCGGCGGGTCTTGCAGAAACGTCTGACGTCGATTCGCGAATATGTCCGCCGGATGCGATCGGGATGTCTGATAGCACGCACGAGGAAGGTGACTGATGCCAGGCCAATGGAAGACGCTGCTGCTAGGTGATCCGCTCCACAACAAGGAGTCACAGCACCAGCGCCTGAGTAACCCGGTTGCGCTTGCGGTGTTCTCAAGCGACGCGCTTTCCTCGGTAGCGTACGCCACCGAGGAGATCCTGCTCATGCTGGTCCTCGCGGGAAGCGCGGCGCTCTCGCTTGCGATGCCGATCGCCATCGCCATCGGCGTGCTGCTCATCATCGTAGCGACGTCATATCGCCAGACCATCAAGGCGTATCCCGGCGGCGGTGGCGCGTACATCGTCGCGAAGGAGAACCTCGGCGAGAACGTCGGCCTCGTTGCCGGAGCGTCGCTGCTCATCGACTACATCCTTACCGTGGCGGTGTCCATCTCGGCGGGGACGGCGGCTGTGACCTCGGCGTTCCCCTCGCTAGCGCACTATCGTGTCGAGATCGCCGTCGGGTTCACCGTTCTGCTCGCGATCGCCAACCTGCGTGGCGTGAAGGAGTCCGGATCGGTGTTCGCGGGTCCGACGTACTTCTTCGTGGCGATGCTCGGCCTCCTGATCGTGGTCGGGCTCGTGAAGGCCGTCCTCGGGCAGCCGATCGTGGTCACGCCGCACGAGATCGAGACCACGAGCGCGCTGTCGCTCTTCATCATCCTCAAGGCGTTCGCGTCGGGGTGCACGGCCATGACCGGCGTCGAGGCGATCGCGAACGGCGTGCAGGCGTTCAAGCAGCCCGAGGCCCACAACGCGAGCAAGACGCTGGCCTGGATGGCGGGCATCCTGCTCTTCATGTTCATCGGCATCACGGCTCTGGCGACGTACTCCGGCGTCCGGCCGACCGAGGGTGGAGAGACGGTCGTGAGCCAGCTGGCGCGCGGTGTCTTCGGCTCGGGTGTCCTGTACTACATGCTGCAGGCAGCCACCGCCGCCATCCTTGTGCTCGCGGCGAACACGAGTTACGCGGACTTCCCGCGGCTCGGCTCGTTCATCGCAGCCGACGGCTATTTGCCCAAGCAGCTCAAGCAGCGCGGCTACCGGCTGGTGTACAGCAACGGCATCATGCTGCTCACCGCCGTGGCGGTGCTTCTGCTGATCATCTTCGGCGGGAGCACCAACAAGCTCATTCCGCTCTACGCGCTCGGCGTCTTCGCGTCGTTCACGATGTCGCAGACCGGTATGGTCGTCCACTGGCTCAAGAATCGCGAGGGCAACTGGCACTGGAGTATCGCCGTGAACGGGCTCGGTGCGATCACGACCTGCATCGTGTTCTTCGTGATCGCGGCGGCCAAGTTCTCGCAAGGTGCCTGGATCGTCCTGCTTCTGGCGCCGATTCTCGTTGTCTACTTCAAGTGGATCAAAGCCCACTACGACGCTGCCGACCGGTGTCTTGCCCTTGTCGAGGCCGAGCGCGACGAGACCGCCGATTGGCTGCCCGAGAAGCACATGCGCAACAAGGCCGTGCTGCTCGTCTCGGGCATCGACCGGCGCATCGTGCGGGCGGTTCGCTACGCGCACACCCTCAAAGCCGAGTCGATCGAGGCGGTCTTCGTCGACGTGACCGGCGATAAAGCGGAGTTCATGCGCGAGGAGTGGAAGCGCGCGCACATCGACATACCGCTGACGATCATCGAGTCGCCGTATCGCGAGATCATCGGCCCGATCGTCGACTACATCCGCGCCATTCCGCGAACACCGCTCGATGACGTCATCACGGTGATCATCCCTGAGTTCGTGCCCGAGGGCTGGGTCGACAACGTGCTGCACGACCAGACGTCGTTCTGGCTCAAGCGCACGCTGTTCGCCGAGGAAGGCGTCGTCGTCACCGACATCCCGTATCGCATGCGACCCGCTTTGGTGCCGAGCGACGAGCAGCCGAGCGCGTGATGCGCATCGCGGTCTTCGAGCACGCGCCGTACGAGGGCCCGGGTGCGATCGCCACGTGGGCCGGGGAGCGCGGGCATACGGTAGCGCGCATCGATGCGACACGCGGGACGTTTCCGACGCCGGAGGAGTACGACGCCGTTGTCGTCATGGGTGGCCCGATGAGCGCGAACGATGATGCGACGTGTAACTGGCTTGTCGCCGAGAAGCGCGCGGTGCGCGCCGGTATCGACGCGGGCAAGCGCGTGCTGGGTGTGTGTCTCGGCGCGCAGATCGTGGCGAGCGTGCTTGGCGCGTCAGTGACCCGTAACCCACAGCCCGAGATCGGGTGGTTCCCGGTCACGTTGAGCGAGGCGGCGAGCGCGTCACGCGTGTTCGGGGCGCTGCCAGCGTCGTTCGTTGCCGGGCATTGGCACGGCGACACGTTCGCGCTGCCCGAGGGTGCCAGGGCGATGGCCTCGAGCGACGCGTGCACGAACCAGGCGTTCGAGTATGATGACGGCCGTATCGTGGGCCTGCAGTTCCACCTCGAGTGGCTCCCGGCTGATGTCGAGGCTCTGGTTGAGACGTGTGCAGGAGATAGTGCTCCGGGGCCGTATGTCGAGGACGTGGGTGCGTTCGTCGAGGGCGAGCGCTCGCACGGCGAAGCGTGTCGCGCGCTCCTCTACAGCCTTCTCGACACGTTCGCGTGATTCAGGTAGAACCGAAAGCGGCAGTACTGTACGGCTCGGCTTAGGGATATCGAGGGAACCATGGGGAGCATCGTTCAGGTCACCGACCTGGTGAAGCGTTTCGGCGACTTCACTGCGGTCGATGGCGTATCGTTCTCGATCGAAGAAGGCGAGGTCTTCGGCCTGCTCGGCCCGAATGGCGCCGGCAAGACCACGACGATCTCGACGATCTCATGCCTGTTGAGCCCTGACGGCGGCGATGTCGTCGTCGGCGGGCACTCGGTCTCCGGTGCGGCGATGGCCGTGAAGCGGGAGCTGGGTGTCGTCCCGCAGGAGATCGCGCTCTATCCCACACTCTCTGCCGCCGAGAACCTCGCGTTCTGGGGTCGGATGTACGGGCTCGCCGGTGCGGACCTCGCGTCGGCCGTGGACGATGCGCTCGCGCTTGCCGGCCTTGAGGACCGCTCGAAGGAGCGCGTCGAGAAGTATTCGGGCGGCATGAAGCGGCGAATCAATATCGCGGCCGGCGTGCTGCATCGTCCCAAGGTGCTGCTGATGGACGAGCCGACGGTCGGCATCGACCCGCAATCGCGCAACCACATCCTGCAGACGGTGAAAGATCTGAACGCGGGCGGGATGACGGTGCTGTACACCAGCCACTACATGGAAGAAGTCGAGTTCCTCTGCGACCGCATCGCCATCATGGATCACGGCAAGATCATCGCGATGGGGACCCTCAACGAGCTTCGTGAAGTGGTCGGCGGCATGGACGTCATCGACGTGAAGGTCGAGAACGTGAGCGATCCGGTGCTCGAGCAGGTTCGCGCGATCCCGGGCGTCTCCCAGGCGAACCGGACCGACTCGGCGCTACAGGTGCTCACCCCGGGCAGCGGCGCGGTTCTCGGCAAGCTTGTTGCGACGCTTGAGTCCGAAGGATCGCACGTCACGTCGATCACGGTGACCGAGCCGAATCTCGAGAGCGTCTTCTTGCACCTCACCGGCAAGAGCCTGAGAGACTGACGTGCACACACTCTTCGTCATAGCGGGCAAGGACGCGAAGGTCATCATGCGTGACCGTGCGGCGCTGCTCGTCATGCTCGCGATGCCGCTTGCGCTCATCTTCATCCTTGGCTCCGCGTTGGGCAGCATCGGCCAGGGCGACTCGCTCGACATCGATGTGGCGATCGTGAACATGGACACGGGCGACACCGGTCAGCGCTTCGTCGAGGGGCTCACCGGTTCCAAGGAAATCGAGGCGCTCTTCAACATCGACGTGAGCGACGACGCCGAAGCCGTACGAACGGCCGTCGAGAAAGGCGACCTGACCGCGGCGCTCATCATCCCGCCGGATCTGTCCGAGAAGATTGCCGCCGGTGAGCCCGTCGGCCTGGAAGTGCTGCAGGATCCCGGCTCGAAGATCGCGGGCGGCATCTGGGCGAGCGTGGTGCGCGCGGGTGTGGCGAACGCCTCGGCGCAGATCATCGCCGTGCACACTCTCCAGGAAGAGCTTGCAGGGGCGGGCGCTCAGCCGCCCGCATCCCCGGGTGCGGCGCCCCGGATGCCATCGATGACGTTCGACGCGGTCGCGGTGCGCGAGATAGAGGCGCAGGTCGACAAGCGGATCTCGATGATCTCGTACTACTCGGCGGGAATGACCGGTATGTTCCTGCTCTTCGGCAGCATGTTCGGGGCGTTCGGGTTCGTGAAGGAGCGCCGCGAGCAGACGCTCGCGCGCATGCTCTCAACGCCCGCAGGCAAGCTCTCGATCGTCGGCGGCAAGGCTGTCGGTGTGCTGATGATCGGCGTCGGCCAGTTCGCGGTGTTGCTCATCGGAACGAAGATGCTGTTCGGCGTCGACTGGGGCCAGAACCTGGGCGCCACGGTGCTTGTCGGTGCGGCCGAGGCGGTTGCGGCGGCAGGGCTCGCCATGACGCTTGCGGCGCTCGGTAAGTCCGAGCGCTCGATCGGCGGCATCGGCCCGGCGGCGATCATGCTCTTCGCGGCCACCGGCGGCTCGATGATCCCCACCGAGCAGCTCCCGAAGTTCCTCTTGCCAGTACAGGTCATCTCGCCGGTCTACTGGACTGTCAGCGGATTCCTGGACGTGATGCGCGGCGCGTCGGTTGCCGACGTGCTTCCGGGCGTGGGAGCGGTCCTGGCGATCGGCGCCGTGCTCTTCGCGTTCGGTACCTGGCGGCTGAGGTTCGAATGATGAGGAAGATACTCGCCCTCGCGTGGCTCAACGCGCTCCAGCTCCTGCGTAATCCGAGTGAAGTCGTCGGCGTGCTCGTCCTGCCGCTGGCTCTCACGATGCTGTTCGGCTCGGCGTTCTCCGGTGGCGGCGAGACATCGATGCGTGTGCTGCTGGTCGACGAGGACGCCACCGCATACTCGGCGCAGGTCGGGAGGCTGCTCGACGCCGAGGAGTCCTTCGAGACGAGCGCCGTCACGCGTGCGCAAGCCGAGGATCTCATCGCGAAAGGGAAGGCGTCGGTCGCGGTGCTGGTGCCCGAGGGATTCCAGGCGGGACTGAGAGGCGATGGTGCGCAGATAGAGGTTCTGCGAGACCCGGCTTCAGAGGACTCGTTTGCGGTGGTCTCCGTCGTGCAGGGCGTCGCCATGCGCATGTCTGGTGACGCAGAGGCCGCGAACGTGGTCGTAGGTGCGATGCCACCCGGGTCGGTCAGTTTCGACGCCATCTATGAAGCTGCGGACGCGAAGTGGGAGCCCCAGCCTCCTGTGTACGCGCGAGGAGAGACAGTCATCGCTTCCGAGGTGCGCGGCGACTCGGTCCTTGCCGAGGGCGCGACGCTCAGCTCGATCGGGTTCACCGTGTGGTTCATCCTCTTCATGACGTTCGGGAGCGCCGGCGGCATCCTTGAGGAGCGCGAGCAGGGGACACTTCGCCGGATGCTTGTCGCACCGATAGCGCGCGGGACGATCGTGAGCGGCAAGATCGCCGGCATCGTCCTCGCCGCGTCGGCCCAGGCACTCGTGCTCGTCGGCGTCGGTGCTCTCGCGTTCGGGGTGCCCTGGGGTCGCGATCCGCTTGCCGTGCTGGCGGTCCTCGGCTCCTACGTGCTTGCCGGCACCGGGCTTGCCGTGCTGGTCTCGGCATTGGTTCGGACGCGTGATCAGCTGAGCGGCCTGAGTCCGCTCATCTCGACGGGGCTCGCGATGCTTGGCGGCTGCCTCTGGCCGATAGAGATCGTCGCGCCCTTCATGCAGACTGTCGCCAAGTTCACGCCGACGGGCTGGGCGGTCATGGGACTCACAGACGTGGTCGCGCGCAACCAGGGCATGCAGGCGGCAGTCGTGCCGTCGCTCGTGCTGCTCGCCTTCGCAGGCGCATCGCTGTACCTCGGCGCGCGCCTGTTGAGGTTCGAGTAACGTGCCGAGAAGACTCGATCTCGGGACATGGGTCTCGGTCATCGTCGCGCTCTTGCTGTGGGCGTCGGCGTTCGCTGGCATCAAGGCCGGCCTCAAGGGTTTCGGCCCCGGCGAGCTCGCGCTGCTGCGCTTCGGCACGGCATCATTCGTGCTCATCGTCTACGCCAGCGTGACGCGGATGCGTTTGCCGGATCTTGCCGACGTACCGAGAATCGGGCTCGCCGGTGCGCTCGGCATCACGCTGTACCACGTGTGCCTCAACTTCGGCGAGATGACCGTCACCGCCGGTGCCGCCAGCCTCATCATCGCATCGGGGCCGATCTTCACCGCGCTGCTTGCGATGGTGTTCCTGCGCGAGCGCCTCACGCTGTGGGGATGGGGCGGCATCATCGTCGCGTTCTCCGGTGTTGCGCTGATTACGCTCGGTGAAGGATCGGGCGGACTCACATTCGAGCCGGCCGCGATGCTCGTGTTGGTCGCTGCGATCTCGACCGCAAGCTACTTCGTGGTGTCAAAGCCGCTTCTCGACAAGTACACGCCGCTTGAGTTCACGTCGTACTCGATCTGGCTCGGGACGCTTCCGATGCTCGTCTTCTTGCCAGGGCTGCTCACGCAGCTTCCGGAAGCGCCGCTGTCGGCCACTATCGCGGTGGTCTACCTCGGCGTCTTCCCGGGCGCGATCGCATATGCGCTCTATTCGCATGTGCTATCGAAGCTTCCAGCGTCGATCGCCTCGAGCTTCCTGTACGTGCAGCCGGTCTCGGCGACCATCATTGCGTGGTTCTGGATCCGAGAGGTGCCCTCGCTCGTGACGCTTGCAGGCGGGGCGGTCGCTCTTCTCGGCGTGGCGCTCGTCTCCACGCGGGGCCGGGTTAGCGAACGCTAGAGGATGCGGAAGCCCCGCTCGGCGTGCGGCTCTTCGAACTCGATCTCGGCGGATTCGACGACAGCGCGAGGTGGTCCTGTGCGAGCCCAGGCGATCGCCTGCGTCACTGCGCCGGCCGGCCCCTCGAATGTCGCTTCGACCCGTCCGTCGGGTAGGTTCCGAACCCAGCCGTCGACGTTCAGGCCCATCGCCATCCTTGCGGTAGATGCCCTGAAGTACACGCCCTGCACGACGCCTGCGATCATCAGATGCGCCCGGACGCGCTCGCTCATCGCGTTCCTCTCGTTGCGCGTGGCCGTTTCACACGTCATCATCAAGAATACGCCTGTTTCGAACGCACCCCGAAGGGTGGCCGAGTGATCGAGCCCGACCAGCAGTCCGGCGGTTCACGCCCGAGCGCCGCAGCGCTCGGACCGCATTCGTTCATGACCGCCCTGGCGGAGATGGTGCCGGTCCCTGTCATCGTCTTCGATTCCGTTGGTGGCATCGTCATCTCGAACCGACTCGCCACGCAACTCCTGGTCGTGTCGCCCGAGCGGATGGATCGGCGCGTGCTCACGTTCGATGGCACCGACCTGTGGGATGTGATTGAAGCCAAGCGACGCTCCGGCGAGCTTCTGTTCACCGAAGTCTCCACCCGGATCCGCACATCTGCGAACCGCTCGGTCGACATCACGTTCGTCGTCTCGACGCTCGGCGGCGACGAGGGGAACGCCGGCGGCGTCTTCGCTATGGCGTACGACGCTCCAGACGAGCGCGATCTGGTGGGACAGCATCCACATCCGCTGGACGGGACGCTGTTCCCCCAGGGGTTGCAGTTCGCTCCCATCGTCAGATTGCTTGCCGAGGACCTCGGCGCCGATGCGGCCGTCTTCGCCGAGATCGACCCCGATCGTCCGCTGTCGGCACGGACTATCGCGGCTGTGCAAGACGGCCGCGCCCTCGAAGGGTTCGAGTGGTCACTGCCGGGCACGCCCGTGATCTCGGCCACAGGCAAGCGGGCCGTCACCGTCAGCCAGGGACTCCGGGGGGCCTTCCCCGATGACACATGGGCAGCGGCCGAGGGCTTCGACTCATTCACCGCGATCTTCCTGACCGACGTCAACGGCCGCCGGGCCGGTATCCTTGCGGTGTATTCGCGCGATCCGATCGAGGCGCCCGAAGCCACCGCGGGGATGCTGCGTCTGTTCGCGGCGAGGCTGCTCCCGGCGCTCCGCCACCTCATCGGCGACCGCTCTCTGCGTGAGAGCGAGGAGCGCTACTCGGCACTGTTCGAGCGCAGCCACCTGCCGATGCTTCTCATCGACCCCGCTTCGACGCAGATCGTAGATGCGAATGACGCCGCGTGTGAGTTCTACGGCTTCGACCACGACGACCTCACCGCGATGAGCGCGCTGCAGATCAACACGCTTGCGCCGGACGACACCCGGGAAGAACTCGCGCGGGCTGCGAACCGGAGTCGCAACTACTTCCAATTCCATCACCGTCTCGCAGACGGATCGGTCCGCGACGTCGAGGTGTACTCCAACCCCATAGCGGTCCACTCGCGTGAACTGCTCTTCGACATCGTGCACGATGTGACCGAGCGGCACCGGACCGAGTCGGAGCTCGAGCGCTACAAGCAGCAGCTTGAAAGCCTTCTCCAGCGCCGGACCGACGACCTCATGCGCACGAACGTCGAGTTGCAGCAGACGACGGCTGCAAGCGACGCGTTCTACGAGAACGTGGGTGCGGAGTTCCGCACGCCGCTTCACACGATCATCGGCTTCAGCGACCTGCTTGTCAGGGGGATGGTCGGCGACCTGAACGATGAGCAGGTGCGGCAGATCGACATGATCCGTGACGCCGGCCGTCAGCTTGCGGCCCTCGTCGATGACGTAGTCGAGCTTTCGCGCCTCCAGACCGGCGTCGAGCGATGCGAGCCCGAGGAGTTCGACCTCGCTGAGCTCGTGCGTTCCATCGCTGTCGGCGTGCGGCCGACCGCCGAGGCACGCCAGCTGGCCTTTGAGGTCACCTGTCCTGAGTCTGCGGTCGAGGTTCACACCGATCGCAACAAGATCGAGCAGATACTGCTGCAAGTGCTCTCGAACGCGCTGAAATACACGTCCGAGGGTGCGATAGCGGTCGAAGTCGAGGACGACGGCGCAACGGTGACCGTGCGCGTCGTCGACTCGGGGGTCGGTATCGAGGCCTCGGAGCTACCACACATCTTCGATGAGTTCAGACACGTTGCACGTCAGGTTTCGGGAACACACGAAGGGACGGGTCTGGGGCTCGCTGTGTGCCGCCGCCTCGCACACATCATCGGTGGCACCATCGAGGCGGAGAGCGAACCCGGCAAGGGTTCGACGTTCACGGTGACGTTCCCGCGTCGCTGTGTGGAGGCCGACGTACCCTAGGGAGGAGGCTCGCATGAATGCGACGGGTAACCGCAACGCACCGATGGTGGTGTTCGGCGTATTCCTGGTCGTGCTCGGCATCGTCCTGTTCGGGTTTCAGTTCTGGGATGTCGACATCATCGGCCTTGGATGGCCCCTGTTCGTGATCGTTCCCGGGCTGCTGTTCTTCGTCGGTATGGTCGCCGGAGGTCGGCAGACCGGGCTGAGCTACCTTGCGATTCCCGGTAGCGTGATCACATCGGTCGGTCTGTTGTTGGCCTACCAGAACATCACCGGCGACTGGCAGAGCTGGTCATACGCCTGGAGCCTCGTTGCTCCGGGTGCGGTGGGGCTCGGGCTGCTCATCGCCGGAACGCGAGAAGGGGAGCCGGCGGTGCGTCGCACAGGCGGCTGGCTTCTCGGAGTGGGTTTGCTCTTTGCGCTGATCGGCGAGTGGGTGTTCGTGCGCCTGATCGGCATCGGCGGCAACGGGTTCGGTCCCGTGGTCGAGTCGATCGTCCCCGCAGGGCTCATCGTCGCTGGACTCTTCGTGATCTTCAGCCGGGGCAAGCGCGCGGCGTGACGCGCTACCAGTCGGTCGCGACCGCCGGGATCGTCGATCGCTCGGACAGGCTGATCGACCCCTTCTTGCAGGCCGAGCGGCAGGTGCCGCAGCCGTAACATGCGTGCTGGTCCACGACCGCACGCCGTGACGCGTCGGAGCCGATCGCGGAGAGCGGACACCGCTCCAAGCACGCACCGCACGCTACGCATGTGCCGGCATCGACGGCCGCGACATACTCGCCCTTCCACATCACCTGCAGGCCGTAATCGACGGTCGTCTTCATCGCCATGCACCCCGAGCCCAGATCGCAGTTGCAGATCGCCGAGATGAACGGCGTCTTGAACGTCCAGATCGAGTGCATGAGCCCTTCGGTCTCACATCTCCGGAGAACGGCGAGCGCCTCGTCTTTCGTCAGGCGCTGGAACTTCGACGCGTCGGGACCGTCGGCGTAGCCGCTGAACGCCTCGGCGAGTGCACCGTCGGCGGGGTTCACGGTGATCGCAAGGCAGTAGCCTCGCTCGGGCCGTTTCGCGAAGTGCCGACACACGCACGGCAGCTGCACGATACTCGAGGCGATGTCGAGGATTCGCTCGCAATCTTCGATCGGCACCGGTTGGCCGAAGTGGTCGCGCTTCTGACCGCGCGCCGTCACGGCGCGAACGGCTCTTCGAATCGGCCTGGGTGAGGCCATCACGACATCGAGCAGCTTGATGTTACGGCTCATGCGCCGGTCGAACGCGGTGACGAAGTCGACCATGTAGCCCCGGCGCTCGAGGTCTGACTCAAGGTCGCTCGCATAGTTCGAGGCCTCCAGGTACCACTTCTTGCCGTCGCCGTGCTGTGTGCAGAACTCGCACATGTCGTCCTCGTCTCGGTGCCGGTTCGCGGGATCGCGTATGACGTACGACGCCGTTGTGATGGTACAGTGCTCAGTGTACGTCACGTTCAGGAGGATGCCGATGCCCGAGAACCCCGCAATGCCCCCTGCGCGCCCGCTGGCGCTGCGCGTCGCATCGTGGTTCGCTGCGGTCGTCGCTGTCGCCCTGCTCGCCTTGCTCGCGGTCCATGTGATGATCAGCCCGATCACGTCCGATCAACCGGCGCCGACGGGCCACTTCAGCGGGCCCTGTTGGTCCTGCCACTTCATAGCGGAGAGTGTCGATGTCATCTCTGTCGACTGATAACGAAGAAGTCCTGGCCACAGCGGACCCGAAGCGACGCTACTCGCTCGGCGAAGAGATCGCCAACGCGGTCACGCACGGGGTCGGTGTCGGGCTCAGCATCGCAGCACTGACGCTACTGGTAGCATTCGCCGCCATCTGGGGGAACGGATGGCATCTCGCGAGTGCGATCGTCTACGGCGTGACGATGTTGCTGCTCTACGTGTCATCGACGCTGTACCACAGCGTTCCGGGCGAGAAGGCGCGTCACATCTTCAAGATCATCGACCACTCAAGCATCTACCTCCTGATCGCGGGAACCTACACGCCGTTCACGCTGGTGACGCTGCGCGCGTCAGGAGGATGGTGGCTGTTCGGAATCGTCTGGAGCCTTGCTATCGCGGGCGTCGCGCTTGAAGCGTTCTGGGTGTACCGCCCGAAATGGCTCTCGGCGGTCGTCTACCTCGCGATGGGCTGGCTCGTCGTGGTCGCTATCAATCCGCTGATGGCGAATCTTCCATCAGCGGGAGTAGGGCTTCTGGTGTCGGGTGGGTTGGCGTACACACTCGGCACGATCTTCTATGTGCTCAAGAAGGTTCCGTACACGCATGCGGTGTGGCACCTGTTCGTGCTTGCGGGCAGCGCATGCCATTTCCTTGCGGTGATGCTGTTCGTCTTGCCCACGCCGTAACTCAGCGAAGGCAGCCGGGCGGAATCAGCAGCACAGGCGTGCGCGTCGACTGAATGACGGCATGCGTCACGCCGCCGAGCGGATGACCCGGATCCTCGTCGCACCGCGGGGCCATGATGATCATTGAGTGTCCGTCCATCGCACAGCGACGCGCGGTCTCACGTTCGGGCGGGCCGACGATCACTTCTGTGTTCACGGCGACGGCTCCGGCGGCCAGAAGGTCGCCCTCCAACTCCGCAAGCCGTTCCTGAGCATCGCAGCGGCGGAACTCAATCCCGTTGCCCACTGTGTTGTCGACCACGTGCACGATGTCGACGGTCCCGAGACCGTGTGGCGCCAGGCGCACGAGGTAGTTCGCGGCCATGGCCGAGACCGACGTAAGATCGGTCGGGAAGAGCACCCTTGAGAGCAGTCGCCCGCACATCGCCGAACTCTCGTCGTTCGAGCCCAGTGCCGAGAGGACCGCGAGCAGTACTGGTCGTGCGCTGATTCGAACCAGGTCTGATGAGACGCTTCCGGAGAACGCGCTCACGAACAGGCCTCTGCCGTGCGAGCCTATGACGATGATAGAGGCATCGTGCTGCTCGGCGATCTGCTCGATCGCATACGGCGGATAGCCGACGGTCGTGTCCACGTGGACTCGGATCCCTGCGCGCTCGATCGCTTCGACCTGGCGTGCGAATGCGGCGTCAGCACTCCCGTCGATCGATGCGGCATCGGGAGTGCCGATGTCGATCACGTACGTCAGTACCGCCTCGCGAACACCGATAGCACCGAGCGCTCCCGCACAGGCTATGAGGCTCTCCGACGACGGAGAGAGGTCCGTGCATATGACAGCCCGATCAAACACGTGTGCCCCCCGACAGCTCCCGTCGCCCCGAGCAGACGGTATTGGGCGAGAGTATAGGGGGCGGCGCTACGTTGCGGAAGTGCTGCCAGACCGACGGCGACACTGCATGGCGGGCGGTTCGTATGTACTGACGACCGGACGCGCGGAGCGATATTCCTAGCGGCCGAGGGAAGGCTTGTCTCGGTCACCGGAGTTCGTGTATCCGCGACTCTCCCAGTAGCCCTCGTATGCGGTGTCGCTCGAGAGCTCTATCTCGGTGACCCACTTGATCCATTTGTATCCCCACTTGTCCTGCGCGACGAGCTGGAAGGGGAACCCGCGCTCTGTCGGGAGTGTCACCCCGTTCATCTTGTAGGCGAGAAGGATGTCGTTGTCCCGAATGTACGTGAGAGGAAGTGATGTGGAGTAGCCGTCGGCCGCCCTGAAGATCACGGTGTTGGCGGTGCTCTTGGCGCCGGCCTCCTGGATTAGATCGTTCACGAGGACCCCGCTCCACAGCACTCTTACGCTCCAGCCCTCGACGCAATCGAGCTGCACCACCTTCTCGTATGCCGCATGATCGCTGGTGACCTGCGAGTAGGTGTATTCCTTCGGCGTGTCGACGAGTCCGGTGATCGCCAGCCGGTAGGTGGCTGCATCGACGACCTGCGGTCCCTTGATCGAGTTCTCTCGAAAGTCGTTGACCGAGCCGAGCTTCTCGCCCTTGTACTCGCGGACCTCCACGCCGTCGAGGCGGATGCCCCCACCTTGCGAGGCGCCGCTTCCGCTGCCGGACGCACATCCCGAAAGCAGAAGGAGCAGCACTGTCATCATCGCGAGGACCCGCCTGGTCATGACACACCTCCGCCTACTCTTTACCCACAGTGCCGGGTGTGTCCCGCACGGGTACAATCGTTGTTGGCGTCGTCGGACAGCAATTGGGGCTGATTAGCGTGGGTACTCCTACAGACGGCATGCAGGATCTGTTCTACGCCAACCCGTTGCCCATGCTCGTTGTCGAGCGACAAGGCCTGCGAGTGCTTGCCGCCAACAAGAGCGCGGAACGCGCGTACGGCGTCCCCGGGGGACTCACCGGCTGGTCCGCGGCTCAGCTGTGGAAGGAATCCCAGCGACCCGACCTTGAGGGCCTGCTTGCCGAAGCTGCGGCGGTGCGTCATCGCTCGGGGCCCTGGACGCACCTGGATGAGACAGGCAACACGCACGACGTCGGGATCTACTGCAGCGAACTCACGTACGAGGGCGTCGATGCACTGCTGCTGGTGGTTGCCGACCTCACTGATGACCTCGCCCGGGAACGAGCGCTCGTCGAAGGAGCGTCGAAAGACACACTGACCGGCGTCGCTAACAGCGCATACTTCCTCGACCGACTTCGGCAGATGGTCGGTCGCGCCACGCACGAGCCCGACTACCGGTTCACGGTGCTCTACCTCGATCTTGATCGCTTCCGGGATGTCAACGAGCGGCTTGGACATATCGCTGCCGACAAGATCCTTGCCGAGGTCGGCGCAAGGCTCACGGCGGCGCTTCGCCCCGGCGAGTTCGTTGCACGCGTCGGTGGCGATGAATTCGGCGTCCTGTCCGACGCTCAGGCGTCGGGCAACGGCCCACTGAGACTCGCGGAGCGTATGATGCAGGCCTTGAGCGAACCATTCGGCACCCAGCCGCCCATCTCCCTTTCGGCGAGCATCGGTGTCGTGGTCGGCGGGGGCGAGCCTGTTATTCAGACCGACGCGATCATCCGCAATGCCGATGCCGCGATGCATCGGGCGAAGCAGCAGGGTCGGGCACGCTACGAGCTCTTCGACGAAAGCCTGCATCAGCGCGCGGTCGACTATGCGCGAACCGAGGCGGAGCTTCGTCTCGGGCTCAAGCAGAACGAGTTCGCGCTGTACTATCAACCGATCGTCACGATCGCCGGAGGAGGAATGCACGGGGCAGAGGCGCTCCTGCGCTGGGTCAAGCCGCAGGAGGGCGTTCTTGCGCCGGGTGCGTTCATCTCGGTAGCGGAAGAGAGCGGGCTGATCGTTCCGCTCGGCGACTGGGTTATCCATGACGCATGCCGGCAGATGCGCGAGTGGCGCGACGAAGGCCTCTCCGAGATCTCGGTCTCTGTGAATGTGAGCGCACGTCAGTTCCGCGACGGAGATGTGGTCGCGACGTTGAAGGGCGCGCTTCAGGACACCGGCATAGAAGCGCGGCTCCTCACGGCGGAACTCACCGAGAGCGTCGTGATGGAGGATCCGGTCGCCTCGATTGAGATCATGACCGAGATCAGCGCGCTCGGAATCGGTCTGGCGATGGACGACTTCGGAACCGGCTACTCATCTTTGAGCTACCTGAAGCGATTCAATTTCGATTCGCTCAAGATCGACCGTTCGTTCATCGATGGAATCGACCGGAGCGCCGGTGATGCGTCCATCGTCGCAGCTGTGATCGCGCTGGCTCACAGCTTCAAGTCACGCGCTGTCGGCGAGGGCGTCGAGACCCCAGAACAACTCCAGTACCTGCGGCTCTTGAGGTGTGATATGGCACAAGGGTTCTACTTCAGCCGTCCCGTTCCGGCGGACGATTTCGCGGGGATCATGCGCCGGGGCACACCATGGTCGGGCCTGTCGTGAGCGCCGAGGAGTTCGAGGTCGTCTATCTGGGCACACGGCCGTGTGCCGAGGGCGTCGCATCGTTCCGCTTCTCTCGGCCAGAGGGCTATTCGTTCACTCCCGGCCAGTTCTTCGCGCTGACATTGACCACGAACGATGGTGTCGAGTCCAAGTTCTTCTCGCATGCCGACGCTCCGGCAGATGCAGCCATCGAACTCACCACGCGCCTGAGCGGTTCAGCATTCAAGTCGGCACTCGTCGATCTGCCGAGAGGTGCGACGGTCACCCTGAGCGGGCCGCGGGGTCGCCTCGGCGTTCCCGAAGGTGCGGACAGCATCGGGTTTCTGACGGGTGGGGTGGGAATCACGCCGGCGCACAGCATCATCCGGGATGCGATGCAGCGATCGAGCGGGCTGGACATCGCGCTTATCTACGGCAACCGGGACGAGAGCTGCATACCGTACGGCGAGGAGTTCAGGGGTTACGCCGAGGCCGGTACGCTTCTGTACGTGGAGACGCTCGATCACCCCGGCGTCGACTGGCACGGTGAGTCGGGCTTCATCACGGCTGACCTGGTACGCAGGCACGTCGCGGAGCCGGCGGGGCGTCCATGGATCGTCGCGGGGCCGCCTCCGATGGTGGATGCGATGAAGCGCGTCGTGGCGGACCTCGGCCTGCCTTCCGAGTCGGTCTCCTACGAGCTGTTCGCTGGATACGGGCCAAACGGGTAGATACTCCTTGATTCTGGCCCCGTGATCGGCGAGGAGTATCACATGGAGCTCATGTCCAAGGTCTGCAAGTCCGAGGAAATGAACTTCGAGCGGCTGGCGGCACGGATCTTTGTCGCCGGGGGTGGAGTGTTCTGGATCGCCGCGGTTCTAGGTATGGACCTCGGCTATCGGGACAAGGGCGTCTTCGGTGCCGCGCAAACCGCGCTCATCCCGCTCGCAATCGCAGCCGGCGCTCTCGCAATCGGGTGGTTCTACGAGAACCTTGCGGCTGCTGTGTTGCTTGGTGGGACGGTTGGCACGGTCGTGTGGGGCATCGCTTCCGGCTGGGAGGGCGGCGTCTGGTGGGTCATGACGGGCGTCCTGATAGGGCCGATGGCGATTGCTGCGCTGCTGTTCTTCCTTGCTGCGAGGATGCAGCGGATCTGCGAATTGCGAGCTTAGTGGCATCGCCGCTCGTCAGTCCGTTCGTCAGAACAGGCATCCGTTCATGCTGGGCTAGATGCCGCTCATTCTGCTCCTCTGGCGAATTCTGCAACATGCGATACACTTGCACCGTGTGTAAGCCAGCACTTGGCGGCGCGCACTGTGCAGTGGGGACACGGAGCACGCACGGTCCCCGAACGAGGTCGGTGCGCTGACTCGCGGACTGGTTCTGTTCCACTTCGAGGAAGGCGACGGGTGTACGACCTGGAAGGGGTTCTCGGGCCCTCCGTCATGTCCTTCGTGGATAAGCACGTCCGCTCGCTGCTGACGTGGGACATCCTGGTGTTCTTTCACCGCAACCCCGATGCTGTTCTTGACATCGAGGGCCTCGCATCACGCCTTGGCAGACGCATCGAGGAGCTTGAGCCGGAGATAGACGCCCTTGCAGACGGTCGCATCGTTGCGCTCGCAGGCGGGCTCATCCGGTACAAACCAACCCCCGAGATGCGCGAGACGGTCAGTGCGTTCGTGGACAGCTGCCAGGACCGGGGTCGTCGGCTCGCCCTGATAGCCCTCGTGTTGCACAAGATCAACCCACACGTCGGAGCGTAGATCCCGCTAGAGGTGGTCCGAGACCGTCACCGCCAGGCTTTCCGGATCCACGATCTCAACGATGCCGACCTGCGCCTCCGCGGTCTCAAGCTCGCGTTCCGACTCGAGTTGCAGCCCGTCTGCGTCGTACATCAACCGCACTCTCGGATGAAGCGGGTCTGCTCCCCGCGCACACACGACGCCCACGGAGTGATCGGTCAGCCGAACGACGCAGCCGATCGGGAAGACGCCGAGCGCCTTCACGAAGAGCCGCGTCAGTGTCTGGTCAAGCATCGTGGCGGTATCTCGCAGCAGCTGGATCACGGCCTGGTCCGGCGTCATGCCGAATCCATCCGGCTTGACCGTCGTGAGACGGTCGTATCGGTCGGCGATGGCCACCATGCGGCTGTACGGGTGTGTCACATACCCGGGCTCACGTTCCGGATACCCCGAGCCATCGGCAGCCATGTGATGCTCGTACGCCACGAGCATCGGCGTCCTATCCTGCTCGGGCAGACGCGAGAGTATGTCCGCGCCGATTTTAGGATGCAGGTAACGCGCCTGCTCCACCTGCGCCGGATCATCGGTATCGAACGCCACCTTCCCGATGTCATGCAGTAGCGCCGCAACACCGAGCGATGTGAGCCCTTCCTCGGGAATGCCGAGCTCGTTGCCCACCACAAGCGCATAGATCATCGTGTTGATCGAGTGGAAGAGGCTGGACTCGCTCTGGCCGTTCATGGTCGCGAGACCCAGAACCGCGGCGCTGTCGTCCATCAGTCGCGCGAGGATACCCTCGACGACCATCCCCGCCTCGCCGACGTTCGGGTCGCCCGTTTGCTGGATACGCGCGGTCAATGTGCGCAGGACGCCGAGGAGGCGCTTGTACAGCGCGCGGTCCTGCTCGCGGATGCGATCGCGTTCCTCGGCTTCGGCCGCATCCTCGTCGATGAATGCGGCGATGGCGATCGAAGTGGCGCCGCGCCGCTCCAGCTCCTCGGCGACATCCAGGCCGGGCGACGGCCGCATCGACAGGACTTCCACCAAGGTGATCGCATCGTGCTCGGAGATGTCGGGATTGAATGTGATGCTCTCGACGCGGTGCGCCTCGAGTGCCTCGGCGATCGCGTGAGATCCGGACACGTCCGATGACAGTACGCGGCTATCCTGATACAACCTGCCGAGATGTACGTTGAGCGTGAAGGGCCCATCAACCACGCAGGCATGCACGGCAGCGGTGAGCTCGGCGACCGCCTGCTGGTATTTCGGGTGCGCGGGCGGGTAGAGGTGCGTCGCCTTCCTGGCGGCAGAGAGCGCCGTGATCATCTCCAGAGCGATTCGCTCTTCCATCAGCGGTCACCCCCGGCGTTGCGCGCCCGCAGTGCTTGACCGGCGAGATCGTTGATCTCGGCGAAGTGACCGCGCTTGATGAGCGCCTTTCGCCTGGCGATCCGGGACAACACGTCGCTCGCCTCCGGATCCGCCGAGCGCGCGAGCGCGTTGATGATCTCACGACAGGCGGTGAAGTCCTTGCCGTCGCAGTCGAGCTCATCGAATCGGGCGCCGAGCATGCTCGCTGAACCTGGCGCTACCGAGCGCCCCGCTGCGCGGATCGCGACGAGCGCGACCTCTGGGCTCGGGTCACGGGTGAGCGAAGCGAGCTGGCGAACCGCCATCGCCGTACCGGCGCCGGCGAGCCCCTTCGCGGCTTCCTGTCGGGACTGCTCGTCGGGCCTCCGCAGGATGGCATCCACCGTCTGGCTGGACCGCGGATCGCCTTCGGTGGCGAGGCGCTGCACGATCGGCGCGAGGTTGAACCACTGGGCATGAGGCGCTTCTGCGACCAGGAGATCGAGCAGACGGCGCCCGAGCGCATCCCCTGCGATGGCAAGCCCATCCGAGTCCCGAACATTGAGGGCTTCGTGCAAGAAGGCGGTCTGTGCCGGTGCGCCGGTGCGTCGGAGGGTATCGCGCGCTGCTGGCATGAGCGAAGGGTCGTCGCTGAGTGCATGCAGCAGGGCCGACATCGACCGCGGACCCGTTGCCTTGCGAATCGCGCCGCGAAGCTTCTCGGTCAGCTCGGGCCATGGTTGGTCTGTGCGGGCCTCGCGACTCGCCAGCTCCGATAGGACCTGGTCGGCCAGCCGGAAATCGCGCATCTCGAACAGGGCCGGCACCATCGAGGCGAGCCCGTCGAGCGTCTTGCAGTACAGGGCGAAGTCCTCCTGCTGGTCGAGCAGCTGCAACATCGTGGTCACGCTTCGCGTGTTCATCTTGGTCATCGATGATTGGACCTCGCCGCGCGCCTTCTCGACTTCCTCCGGGCGGACCTCGGCGATTTGTGCGACCTTCGTGTAGTCAGGTCGCTGTTCGACCAGGGGAGACTCGGGCTCCGCCTTCTCCCTGAGTTCCAACATGTGATCGAGGAACGCCATCTCACGCGCGGTGTGCCCCGCCGACGCCAGGAGCGGCTTGACCTCGGCCAGTATCTCCGAGACGCGTTCTCCAAGCGGCAGCTTCGCCAGCATATTCGACATGGAGAGCACGTTCTTGCCGAACATCCCACCTGCAAGCGACTGCGCCATATCCTGCGTGCCGATCGATCCGAACACCCCGCTCATGAGCGATCTGATGTCGGTGTCTTTGACCGAGACTCCCATGAGCGCGTCTCGTCCGTCGGGCTGTTGCTTCAGAAACGCCGAGGAAAGCGAAGCCATGAGGCGGTCCATACCCTCCGCCCCAACGGCGCCGGCGAGCTCCGTGAGCCCCTCCGCCAGTGCCGCGGGGTCTCCCGACGTGGCGCTTGCGAGCCAGAGCGCGAGCTTGTCAGGGTCGCTCGCGAGTTCACGAAGGAACTCGTCGATGTCATCGCCCTGGTCGAGCGGTTCGAGCTCGGCGACGGTCAATGAGACATCTGACACCCTGACGCACTCGACGCCGCCGGCGGCGAGCACGGCGCCCATGCCACCAGCCTCCCTGACCTCGAGCGGGTCCCTGAGCACGGCGCTCACGAACGAGATGAGCTCGTCCACGCCCGCGCCGGGCAGGACGCTCATCTCGGCCACGCCATGGCGTGTCAGCATGTCGGCGAGCTCGCTTGAGCCGGGTGCGTTCACGGCGGAATTCCGGAAGGAGAACCCCTCGCGAGCGACCGTGAGCGTGAGAACAGGTTCGTCTACCAGGAAGGAGTTGAGCGCCTCAAGCGCAGCTTCGGCGGTCTGTCTCGGGATCGGGCTGGAGGGAGGGTAGAGCCGTAGCGTCTTGGCAGAAGTCGCAAGAGAGCGAACAACAGTATCGACCGCGCGCTTGACCTGCTCGTCTGACACCGTGCCCTCACCCCCAGGGATTCACCGCGACCTTGCAGGATTCTCCTCTAACGCTCCGCTCACGTAAACCCACGCCGAAGAACCGCCATGCTCAAGAACATGACGTCGTTTCGGGCCGCCGACTTACGGTAACCTTATCGGCATGGATGCATACATCGGAGAGATGTTCCTCGTGGCGGTGCTGGTCGTCCTGAACGGCTACTTCGCTGCCGCCGAGATCGCGCTGGTGAGCGCACGTCGTGCCGCGCTTCAGGCGGAAGCCGAGGAGGGCTCGTCGAAGGCACGCGCCGTACTTGCGCTGACAAGCGACCCGTCGAGATTCCTTGCGGCCACGCAGGTCGGCATCACGCTTGTCGGCTTCGGTGCGTCGGCGACCGCAGCGGTGACGCTTGCGACTCCGCTGGCGGCGTGGTTGCGCGGTCTTGGGTTCGGCTGGATGACCAACATCGCCGGCGGCCTGTCGATCCTGCTCGTGACCATCGTCATCTCGTACCTTACGCTCGTGTTCGGCGAGCTGGCTCCCAAGCGGCTTGGGTTGCATCGCGCCGAGGGTGTCGCCAAGGCCGTTGCCGGACCGATCGCACTGCTCCAGCGGCTGACGGCACCGCTCATCTGGCTGCTCTCGCGCTCGACTGACGGCGTCGCGCGCCTGCTCGGGGTCACGCCCGGGTCGGTGCGGCCCGGGGTGACCGAGGAGGAGATAAAGCTCCTCGTGACCGAGCAGGGCACGCTGCTCGAAGAAGAGAAGCGGATGATCCACGAGATCTTCGAGCTTGGCGACACCGTCGCCAAAGAAGTGATGGTGCCCCGGGTGGATGCGGCGATGCTCGAGGATACCTCCACGGTGCATGAAGCGATCGCGATGTTCCAAACCTCGGGCTACTCGCGGTTGCCCGTCTATCACGATGATCCTGACTCGGTGGTGGGCATCGTGCTGCTGAAGGACCTCGTCGGGCCTGCTTCGGCGGGGAACATGGACAGCGCGGTCACCCGGTTCATGCGACCGGCCGTGTTCGTCCCCGAGACGAAGCCGATCCTTGCGATGCTCAGCGACATGCAGCGCGCGCACAACCATCTTGCGGTCGTCGTTGACGAGTACGGAGGCACGGCGGGGCTGGTCACGATCGAGGATATCGTCGAGGAGATCATCGGCGAGGTCGCCGACGAGTTCGACAAGGAGCGTCGTTACGTCACGACACTCGGACCCGATGAGTGGGTGGTCGACGGTCAGCTGTCGGTGGAAGAGGCCCGCGAGATGCTCGGCCTTGATGTGCCGGTATCGGACGAGTACGAGACCATCGCAGGCTGGGTGCTGATGGAACTCGGGCACATACCCGTTCCCGGCGAGGTCGTGGTCCACGGGTCACTGAACGTGAAAGTGGAGGCGGTGCGAAGACGGAGGATCGCGCGGCTGCGCGTCGTCCGGACGCACATCGACGAGACGAAGCACGGAGGATCTCATGGAGCGGACGCTGTATAGGAGCCGTAGCGATCGAATGATCGCAGGGGTCTGCGGCGGCATTGCCGAGTACTTCTCGCTGGACCCCACACTCGTGCGCGTAGGCGTTGTGTTGCTGGGCATAGTGACGCAGGGGGGTATCGGAATCGCCTATCTCGTCATGGCGATCATCGTTCCCGAGGAGCCCGTCGGGACGGGGGTTCCGACGAACGTGAGCGAACAAGGAGGGGTTCTTGTGAGTGACACCAACGAGCCGAAGGACAGTGGGATACCGAGCGCTCCGGAGGTCGTTCCGCCGCCGCAGTCCGTGTCCGAACCGGCGAACGCGCCGTCAGTCACACCCGCGACGCACAGCTGGACGCCACCGGCTCCGGTCGAACACGAGCACCGGGGCGGTGTCGGCTTCGGCGTGGCGCTTATCCTGATCGGCGGACTGCTGCTGGCGAACCAGTTCTTGCCTGGCATCGACCTGTGGCGCTTCTGGCCACTCATCATCATCGCGGTCGGCATCAGCGCACTCATCAAGGGGGCGCGTCGCTGATGGAGCTGAAACGAATCGCGGAAGGACTCACCGTCATCGCTGTCGGACTGGTCTTCCTGGGGAACACGTTCGGCGTGATTCCCTGGGGGGTGTGGTGGAATATCCTGTCGCTGTGGCCGCTGCTGCTGATCTCGGCGGGCATCGATGTCATCGGCCGGGGTACCGACAACACCTGGTTGCGGGTGCTTTCGAGTCTGCTCGTGATAGCCGGTCTTGCGTGGGGTGTCTTCGCGATGCCCACGAACGGCGGCAGCTGGAGCCCCTGGGGACCGTTCGTGCTCACGCCGATGTCCTCCTCGGCCAATGCCGAGCCGTTCGACAACTCGACGCGGCATGATCCGAACGTGGTCACGGGCGTCGCTCGAGTGAGTGGCGGCGTCGGAACACTGACCATCGCCGATGGGTCTGACCTGGTCAGCGCGTCCGGTGAAAGCCCGTTCAAGCCCGTCTTCGACGTGAGCTCGTCCCCCAAGGGCGCGGACGTCACGGTCGGGATGGGGAACGGCAACTGGGTCGCCCCGCGCGACAACGCGCGACTTGACGTGAAGCTGGATCGCGCGGTGACCTGGGATCTTACGATCGACGGCGGTGTGAGTCAGATCGATGCGGACCTGAGCGAGCTGTCGCTCGCAGCCGTCATCGTCAAGGCCGGCGTCTCGAAGGGCATGCTCACGCTCGGCGCAGTCGATGCGAAGATGGCCGACGGTGGCGTGCCGGTGCTCGTCGACACAGGCGTCTCGACGTTCACGCTTCGTATCAAGGAGGGTGAGAACGTCCGCCTTCGCGTGGACAAAGGCCTCAGCTCGGTGACCAAGCCGGCCGGCCTCTCGTCGGTGAGGGAGAGCGGCGGCAAGGACGTGTACGTGACTGAAGGCTTCTCGGAGAACCTCGACTTCTGGGACATCACGCTCGACGCGGGCATCAGTACCGTTCGAATCGAGTTCTACTAGGAGGCATGATGTCTGACGGACGCAACGAACAGAACGGGCCGCTTCTCATCATCGGTGGTGCGCTGGTGGTCGTCGGCGGCTGGCTGATGGCGAGGCAGTTCGGCTTTGTACCGGAGCCGCTCTACGCGGCGTGGGATCTTGTGCGGGCATCGCGCGGAGCGGTGGCGCTGGTGCTCATCGGTATCGTGGTGATCGTGCTCGCGGGGCGCGGAGCCAAGTTCACTATGCCCGCGAAGGGAACCAGGCTCTATCGTTCGCGCAGCGACAAGTGGGTCTCGGGTGTGCTCGGCGGACTCTCGAGGTACTTCGGTATCGATGCTGTGCTGCTGCGGGTGGCATTTCTTGCCCTGGTGTTCCTCGGCAACTTCGGATCGGCGATCGTGGCGTACATCATTCTGGCGATCGTGGTTCCCGAGGAACCCGCGACCCCGCAGGTCGGGTAGTGGGCGACGTGAGGACTGTCGGAGACTCGCCGCCGGTCACCCGTCCGGGTGACGTTGTCGACGCACACGTCCATATGTTCGCGCTGCCGCTCTTCCGCGAGTTCGTCGAGCGCGATCCGGACGCAAATCCGCGCTGGAAGAAGGCGCTCGAGGAGGGCAAGTTCGGTCGCAGGCAGGAGACGCTACCGGATCTCGACGCTGCCGGGATGGCCGCATGGTACGCCGAGCGGCTTGACGACGCCGGCGTAGCGAAGGCCGTCGTGATGTCGGTGCTCCCGGACCTGCAGTACTCGCGCGACTTCATCGCGGCGTCGGGGGGCCGCGTGGCGGCGCTCTGCAATATCGACCCGCGCACGCCCGACGCGCCCGCGCTGTTGGAGCGCGAGATGGCGGCAGGCTTCAAAGGCGTGAAACTGCTTCCGGTGAATCGCTGTTTCAACCTCTCGGACCCGGCATGTCGTCCGTTCTTCGCAAGAGCCGCCGAGCTTGGTGCGTCCATCTGCATCCACTACGGCGTGACGGTCGACCCCACCGGCGACCTTCGCTACGCGGACCCGACGGACCTGTCGCCCGTGGCGCGCGACTACCCCGACATGCCGTTCGTGATCGCGCACTTCGGCGCCGGGTACCTCCATGAGGCGCTCCGACTCGGCTACCAGTGCAAGAACGTGTCGTTCGACTCCTCGGGAACCAACAACTGGATGGATTACGACCCGCACGGCTACACACTTTCGCAGGTGTTCGACCGAGCGCTCACGGCGTTCGGTCCCGAGCGCGTGCTCTTCGGCACCGACTCGGGCACCACGGCGCAGTACCGGAAGTGGATCAAGTTCCAGCAGATTCGCACGCTCGAGGAACTCGGGCTTTCGGACCGCGACCGTGATCTCGTGCTGCGCGGCAACGCCGTGCGCATCTACCGTCTGGATGACTGACGTGTTCGACGCGAAGCACAACGAGGAGCGCGAGTACGACGAGCTCGTGGACTGGGACCGGCGGTTGACCCGCGAGGGCCCGTTCTTCCGAGAGCTCTTCTCGGCACACGGGGTCCGTTCTGTGGCCGACGTCGGCGCGGGCAGCGCACGTCACGCGATCATGTTCGGCTCGTGGGGACTCGATGTGACTGCCGTCGATCCGAGTGAGGACATGCTTGCGCTCGCTCGCGAGAACGCCGAGGCTGCCGGCAGCGACCTGCGCATCATCGAAGGCGGCTTCGGGCAGCTGGCGGGGTTGCTCGGCGGGCAGGTCGACGCGGTCACCTGCACGGGCAACGCGCTCCCGCACGTGCGCTCGCTCGCGGGGTTGCGCGAGGCGCTTGAGGACTTCTCGGCCGCACTCAGGTCCGGTGGTGTTCTCGTGCTGCACTACCTGAATCACGAGCGGCTGATCGCGCAACGCGTTCGCACCATGAGCCCCGTCTTCCGTGAGACCCCCGGCGGCGACAAGTTCTTCCTGCGGCTGCTCGACTACACGCCCGCGGGCGACGGCGTGCTGTTCGACTTCGTGACGGTGGTGCGCGATCCAGCGGTGCGCGTGGGCGCGCACACGATCGAGAGCTGGCCGAAGACGCTCGAGGCCGACCCGACCGGCGGCTGGACCCTGCGCACGCGACGCTCGCTTCACTTCGCGATGCCGCCGGCGCTCATCGCGGCCGAGCTTGCGCGCGCAGGATTCGACGACGTGCGCTTCCTCGGCGACCACACGGGTCGCGAGCTCGATGCCGGGAACGATGAATCGATGATCGTGACGGCGGTACGTCGCTAGCGGACGAGCGAAGGGCCGAGAGCGCATCGACGGCCGAGCGCAGCATCGCAGGCGGCGACGGGCGATGTCAGGCCGTCGGGGGCGGCCGCGATGTCGCCGGAGGCGAGCGCCGCATGCAGGTGGCACAGCGGCATGCCCGCGACGTTCTGGTAGCACTCGTCAAGCGCCACCGACGCGAGGTGGTGCTCGATGTTGTACGCACCCGCGCATCCCATGAGCTCGCCCTTCTCGGCCCAGGCGTCGATATCGTCGTCGGAGAGCTTGCGCATCTGCACGCGGGTTGTCACCGCGAAGGTCCTGGGCGCGTCGGCGCCCGGCTCCAGAAAGGCGACACCGGTCACGACGTTGTGCGTGCGCCCCGAGAGCGCCCGCAGCATGGCGTACGCATCCTCTAGGTCCGTCGGTTTGCCGAGAACCTCGCCGTCCGCCACGACGATCGTGTCGAGCGCGAGCACCAGGCGCTCACGCTCTCCGGCCGTGCGGGCCGCCTGGGCCTTCTCGGCGGCGATGGAGGCGGCGAGTCGTGCGGGAATGGCAGCCAGCGGCGAGTCGAGCTCCTCCGGAGTGTCGACCGAGGTCACGTCGACGACGAGGCCGAGCCAGCCGACGAGCCGTCGCCGTCGCGGCGACGCGGACGCCAGCAGTATGCGTGCCGAAGAGGTCTCCATGGGCGCGATGATAGCACCGGAGGGCGCTAGAGGGCATAATCAAAGACGGAGGGCGAGTCTCGGGTCATGGATGCGGGAGGATTTCTGGCGTGGCGGAAGCCAAGACATCAGGCGAGCGCGCACCGGCCGCCATCGAAGGCCTCGTGAAGCAGCTGCTGGTCACCTACAAGGCGGTCAAGCTCTATCCGCCGACAAGCACGATCCCACGCGAGAACGCGCGCGAGGTCGTGAGCGCGCTTCGGTTGCAGCTGCGTGAGCGTTCGGGTGTCCGGCTCGTGGTGGCGCGCGACGGGCTGTTCTTCGAGTCGCTGCCGATTCTTCCCGGGCAGCCGGCCTTCTCGGCCTTCGCACGCGAGTTCTACGGCCGCAAACTCTCGGACATCCGCTTCCATGCAGGCGTGAACGAGGAGGAAGTGACGGCGTTCCTCGGCGTGCTTCTGGAGAGCCCGGAGGACATCGAATCGGCGGGCGGCTTCGAAGCCCGTCTCTGGGATCGGAGCGTCGACGGCATCACCGTGAGCACGGTGTCGACGAAGATCGTGGACGCCGAGATCCCGGAGGACCTGGAGGAACTCCCGGTCGCCGGCGAGCCCTGGCCACCGGACACCGGGCGAATCGACGAGCTGCTCGGTGATCGCTTCGGCATCAAGCCTCGCGAGCAGCGGCTGCTGATGCGATTCGTCGCCAACCCCAGGCTGCTCAATCGGTACCTGGCCGACATCGCGCTCGCGCGGGCCGCTTCGGGACCGGCGGCCGCGCTTGCCGAGCGAGTCGCTACGATGGCCCGACTCGCGAACGGCGAGCTTGCCGAGGATCGCCACGCGCTCTTCCGGTCGATCGCCGAGGCGGTCATGGGACTCGACCCCGAGACCCGCCACCAGCTCCTCGTCGATCGCCTTCTCGCCGACGCCCGGATCGATGATGCGATCGCGGAGGTCATTCGGCAGCTCGATCTCAACGAGGTCTGCAGTGCGCTCGCCGAGGGACTCGGTCCCGACCCGGTCAGCCGCGACGGCATCTCGCGCGCGCTGCGCAATCTGGCGCTCATCTCGATGGCGGCCAAGGACGACGTCTCCGCAGCTGCGCGGCAGGCGCTGGCAGCAGCAGGCCTTGCGACCCCTGAGGTCGATCAGATCATCGAACAGGCGCTGCCAACCCACATCCATGTGGTGCGCGAGACCAAAGAGACGAAGGACGAGGAGATCGACAGCGTGCTCAAGCTGATCGACCTTGCCCCCTCGCGGGATCTTGCGAGTGACGAGAACGATCCGGAGTTGCGCGCGCTGCGAGAAGAAGCGCTCGCGAACGTCTCCGACGGGGAGGTCATCGCCGCCCTCGTGACGCTTGCCACGCTCGAGCGGAGATCCGACGTGTTCGGATCGATCCTCGCGATCGTCGAAGACAACCTTGGCATGCTGATCGAGTGGGGCGACTTCGAGATCGCCGCTGATGCTGCTACGGCGCTTCTCGCGCTCTCGAACGAGGACGACCTGGCTGCACCGCAGCGGGAGCGCGTGCTCCAGGTGCTCAAGAGCCTGGCGGAGCCGAAGCAGATCCGGCTGATCGCCCGGGCCATGCGGGTGTTCTCGGCAGACTCGCCGGAGCATGCGACATGCCGCAGGCTCCTGAGCGTACTCGGCGGACAGACGATCGACTCACTGCTCGAGGTGCTTGCCGATGAGCCGGACATGTCCGCACGCAAGGCGCTCGTCGATCTGGTGACCGACCTGGCGCCCGGCCACGTGCAGCGGCTTGGAGAGCGTGTGAGCGACCCCCGCTGGTACTTCGTCCGCAACGTCGTCAGCATCCTCGGCTCGACGAGGGGTGCCGATACGCTTCCGTTCCTCGAGCGCACGCTACGTCACAACGATGCGCGTGTGCGGCGCGAGACGATCCGAGCGCTCTCCAACATCCGGGACCGCATGGCCGATGAGATGCTGGCGGCTTCGCTCGGCGATTCGGATGCGCAGAACGTGCAGCTTGCCGCCCGCTACCTCGGTGTGGTCGGCGCACGCGGTGCAGCGCAGGCGCTCATGGCCGTCGCCCGCGGTGATGGCCGAGGCAATCGCGATGTGCCGCCTCGCGTGGAGGCCATCGAGGCGCTTGGACGCATCGGCGCTACCGAGGCGATCCCGCTGTTGACCGACCTTGCCGGGCGCCGCGCGATTCTGCGGTCCGGTCGCGTGAAGGAGATCCGCACCGCTGCGGAATCCGCGCTCGCCGCCATCGCCGAAGCTGCGAACGGGGGTGTGTGATGGTCGACGACTCCTCCCCGGACATCATTCGTGAAGCGGCCGGCGCCCTTGGCGCCGACTTCACGCGCGATGTGATCACCGATGCCAGTGGGAACCCCGCGGGACCCACGGCCGCATTCTCGGCCAAGCAGGTGCGGCGCGCGCGAGACGTGCTCGCCAGACTCTATGCGCTTCGACGGGCCGAGCGATTCTACCCGCAGGAGCATCCCGCCGTCGGACAGGCGATCGACGAGTTCGCGGCTGTTCTCGGCCACTTCCACGACGAGGGCGTCGATGTGCCGCTCACGTTCTTTGAGGACGAGCTGCTGCTCGGACAGCAGCTCCTTGCCGAGGACAGCGTGCTGTTCGACCAGCTGATCCGCGACATGACGGCGATCGGTGCGGGCAACGTGGTGTTCCGTCAGGGCGTGAAACGGGGCGAGATCCAGCGCTTCGCGAAGATCATCAGCACCGATCCCGAGGATGTCGTCGCCCGGGGTGGGGTAGCCGCGATGGTGGTCGCAGCCGGGCTCGAGCACATCACGGTCAGCGACGTGGCGGTCTACCGTGAACCTGCAGAGATCAGGCAGGAGGACAGCGGCAAGCTGGCGCGTGCAGCGTACTCGAACGCGCTGGAGCTCATGCGAGAGCTTGAGCGGCTGATCCGCTCGAGCCAGGTCATCAACGTGCCGCGCGTGAAGGGCACCGTTCGAAGCCTGAT
>RCMX01000006.1:648333-666906 GCA_004348925.1 Actinomycetota bacterium
TGCTCAACAGCAGATACGCCACGCTCGAGCTGACGGGTCTCAAGAGCTTCGATGAATACACGTTCTATCACTCGGTGAACGTCGCGATCCTGTCGCTCGCGCTTGGATCGATGATCACCCACGACTACCGGTTCCTCTCCACGCTTGGAACCGGCGCGCTCCTGCATGATGTGGGCAAGATGACCGTCGACCTGAAGGTGCTCAACAAGCCGGGCCCGCTGACATCCGACGAGTGGGCGCAGATCCGCCAGCACCCCATCTTCGGCGCCGAGAACACCGCGCTTACCCCCGGCCTGGATAAGGCCGCTACGGTGATCGTGCTCGAGCACCACATGCGCTACGACCTCACCGGCTACCCGCAGCGGGTGCCGCCGCGCAGGCAGCACCTTGCCAGCAGGATCGTCGCCGTTGCAGACGCCTACGACGCGATGACGTCGCAGCGCACCTACAGCGCGCCCCGGCAGCAGGATGATGCCATACTGACCCTCATAAAGAACGCCGATGCGGCTCTTGACCCCACGCTCGTCCGCATCTTCGTCGGTCTAATGGGGCTCTACCCGCCACGCTCGGTCGTACTGCTCAGCTCGGGAGAGACAGCCATCGTCGTTTCGCCTAACCCGCGATATGTCTCGCTGCCGCGGGTCCGTGTCATCGCCGGGCCGAGTGGTGACTTGACGGCACCGACCGACATCGACCTCTCGGAGGACGGTGAGAAGCGCACGATAGAACGCTGCATCGACCCGGCAGGCCTCAACGTGGAGGTCTCGGACTTTCTGTGACGCCGCTTCGTGCGGCGCGATCTGACCGGAGGAATCATGGCTGACATAACCCCGACGAACGATCGACGCAACCGTCCGGTGATCCCGATCCTTATCGGCGTCATCGTGCTGTTGTTCGCGATCTCTGGCGGCGTGGCGACGTTCTATACCGATGCGCTCTGGTACTCGGATCTCGGACAGTCCGGCGTCTTCTGGACCCGGATCACCTCGAGCTGGGTGACGGGCGTCGCCTTCTTCGCACTCTTCTTCGTGATCCTGTACGCGAATGTTCTCATCGCGCGCCGCATGGCTCCCAAGGTCGTTCTTCGCGCGACCGATGAAGTCGGCTTTCGATTCGAGATGGCGCTCCAGCAGGTCCGCGACGTGCTGGAGAAGGTCTCGGGGGTGGCTCTCGTCGCCATCAGCGCGGTTGCGGCGCTCATCTCCGGCGCGGCGATGGCTTCCCAGTGGTCCGTGTTCCGGCTGGCTATGGTTGCGGTTCCGTTTGGTGAGAAGGACCCGCAGTTCGGGCGGGACCTGTCGTTCTACTTCTTCACGCTGCCAGCCCTGCGCACGACGGCCGACTGGCTGATGGGTGCGCTCGCATTCACGCTCGTCGTCACTGCGGTCGTGCACGTGCTCACCGGCGCTATCCGGCCGTGGGCACGGCTCAAGGGGTTCGACCCTCACGTGAAGGCGCACCTGTCGGTACTCGGCGGTCTCATGATCGTGGTGCAGGGATTCAAGTACTGGCTCGACATCTTCGAGCTCAACTTCTCGCCGCGGGGCCAGGTCATTGGTGCTTCGTACACCGACGTTCACGCACAGATCCCGGCGTACCAGATCCTGATCGTCATCGCGATCGTCACCGGGCTCCTGCTCATGGTCAACATCCGCTTCAAAGGGTGGCGGCTTCCGGCGATTGCGCTCGGCGTCTGGGTCGGCGCCTCCGTCCTCGTCGGCGGCATCTATCCTGCGGCGGTGCAGCAGTTCCGCGTTTCGCCGAACGAGGTCGCTGCGGAGTCCCCGTACCTCGAGCGCAACATCGCGATGACCCGCAAGGCGTTCCAGCTGGAGGATGTCGTCGTGCGCCCGTTCCCCGCCGAGGAGAGCCTGACCGCCTCGGCTGTGGCCGGCGACAGCGACACTATCAAGAACGTTCGCCTGTGGGATCCGGCCATCGTCTCGCAGTCGTACAAGCAGCTGCAGGGCATCCGCCCGTACTACGACTTCGTGGACGTCGATGTCGACCGCTACACGATCGACGGTGAGCGCCGTCAGGTGCTCGTGTCGCTGCGTGAGATGAACATCGATCAGCTTGCCGAGCAGGCGAAGACGTGGGTTAACCAGCATCTCGTGTACACACACGGTTACGGCGCTGTCGTGAGTCCGGTGAACGAGTCGAGCGGGCAGGGGCTGCCGAAGTTCATGGTTCGCGACATCCCGCCGACCGGAACGACGGACCTCACGGTCGACCGGCCAGCCGTCTACTACGGTGAGCTCACCACGAACTACGTGGTCGCCGCGACCCAGATCGACGAGTTCGACTATCCCGTCGGTGACCAGAACGCCACCACATCATATGAGGGAGCGACCGGTATCCCTGTCGGCGGCATCGTGCGCCGGGCGGCGTTCGCACTTCGGTTCTCGGCACCGCAGCTGCTTTTCAGTAGCTACATCACGCCCGAGAGCAAGGTGCTCTTCCGTCGATCGCTCACCGAGCGGATCAGCGAGCTGGCGCCGTTCCTCACCCTCGATCGCGATCCGTACGCGACCATCATCGATGGCAAGCTCGTGTGGATCATAGATGCGTACACGACATCCGACCGCTACCCATACTCGGAACGCATCGGCGGGATCAGCTACATTCGCAACTCGGTGAAGATCACGATGGACGCATACGACGGAACCGTGAAGTTCTACGCATTCGATGAGGCTGATCCGCTGCTCGCAACGTGGCGAGCGGTCTACCCCGACCTGATCGCCGATCGTTCCGAGATGCCCGAGGGCGTGCGTGATCACCTGCGCTATCCGGAGGATCTCTTCCGCATGCAGGCGGAGATCTACAAGACGTACCACATGCTCGATCCGGTCGTGTTCTACAACAAAGAGGACCAATGGGCGCTTCCGGGTGAGGTCGCCGGAGCGCCGATGGATCCGTTCTATGTGCTCATGAAGCTCCCGGCCGAGCCCGTGGAGGACTTCATGCTGATGATGCCGTTCACGCCGAGGAACAAGGACAACATGATCGGCTGGATGTCGGCATCATCCGACCCCGAGAATTACGGCCGACGCATCGTCTACACATTCCCGAAGCAGAAGCTCGTGCTCGGGCCGCAGCAGGTGAGCGCCCGCGTGAACCAGGACCCGATCATCAGCCAGCAGCTCACGTTGTGGAACCAGCGCGGGAGCGGCGTGCTTTTCGGCAATATGCTCGTCATCCCGATCGAGAACTCGATCGTGTACATCCAGCCGCTCTATCTGCAATCCGAGCAGACCGCGATGCCGCAGCTTACGCGCGTGCTTGTTGCGTACGGCGATTCGGTCGCGATGCAGCCGGATCTCACGAGTGCTCTGGCGGCCGTCTTCGGGGCAGCACCGTCGAAGCCTGCCGAGGGCGACACCGCGCTGACCGTCGGCGTTGCGCGCGACCTGTATCTGAAGGCGATCGAGGCGCAGAAGGCGGGCGACTGGGCCGCCTACGGCAGCGCGATCGAGGAGCTGGGCATGGCGCTGGAGCAGCTCTCGGGAAGCGCCGAGACGACCGTCGCACCCTAACGGATCCATCACCCCGGAGGATCGCCGGCACACCGCCGGGGACCCTCCGGGGTGGCGTTTCTGGCACGAACTGTGCTACTGTTCCTCCCTGTTGTGCTTGAAGGACGCCACTTAGCGTTTGTCATCTGCTCCCATGCGGGTGACGTCGGACCGGCGCTAAGGGTGTCGAAGCCCTGAAAAGAGAGGGCTCCGTGCGCGGGCATCAAGGCCTGCCGGGAGTCGGATCACGGTCCAAACACCAACAGCATAGCTTGTGCTTGTTAGGTCGTTAGGCGGCGTAGTGCCGATCCGCGCGACCGGGTCGAGACAGCTAGCTCCTCTTCTCCATCTTCCTGTCTACACGTGAAGTATGTCCTCGCCCCGGGGTGCTGCCTGTCCTGTAACCGGACCCGGAGGTCATGTGTGAAGGTTCGAAGTCTGTTCTTGAGGCCCACTACGGTGGTCGCGGCTACGCTCGCGATCGCACTCACCGCAGCATTGGGCACCGGTTTTCTCCCCACGCAGCGCGCAAGCGCGGCAACCGTAGCAACAACCGGAACGGGCGCACGCGTCCGCCTTGCAACCACAAGTGCGGCACAAGTCGTCCGAGACAAGGTCAGCTCGATCGAGAGTTCCCCCGAAGTCGTCGCAGCCGCGGGCATCCGTCTGGCCGCGAAGACACCGACGACAGTTCAAGGCAAGGCCGAGCGCCTCGCGGCGTTCAAGGCCATCGAGGCCGCCAGGAAGGCGGCCGCTGCGAAGAAGACCGCGATCGTGGCGTTGACGGGCTGGAGGTCTGCGAAGGTATCGTGGTACGGCCCGGGCTTCTACGGGCACACGATGGCAGGCGGAGGCACCTTGACTCCTACGAGCATGGTCGTCGCTCATCGGACGATGGCATTCGGCACGAAGGTGCAGATCAGCTATGGCGGCAAGACGGTCGTTGCGGTCGTACGTGACCGTGGGCCGTACGTGTCGGGTCGCACGTTCGACCTCGGCCCTGGCACCGCCAAGGCGCTCGGTTTCTCGGGCGTAGGCACCATTCAGTGGCGCGTCGTGAAGTAGTACGCGCATATGGCGCGATCCGACGGCGTCGGGAGCATGAGCTCCCGGCGCCGTTCGCACTTTTCGGCTATGGTGCTGCACGGGCCGTCTTCGGTTAGGGTATGTAGGAACCGTTGCACCTGCCCGAGGAGGTCGTCGCGCATGCCGGATCCCGGCAAGAAGAAGGCCGAACCCAAGAAGAAGTCCGCATCCAAGCAGGCCGAACCCAAGAGAGACGCCGTCGGCGAGATCATCGACTCGATAGCCGACTTGCTGCAGACCGCGACCGACTGGGTCCGCCAGGAGGCGGAAGCGGTCGTGCGCGAGAAGATCGTCCTGCCGATCCAGAAGCTCGGGCTCACGCTCGCATCCGCCTCGGCCGCCGGCTGTCTCGCCGTCGTAGGTCTCATCTTCATCGCGGTGGCGCTCTTCCTGCTGCTTGCCGAGTGGCTCACGTACCCCGGGGCTCTGCTTGCCATCGGTGGCGTGTACCTGCTCGGCGCGCTTGTGTTCATCGTCATCAAAGTAAGGATGATGCAGAAATGACCCCGGCCGAGCGACCCATCACCGTTGAGGACCTGCGGCGCAAAGCCGTGCGCATCAAGGACATGACCGGGGCCGAGGTCCGCCACCTGCAAGGGGAGCAGGCGACGAAGGTCATCGTGGTGGGCGTCGCTGCCGTGTGCGCTGCAGTCGCGCTCGCGTACTACCTGGGACGCCGCAACCGCGGCTAGCAGAGCTGAGTAGGGGGGTACTCATGCGGGTGCACAGCGTGACCGTGTGCGCCGACCGCGTCGACGTCATCGTCGATGTGGGCGACGCCGAAGCTCTCAGGACGACATCGGACGCCACAATCGCCGAGCGGGCGATCGCGCTGCTGCCGGGGCTTGAGGAGCACGCCTGCAGAAACGGTGACGATCGTACCTTCGCCGAGGAGATCGCGGACACCGAGGTGCCGCATCTGTTCGAGCACGTCGTGATGGAGCTGATGGCGAAAGCCGGCTCGCCACGCTCGCTCCGGGGCGAGACCTCGTGGGACTTCCGCCGAGACGGTCACGGCATCTTCAGGGTGTCATTCGAATACGACGACGACCTGGTGTGCCTCGGCGCGATCAAGGCGGCCAGCAAGGTGATGAGCTACGTGACCGGGACGGGCCCTGCTCCCGATCCCGAGGCCGAGACAGTCCGACTTCTGAGCCTGCGGCAGGTCCCCGCAAGCGCGTAGGGCGTCCTACCAGTAGCAGCCCGCCTCCACCGAGTCGGCGCCTGCCGGTGTCTCGGCGGCCGAGGCCCGCGTCCAGTGCTCATTCACGAGCGGAACGATGGTGTCGGCGTACTCGATCTCCCATCGTCGTCCGATGATGCCGAAGAGCAGTTGCGTCGCACCGCCCATGTGCACAGCCTGCTTCCCGAGTCCCTTCACGAACGCGCCGATCGGCAGCCCGTACGCGCCCGCGCCGATGATCGCGACGTCGAAGTCGTGCGCCGAGACGCGCTCGCACGTGTCGTCGAGCGCTGCGAACCAGTCAGGAAAGCCGCACGTTGCGCCGGCGATGGATTGCGGGGGCACGAGCGTCTTGAGCTCGAACTCAGGGAGCACCAGCGGGTCCGCGAAGAGCTCGCGGCGATGGTCGCGGTACTGCGACGCGATCGTCTCGGCGAACGGATGCACGACAAGCACGGTCTTGCCAGCAAGCTCGGCCGACCAGGGTTGTTCGTAGCACATGCATTCAAGCGACGGCAGGTCGATGAGTCGCGCTCCGGGGCAACGCTCGCGGATGATCGCATCCTCACCGCGGTTGCGCCAAACCGCCATCACATCCGCCGCCTGCGCCGCCTTCAGGTAGAGGTCCGAGAAGCGGTCCAGCGTTCCGTCGTCATCGGGGAACACGCCGGCGTTCACATGGATGAGCTCGCGCACGTACGGTGGGTAGGCGGCGTTCAGGAGTGCTGGTCGACGCCAGCGGCGGTAGTGGCTCACACAGCTCACTTCCGAGAGACCCAGCCGCGTGATGAGACAGGGCGTGCCGGCGCGGAGCATCTCGCCAACGAGCGCGTTGCCAGCGGCACCAGCGGCGATCGGCGCGGGATAGTCGCGGGCCGTCGGGACGTGGCCGAAGCGGAGGGTGTCGGGCAGCGACCCCGCGAGGGAGCGCAGGAGCGATCTGGTGCGGGTCATGTCGCCTCCTCCGGGGCAGTTTCGGCCTGCCCGAAGTATGCGGCACGCGCGTGGTGCGCTCAACCGGGGAGGTCGCACGGTCTGCTCGGCTTGACCCCTCGACCCCCCGCGCGCTAAGGTGTCCCCCAACACTCGGCCACCTCGGCCGACCACAGTTGTGAACGTGAGGGAAGAGGGCGTCATCGGTCCGGCCACCCCTCCACAGGTTCTCCGCCAGGGCGACTCCCGGGAGTCGAAGGAAGCGGACGGTGCACCAGGAGCCGTTACCTCCGGACTCGAGACCAGGCGCGCTATCGGCGCCCGGTGAAGACAGGTGGTACCGCGAGCGGCCCTCGCCCTGTTCCCAGGGGAGGCCGTTTCTTCGTTTCCGGAGCACATTCCGGGTGAGGGTGATCGCGATGGGTACCGCGAGAGTGGTCTTCGACAGGTGGGACGGCCGTTACGCCGAGCGCATGGGCGCCATCCGCTCCTCGGCAGTACGCGACCTGTTTGCCGCAGCATCGCGCCCCGACATCATCTCGCTCTCGGGCGGCATGCCCGAAGTCTCCCGCGTCCCCGCTGAGGCCGTTGCGCGCGCCGCAGCCGCCGCAATCCGCGAGCACGGCGCCGAGGCGCTCCAGTACGGTTCCTCGGAAGGTCGCGTGCAGCTGCGCTCCATCATCGTTGAACTCATGGCCGAGAACGGCGTGCGCCTCAAGGCGAGCGACCTCATCGTGACGGCCGGCGCGCAGCAGGCGCTCGACTTGCTCGCGAAGATCTTCATCGACCCCGGCGACACCATCATCACCGAGGGCCCGACGTATCTGGGCGCGCTGCAGGCGTTCTCGGCATATCAGCCGAACATCGTCTGCATCCCGATGGACGCAGAGGGCATGCGCGTGGACCTGCTCGAGGAGAAGCTCCGCGAGCTCGGCCCGCGCGGCGCGAAGTTCATCTATTCGATTCCCAACTTCCAGAACCCCGCCGGCGTGACCCTCACGCCCGAGCGTCGCCGCCGGCTCGTGGAGCTCGCGCGCGAGTACGACATTCCGCTCGTGGAGGACGATCCGTACGGTCGTCTTCGCTTCGAGGGCGGGCACGCCAAGCCGCTGCGAGCACTCGACGAGGACGTCATCTACCTCGGCACGATGAGCAAGATCTTCGCGCCGGGACTGCGCCTCGGGTGGGTGGCGGCGCCGGCGCCGATCCTCGGCAAGCTGCTGCTCGCGAAGCAGGCCGCCGACCTGTGCGGCAGCGCGTACGCGCAGGTCACCGCCGAGAAGTACTTCTCGGGCACCCGCTGGCGGCGCGTGCTACAGGACCTGACGCGCACATACGCCGAGCGCCGCGACGCGATGCTCGAAGCGCTTGCCGAGCACCTCCCGCCGGAGGTCCGCTACACGCGGCCGGAGGGCGGCTTCTTCGTGTGGGTCGAGTTGCCGGCGTTCCTCGACGTGAAGCCGCTTCTTGCCGAGGCGGTCGAGGCGGGCGTCACGTACGTGCCCGGCGACGCGTTCTTCCCCGACGGCCGCGGCCGGAACTGCATGCGGCTGGCATTCTGCTTCGCCGAGCCCGACGATATCCGCGAAGGTGTGCGTCGCCTCGCCGAAGTGCTTGAGGATCGACTGGAACTCTACCGCGCCTTCCAGGCCGCGGGTGTGCTTGAAGGGGAGGTCAAGTCCGCATGAAAGAGAAGATCGCGGTCCTCATGGGCGGGCGCTCGCTGGAGCGCGAGGTGTCACTGCGCAGCGGCCGTCGCGTGTGCGAGGCGCTCACCGAGCGCGGCTACCGCGTGGTGCCGCTCGATGTGACCGCCGACCTCGTGCCAGCGCTCCGCTCGGAGCGTCCGGACGCTGCGTACATCGCGCTGCACGGCAAGTACGGCGAGGACGGAACGGTGCAGGAGGTACTCGAGTTCCTCGGCATTCCGTACACGGGGCCCGGCGTGGTCGCCTCGGCGCTTGCGTGGGACAAGGCGGTCTCCAAGCGCCTCTTCCGCGAGAACGGCATCCCCACACCCGATTGGGTGACGTTCAGCACAGCCGCCTTCAAGGAGATGGGTGCGGCGACCGCGCTCGACCTCGTTCCCGATGCCGTCGGCGGCTTCCCGCTCGTCGTGAAGCCCGCCGAGCAGGGCTCAGCGCTGGGCCTCACGCGCGTCAGCGAGGCGGCCGAGCTGCCCAACGCGCTCATGAACGCGCTCAGCTACGGCGACAAGGCGATCGTGGAGAAGTGGATCGACGGAGCCGAACTGGCCGTCTCGGTGCTTGACGGACCGGACGGGCTCCGCGTGTTGCCGCCGGTGGAGATGGTCGCGCTCTCGGGCCTGTTCGATTTCTCGGCGATGTATACGCCCGGCGAGACCGAGTACTACGTCCCGGCGCGGCTTGACGATGCGGTGATGGCTGAAGTCGTCCGGCTCGCCGGCGAGGTGCACGTGCTTCTCGGCTGCCGTCACGTGAGTCGTGTGGACATGGTGGTGGGTGCCGACGGCGTTCCGCAGGTGCTGGAAGTGAACACGTCGCCGGGTATGACCGAGACATCCCTGCTCCCGATGGCCGCAGTCGCTGTCGGCGTCACTTTCCAGGAGTTGGTAGAGCTTCTCACCCGTGCGGCGCTCGATGGGCTAGAGTGATGGGTATAGGAAGAAGTACGGAAGCCGCCTGTTTCCGTGAGATGTGGCCCGACGACGGAGGTGTGTGATGTACGACTATCGCAGAGGTGAAAGCATCCTCGGCGCGTTCCTGCTCGGCGGCATCGTCGGTGCCGTTCTCGGGCTGCTGTTCGCGCCGCGTTCCGGCAAGGAGAATCGCGAGTTCATCGCCGAGAAGGCGAAGGACTACTGGGGCGAGGGTATGGAGTTCTACGAGACCGGACGCGAGAAGGTCTCGGAAGTCTACGAGACCGGACGCGAGAAGGTGTCCGGCGTCTACGAGACCGGCAAGGAGAAGGCCACGGAGACCGCCGAGGAGCTCCGTGTGAAGATCGACGCCGCGCGCGACCGGTTGCGCGAGCAGGTCGAGACCGTTTCCGTGCAGGCGAAGGACAAGGTCGTGGAATACGCGCCGGTCGCCAAGGAGACCGTCCACAAGGTCGGCGAAGCCGTGAAGAGCGGCGTTGAGACCGCCGAGATCAAAGCCGAGGATCTGCTCGACAAGGTGGTCGAGAAGGCTGCCGTGAAGAATCCCGAGCCCGAACTGGACCTTCCCGAGTAAACTCTCTCTATGACGTGCTGTCCGAGACCGGCCGCCATGCGGTCGGTCTCGTCGTTAGCAGGGAGTCGCACTGGTGCCACGCGTATCCGCGCTCGAGGGCGCGATCATAGTCAGCAGCAAGGGCAAGTTCCTCGGTACCGTCTCCGAGGTGCTGTTCCATCCCTCCGATCCGCGCGCCATCGGCGTGTCCGTCACGCGTCCGCGCGTGGCAGGCATGATCGCGCGGCCGCCGATGTACGTGCCGCTCGCGCTGCTGACACAAGGCGGAGAGGGTTTCATGCTCGACGCGAAGACCCTCCCGTCCGAAGCGGACGGTGAGCGCCTGCTCGGCTACAGTTGGGACGTGACGGTCCAGTGGAGCGGAATGCCGGTCCGCTCGGCAGACGGCGGGGCCATCGGCGCGGTCGATGACGTCACCTTCGCGCTCAGCGACGGCTCAGTCTCCATGATGCGGGTTTCGACGGGTATCCTCGGCGATGTGGCCGTCGGGCGTCTTGAGGTGCCTGGTGAGCTTGTGGAGGGGTTCGATGCCGGTGCGGTGATCGTCTCGGCAGGGTATTCCGACCTGGAGGCCTCGGGCGGTGCGGCGAAGGTCGCCGCCAAAGGCGTCGCCGTCGCCAGGGATGCCGGCGCGAAGGTCGCCAAGCAGGCGTACGACGCGAGTATGTCCGCGGCGATCGCGGTCGGCAGGTCGTTCAAGAGCGGCACCGGGCGGCGTATGCTCGACAAGTTCAAGGAAATGACGCGCGAAGACGACGAATGAAGGTGCAGCCCGTGGCGCGCAAATTCCGACCGCTGGTCGGCGGCCTTATCGAGGAGCTTCCACCCGGATGTCCGGGCTGTGCGTTCTGGGAGACCGCAGAACCGCTCGCACCGCGCTGTGGTGAGCGGTGCGACAGAGAGCTGGCGCGCGCCTGGATCGACCGTGTCAACGCCGAGTGGGGCGACTGCGGGCGTATCGCGGTCGTCGATGGCGAGGTGCTCGGCTTCATCAAGTACGCGCCTGGGTCGCTCGTACCACAGGCGCAGGTGATGCCTGCGGGCCCGCCCGATCAGCGTGCGGCGCTCATCATGTGCATGCACATCACGCCAGAGGCCCGGCAGCGCGGACTGGGCAAGTTGCTCATGCAGGCCGCTCTGCGCGATCTTGTGACGCGCGGTGAGCGCACCGTACAGGCCTACGCCGCGGCGGGTCATACCGACTACGCGCTCTCGCCGGTCGTCGGCGTGGAGTTCTTGCTGCGAATGGGATTCACGGTGGCGAAGCCTCACCCGACGATGCCGCTCATGCAGCTTGACTTGCGCTCGCTGGCAGCGTGGACCGAGAATCTCGAAGTCGTGCTGGAATCACTCCGGCTTCCGTTGCGGGTTCCGCAGCGGACACCGGTGCCGAACATCAGGCAGAAAGGGAGCGCATGAGCGAGGGCAACGGTACCGTTGAGCCAAAACGTACGGGTTCGGCCGGGCGTGTCCTGACCTTTCTCGAGAGCCATGGCCTTGCCGACGGGCTCGTTCACTTCGAGCAGTCGACCAAGACCGCTCAGATGGCCGCTGATGCCATGGGCTGTGAGCTTGGCCAGATCGTGAAGTCGCTCGTCTTCGTCGCCGACGGGCGTCCGCTCCTCGCTCTCGTCGCAGGCGACCGTCGTGGAGATTCCGCAGCAATCGCGGCGCTCATGGAGGCCGGATCGGCCGCGTTCGCAGATGCCGAGACGGTTCGCTCGGCCACGGGCTTCGCTATCGGCGGCGTGTCCCCGTTCGCTCTTCCGGCGGATCTCCGGGTGTTCATCGACGAGTCGCTGACCCGCTTCGAAGTCATCTACCCGGCCGGCGGCACGCCCAGCTCGATGGTACGCATGACGCTTCCGAAACTGCTTGAGATCACGGGTGGACAGCTCTGCGAAATCGCGCGATAGTCACACGGCTATGACAGCGTACCCCCACTCCCATACTGCACGCACCGCACTGAAGGCCGCAGGAGTCGTAGCGGCGTTCGGTCTGTTCGCGTTCCTGGCACAGGGAGCCTTCGGGCGTGTCCCCGTGCAGATCGACGGGCGCGAGCGCCTGGTCGGCGTGGGCGACAGCGTAGCCGAGATCATCGCCGAGCAACCCATCACCGTCCGCCGGGGTGATCTTCTCTCGGCAGCGGATCGGCGCGTGATCGTTGCGGGCGGTGGGACGCAGGTCGAGGTGCGCGTCAACGGCGCCGAAGCGAAGCCAGAGGCGCGCGTGCGTCCGGGCGACACGCTCGAGCTCATCCCCGGAGCCGACACCGTCGAACCCACTACCGAGGAAACGCGGGCGATACCGGTGCCCACCACGATTGTCGGCAAGGGCGCTGTGCTCACCATGGCGGCTCCCGGTTCGGCAGGCATCGAACGCGTGGTGGTCGGCGCGGTCTCGGGCGACGTCGTCGCGAGCGAGACCGTCTTGCCGGCAACACCCATGGTGCTTCGACGGGTGAACGGGGGCGGCAAGAAGGTCGTCGCACTGACGTTCGACGACGGGCCGTGGCCCGGCCAGACTGCGAAGATACTGGATATCCTCGAGACCAAGGGGGTTCCGGCGACGTTCTTCACTGTCGGCCTGCGTGTGAAGCGCGAGCCGGCGGTTGCGAAGCGAATCGTGGCCGAGGGGCACGCGATTGGGAACCACACGTACCACCATATCGACCTCACGGGTGCGACACCGGATGTGCTGAAGAATGAACTCGTCAGCGAGAACGACATGGTTCGCTGGATGACGGGTGCCACGCCCAAGTGGTTCCGACCGCCGATGGGCAAGATCGACGGACCTGCCTACAAGGCGATCAAGGCCGCGGGCCTCAAACCGGTGCTCTGGACGGTCGACCCGCAGGATTGGCGAAAGGGCGCCGAGGCGCTCACCATCATGAAGTCGGTGGTCGCAGCCGCGAGACCCGGTTCAGTGATCTTGCTGCACGACGGCGGTGGAGACCGGTCGCAGACCGTCACGGCGCTTCCATGGATCATCGATGAGCTGCGAAAGGCTGGATACGAGTTCGTGCTTCTCGATGACCTGCCCGGTGCTCCCAAGTCGCGCTGGTAGCGCTAGCGTCGAACGACGCGCGTCGGTGTGACAAGCACGTCAACGGGCTCGTCGTGCTCACCGCACGGGACCGTGCGCGCGACCTGCTCGTCGAACGCGACCCCGACCGTCGTGGCCGAGCCGTGCATCTCTGCGAGCAGCGTGTCGTAGTACCCTGCGCCTAACCCCAGGCGACGGCACTGGAGGTCGTATGCGACCCCGGGGACGACGACGACGTCGATCTCGGAGGGCAGCGCCTCGGGTGCATCGGGGCAGGGCTCCTTCAGCCCGTACGCACCGGTGCAAAGCTCCCGATCGCGCTCGTGCCAGTGCAGCTGCAGGTCGCGGCGGCCGCGTACACGCGGGAGCGCGATGCGAACACCACGGCTCCAGAGGGATTCGATCAGCTCGTTCGTGTCGACCTCTTCGGGCATGGAGCCATAGACGAGCACAGTGTGTGCCTCGGCTATCTCCGGCAGGGCAAGGAGTGTCTCGGTGACCGCATGTGAAGCGGCCTCACGCTGCTCGGGCATGACGGCACGGCGAGCGGCGCGTGCACGCAAGCGCATTTCGGACTTGAGGTACCTGACGTTCTCGCTGTCGGTCATGCCGGTGGCCTCCCCCTCGACCTCGGAAGTATAGCGCAGGAGACTGACGCGTACAGGGCTTTCCGTCCGTTAAGGTATGGCGTCAGCCTATGCCGAAGAGCGTCATACCGAGCAGGAGCACGGTGAGCGTGATGACCACGACGATCGTGGTCCACGCGAAGAGGTTGTTCACGCGACCGTTCACATGTCGACCCATGATCTTGCGGTCGTTGATGATGATCATCATGAAGATGAGCAAGAACGGCAGGAGCATGCCGTTCACGACCTGCGAGACCAGCATGATACCGATGAGGCTCAGCCCGGGCAGCAGGATGACGGCTGCGCCGGTGAGGATCACGAAGGTGTACAGGCCGTTGAAGAGCGGCGCCTCACTCCACGATCGGTCGAGGCCGGACTCCCAGCCGAACGCCTCGCAGATCGCGTAGCTTGCAGTAAGCGGGAGCACCGCCGCGGCCAGCACCGATGCCGAGAGCAGGCCGATGGCGAAGAGCGCCTCGGCGTAGTGACCCGCGAGGGGAGCGAGCGCACGCGCTGCCTCCCCGGCGCCGGTGACTTCGATGCCTGCGGGGTGCAGGACGGTGGCGGTCGTGATGATGATGAAGCACGCGATCACGTTCGCGGCGATCGCACCCACGATGACGTCCCAGCGCGCGAGGGCCCACTCCTTCACGGTCGTTCCCTTGTCGACGATGTTGCTCTGCACCAGGAACTGCATCCACGGGGCGATGGTCGTGCCCGTGAGACCGATGGCGAGCGCGATGAACGCCTGCGTCGGGACGATCCTCGGCACCACGAACGCGGTCGCGACGGTGCCGAGGTCCGGCTTGGCCAGGAACGCGGCGATCACGTAGGCGATGAACACCGAGGAGAGCGCGAGCAGCACCTTCTCGACGTTGCGATAGCTGCCCCGAACCACGAGCAGCCACACCACGACAGCCGCGATGGGCACCGAGATGTACTTGGACACGCCGAACAGCTGCATGGCTGCGGCGATGCCGGCGAACTCGGCGATCGTGGTGGCCGCGTTGCTCGCCAGCAACATGAGCATCGCGAAGAACGTAGGACGCACGCCGAAGCGCTCGCGGATGAGTGCCGAGAACCCCTTGCCGGTGACGGCGCCCATGCGGCCCGCCATCTCCTGCACGATCGCGAAGGACGGCGTCATCGCGAGCATCATCCACAGCATCGTGTAGCCGTACTTCGCGCCGGCGACCGAGTACGTGGAGATGCCACCGGAGTCGTTCCCGGCGGACGCGGCGATGATGCCCGGGCCGATGACGGCGAGCAGCGCGAGGAGGCCGGTGCGCTTGCGGGTCCTGGTCTTCGGCTCTGTCATATCCGGCTACATCCCGGTGAGGCCCTGGGCGGCGAGGAGGCGCCACGCGCCGAGCGCGAGCCCGCCGAAGACGAGCATGCCGATGAGCATGAGCACGACCGTGATGGCGGTGCCCGAGACGCGACGCCCGCGCGACGCGACTCCTTCGGCGACACGCGCGATGAGCGTTCCGGCAAGCGACACCGCAAGCACCGCGAGTGCGTACACGAGGCCAACAAGGATCGCGAGTTCGATACGCAGCGCTTCGTCGAGCACGCCGGACGGTTCCTGCACGAGCCACGTGACCGCGCCCGCCACAAGGCCGACGAGCACACCCAGCGCCGTTCCGCTGACCGCGTCGCTTGCGAAGCGGCGCCACAGCGGCGTGCGCTCGTCCTCGTCCTCGGTCTCGATCACGCGGGAGAGCGCGTGCGAGGCGACGTCTTCGGCGATGCGCAGGATGATGGTGGCGAACAAGACCAGCAGCGCGACGCCGGGAACCGGCAGCATCGCTGCGAGCAGGAAGAGCGCGCCCCACACCACGAGCCAGCCGTTGCGCGACACCCAGCGCCAGATACCGGTGATGCCCGTCCTGGCGCGCTGGCCGGTGGCGAGCTCGAGGTCCTCGGCGGACTCCTCCTCAAGCACGTCGAGGGCGTCGTCGACCGTGACGATGCCGAGCAGCTTGTTCGTCTCATCCACAACCGGCATAGCGAGCAGGTCGTACTTGCTCATCGTCTCCGCGACGTCTTCCTGGTCGTCCTCCACGTATGCGGTGATGACTTCTTTGGTGACGATGTCGGCGATAAGCGTTTCCGGGTCGCTCACAACGAGGTCCCGAAGCGAGATGACGCCTTCGAGGTGGTCGGTCTCGTCGGTCACGTAGATGTAGTAGATGCTCTCGTTCTCGGCCGCCTCACCGCGCAGGTGGTCGATGACCTGCTGCACGGTCATCTCTTCGGTGACCGTGGTGACCTCGGGCGTCATGATGCCGCCGGCGGTCTTCTCCCGGTACCCGAGCAGTCCGCGAACGGCGCTGGACTCCTCCACGCCCATGAGACGTAGCAGCGCTTCAGCCTTGTCGTAGGGGAGGTCGCCGATGATGTCGGCAGCGTCGTCCGGGTCCATGATCTCGAGGATGTCCGAGGCGCGCTGGCTGCCGAGGTCGTCGATAACGTCGGCCTGGAAGGCGTCCTCGAGCTCGGAGATCGTGTCGGCGGCCTGCGAGTTGTCGAGGTGCTCGAAGACCTTCGCCCGCTGGGCGGGGGAGAGCTGCTCGAGCACGTCGGCGATGTCGGCCGGATGCAGCTCGTGGAGGCGCTTGTGCGTGACCGAGAGCTGCACGTGCGAGAGGTCGCGGTCGAGCAGGTCCATGTAGTTCCACGCGATGATGTCCTCGGCGAGCGTCCCGCCGAAGAGCTTCATGATTCGCTCGGCCGTGCGCTCGAGTGCAGGGTGCAGACCGCGAAGGATGCCGCGGATGCCGACCTCCGCGCCGAGAAGGCGAAGCTGGTGACGGGATTCCGAGAGCTTGAGGTCGTTGACGCGCACGACCTTCATGCCCTGCGTGTCGACGATCTGCTGGTTGAGCAGGTCGCGCGCGAGCAAGATCTCATCGGGCTGCAGATAGCTGAAGCGCAGCGCGTCGCGAGTCACGTTCAGGATGATCTGGTCGTCGTCGATGGCTTCCACGAACTTGCGCCACGACAGCATGAACGGCGTCTTCTCGGGGCCGAGGAAGGCGAGCGAGGTCACGCGGGGGAACACCTCGCGGGTGGCGATGGCGACGTCGCTGATTGCACCGATGGTCTCACCGGCGGCATCGACCACCGGCCTGCCCAACATGCGGGTCAAGTAGAACACGCTAGCTCCCTCCCTCCGGACGGTGTCCGGAAGGTGCTCTGGGGGTCCCGCGCCCCCCAGAAGTTCGGGAGCCGGGACCTACGGACTGAATGGAGTCACGAGGGTCCTGTTCTCACGGCTATAGGTCTGACGACAATGAAAAGCCCCTGCGTCCGCATGGACGAGGGGCCGGAAGGCGCGAAGGAACCGCGCGTATCGCCCGGGCGCCGTGATGCGCGTCCGGAGCGTCCCTTCCCTCGTCATGGTTTGAGCACTGTCCGACGTAGGGCGAATGATGCCCAGCCACGTTATCCTTCGCCTTAAGCCGGCGAGGGCTGCTATACCCATTGGCGTCTCTCGACATTTCCGGGCAGTGGCCTATGTTCGAACAGGAGCCGCACCTAACGGAACGGAGCCTAACACGTTGTCAACGCCCCGAAGGGCACCGACGATTGTATGCCTTGAGCAGCGGCGATGCAATCCCGGGGAATCCGGCTAGCTCCTTCTGGCGGCCAGCCATGCATGCGCGAACTCGGCCCAACCGTCGCCTCGCTCGGCACGGGTCGCCACGATGGTGTCGAAGCCATCAGTGGCGTGCATGACCTTCGGGTCGTTGAGCGCGTTGTTCACGAGGATGCCGAGCGCCGCCGAATTCATCATCTCCACGTCGGTAGCCGAGTCGCCGATCGCGACCGCTTCGTTCGGCGTGAGTCCGCGCCGCTCGAGCAGCACGCGTATCGCCGCTTCTTTCGAGGTGCCTTTCGGCACCAGGTGGTAGACGTGCACCTCATCAACATCCACAAGCGTGTGGCGCGGCGGATGTACGATCCCGTTGTCGATGATCGCGATCGGCACCTCAAGCGTATCGAGCGCCGCCTGCGCGGACGCGCAATCGATGTTGCCGCGCAGCACGTGCGTGACCTCGCGGTCGGTGTGCCACGGGTCGTGCTCCTCGATCTTGCCGGGGAACGCCTCGGTGAGCACCCGAAGTGCACCGTGGCGTGTCATCGCCTGGTGCGGCGTCTCGCCTTCAAGCAGCATCCCATCCGGCCACTCGCCGAGGAGATACTCGGCGGGCTCACGGCGGTCGTACATGATGATGCAGCCCAGCTCGGCGATGAACGAGCTCCAGCCGAGGATGCGGCTGACCTCGCCCGCCTGGATGCGGTTACGGCCGGTGCATACCACCACTTCGAGCCCCGCCTTGTTCACCTCGACGATCGCCTGAACCGTCGTGAGAGCGGGCGCGCCGGCGGCATCGATCAGCACCGAACCGCCGAGTCCGAGCAGCGTGCCGTCGAGGTCTGTGAGGGTGATTTGTGCCCGGGAGAGCACGTCGGCGGCCAGCGGGGACTCATCGAGATAGGGCAGGATGCGGGACATGGCGCTCCTCGGCAGGTAGAGTGCATCGAATGCTTCGCGACTATTCTATAATGTGACGCGTGCGCCCGCCGGGCGCTTTTCGTGACGGAGGACCCACGGTGACACCCGACAGGGCAGACGAATCACTCGAGATGCCGTATCCGCAGTACCGCTGTGCGGTGTGCGAAAAGGACCTGCCGCTCACCGAGGCCCGCTTGACCGTCACGTGTCGGGAGCATCGCCCCGGCCGCGGCCACGCCGACTACACAGTGCGGCCCGCAACACCCGGCGATCGCCACGACATCGAGGAGATCTGCGACCGCGCGTGGGGCGAGACCGATGTCGACGCCTTCGGACGCACGTTCGACATCCTTTCTGCCGAGAACCTCGTCGCCGAGCGCGACGGCGAGTTCGCCGGCCTCGTCTCGCTCGCGCTCGACCGCGGCGAGCTTGCAGTCGTGCTGCTCTC
>RCMX01000006.1:666918-816223 GCA_004348925.1 Actinomycetota bacterium
TTTCCAGGGCTCGGGTGTCGGCTCGGCACTCATCGAGGCCGCTGTCGTCTCGGCGCGCGAGAAGGGCGTGAACGCGCTCAAGACCGCCACCACCAACGACGACATCCCCGCGCTCCACTTCTATCAGCGCCACGGCTTCGCGATCTACCAGATCGAGACCGGCATCATGATCGACCACCACGGTGAGGCCATCCCCGGCTTCGCCGGCATCCCGGTGCGCGACGAGATCCGTCTGCGTCGCCCGGTCTGTCCGTAACCGTCACCCGACATCGTCTGTCCCTACCGAGGAGGACCCGTGAGAACCACCCGCATCCGTCTGCTCGCTTTGCTGCTCGTCGTCGCGCTCGCTGCGAGCGCGCTTGTGGGCTGCACGAAGAAGGGCGAGCCGGCCGCTTCGGACGGCACGTCGATCAGCGCCACGCCGGTGCCGATCAAGATCGGCACGCTTCCCACCGAGGATTCGCTGCCGTTGTGGGTCGCCGAGCAGCAGGGGCTCTTCGAGAAGGCCGGTCTCTCGGTAGAGATCCTCATCTTCCAGGCGGCCCAGGAGCGCGACGCCGCGTTCGCATCGGGCGCGATCGACGCCTACATGGGCGACATCATCGCATCGGCAGCGCTTGAGGCCGGCGGGTCGCCCGTCTCGATTGCGACTGTCATGCTTGGCGCCACCGCGAAGGAGGGCCGCTTCGGCATCGTCGCGAAGCCGGGCTCGAAGGCCAAGACGCTCGCCGATCTTGCCGGCGTTCCGATTGCCACGTCCTCGGCCACGATCCAGGAGTACGTCCTCGACGGCCTGATGGCCGCCGCCAACGTGCCCGCGGACAAGGTGAAGAAGGAGATCGTCGCCAAGGTGCCGGTTCGGTTCGAGCTGCTCATGAACGGCAAGCTCGAGGCGGCATCACTACCCGAGCCGTTCCTCACGCTCGCCGTCTCGCAGGGCGCCGTGCTTGTTGCTGATGACACCGCGGGCGCGAATCTCACGCAGACGGTGCTGGGTGTCTCGGACAAGTTTATGGCGACGCCCGGCGGCATGCTTACCGTCAAAGAGCTTCTCGGCGTGTGGGACGAGTCGGTGGATGTCATCAACGCCGAACCGAACTCGTTCCGTGCACTGCTCGTCGACAAAGCGCGCCTGCCCGAGCCGCTCAAGGACACGTATCCGGTGAACGCGTACCCCAAGGCCGCGCCTCCGACGCAGGCCGAGGTCGATGCGGTGCTGACCTGGATGAAGTCCAAGGAGCTCCTCAAGGGCGACGTCGCCTACGCTGATCTCGTGCAGGCCCTGCCCGAGTAAGGACACTTCGTGGCAGCCGTATCGGTTCGAGAGCTCGCCGTCACCTATAGCGGTGTGGGGCGCGATGTCCCTGCGCTCCTTGGGATGAACCTCGAGGTCGGTGATGGCGAGCCGATCGCCATCATCGGGCCTTCGGGCTGCGGCAAGTCAACGCTGCTGCTTGCGCTTGCGGGGTTGCTGCCCGCTGACGCGGGTGAGGTGCTCATCGGCGGGGAGGCGGTCACGCGTCCGCGCAGGCGAACCGCGCTGATCCTCCAGGACTTCGGCCTCCTGCCATGGAAGACGGTCGCGCACAACGCCGCGCTTGGGCTTGAGGTGCGTGGGGTGGAAGCCGGTGCCCGCCGCAAGGTCGTCGACGAGGCGCTCGAGCGTCTCGGCCTGGCCGAGTTCGCCGAGGCGTACCCCGGCGAGCTCTCGGGCGGCATGCGCCAGCGGCTCGCACTGGCGCGCGCGCTTGCCCTCGACGCGGACCTGCTGCTCATGGACGAGCCCCTCTCGGCGCTTGACGCGCTCACGCGGGAAGACCTGCAGAACCTGCTGCTCGGCATCTGGCAGCAGCGCGGGCACACCGCGGTGCTCGTGACGCACTCCATTGAGGAAGCGGTCTTCCTCGGCAGGCGGGTCGTCGTTATGTCGCCGCGTCCGGGTCGCGTTGCGTCGATCGTCGACAACCCGGAGATGGGCGAGGCGGGCTACCGGGAGACGCCGGCGTTCCTGGAGCGCTGCGTCGAGCTGCGGCGTCTGCTTGCCGCCGAGGGCGCCTTCGCGGACCAGGCGTTGGCGGAGGGTGTCCGATGAACGCGTGGCTGCGTCGCATCGGCGGCTACGCGATCGCCAGCGCCGCGTTGCTGGCGGGTTGGCAGTTGCTCTCGATGGCGATCGGCTCCCAGGCGCTTCCGGGTCCGGTTCCCGCGCTCTCCGATTTCGGGCGGCTGCTCTTCTCCGACCTGCTGCCGCACGCCGGGATCAGCGCATGGCGTGTCGTGGCGTCGATGACAATCGGCGCAGCCGTTGCGACGCCGCTTGGTCTCGCAATCGGGCGTAGTCCTCGGGCAGACGCGGTGTTCGCACCGATGATCTTCCTCACGTACCCCGTGCCGAAGGTCGTCTTCCTGCCGGTCCTTCTTGTGCTGCTCGGCATCGGAAACCTTCCGAAGATCGCGCTCATCACGCTCATCGTCTTCTTCCAGATACTCGTGACGGCGCGCGACGCGGCGCGCGGCATTCCCGCCTCGGCGGTGCTCTCGGTCCGCTCACTCGGAGCGACGCGCTGGCAGGTCTTCCGTCACGTGGTGGTTCCGGCCGCGCTGCCCGACATCTTCACGGCGCTGCGCATCTCCACGGGCACGGCCATCGCCGTGCTGTTCTTCTCGGAGACGGTGGCGGGGAGCGAGGGGCTCGGCTACTACATCATCGACGCCTGGAGCCGCATCGCGTACAGCGAGATGTTCGCCGGTATCATCGGCATGGCGATGCTCGGCGTGGTGCTCTACGAGCTGCTTGAACTCGCCGAGGCACGCGTGTGCCGTTGGACGCGTGTCGAGCGGTAGCCCTACGGCAGCTGCTGAACCGGGTGACAGTTCAGGCAGAGATCATCGTAGAAAGCGGTGGAGGTCGCCTCAACGAGCATGCGGTAGTTCGTCGACTCGTGCGGGAAGTTCTGGAACCGCGGGTTGTCGGTGAGCGAGCGTCCGTCCGCGATGCCGACCATGTAGGGTTTCACCGTCCCGGCGTTCCCGGTCGCGCTGAGCGAGCCGACGTCCCGGGCGTCCTCATGACACTGCTGGCAGATAGGCGCGTGGCCAGTCTGCTCGGCAGTGCGCGGATACGGCATCAGATAGCCCCCGTTGTTAGCGGCAAGCGGTCCGAGCGTCGTCGCGGTGGCGTTCACGCCTGCGTTCAGCCGTGCGACGTTGTTGTAGATGAACGGTGTCGCGGTCGTCCATTTGGATTCTGCCGGGTGGTTATGGGCCTCGCTCAGGCCGGGGCCTCGACCCTTGTGACAGGCAAGGCACCAATCGGAGCCGTAGCTTGCTGTTGAGGTGGTCGCCCCCGTTGGGCTGCGCTTCAGCAGGCGGTTCTGTGTCTGCAGGGTCATGATGCCCCAGCGATAGGCCCTCTGGCGTTCGCCAAGGAATGGATTGACGCAGTCGTTCCCGTGTGGCGAGTGGCAGTCGCTACATGTCAGTTTTCCGCCGGGACCCGCGAAGGAGATCGTAGCGCTACCGCCATCTGCAGCATTGCCTCCGGGAACAGCCGAGGTAGTCTCGATGCGGTGTCCGGAAGCTACGGCCAGTCCACGTCCGCTGATGGCGCCGTAGACGCCCTCCCCGATCGTTGCCGTGCCGTCGTGGCACGTCATGCAGGTTGCATGGATGGTCTCGCCGGGGAGCAGTTTGAACCCACTCGGGGCGTCATGGAGGGTGTGGCACGTCTTGCATGCGTTGGTGGTGGTGGCGTAGCCACCATGCGGACCCCACCGGGTGCCGGTGTTACCCATAGCGCCGGGGTAGTGGCACTCCATGCATGTCGCCCAGTCGCCAGCGGTCGACGTGGTTTCGTCGAAAGCGAAGGCCGGGGATGCAAACGCTAAGATCGCGGTGGCGATGAGTAGCAGACACGTACGCAGGAATCGAACCCCCATGGATAAGCCCCTCCCGCTGTCCATGACGTCGTTGTTCGGTAGTTTCGCATAACGCGGCCAGGAATAGAACACGAGGCAGCCAAATGGCCCTGGTGTGATCCCGGAAGACGCGATGAGCGAGAAGCGGCGGCCGCTAGGGCAGTGACACGACCGGGTGGCAGTTCAGGCAGAGGTCGTCGTAGTACGCGGTCGAAGTCGCCTCGACGAGCATGCGATAGTTCTGCGTCTCGTGCGGGAAGTTCTGAAACCGGGGATTGTCCCCGTCGGTCCAGCCATCCGGCGTGGTGATGGTGTACGGCGCGGCGTCCCCCTGGGTGCCGTCCGCCGACAAGCTACCCACCATCCTCGAGTCCTCGTGGCACTGCTGGCAGATTGGCGCATGTCCGGTCTGCTGCGCTGTACGAGGCCAGGGCATCAGGTAACCGCGGTTGCTTCCCGCAAGCGTGCCGAGAACGGTAACGCCGGTCAGGGCATCACCGTTGAGCTTGGCGACGTTCGTGTAGGTGAAGGGGGTCGCAGTCGTGGCTTTGGAATCTGCCGGATGGTTATGCGCCGCAGACAGTCCCGAGCTCCGACCCTTGTGACAGCCGAGACACCAGTCCGAGCCGTACTCTGCTGTGGGCGTCGTCGAGTTCCCGGGCGATCGCTTCAACAGCTTGCTTGAGGTGGTAACGCCGATGATTCCCCAGGTTGCCGACCGCTGACGTTCGCCGGCGTAGGCATTCACCACGTCTGCGCCGTGCGGGCTGTGGCATGAGGTGCATGTTAGTGTTCCGCCGGGACCACCGAACGCCACGGGAAGCGAACCGCCGCTGTTCTCGTCGCCGCCCGGGACCACGTTGATCGCCTCCACGCTGTGCGAGGAGCCGACGCTGCGTCCACGGGCGGCGATCGCGCCGTACACGCCTCCACCGGCCGTGCCATCATGGCAGGTCATGCAGGTGGCTTTAGTGGTCGCACCGGGAAGCAGCATCACGCTCGATGCCGGCGCCTGATGAACGGAGTGGCACTCCCCGCACTTCGATGTGGTGATCGTATACCCGCCATGAACGCCGGCCTTGGGATCGTCGAATACCGAGCCTGGCCACGGATCATGGCACCCGCCGCAATTCGCTTCATCCATGCTGGGTGGAAGCGTCGAGGTGGTCTCATCGAACGCCAAAACAACGCTCGGGACCATAACGATCAGGGTCGCGAGCGCCGCGATGGCTGCGATTCGTATGACGGTTGAGCGCATGCTCACCTCAGAGGACTTTGATTCAACACCAATAGTACCCCGCGCACGCGTTGTATGCTAGCGCCGTGCCATGTCGCGCCCTCGCTTCAGCTGGCAAGGGTCCGCTCGACGACTTCGCGGAGCGCTCTGGGATCGAACGGTTTCGTCACGTACTCGTCGCAGCCGAGATCCGCGCCGTGCTTGAGGTCCGTGTTCTGAGCGGCCGTTGTGAGCATGATGACCTTCACACCCGCGGTTTCAGGCCGTTTGCGCAAGAATCGCAGCACCTCGAAACCGTCCAGCTTGGGCATCGTCACGTCGAGAAGTACGAGGTCGGGGTGCTCGGCCATCGCGACCTCGAGCGCCTTCTCGCCGTCAACGGCCTGGAGAATCTCGTGCCCGAGCGAGCGCAATGCAGCGCTTACCAACAGTCGTATCTGCTGGTTGTCGTCGGCCACCAGTATCTTGCATGTCGCCACGGGTGCCCCTCCTCGTGACGGCGCGGACAGAACTCAGTCGCGATCTCGATGCATGATGTTCACGATGGTGTGCAGCTTCGCTTCTCGCTTTGCGCGCTCACGCGCGACCTGCTCGCGCTTCGACGGGTCGAGCATCGCTTCGATGTGATCGGCAACATCGGACGGCTTGAACGGCTTCGGGATGTAGTCGACGAAGTCGTCCTTCATCTGCTCGACCTGCTCCTCGAAGGTGCCAGCCGCCGAGAGGAACAGAATCGGGATCTCCTTGAACGCCGGCCTGCGGCGGAGCTCCTCGCGTACCTGGTGCCCCGTCATCTTCGGCATCATGACGTCGAGTACGATGAGGGATGGCTTCTCTGTCTCTGCCATCGCAAGCGCTTCGATGCCGTTGTCTGCAGTCACGATGGTGTAGCCGCGATTCGTGAGCGCTACCGTGAGAAGCTTCTGGATCGACGGCTCATCGTCGACTACGAGGATCTTCTTCATGTGCTCTACCTCTCCCTACTCGCCCAGGATCTCCGACACCCGTCGGACCAGGTCCTTGGGCGTGAACGGCTTACAGATGTATTCGCTTGCGCCGCACGTCAAACCTTCTGCAATCTCACGCTGCTGCGATTTGGCAGACAACATCACGATGGGGATGTGCGCGGTCTTGGGATTCTCGCAGATCTTCTTTGCGGCATCGTACCCGTTCATGACAGGCATCATAACGTCGAGCAGGATCAGGTCGGGCTGTTCTGACTCGGCAAGCTCTGCGGCTGTTGCGCCGTCGGCAGCGGTCACGATCTCCCAGCCGTGATTGCCAAGCGTGAACGACACGAGTTTGAGGATGTGCGGCTCGTCATCCGCGACCAGTATCTTGCTCACGAGTCCTCCAGCATGCTCTCGAGCAGGGCCTCGACGCGCCGTGCCAGTTCCTCTGCCGAGAACGGCTTATCCACCTTCTGTTGCGCAAGCCCGAGGATGTCGATGCGAGAGCGATCGATTTGATGTGCGGTCATCACGACGATGGGGATGTCCTTGGTCGCCGGATCCGTCTTCACCTTCTCTATGACCTGATAGCCGTCCATGACGGGCATCTGCAGATCGAGGAGGATCAGGTCCGGGTGTCTCTTCCTGAGCGCGGCCATAGCCTCGGCGCCGTCGTAGGCCGCCGCTACGGAGAAGCCCTTCGACTTCAGGTTTCGGCAGAGCAGGTCGACGATGTTGCGGTCGTCATCGACAACCAGGATCACGGGCGCCGCGACGCTGCCGACGAGATCGTCGATGATCGTCGTGAGCCGTCGCTTGTCGATCGGCTTCTCAAGGTAGTCTGCCGCGCCAAGACGACACGAGCGACCCTCATCGCAGACGATCGAGAGCACCAGCACCGGGATCTCGCTCGTCTCCGGTGTGTCTTTGAGCTTCTGGAGAAGATCGAAACCGTCGCCATCGTCCAACATCACATCGAGTGTGATCACGCGCGGACGGACCTCGATCGCCTTCTCGAGCGCCTCGGTGGCGTTGTGCGCCTTGACGACGTCGTACCCCTGCCTGACGAGGTAGGTCTCCACGAGGTTCGCGATCTCGGGGTCGCGGTCGACCACGAGCACCATGCCGCCTGCCGCGGTGGGGCCTTCTACTCCGGGCGTGCGAACGAGGTCCTTCGATGCGATCGGCAGCGAGAACCAGAATGTGGAGCCTTTGCCGGCTGTGCTCTTCACGCCGACCTTCCCGCCGAGCAGCTCGATGATGCTCTTGCAGATGGACAGGCCGAGGCCGGTGCCGCCGATCTCGCGAGTGAGCGAGGAGTCGACGCGATAGAACTTCGTGAACAGCTTTGCCTGGTCTTCCTTGGCGATGCCGATTCCCTGGTCGGTGATCGCGACCACGACCATATCGCCTTCTTGCTTCGCCTTGACGGTGACGCTTCCGCCCTCGGGCGAGTACTTGATCGCATTGCTGATGAAGTTCATCAGCACCTGACCGACCCGGTCTCGGTCTCCGGCGGCTTTCGGCAAGTCGTGCGGTGCCTTCGGGAGGAGTTTGTGTCCGCTCTGGTCGGACACTGCCTGGAATGTATCGACGGCGCCAGCGATCAGATCGCACATGTCGAGGGGCTGGATTTTGAGGTGGATCCGGCCGGACTCGATGCGCGAGATGTCGAGCATGTCGTTGATGAGCTCGACCAGCCGGTCGGAGTTCTGCTTCACGATCGACAGGAACTCGCGCTGTATCTCGTTGATCTCGCCGGCTTCGCCGTCGAGGATCAGGTCGATGTAGCCCTTGATCGAGGTGAGCGGCGTCCTGAGTTCGTGCGACACGGTCGAGACGAATTCGTTCTTCATCTGGCCCACTTCGCGCTCCGCAGTCACGTCGTGAAGCGTTGCCACGTAGCCGAGATACCCGCCCTTGTCGTCGAGCACAGGGTCGGTGCGTACGTCCATGATGCGATGCTCTGGTTCCTCCAGCCGGACTTCTCGGACCTGAGAACCATCGATCGCAGGCGCGAAGCTGTCCTCGGGCACCATCGACAGCATCTCCCAGAGCGGGGTCCGCTTTCCGATGAGCTTGGCGGGCTTCAGGCCCGCAAGCATGCTTGCGGCCGGGTTGATGTAGGTGATCATCTCTTCGGCGTCGAAGACGATGAGGCCGTCACCGGTGCTTGCCAGGATCGCCTCGGCGCGTTTGCGGTACGCCTCGAGTGCCGTGTCGTCGCGCAGTGTGACGACGGCGGCCCGACGCCCGGAACAGTCGTACGGTGCGACCGTGGCTGCGACGACGCGGTCGCCAAGCAGGAGTCGAACGCCGTGGGGCTCCTTGCGCGACCTCGGGCGCAGCAGGCGTTCGATCATCGTCTCGATCTTCGGTTGCTTGAGCGTCGTGTACAGCTTGCCGTGGACTTTCGACCGGGGTATGCCGAGCAGCTCCTCGGCGGTCTCGTTGAAGACGCGGATATCGCCGTCGGGTCCGACGGCAATCAAGCCTTCGCTCGTCGTAGCCATGAGCGCGCGGATGTGCAGGAAGGAACGACGTTCGTCAGCCTTCTGCGGCAAGTCGAGCCACCCCCTTCAGGGCATACCTCTACACCGAGACGTATTCGCTTGCCGAACGTTAATCCCTGCATCTGTCCGATGGATTCCTGGATCGGCGGAGCCATCGCCTCTGACGACGACAGGCCGGTGCGATCGAACCGCACCGGCCTGTATTCGTCTGATGGTGCCCCCTGCATGATTCGAACATGCGACACCAGGTTTAGGAAACCTGTGCTCTATCCCCTGAGCTAAGAGGGCGCGGAGGTCATTCTATCACCACATCAGCGGCGGTTGGGCGCTGGTACCGGGAGTTCGCGCAGACGAGTGACGCCGAGGTGATCGCGGCTTTGGCGAGCGTCGGCTAGCCGCTACGCTCGGGGGAGGCTCAGCTTCTGACCACCCGCGAGAACCGGCGGCGGATGCCGCGCTTCGGCTGTAGTGCGGGATGGCCGAATATCACGGCCACGCCCGGACGGACGCGGTCCGGCAGCCCCCATCGCCTGCGGAATCGCTTGCTGTAGAAGGCAGCGTAGCCGGCGAATCCGAGCATACAACTCCCGAGTCCGAGCGACTCGGCTGCGACAACTGCGAGGGTCGCCGGGATGTGCGGGTCTGCGGGATCGTTCATGCCGGTGCCGTAGAACACCATCGCGAGCGGCGCGTCGTACATCAGCCAGTCCTCACCCCTGGCCTCGGCGGCGAAGTACTCCTCCATCGCGGGGAAGACGAAGTCACGCAGCATCGCGTAGTCGCTCCCGCGCATGAACGGCCGTGATAGCGGCAGCATCGGTCGCAGCCAGCGGTACGCGCTCCGCATCCAGTTGAGCGTGTCGCTTGCGAAGGAACGCACCCGATCGCGTCCCTCAAGCACGAGAACGCCCACCTCGGAAGGAGGAACGCCCATCGGAGCGGTGACCGCGGCCTCGAGAATGCGGTCCACGGTTTCGGGGCTGACATACCGTGCGGTGAACCTGCGCGTTGAGCGCCGGTGCTGGAGCAGCGCCATAAGCGAGGCGTAGTCGGCCTGCTCGGCGCGTGCCGGCAACGCGAAAACGTCCGAGGCGAGCAGGTCGCGCCCGGACACGCTCACTGCACCCGTGGGGCATACGGCCAGGCACGACGCGCATCCGACGCAGCCGAACAGTCGCGTCGGGTCGATCTCCACGCGGCCATCGCGCATATCGAGCGGCTTGCCGAAGCACACCCTGGCGCACGCGCCGCATGAGGTGCAGATCTCGCGATCGATCGTGACGGTCGCGGTGGCGGAACCGTCGTGCGTCGTTGGAAGACCCATCGACAACCCTCGCAATCAAGTGGTCTCTCGGCCAGATGAGAATCGTATCAGAGTCGCGGCGAAGTCTTCGCTCCGACACCGTCACGGATGCGGAGCCGCGCCTAGACCGACAGCAGCGCGATACCGATGAGTGCGACGCCCAGCCCCACGATCTGGTGGCGGGCCAGATGTTCCTTGATGGTCACGCGAGCGAGCAGTGCCGTGACGGCCGGGTAGAGCGATCCCACGACGGCCGCAACCGCGATCGGGCCGCTCTGCACGGCGAGCAGCATGAAGACCGTCGCGACCGTCTCCACGAGTCCGGCAGCGATGGTCGCCAACAGCACCGGGCGCGCGGGTACCAGGCCGCGCGTCGTGATGAGAGCACCAGTGCCGAGCACGCCGACTGACACGACCCTCAGGATCACCGCAGGCCACAGCCCGCTCGCGGCGCCCGTGTTCGAAAGCAGGATGAACGAGCCCGAGAAGAAGACGCCGGCCAGGATGGAGAAGCCGAGTGCCACCCGGCTGAGGGGCTCGTGCCCCTCGGCCCGGGGGATGCTGACGAGCAGGATCGCCACGAACACGACGGCGAGCCCCGAGACGCTCATCGCAGCGAGCCGCTCGCCGATCAGCGTTCCGTAGAGCACCGGCAGCGATGCGCCGATCGCCGCGGTGATCGGCGCGACGACACCCATGCGCCCGGCACGCAGCGCGGCGTAGAGCGAGAAGATCCCGATTCCGCCACTGACGCCGGCGGCAGCCCCCCACAGCAGGTCGTTCGGCGAGACAGACGACGCGCCCCACAGCAGCGCGGCGACCAGCATGCCGGCAAGACCGGCTATGTGAGAGAACGCGGCGACTCGGACGGGCCTCTCGGATCTGCTGGCGTTGCCACCAATGAAGTCCGAAATACCGTAGCCGAGCGCCGTGCCGCTCGAGAGCAGCAAGGTGAGAAGCATGTCACGTCCTTACGCGCACGAGCGCGACGGGTCGGTCACTTACGGCGCCTTGCCCACCTTGAGGGTGACGGTGGTGCCCTTGGTCACCTTGGTAGTGGGGAGCGGATCCTGGTTGATGACGATGCCCACGTCCGGACTGACCTCATAGACCACGTTGACCTTGAGGCCGAGCCCCTCGAGCTCCGCGCGAGCGTCCGCCTCGGTCATGCTGGTGTAGTCGGTCAGCGTGACGGTGCCGGGGCCCTTGGAGACCACGATCGTTATCGTCGAACCCGCATCTACCGACACATCGGCATCGGGGTTCTGGCTCACGACGGTGCCGGTCGGCACGGTATCGCTGAAGTCCTGCGTGACCTTCACCTTGAAGCCGGCAGCCTTGATCGCCGCCTCGGCGTCGGCCTGCTTCTTGCCGACGGTATCCGGCACTTTGGCAAGCTCGGTTCCCTTGGAGATCACAAGCGTCACCTTGGAGCCCTTGGGAACCTTGGCTCCGCTCGTGGGTTCGCTCGAGATGACCTGCCCCTCCGGCACGTCTTTGCTGAATTCGCGCACAACGGGCACGGAGACCACCAGGCCGACACCCTCGATGGTGGTGACAGCATCGGCCTCGGTCATGCCGATCACCACAGGAACCTCGACCTGCTCGATACCCGCCGAGATGACCAGGTTGATAGCGGATCCCTTCTTCACCCGACCGCCCGCGACGGGATCTTGCCGCATGACCTGACCCAGCTCGTATTCCTCGCTGTTCTCAGTCGTCACAGTGCCAACGATGAGTCCCTGCGAGGTGATGGTCGTGCTGGCTTCCTGCTCGGTCATACCGAGGACGGTCGGCACGGCGATTGTGCCGCCGCCGAATGCGCCGAGAGCTGCCGCGACGCCGATGCCGAGCGCGAGCAGGACAACCGCCACGAGTACCCACACCCACGGCTCCACCCGACGTTGCGGAACCGGACGAAGCTCGGGTGCGGATGCGATGCGCTGACGCTCAGCACGCTCCACGGCGGGCATGACGGAGGTCTGGTCGGCGTACGTCTGACGGGGGGCGGCTCCAACGGATTCGCCGGTCACGACACGCTTCAGGTCGTCGCGCATCTCCGAGGCGGACTGATAGCGTTCCGCGGGATTCTTGCGCATCGCCTTCATGATGACGGCTTCAAGCGAGGCCGGTACCGAGGGGCGGATCTGTCGGGGAGGGACGGGCTGCTCGTTGACCTGCTTGAGCGCCACGGCAACGGGTGTGTCGGCATCGAACGGCAGTCGCCCGGTGGCGAGTTCGTAGAGCGTGACGCCGAGCGAGTAAAGGTCCGAGGCGGGTCCGAGCGCACGGCCCTGTGCCTGCTCCGGGCTGATGTATTGCGCCGTGCCGAGAACCGAGCCGGTCTGCGTCATCGTCGTGTTCCCGGCGCGTGCGATGCCGAAGTCCATGACCTTCACGGTGCCGTCGGGCGTGATGACGATGTTGTGCGGTTTGATATCGCGGTGGATGATGTCGTATCCATGCGCCACAGCGAGCGCAGCGCATGCCTGCATGCCGTACTCGGCCACTTTGACGGGGTCCATCGCGCCGCGCTGCTCGACAAGCGACTTGAGGTCGGTACCGTTCACGTACTCCATGACGATGTAGTAGGTCTCGTCATCACGGCCCCAGTCGTAGATGTTCACAATGCTCGGGTGCGAGAGGTTGGCAGCAGCCTGGGCCTCCTGGCGGAATCGCGCCACGAAGTTGGGCTCAGAGGCGTAGCGGGGGTGCAAGACTTTCACGGCGACCGTGCGTCCCAGCACTTCGTCGACCGCCTTATAGACCTCGGCCATGCCACCGGAGCCGATCTTCTCGATGGCTCTGTACCGGCGTCCGAATACCATTTCTTCCACTGCGAACTCCCCATCTGCGTTCTACAGCTGCTACCTGCAGATACTTGTGGACATTCTACCCTATGCGGTTCTCACTTCGTGCGAGCCAGAGCGGCCTCAAGCACCAGCTTCGCCGCGGGCGCCGCGACCTGGCCGCCAACACCCGCGTTCTCGAGGATGATCGCGATCGCCACCCGCGGGTTCTCTGTGGGCGCGAAAGCGATGAACCAGGCGTGCGTGTCCACGCTCTTGCCCGCCTCGGCGGTACCTGTCTTGCCGGCAACGGTGACGCCTTTGATCGAGGCTCGTGTGCCCGAACCGCTCTTCACGACCGCGACCATCATGTCCCGCACGGTGGCGGCGGTCGTTGGGTCGGTTGCTGTGGTCCACGTGCGTGGTTTCGTCACCGAGAGGACAGCCCCGCCTCGGTCGGTGATCGAGTCGACGAGATACGGGCGCATCACGACGCCGTTGTTGCCGATGCCTGCGGCGACGAGAGCCATCTGAAGCGCGGTGACCTGTGGACCCGCGGGGCTAGCATGCTCGCCGACCGGTTGGCCGACGCCAGCCCATGCGGTCTCCCAGCGGGTCATCTCGGCGGGGTCGGGCATGAGTGAGGCCTTCGCGGGGATCTCGAGTGAGGGCGCATCGCCGAAGCCGAACCGCTCCGTCTGGGCTACGAGCCGTTCGGCGCCGAGCTGGTCGGCCAGCTGCGCGTACACGGTGTTGATGCTGCTCGCGGTCGCCTTCTCGAGGGTGATGGTGCCGTAGCCGCTGCCGCCGTAGTTGGTGACGGGCGCGCCACCGATCTCGATCCTCGCGGGCCCGGGGTACGTGCTCTTCGGCGTTGCGGTGCCGGCGCCGATGGCGCCGGTGAGCGTCACGACCTTGAAGGTCGATCCCGGCGGGTAGAGGCTGACGGCCGCGCGATCCAGGAGCGGCGAGGCGGCTGCTGTTGAGAGCGAATCCCACGTGCCGTCCACTTTCGCGGGGTCGTACGTGGGACTCGAGGCCATCGCGAGGACCGCGCCCGTCATCGGGTCGATCACGACGCACGCGCCACGCGTCTTGCCGAGCGCCTTCTGCGCGGCGGCCTGGATCTCGCTGTCGATCGTGAGGCGCACGTCGTTGCCGGGGACCTGCGCGCCGGCGAGCGAGTTCACGAGGTCGGTGACGCTCGCGAACGTTCGCTTGCCCGTGAGCGCGTCGTTCATGGCGGCCTCGATGCCGGCTCGGCCGTAGCGCGGGCTGTAGTACCCGACGATATGTGCGCCGAGCGACCCTTTCGGGTACGTCCGCTTGAACTCGCTGCCCGAGGGGACCGACTCGGCGATGACGACGGCGTCCCGCGTGAGGATCGCGCCACGCTCCTGCTGGAGCTCCTCGGCGAGTCCGCGGGTGTTCGCCGGGTTAGCCGCGAGGGCAGCCGCGTCGAAGACCTGCAGGTACGTGAGATTCGCGACCACAGCGCCGAGCAGCAGCGTGATGACCACGGCAACCGCGGTGAGCCGTCGGCCGATAGCGACGCGGCCGAGCACGCCGGTTGCGCCGCTCGTGAGCATCTCGGCCTCGCGACCGGTGGCGGCATCGCCCGCACGCATGAGCACGCCGAGCAGCATGAAGTTGGCCAGCACCGAGGAGCCGCCGTAGCTCACGAACGGAAGCGTGATGCCGGTGAGCGGGATGAGCCGCGTCACGCCGCCGAGGATGACGAACGCCTGAAGTCCGAACGTGGCGACAAGGCCGACCGCCGTGAACGCGGCCATGTCGGAGCGCGCGCGGGTCCCTGTGGCGAGGCCCCGCAAGCAGAACACGAGGAACGCGACGACGATGGCGGCACCGCCGAGCAGGCCGAGCTCCTCGCCGATCGCGGCGAAGATGAAGTCGGTCTGCACGAACGGGATACGCATCGGGAGACCGCGTCCGGGCCCGACGCCGAGCATGCCGCCAGCGCCGAAGGCGAAGAGCGACTGCACGAGCTGATAGCCTCGGCCGGCTGCGTCGGCAAACGGGTCGAGCCATATTGCGACGCGCGTCTGCACGTGGTCGAACATCGCGTACGCCGCTGAAGCGCCCACGGCGAACAGCCCGATTCCGACGACCACGTATCCCGCACGGCCTGTCGCGGCGTAGATCATGATCAGGAAGACGCCGAAGAACAGCAGACTCGAGCCCAGGTCCTTCTCGGCAACGAGGACGACGAGTGAGAGCGCCCACATGAAGAGCAGCGGGCCGAGATGCTTGAGCGGCGGCAGCCATACTCCCAGGATCCGCTTGGTCGATACCGAGAGGACCTCGCGGTTCTCGGCAAGGTATGCGGCGAGGAAGAGCACGATGAGGACTTTCGCGACCTCGGCGGGCTGGAACGACATGCCCGCGAAGCGCAGCCAGAGCTTCGCGCCGTTCACCTCGACGCCGACGATCGCGGGCAGCACGAGCAAACCCACGCCGGCGAGGGCGATGGTGTACTTGTAGCGCGCGAGGCGCTCGAGCGAAGGCACCACCGCGAGCGTGCCGACGAGCGCTAGCACGCCCGCGAACATCCACAGCACCTGGCTCGCTCCCGACGCGCTGTCAAGCCGCGTGATGAACGCGACACCGGTGCCGGAGAGCAGGAACGTCACCGGCAGGAGCACGGGGTCCGCGCCCGGCGCGAAGAAGCGGGCGGCGACGTGTGCGCCAAGGAACGCCGCAAGCAGGCCGAGCGGAACCGCGAGGTCCATCCAGCCGAGCGTGCTGCGAGCGGCGCCATGCACCAGCGCGAAGAGGAGCGCCACAGCGGGCGCTGCCGCCAGGAGCAAGAAGAGCTCGGTGTCGCGTCGCGAGCGCATCGCGATCACGGCGTCGTTGTCGACTCGGACGAATGCTCGGTCTGCAGGCGGTACGTGGCGACAAGCGAGAACGCTGGCGCGAGCCCGTCTACTCTGACGCCGTTCCGAAGTCGTGCCGCGGTCACAGGGTCGAGTTCATCGACCGGGATATCCGTGACCGACTCGAGCCAGTTGAGGCTGACACCGGCGAACGAGCCGGGGACGCCGCGGTAGACGGCGACCACGCCATCCCGCGCGATGAGATACGCCTGAGCCTGCGCGTACGAGTACGTCGCGTACCACGCCCCGGCGACGATCGCCGAGGCTACAAGCACCCACGCCACGCGGGCTGGCCAGCGGCGCGTGCGTTCGCGCGGGACGGCGTGCTCCACGCGCTGCGCTGGCACCGGCCGTGGTGCGGTGACGGGCGACGAGCCTTCGATGTCCACGACGACCGTCGTGATGTTGTCCTGTCCGCCAGCGTCGTTCGCGGCAGCGATCAGGCGCACGACCGCAGCATTCGGCGAGGGTGCCGTCTGCAGGATCTCCTCGATCGCGGCATCTTCGACCATGCTGGTGAGCCCGTCCGAGCAGAGCAGCAGCCGGTCTCCCGGCGCGGCCTCAAGCTCGAAGGCATCGACGAGCATGTTCGGGTCCGACCCCAACGCGCGGGTGATGACGCTGCGATTCGGGTGCACGCGCGATTCCGCCTCGGAAAGCGTACCGGCGCGCACCATATCGGCCACCATCGAGTGGTCCGCGGTGAGCTGTGTGAGTTCGCCGAGGTGGAGCAGGTACGCCCGGCTGTCACCGACGTGCGCGACGGCGATCCGCGTGCCCTCTACCATCGCCGCGGTGAGTGTCGTCCCCATCCCGCTGCGACCGAGGCCCAGCTGGGCGCCTTCGATGACTGCGGCGTTGGCGGCGCGTACCGCTCTGCCGAGCGCTTTCGCATCGGCGCGGGCCGGCGAATTGCCGAGCAGCGTCTCGATGGCGATCTGGCTGGCGACCTCGCCCGCCTGGTGCCCGCCGAGCCCGTCGGCCACCGCGTACAGCGGGGGGTTCACGACGTAAAAATCCTCATTGCCCGAGCGCACCAGTCCGACATCGCTTGCGCCCGCGTACGGAAGCGCGCCCTTGCGCGCGCTCATGCCCGCACGACCTTGAGCCGGTTGGTGCCGAGTTCGATCATGTCGCCCTCGCGCACGCGAACAGGCCTGGTGAGCGGCTGTCCGTTCACGATGGTGCCGTTGGTCGAATGAAGATCCTCGGCGATCGCTCCGTCCCCGTCGGGAACGACCTTCGCGTGAATCGAGGAGACGAAGTCGTCTGCGATCACGAGGTCCGCGTCGGGCGAGCGGCCGATGACGATCGGGCCGGAGAGCTGCAGCGTGACACCGCGCAGTTCGCGCGGACCCTCCGCAACGGTCAGCGCGAGTCCCTTCGCCTTGGTGCGCACCCCGCCTGAAGCGACCATGCCAACGCCCGTCCGGACGGCCGCGAAGAGGAACAGGTACAGCAGGCCGATGAAGAGGATTCTACCGAACAAGAGGATGACGTCTGCCATGGGCTAGCCCAACGGATCATGGTAGATGAGCTGCGTCACGCCGATCTCGATGACATCGCCGTCACGCAGGCGAGCGCGTGCGACGGTCTTCCCGTTGAGCAGCGTGCCGTTGGTGGAGTCGAGGTCTTCGATCGCCCAGCCGTCGTCCATGCGGATGAATGCGGCGTGGCGTCGTGACACGTTCACGTCGGGCAGGTGTATCTGACAGTCCGCGAGTCGACCGACCACGACCTGCTCGCCGCGCAGGGCGACGTCGTGCTCGAGACCGCCGACCGTGACCGTAGCGATGCCGCCCTCGGGCGTGATCGTAGGACGCCGCCTGGGGGCATCGGCGTGTCGCTCGGCGGGCTCCTCGGCAAGAGCAGCGCTCACGCGGAACCTGCCGAGGCGGAGCTCCTCGCTCACGATGAAGCCCACGACCGGTTTCGTCTGTAGAGCGTAGCCAGCCTCGCGTGCGTGATCGACGAGGTAGGTGGCGAGCTCTCCGCCGAGCGTCGGCTTGAAGGAGCCGAGCTGCTCGTCGTCTTCCGGCGAAAGCGCGACGGTGAAGGACGTGGGTGCGTAGACCTTGCCGACGCCGATGACGCGACCGTCGTCCATGGCACGTCCGAGCGACTTGGCGAGTTCAGCGGGTTGCACGGGAGAGCGGAAGGCACCCGCGAAGAAGCCCTCGATGCTTGCACCCATGCGGTCTTCGAAGTCAGAGAGAATGCCCATGTCACGCCCCGTGCCGGTCGACGCTGCGTTCATCGGTTAAGACTATACCAGCCGTGCGACACGGGACAGGAGCGGCGTCACCGCACCGTGGCTTCTAGGGTTCTTCGGGGCGCGTGGGAGCGCCAAGTGCAAGTACCACGATCATGAGCATGAGCGCGACACCGATATGGGGGAGGAACGCCTCCGGCGTGAGCGTCGCGGGGGCGAGCCACGCCCAGCCCGCGTACCCGGCTGCCAGCGCCGCACCGCCGAGCGAGACACCGACGACGGCCATCGTGCGTGTGGCCCGCCGGCATGCGAGCGAGCACAGCGCACCGGCAAGCGCCCAGGCGAGGATCGCCATGAGCGGGCCGGGCGCCAGCAGGTCGCGCAGGTTGTTCGTCATGACGCTCGTCTGCGTCCACGGGTCGATGAAGAAGCGCCACTCCACGATCAGGAACGGCGCTCTGCCGCCTGTTGCCGCCGAGGCGGTCATGGTGGCGAGCGCGGCAAGCGCGCTCGATGCGGCAGCCGGGAGCGGCTCGAATGCGTAGCCGACCAGGAGCGGCGTCGCGAGCGCTCCGCGGGCGACCGCGAGAGCGGGCGCCGCGGCCGGCGCGAGCGCATCGCCGCGACCGAAGCGTCCGGCGTACGCCCAGTACGCGACGGCCGGCACGAGGAAGAGCACTCCGCCGAGGACGGAGCCCTTCGCGATGATTCCGGCGCCGAACGCGAGTGCGCCGATTGCGAGCCCCAGCCCGGGTGCGAGCGCGGCGGCGAGTGCGGCCAACCCGGCGCCGCCAAGCGCGGGGGCGAGCGGGAGGCCGAACGCAGTGAGGCCCGCCCACGCGAGCCACCCGCAGGCGGCTGCCGCGAGCGTGCGGCGTCCCGCGCTCGCGAAGCGCGCGAGGCGGTCCCAGAGGCCGAGAGGCGCGAAGCGCGCGGCACCGTCGCTGTCGTCGACGCCCACGAGCGAGGCGACGACCTCGGCAAGCGACGCCTCGCCGGCCGCCGGGTCGCCCAGGTGAGCGAGGAGGGCATTCCCGAAGTCGATCACGGATTCGTACCGCTCGGCGGGGTCGGGTGCGAGGGCGGCGAGGATGACGTCGTCGATCTGCGCCGAGAGCCCCGGCTCGAACTCGGAGGGGTCCGGTATCTCGGCGACCTCGATCTTGAAGAGCGAACCCTCGAGCGTGTCCGCGTCGAAGGGATTGGCGCCGGTGAGCATCTCGTAGGTTAGCGACGCGAGCGCCCAGCAGTCGGTGCGCGCATCGAGCGCGCCGCCGCGCAGCTGCTCGGGCGGCATGTAGCCGAGGGTGCCTGCCGTGCCCTTCGCGCGGCCGCTTGCATCCGTGAGTGCCGAGACGCCGAAGTCGGCGACTTTCACGCGCCCGTCTCGGCCGATGAGGACATTGCCGGGCTTGATGTCGAGGTGCAGTACGCCGTTGTCGTGCGCGAAGCCGATCGCACCGACCATCGCGCGGACGACCGCCGCCACCTCGTCGAGCTTGAGGGGTTCGCCGGTCTCGTCGAGTATCTCGGCAAGCGACGCGCCGTCGATGTGCTCCATGACGAGGAACGCCTCGTCGGAGTCGGTGTCCCACTCATGGACGATGACGATCGCGGGGTGGTTGAGGAGGGCGGCCGTGCGGGCCTCGGCAAGTCCGGCCTTCTCGAGCGGGCGTCCGGCGCGGTCGAGGGGGAGCGGAAGCCGCTTGATGGCCACACGGCGCGCCATGCGGGTGTCGAAGGCGAGCACGACGTCGCCGTGACCTCCGCTGCCGAGGTCGGCGAGCGGCCGGTAGCGGTCGAGGATGAGCGGCTGTTCTTCCACGGGCGTCCTTCGTCGCGTGTCCGACGCGATTGTAGCGCGTCGGGGGCGGCGTCTGCGCCCGCCACATCATTGCGCTACACTCGAATCCGGAAGGGGTGCGAACGACTCAGGTGGAATTCCCTGTACGCAAACAGTTGCTTGGCTACGCCGAGGCGACCCGTCAGGGGACGGGCGTCTTCTGGTTACGGCTCAAGAAGTGGTTCCTTGCCGCCTCGATCGTGGGCGTGCTTGTCGGCCTTGCCGTCACCGCGGTGCATTGGGTGGTGTACGAGGTTCTCTGGGGCGCTGTCTCGCAGTACGCGATGACCCCCTGGGGAACGTTGATCTTCCCGATTATCGGCCTCGGACTCTCCGGTTTCATCCTTCAGAAGTTCACCAGGAACCCCGATCTCCACGGTACCGAGGAAGTCATCGAGGTCTTTCACCACCACCGCGGCGTGTTCGACTACCGCTCGGCTCCTGCGAAGGTCATGGCGGCCGTCGCGACGCTCGGCCTCGGCGGTAGCGCGGGCCTCGAAGGTCCGAGCATCTACATAGGTGGCGTGGTCGGCTCCTTCGTGATGCGCAAGAGCAGGCGTCTCGGCTTCGACGAGAACGACGTGCGGACGCTCATGATCGCCGGCAGCGCAGCAGGTGTCGCGGCGATCTTCAAGGCGCCGCTCACCGGTATCGTGTTCGCGCTTGAAGTCCCGTACATGGACGACATGACCCGAGAAGCGCTGATCCCGTCGCTCGTGGCGAGTGTCTCAGCGTATCTGGTGCTGGTCGCGTTCCTCGGCGTCTCACCGCTGTTCTACGTCGCGCAGCGATACACGATGGAGACGAGCGACCTCGCCTGGGCGGTCGTGCTCGGCGTGGTCGTCGGAGTGCTCGCTCGCATCTTCATCGCATCGTTCAAGGCGGCGCAGCGGCTCGCGGCCCGCAGCGGGTTGCAGCTGTGGATGCGCACCGCGATCGGCGGGCTGGTCGTCGGGCTGCTCGGCCTTGTGGGGCACCTGCTCTATGGCAAGCCTCTGGTGCTCGGTACCGGCTACGACCTGGTACAGGGGCTTGTCGGTGGCGGGTTCTCCACCAGCGAGGCATTCTGGCTGCTCATCCTCAAGACGGGTGCGATCGTGGCGACGCTTGGCGCTGGCGCCGCAGGTGGTGTGTTCATCCCGATGATCGTGCTGGGCGCCTCGGCGGGTTCGCTCCTCGGCGGGCTGCTGCCTGCGGGTACGCCGGTCGCGCTCTTCCCGGTCGTGGGCATGGCGGCGTTCCTTGCTGCCGGGTACAACACGCCGATCGCCGCCGCTGCGTTCATCGCCGAGTCGACCGGTGGGTCGGGCTACATCATCCCCGGCCTTGTCGGCGCTGCCGTGGCGTACGCTGTCGCGGGTAGGACTTCGATCTCATCAAACCAGCGCTGGCGGCGCGAGTCGCGGCTCGATCGCATGCTCGGTATCCGCGTGAGCGACATCATGACCCGCGACGTCATCGGCGTACCCGCAGATATCACGCTTCGCGACTTCGTGAGCGACTACGTGGTGCGTCTGCGTCACAAGTCGTTCCCGGTGATGGACGGCAAGCACCTCATCGGGATTATCGGTCTCTCGGATGTGAACAGGTTCACCGCCGAGGAGCGCGGGTCCGTGCTCGTGTCGGAGGTGATGGCGCGCGATGTCGCGACGGCGTTACCGGGTGATACGGTCCGACGCGTGGTCGAGCTCATGACCGAAGGTGATTTCGACCGCGTGCCGATCCTGGAGTCGGAAGACTCTGATCGGGTCGTGGGCGTGGTGTCGTCCACAGACATCGTTACCCTTGACAGCATCCTCGAGCCGGCGCAGGGGGCGAACGCGTAGCGGCACTGTGTGTTCTCGGCTAGAGTCGAGGCGATGTTCCCCGAGGGGAGGAGCGAAATGCCGTACACGTACAAGGTCCTGCCATTCACGGTCGCGCCGCAGCAACGCATGACGCGTTTCGAGAACCTCAACCTTGCGGCCGCCGAGCTCGAGCGAGTGGTCAACGAGCACGCCGCGGTGGGATGGGAGTTCCAGGGCGTCGAGCAGGTGCAACTCAGCGATTTCCAGACGCACTTCGACGTGCTGGTCTTTCGCGCCGAGCGATAGCGTTCAGGCGCTGCCGGAGTCTCGTCAACCTCGGAGTTTCCCCGGCAACCGCGCGTGTGCTACCATTCGTTCTCGCGCACACGCGGGTGTGGCGGAATGGCAGACGCGCATGGTTCAGGTCCATGTGGGGGCAACCCCGTGAAGGTTCAACTCCTTTCACCCGCACCACAGACACAAGAACGGCCCCGGGATTCTATCCGGGGCCGTTTTGCATGTAGGTGCTGGCGTTCTGTGACTCCCTACGGGGCTGGAAGCACGACCCCGTCGATGACGGGAGGCGGTTCGACGGTGCCGGTCGGCTCAACCGTTGCGGTGGGTTCGACGGTGCTCGTGGGCTCCTCGGCGGGAGGGATGACCGGTGTGCCGGGCATCGTTGAAGGATCGACGCCGAGCCACCCTGCGAACTTCAGCCACACGCGCAGCAGACCGGGCGGTACCTGAAGCTTCGTGCCTGCCTCGATCTTGGCGAGCGCCTTCTCGATGTTCGCCGTGATGCGTGTGAACGCGTTGGTGACGCCTGGACCTGGAGCATCCGTCGCAACGTCCGACTCCGGGAGTTTGGCGTCCCCGGTTCCGTCCGCGCCTTGCTTCACACCGCGTGTCTTCTGGTTGGCCTTCCGCTGCTCGGGGGTCGCTTCACGCTTGGCAACTCCCTTCGCTTTGCCCTTGCTCTCCGCGCTAGCCGCGGTCGTCTTGCGGTTGCCGGTTGGCTTGTCGTTGCCCTTGCCTGCGAAGGCGAGTGCCGGGAACGCGAGTGCCGCGATGAGCGCGATTGTGAGGACGGCGATGATAGAGCGCTTCATCTGTACTCCTTTCGATGAGTTGCTCTTCTCTCTTCGTCACATGTACCAGCATCGGTGAGTACCCAAACGACGAACGCACGGGGAGGCGTCAGTTTCGTGCTTGAACGCGCGGTCGGCAGATGGTCGAGTGTGTGCTGCGGCACACGCCGGTCATCCGGTCGCAACATCGGCTAGACGCCCGCTGCAGCCACGACAGCGACGCGGGTCGCGGTTCCTCTCGTGTGACGGCCTCAGGCGGCGGTGCGCTTCTTGCGGCTGAAGTTGAGCTTCATCGTGAGCAGGCGATCCGAGCTGAAGATCCGTCCCGCGACCACCACGAGCACCGCGAACCACGCGAGCTCGTAGAGAGAACCACCCACGACCGCCCCCGTGTTGCCGAGGAAGAGGTTGGGCGCGGCGAGGAATGCATGCGAGAAGGGAATCGCGAGCACCAGGGTGCGGGCGAGCGGAGCGAGCGAGTTGATGTCGATGAACAGCGACAGGAAGTACGGCACCATCAGGAGCACCATGAGCGGCGCGAGGAGCGACTGCACCGCCTTCACGTTCTCGGCAAACGCGCCCAGAATGAGCGCGAAGGCGAGCGCCACGAGGATCGCACCGAACATCGACAGGCCAAGCAGCGCGTAGTCGCCGACACCGAGCGTGAGGCCGAGGCTCTCGGCGAACGCCTGCGATGCTGCCTGCGCAGCTTCGCCCTCGGCACCGCCGAGGCCCTTCATCAGGCCGTCCATGTAGAAGCGCATACCCACCATGTAGCCAGCTGCCGACAGGAGCGCCACAAGGCCGGCGGCGACCATCTTTGCGGTGACGATGCCGGGGCGTGAGATCGGCATGGCGAGCAGCGTCTCGAGCGTCTTGTTCTCCTTCTCGGTGGCGATTGCGACGGCTACCATCTGCGCCGCAAAGATCACGACGATGAATAGGACGATCGGCACGAACGTCGTCTGGCTCGTGATGAAGCCCATCACGACGTCGGGACTCACGTCGGCCTGCCTGTCGCCGATCCGGACGTGGTCGCGGACCTGGAGTGGACTCTCAAGAAACGCGGGGTCGAGGTCGGGCGCGCTGCCGGCCACGGTGTCCCTCGCGACGGTCTGTTCTACTGCAGCCAGCGCTGCCGAGAGAGCACTGCTGTCCTGACCGGCCATGAACGAGAAGGTGCGGATGACCGAGTAGACGTCGACAGGCGCAGGTTCCCCCGCTGCGAGTGATTCGCCGTACCCTTTCGGCACCACGAGCAGGATCGTGCCGCCGCTGTCGGCTAGCTCGTCGGTCGCGCCCTTCGGGTCGGTGGAAGCCACGCGGTCGATCTTGAAGCCCGCCTGCTCCACCGCTCCCTGGAGCGAGGCGGACGCCGCGCTCTTGTCGAGGTCGAGCAGCGCGAGCCGACGGTTCGCCTGCGCTTCCGTGCCCTGTGATCCGACGATGTTGCCGATGAACATGAACATGACGACCGTGATCGCGAACGGGAGTAGGATCTGCGGCGTGACGAGCTCTTTGATCTCCTTGCGGAGCAGCACCCAGAAGCGTCTCATCGGGCCACCTCCGCGAAGACTTCCTCAAGGTTCTGCGCCGAGTACCGTGCTTTCAGCTCTGCCGGGGTACCCGTCGCGTGGATGACTCCCTTGTTGATGATGGCGACCCTGTCCGAGAGGTACTCGATCTCGAGCATGTTGTGGCTTGAAAGCAATACCGCCATGCCCTGACGGGTGAACTCCTTCACGGTGTCGCGGATGTCGAGCGCTCCAAGAACATCCAGGCCGCTGGTGGGCTCGTCCAGGATCGCGAGCTTCGGTCTTGTCATGATCGACCGCGCTAGTAGCAGCTTGCGGGTCATGCCCTTGCTGTACGTTCCAAGCTTGTCATCGAGGCGATCTCCAAGCCCGGATATCTCCCTGGCAGCCTTGACGCTTTCCGCCTGGTCGGCCTGGCGCTCGAAGAATACCTCGGCCATGAACTTGAGGTAGTCGTTACCTTTCATGCTCTTGTAGGCTCCGGCTTCTTCGGGCAGGTAGCTCAGTCGTTCGCGAGCCTTTGCGGGCTCCTTCACCACGTCGACACCGTCGAGCGTGATGGCGCCGGAAGTCGGTTGCAGGATCGTTGCGACCATCCGAAGCGTCGTGGTCTTGCCCGCCCCGTTCGGGCCGATAAGCGCGAAGACCTCGCCCGCCTCTACGCTGAAGTCGATCCCCTTGACCGCCTCAAGCTGTCCGTATCGCTTACGCAGGTCTTTGACTTGAAGAATGTCGCCCACACGCATCCCCTCCCAGGAGCTGACCGACACAATTGAACCACAAAGCAACAGAGGCGACCTGGGTCGCCTCTGTCCGCACGAGTCATATGAGCCTACTCGGCCGGTGGTGCCTCGTCGCGCTTCTTGGCCGACAGCCGCTTGAGCCCGACTCCGGTCGCAGCTGCTGCTGACGCGAGCGCCACGAGCAGGGCCGCGTCTCCGCCCGTGAACGGCAGGAACGGATCGCTCGTCTCCGTGTAGGGCAGGAATGGGTCACCGGGGTCGCTCGGATCGCCAGGGTCACCAGGGTCGCCAGGGTCACCAGGATCGCCAGGGTCACCGGGGTCACCGGGATCGCCAGGGTCACCAGGGTCGCCCGGGTCGCCCGGGTCACCGGGATCCCCAGGATCACCGGGGTCGCCCGGGTCGCCCGGGTCGCCGGGATCCCCAGGATCCCCAGGATCCCCGGGATCGCCCGGGTCACCTGGGTTCTCGGGATCCTCCGGCGGCGTGGGCGCATCCTTGAACGCCACGTGGCTGAGCACCAGGTTGTTGAAGCTTTCAGAGGCGACCAGCGCCGACCCGCCCGTCAGGGTGTCATGGCCGGGAGTGCCCACGTAGAAGTGTTGCGTTTGGCCCGCATTCCGCGCCGTCACCGTCTTCGTGCCGGCCCCGGCGAAGGTGACCGTCAACGTCGCAGCCGGGGTGTTCTTCGCGAGCCCGTTCAGTACGAAATGCCAGGCAACCGCCGAGGATAGCCCCCCGTCATCTGCGCTGCGCGTGAACGTCTCGCTGCTCGCACCGACGTGAGCGGACTTGAGCGGGGCGGTGATTGCGGCGAATGCGGTTGTCGCGTATACGCAGAACACCGCTGCGATCACCGCCGAGGCCAAGACACGCCGTATCCGTGAGTGCCTGCTGCCCGGCGAGAGAAGTTTCACAGCGACCTCCGCTCTAAGTGTGATGTGCGTCACCAATATCCGATGAACGCGCGTAATGCGCAAGCCTTTGAAGATGGCTCGCCGGTGGAGGGCGGTGTGAGGTGGGCGAGCGGGTGTCAGATACTGGTGAACGAACCGACGCTGCACGGGTATACAGACACAAGGTTGGGCGCCGAAAGGGGTCATTCATGTCGCCACTCAAGCTCGTCGCGCTCTACGTCATCACGATCGTCGTCTTCCTCGGTATCGACTTCGTCTGGCTGTCTACCATGGGCGACCGCTTCTACCGCAGGCAACTCGGCGACCTGATGCGGCCCACTCCGGATCTCACCGTCGCGCTCGTCTTCTACCTTGTGTACGTGATCGGGGCACTCGCGTTGGTCGTGCTTCCCGCAGTCGAAAAGGGGTCGCTCGCACAGGCGGTTCTCGGCGGAGCGCTTCTCGGCCTTGTCGCGTACGGGACGTACGACATCACCAATCTCTCCACGATCGTTGGATGGCCGCGGATCGTGGCAGTCGTCGATCTCATCTGGGGCACCACGCTCACCGCGGTCGTATCGACCGTCGGCTATTTCGTCGCGCGTTGGCTGGGGTGAGGCCGGCCGCACATCTCCGCTGACGGAGGCGCGCCTGACACCGGCGCCATCTCCGCGCGCCAGAATGTCGTTGGTTCCGTGTACACTCGTGTTCGTCGAAGCGACGCGCACATCATGATTGGGGGAGATGGTGGAAGCTATCGTGGGCTTGGTCGGAGCTGCCGGTGCGGTGATCTTCGGGCTGTTCGTACTGTTTTGGCTGGCCTGGATCCTTCTCGGCGTTCGAATCATCAGATCGGACCGTGTGGGCATCGTCGAGAAGTGGTGGTCGCCCAAGGGTTCGCTCAAAGACAACATCATCGCGCTCAAGGGTGAGGCCGGGTATCAGCCGGAAGTCCTACGTGGTGGCATCCACTTCCGCACGCCGCTCATGTATCGCGTGCATGTCATGCCCCTCATCACCATCCCGCAGGGCAAGATCGGCTATGTGTTCTCGCGCGACGGTGAGCCGCTCGAGCCCGAGCAGACGCTGGCGCGCCTGGTCGACTGCAACTACTACCAGGACGTTCGGTCGTTCTTCGCCAACGGCGGACAGCGGGGACCGCAGCGCGCGATCCTGCGTGAAGGCACGTATGCGTTCAACCTCGCGCAGTTCGTCGTGATAACCGAGAGCCGCACGTTCTTCCTGCCGATGGGAAGCAAGGAGGAGGAGATGACCATCTCATCGATGGCCACCTACCTCCACAGCCTCGGCGGCTTCGATCCGGTCATCATCCGCGGTGCGGATGACCGCACCGGTATCGTCACCATCCACGACGGTCCCTCGCTGCCGATGGGCGACATCATCGCCCCCGCCGTTGGCGACAAGTCCGACGATCCGAACTACCACAACAACTTCCAGAATCCCGAGAAGTTCCTGGCCGCGGGCGGCTATCGCGGGCGCCAGTACCAGGTGCTGACCGAAGGCACGTACTTCATCAACCGCCTCTTCGGTACGGTTGAAGTCATTCCGAAGGTCACGGTCCCGGTAGGCTTCGCGGGCGTTGTCGTCAGCTACATCGGCCCCAAGGGCACCGACACCTCGGGAGAGGAGTACCGCCACGGCGAGCTCGTCGCTCCCGGGAATCGTGGCGTCTGGAACGAGGCGCTCCTGCCGGGCAAGTACGCCTTCAACACCTATGCCGGTGCGATCGTCATGGTCCCGACGACCAACATCATCCTCAAGTGGGTGCGCGGCGAAAGCGGCGAGCACCACTACGACGAGAATCTGGCCGAGGTCAACCTCATCACCAAGGACGCGTTCGAGCCGCTCTTGCCGCTCTCGGTGGTCATCCACATCGACTACAAGAAGGCGCCGCTCGTCATCCAGCGCTTCGGCGACATCAAGATGCTCGTCAACCAGACGCTCGACCCGATGGTCTCGGCGTACTTCAAGAACATCGGTCAGACGAAGACGATCATCGAGCTCATCCAGCAGCGCTCCGAGATCCAGAAGACCTCCTCGGTGGAGATGCAGGAGAAGTTCGGGCACTACAACCTGGAGCTCGAGGAGGTCCTCATCGGCACACCGCACTCGATGCCTGGTGACGACAAGATCGAGACGATCCTCATGCAGCTCCGAGACCGGCAGATCGCGTACGAGAAGCTCGAGACTTTCGAGAAGCAGCGCATCGCCTCCGACAAAGAGCGCGAGCTCAAAGAGGCGCAGTCGGTGGCCGAGCAGCAGACGGCGCTCACGCAGTCGCAGATCAACATCCAGGTGCAGGAGAACCAGGCCCGCGCCGATCTGCAGCGCGCCGTCCAGGACGCCGAGCGTGTGCGTACGCTTGCGAAGGCCGACGCCGATCGGGTGAAGACGCTCGCGTCCGGTGACGCCGAGAAGGTCAAGCTCATGGCCGAGGCAGACGCAAAGAAGGTCGAGATGATGGCCGAGGCGGACGCCACGCGCGTGAAGAAGATCGGCGAGGCCGACGCTCTCCGCGTCAAGCTGATCGCTCAGGCCGATGCCGAGAAGGAAGCGAAGGTCGGCGTCGGCAAGGCCATCGCCATCGACGAGCAGGTCAAGGCGTACGGCGGCCCGCAGCTGCAGCTGATGCAGGACGTCATGACGAAGCTCGCAACCGCGATCGAGACCTCGAAGGTGCCGATCGTCCCGAGCACGGTCGTGAACATGGGTGGTGGCGAGGGAAGCGGCGACGCCTCGAACATGAACGCGTTCGGGCTGCTCATGTCGCTCATGGCCACCGACAAGCTCGGCGACTTCACGGCGGCCGCGGAGCGCCTCGCCGACCCGGCACAGGCCGAGATGGTCGCGAGCATCAAGCAGCAGCTGCGCGACCAGGCAGCGGCGGCGGCCGAGAGCGACAAACCGGCCCCGAAGAAGCCTGTTCCCGACGCCGAGGTGTAGCGCCGCGTACTCAATGCATCGCGAGAGGCCCCGCTTCGGCGGGGCCTCTTCGCTTCGCGGACTGCGATCGGGTCCCGCTGCGGTATGATAGGCGCCACGCTGACCCGGGCCGGCATACCCGACGGCGCCACGTGTGGGCCGTTCGTCGCCGGAAGGCAGGGAACGGCGCCCACGCGTCGAAGCAAGGGGTGAGCTTCCGCTCAACGAGCCCTGCAACGTCTGAACCGCCCCGTGTGGAGGACCTGAATGCTTTCGGAACGCACCATTACCGCCGCACTGCGGCTTCTCAACAAGAGCTACCTGTATACCGAACCAGTCGACATGCCGCGCCTTCCGGGGCCGCGCGACGGACACGGCTACACGCTGTATGCGCACGTCCCGTTCTGTGAGCGGCTCTGCCCGTACTGCTCGTTCAACCGGTTCCTGTACCACGAGGACCGCGCGCGCACTTACTTCGGGCATTTGCGCGCCGAGATGCGCATGGTCGCGGAGCTCGGTTACGACTTCGCCTCGCTCTACATCGGCGGCGGCACCCCGACGATCCTCATCGATGAGCTCTGCGAGACGATCGACCTTGCTCGCTCGCTGTTCCCGGGAATCGGCGAAGTGTCCGCCGAGACCAGCCCGAACCACCTCACCGAGACGACCATCATGGCGCTCAAACATCGCGTCCAGCGGCTCTCGGTGGGTGTCCAGTCATTCGATGACATGCTGCTTCAGCAGATGGCGCGCTACGACAAGTACGGCTGCGGCCAGGAGGTCTTTGAGACGGTTAGGGCGGCGGCCGGCGAGTTCCACTCGCTCAATGTCGACATGATCTTCAACTTCCCGAGCCAGACGCGGGAAATGCTCGAGCACGATATCCAGCTCGTGCGTGCGACTGGCGCCAACCAGACGACGTTCTACCCGCTGATGGCATCACCGAAGATGCGGGGTGAGCTGGCGCGCACAATCGGGCAGATCGACTATCCGCGTGAGGTCGAGTTCTACCGAGCAATCTGCGACGGGCTTGCACCCGAGTTCGAGAACTCCTCGGCGTGGACGTTCTCTCAGGAGAAGGGTTCCATGATCGATGAGTACATCGTCGATCACGAAGAGTACCTCGGGATCGGTTCGGGGGCGCTCTCGTTCCTCGACGGGCGCATCTATCACAACACGTTCTCGCTGCACGACTACGAGAAGCGAATCACACAGGACCGCATGTCCGTGGCGAAGGCGGGCCGACCGTATAGCCGCATCGCCCGCATGCGCTATCGCTTCGTGACCGACCTGTTCGGTCTGCGGCTCGACAAGGATCGGTTCCGCAGGGACTTCGGCGTTTCGATCGAGCTCGGCCTGCCCGCCGAGATGGCGTTCATGCACCTGGCTGGCGGGATCGCGGACGACGACGGCCATACCCTAACGCTCACCGACAAGGGCCGTTACCTGCTGCTCGTCATGATGCGCGAGACGCTTGCCTCCTCGAATGACATCCGCGATCACGAGCGCACGCTTCTTCCGGCCGACGAGAAGATGCTACTGTTCGATAACCAGCATCCGTGCGAGATCGTAGCGACTGCCGAGGAGTGCCTCGCGGCCAGCTAGGATTGCTGGCGCCGGGTCGGTACTCGGAGCAAGACGAGGAGCGATGAGCGAGAGCACTGCATCTTCAGCGACCGCTGCCATGGCGCGGGCCTCCACGCTTGCGAACTACGTGGCGCTCACAAAGCCCAAGCAGACTGCGCTGCTGTTGGCGACGGCCATCGGCGCATACGTGCTCACGGCATCGCCAGAACTTGACTGGACGCGGGGAGCGATCGGCATCCTCGCCCTCGGGCTCGCGGTATCGGGCTGCACCGTTCTCAACATGGTCCTGGACCGCGACATCGACGCGATGATGGGCCGGACCGCCACCCGCCCGCTGCCCGGCGGTGACATCGATGTCCGCACCGCCACGCTTGTCGGGATGGTCCTCTCGGTGGCGGGAGTCGTCATCGCCGCCTTCTTCTCGCTGACCTTCTGGGTGATCGTTGGCAGCGGCCTCTTCTTCGACCTCATCGTCTACACGATGTGGCTCAAGCGCCGTACGCCGCTCTCGATCCTCTTCGGCGGTGTTTCGGGCGGCATGCCTGCGCTTGCGGGGCGGGCGCTGGCGCTCGGTCACATCGATGTTGTCGGCATCCTGCTCGCAGCCGGCGTGGTGCTATGGATTCCGTCGCACATCCTCACGCTGGCGCTTCGCTACGAGGCGGACTACGCCGAGGCCGACGTCCCGGTCTGGCCGAGGATCTACGGCGCGGACGCGACGCGACGCGTGATAGCAGTCGCCACGCTGCTGGCCGCGATCGTGCTGATGGCGGCCGGGGTGCTGGAGCGGGTCGCGCCGCCGGCGTTGGTGCTCCTCGGTGTCCTGGGAGCGGCCATCTGCGGGCTTGCGGCCTACGGGCTCGTGCGCCCCTCCGAGCGGACGAACTGGCTGCTGTTCAAGGGTGCCTCGGCGTACATGCTCGGCGCGTTCGTATGCCTCACGTTCGGCGCCATTCTGTAGCGACCGCTCGCGGCCGCGCGCGTCGCTCGGGGTTCGGCGTATCATTGCGGTGTGAGTGAGGGGCTCGCGAGAGGACGCGCAGATGCCAGAAGTGAATGAACCGCTCGGATTCAGCGAGAGTTTCTCGACGGAGCACGCCCAGCGCATGCTGGACTTCTACGCCAAGACGCTCACCGCGCTTGGTTACACAGCCGAGGCGTACCCGGAGCTTGAGGAGCATGTGGGCGGCAGGAGGTTCGAGACGCCGAAGTACCAGACGCTCTGCCACGCGATGTGGATGATCGATCGGACCCGGGAATTCTTGCGCGGAGGACGGTTCGCAAAGGTGTACCGCTGGATCGGGATGATTCAGGGCATTCTCTTCATGAATGGCGTATTCAGCCTCGCGGACCTCAAGCAGCACAACCGATTCGAGATCCCCGAGTCGGTTCCGCGCCGGAACGAGCGCTAGCAGCAGGGAGCACCACGTGGATGCCTTCTCGCCCATCAAAGGGAAATGCCGCTTCTGGCGCGAGCAGGCGCACATGGATGACGTCTGGGACACCTCGCTCAAGAAGGAAGACAAGCGCGTGATATGCACGTGCTTCGTCGAGGGCGACATGTGGCAGATGCCGGCCAAGGAGACGCCCGCCGATTGCCCGAAGCGGAACAGCTGCCGCTACTACGTACGCGCCTGAGAATGGAACAGCGGCCCCCGGGAATCCCGAGAGCCGCTGCCGGTAGCCGTTCGACGTCCTGTGTGAGCAGTGATCGTGCGCCGCTCGGCGAATCCGCAGTTTGTCAGGCGTATGATCCTGAGATCTTGACCTGGTAGCCGGCGCCGTTGCAGCCAGGACAGGTGCGGTGCTTCCTGTCTCCGGTGTTCACGGTGACCGCGACCACCTTGTTGCCCTTGCAGACCGGGCATGTCTCTTTCCTGACCATCCCGCACCTCCTACGAACGAAGCCGAGGATAGTTAAGCAACGTGCATGCCAGATGATGGTACGTGAACGCCCGTACGGATTTCACCGCCCGGACGTTCGGATGTCGATACGACGGAACCGCTACATCGACGGTACCATTGCCCCGGAGGTGCGCCGTGAACGACAGGGATAGCCAGGCGTTTCGTGAGTTGATTCTCGGCTACTACGAGGAGCATGGCCGAGACCTGCCGTGGCGCCGCACGCGGGATCCGTACGCGATCCTCGTCTCCGAGGTGATGCTGCAGCAGACGCAGGTGCCGCGCGTGATCCCGAAGTACGAGGCGTTTCTCGGCGCATTCCCGGACGTACATGCCCTGGCCGCGGCGCCGCTCGCGGACGTGCTCGCGCTGTGGTCGGGGCTGGGATACAACCGTCGCGCGAAAGCGCTCAAGCAGGCCGCCGAGACGATCGTGGCCGAGCACGGCGGGCGCGTGCCGGACACGGTCGAGGGCCTTGTGGCGCTTCCGGGCGTCGGCTTCGCGACAGCGGCGCAGATCCTCGCATTCGCGTTCGATGTGGCGGTGCCGTTCATCGAGACCAACATCCGCTCGGTGTACATCCACGAGTTCTTCTGCGACGCCGAGGGGATCCCCGACAGTGCGATCCTTCCGCTGGTAGAGGCGACGCTCGACCGCGACGATCCGCGAACCTGGTACTACGCGATCATGGACTACGGAACTGCGCTCAAGGCGACCATCCCGAACCCGTCTCGCCGAAGCGCTCATCACGCGAGACAGTCGCGGTTCGAGGGCTCGATGCGGCAGGTGCGTGGCGCGCTGCTGCGCGAGCTGACCGTGCGGCCGGGGCAGAGTGTGGACACGCTAGCGGCCGCGACAGGCTTCGAGTACGAGAGGGTCTGCTCGGCGCTGGACGTGCTTACCGCCGAAGGGTTCCTTGTGTCCGAGGACGGTCGCTACCGCATCGCTTGAGCCGCGCGGTGTGTGACGGATGCACGCACCGGGCCGCCTGTCGGATTCGGGTAATCTCCCGCGCGCCAGGAGCCGATGAAACCGGTAGATCCCAACGGGCGCTCCTTACGGGGCGCTAGCGCCGAGGGCCGTCGCCGCGGGCGCTGGAAAGAATCTGTCGACGACGGTAAGAACCCGCTGGATGCCCCTCCGGCGGGTTCTTCTTCGCCCGACTCAATCGGTGATGCCGAGCAGCCGCCGGGCCTCGGCGGTCAACTCGGCAGCAACCTCCGCGACCGGTCTGCCCTTGGCGCTTGCAGTCCTCGCGACGTCCTCGAACTCCGGACGCGCGCCGCGCCGGTCGCCGAGCTGCCAGCTCTTCACGCGAACGCTCCCGAGCGATGTCTTGAGCTCCACGACTTCGCGCTTCGCGATGAACCGCGTGGTGGGGTCGATGCGAACGCCAAGCGTGCCTGTCTCGGCGATGAGGCGCGCCGAGAGCGCGGCGGCTTCATCCGGCATCGTAAGCGCGCTCAGGGTCACGGCGGCCCGGCCCTTCTTCATGACGATGGGCGTCTGCCACACGTCGAGCGCGCCGGCTTCGAGCAGTCGCTCCGCCGCGTACGCGAGATGCTCTGCCGAGAGGTGATCCACGTTGCTGTGGAGCACGACGACCGCCTCGGCGCCGGGCTCCAGCGCGAGCGGGGCAGTGACGTCGCCGAGCAGGATGCGCGTGACGTTCGGCACGCCGATGTCACGGGTGCCTGCGCCCGTGCCGCACGCACGCACGGTCATGGGCGGGAGCGCGCCGTACTCGCTGACGAAAGCGCGCAGGAGCGCGGCGCCCGTGGGCGTGGTGAGCTCGCCGGCGATACCGCCGTCGCAGATCACGATACCCTCGAGCAACGCGGCGGTCGCGGGGGCGGGCACCGGCAGTACGCCGTGCGAGCACTCGATCGTGCCGCTGCCGACGGCGACCGGTGAGGCCACGAGGCGCTCGATACCAAGCGCCTGGATGCCGGCCGCGACTCCCACGATGTCGACGATCGTGTCGGCCGCACCGACCTCATGGAAGTGCACCTGCTCCACGGGCACGCCGTGCACCCGTGCTTCCGCCTCGGCGAGAAGGGTGAAGGCGCGGATCGCATCGGCGCGAACCGGCTCCGCAAGGCCCTCGGCGCTCTCCAGCATCGCGCGGATGTCGCGCCAGTGACGCCAGCGGGCGTCCTCGGCCTGCGCGACTTCGACGCCGACGGCCGCGATGCCCGCCGAGCGGACCTCGTGCACGGCGACCGCATCGGCCAGCCCGAGCGGCGCGAGCGTCGCGCGCAATTCCTCGATGGTGAACCCGGCATTGATGAGCGCTCCGAGGAACTTATTCCCGGAGACGCCGGTGGAGCAGTCGAGGTACGCGATCATCGGGCCTCGTCTGCGGCGGCGTGATTGATGCGGCTTGCGAGAGCAGCGGCCCCGAAGCCGTTGTCGATGTTCACCACGCCCACGCCTGAGGCGCACGAGTTCAGCATCGTGAGCAGCGCTGCCAGGCCGCCGAAGCTTGCGCCGTAGCCGATCGATGTCGGCACCGCCACCACCGGGCAGGCGACGAGTCCGGCTACCAGGGACGGCAGCGCACCCTCCATGCCAGCGACGGCGATGATCACGTTCGCGTCACGCAGCACCTCCTGGTGCGCAAGCAGCCGATGGATGCCGGCGACGCCCACGTCGTACAGACGCGTCACGCGGTTGCCCATGACCTCCGCGGAGATCGCGGCCTCCTCGGCGACCGGATGATCCGCCGTGCCGCCCGAGGCGACCACGATGTGACCGTCGCTTGGGCGCGGGTCGCGTCGGTCGACCACGATGAGGCGGGCTTCCTCGAAGTAGCGGGCGTCGAGCGCCACCTGACCCACCGACTGGAAGTGCGAGGCGTTCGCTCGCGTGCCAAGGAAGACGGCACCGTGCTCAAGCAGTTCGCGAGCGATCGAACGCACCTGCGACGGCGACTTGCCTTCACAGAACACGACCTCGGGGAAGCCACAGCGAAGCTCGCGGTGGTGATCGACTTTGGCGTGCCCAAGATCGGTGAACGGCAGCGTGCCGAGACGCGAGAGCGCCTCCTCGGCGGATGTGTCGCCGCTAGCGACGGCGTCAAGAAGAGCGCGAAGCGTGTCCGAGTCCATGAAAGCTCCTGAAGCGAGTTGCCGATAGTGGAGTTTGAGGCCGCTTGGTAGACCACCCTAGAGGTTATACTCTTTCCCAAGGTCAGCCGCCATGAGGAGACAGCGCGTGACGGACGGGGTGCGCAGGAAGCTCGATATCGACGGTGAGACGTATCTCGTCGCCAGGATAGCGAGCGCGCTTTTCGTTATCGGCGTCTACATCATCTGGCTGCACCCGGTGCTTGCTTCCGGGGATGATACCGCGTACTTCTGGGGTGCAGCGCTCTGGGTGTTGGCGACCGTGCTGTCGGTCGCGCTCCGTTTCATCCGCAATGGCATGGGAGCCAAGCAGGCTCTTCTCGTGACGCTTCCGTTCGATCTCGTCGCGCTTGCGCTGCTCGCCAGCGCCACCTGGCAGTACGAGGATCCCTACTACGCGTTTTACGTGGGCATCGCCGCAGTCTACGCGACGGTGTTCAAGCGCACGCGCGCATGGGTGTACGCGGGGCTGTTCGTCGTCTCGTACCTGGCGGCACACGGAACGATGTCGCACTGGATGCTCGAGCCAGGGTCGTACATGCTCATAGTGATGAAGGGCGCCACGATCCTGCTGCTCGGCTGGTCCGTCAGTCTCGTTATGGAGCAGCAGGTCGATCGGCAATCCATGCTTGAGGGGCGCAGCAGGGAGATCGCCGACCTCAACCGGCAGCTCGAGCGCAGCGTGGCCGAACTGCAGGCCATCTCCGAGATCTCCGAGATCATCCACTCCACGCTCGACTTCGACAGCGTCGGGCCCGTCGTCATCGACATCCTGCAAAAGGTCATCGACATCCCCGCAGCGTGCATCTTCGTAATCGACAAGGCCAAACAGCAGACACTCTTCAGCGCCAGCAAGGGCCTTCGAGGCGAGGGCGCGTACTCGTATAGCGGGCCCGGTCTGATCGCCGAGGCGAGCCTCGATCAGGACGAGCATTTCTCGTGCATGGAGCTTCTCGACCACAACGAGATGCTCGTGGTCTTCTGTGCCGACGCCCGGCACATCGACGCGCTGGAGCCCGATGACCGCATGGTCCTCTCGGCGGTCGCGTCCGAGCTGGTCGTGGCGGTGGAGAACTCGCGGCTGTACAAGCTGACGAAGCGACTCTCGATCACCGACGAGCTCACCGACCTCTACAACTACCGCTACCTGCAGCAGCGGCTCGATGACGAGATCGGCCGGGCGAAACGCTACGGCAAGACGCTATCGTTCCTGATGCTCGACATGGACGACTTCAAGGCTATCAACGACACGCACGGGCATCTCGTGGGCGACGCGGTGTTGGCCGAGCTCGGACAGGTCATGAAGACCACCGTGCGCGAGGTCGACGTCGTTGCCCGCTACGGCGGTGAAGAATTCTCGGTGTTGCTTCCTGAGACAGACGCGGCCGGCGCATTCATCGTGGCCGAGAAGATCCGCGAAGCGGTGGCCCTTCACAAATTCAGGGACGAAGATGGCGAGCGCAGCGTGCGCGCAACGGTCAGCATCGGCCTCGCGAACTTCCCGGTGCATGCCGAGGACAAAGAATCGCTCCTGCGTGCGGCGGACGATGCCGTCTATCAGGCGAAGACGATGGGGAAGGACCGCGTTCGTGCCCCGCATATCCGGATGACCCGGCTCGGGCGTCCCACCGCCGTGCCCGATCCGCCCGAAGGAGAGTTGGAGTCATGACGAAGGTCGCATTCCTCGGCCCGGCAGGCACGTTCTCGGAAGAGGCGCTGCTCTCGCTCGATATGCCTGACGTGGAGCCGGTTTCGTGCACGACCATCGGTGAGGTCTTCGAGGCAGTCGACCGCGGCCGGGCAGACCTTGGCGTGGCGCCGATCGAGAACTCGATCGAGGGATCGGTCCCGGCAACGCTCGACGGCCTGGTCTTCGACACACAGCTGGAGATCCAGTCTGAGCTGGTGCTCGACATCCACTTCTCGCTGTTGGTCGCACCGGGCACCAAGGCAGCCGAGGTGACCTCGATCGTAGCGCACCCGCAGGCGAGCGGTCAGTGCCGACGCTGGCTGGAGCGTAACCTTCCCGGGCGTGCGACCGTGGCCGCGAACTCGAATGCCGAGGCGGTCCAGACGGCTGTGGCCACGCCGGGCGCTGCGGCGCTCGGCACGGCGCTTGCGGCCGAGCTCTACGGCGCCGAGGTGCTGCACGAGGGCGTTGAGGACTATGCGGGCAATCAGACGCGCTTCGTCGTCATCGGGCGCGGCATCCGGGAGCGCACGGGCCACGACAAGACGTCGCTGGCGCTGTTCATGAAGAAGGACAAGCCGGGCGCGCTGCTCATGATTCTCTCGGAATTTGCGTATGGCGAGATCAACCTCACCAAGATTCAGAGCCGGCCCACCAAGCGGCAACTCGGCGACTACATGTTCTTCATAGACTGTGAGGGCCATATCGAGGACGCTCATGTGCGCCTCGCGCTCGATTGCCTGCGCCTGAAGCTTCGAGAGGTCAAGGTTCTCGGGAGCTATCCGAAGGCTGAGTAGGCCGTCCGCTAGCTGCGTTCCTCGCCGAGTAGCACCACGCGCTCTTCCAGCCCGACATCGCGGGCGAGCTTGGCCAGCACCCGGTCGGCGGTGACGAGCGTGTGGCCGCTCTGGATGGCTGCGGCCACGTAGTAGCAGCCGTAGATCGGGTGGTCGAACGCTAGCGAGATGCGCAGCGCGTCGGCCGTGAGGTCGCCGAGCGGCAGCGCCTGGAGCGGATATGCCCGCAGCTGCGCGACCAGATCGTCCGCATCCGAGCCGACGAGCAACCCTCGCCGTACGCGCTTCCAGATTGCGTTGGCGCACTCCGCGTAAAGCAGGTCGGGCGCCGTCAGGCCTTCAGCGCGCTGCAGGATGCTCACCGCCTCGCGCGACCACTCCTCGCAGACAAGGCACTTGAACATCGCCGACGCGTCAACGACGAGCGATGTCATCGAGAGTCACGATCCTCTCGGATGAGGTCTGTGCTGTCGTCTGTGATGTTCCATTCCTTCGATCGCTCACGGAATGCGGCAGCTTCCGCCCACCACTCCTCCAGGGTCGGTTTCACTGCCGCCGTCAGGATCGACGTGAGTTCTGCCTGCAGCGAGCGATTGTTTCCCGCTGCGCGTGCCTTGAGTTTGGCCACCAGGTCCTCCGACAGGTTGCGGATGAGAACGTCTGCCATGTCGGCCTCCTTTCGAGTGATAGCACTATGCTATCACTTTGACCGACACCACGAGAGCGTACCGGGCGGGCTGTACCCGCCGCCAAACCCTCACTGAACTTCCGCAGCGTAGTGACCGCCGGGCGCTTCTCGGCATAGACTGAGCCTGGGAGGCCCGATGGGGGCCGTCGCACAGGGGAGGTCGCGATGCGCCGCTCGGCATGGATCATTGCGGTGGGGTTGGTTGTGTGTGTGGCGCTGGCCGGTTGCGGGGGTTCTTCGAGCAGCACGGCGCCGGGCAGTTCGACGTCCGACGGAAAGGACGCCGAGCCGACTGCGTCGGTGCCCGAGCAGTTCGTGGCGATTCCTGCGAGCGGCGCGAACGAGAAGGCGGCCGTCGCAGCGGTGCCGACGGCGCTCAAGGCCGGCCTTGAGTTGCGCAAGGGCAGCGGGCAGCCGGAGCCGGACATCGGCGGTATCGATCCGACGTTCACCGCGTACCTGATCCAGGCGGTCAGCGGTAACATGCTGGTGCTCCTCGAGGTGCACGCGGACGGCGTGGCGCACCCGCTCTACAACCCCACGGCCCCTGCCGACGCGAGCACCGTCATGAAGCAGGACGCCTCCCTCAACTCGGGCGCCATCCTCGCCGAGCCCGCGAGCGATGCCGAGAAGGCCGCGGTCGCGGCTGCGAAGACCGCGCTTGATTCCGCGGTTCCCGAGAAGGACTTCGCCATCAAGATCCTCGGGTACCGGTTCAACTACCTCAAAGACGGCGAATCTGTTCTTCAGCTCGAGATCAATCCCGATGGAGGCGTGATCTCGATCAGCTAATGCCGAGGAGGGGACTGAGATGTTCAAGGAGTTCAAAGAGTTCGCGATCAAGGGAAACGCCGTCGACCTGGCGATAGGCGTCGTCATAGGCGCGGCGTTCGGTGCGGTCGTGACTTCGCTCGTCAAAGACGTCATTATGCCGCCCATCGGTGCGTTGCTCGGCGGCGCGGACTTCTCGCAGCTGTTCTGGGTGCTGAAGCAGGGGGCGACGGCCGGCCCGTACGCGACCGTCCAGGCGGCCGCCGACGCGGGAGCGGTCACGCTCAACTACGGTGTCTTCATCAACGCGCTCATCAGTTTCGTGATCGTGGCGTTCGCGGTGTTCATGCTGGTGAAGCTCATCAACCGGCTGCGTAAGCCCGCTGCCGAGGAGATCACCACCAAGGAATGCCCGTTCTGCAAGAGTGAGATCGCGCTCGCGGCGACACGGTGCCCGGCGTGCACGAGTGAGGTCTAGGCGACAGCTGATCGTTCGCGATGCATGTCGAGAGCGTCAACGCTTGGACGAGCTACTTCGTCTCTTGGTATCCAGAGTGGTTGGTCGTGATACCGCTCGTACTTCGTTCCCTCCAGGGCTTTGGCCAAGGTCAGGCGCAGCGTCGATGTGTCGACTGCGACTAGGCCAAGGTCGAAGAGATCATGCATGTCTGCGCGGAGTAGCAGTCCGTTTGCCGGATGGTTAGTCTGGGGGCCCCGATACGGCACGATGTGAGCCGCTTCAAGAGCGGGCTCAGCATCGAACCGGGTCATTGCGCATGTGCCTTCGTACGCCTGCAGTAGCGCTCGCCGGAATCGGGGGGCCCCCTGTCTTCGATGCACCGCCCTGATCACCTTTATGCGGTCATCTTGTTCGGCGGCTGGGTTGAACGGTTCAAGAGGGAACTCTACAAGCGAAATTGTGACTGAAGCCCGGTTTTCGAGTGCGTTTGCTCGAGAATCTATGCCAACCGAGACAGGCCCGACGAGTTCAAAGAATCCTTGGTTGTATCCAGCAACCATCGCCAGCCCGAGAACCTGATAGCCACGACCAGTGGCTCCGGGGATGATTACGCCCACGGGTATGCCGTCCGCCATACACCTGAATAGTGCCTCGTTTGCAAAGTGGCGCCCTGGGTCTCGGAAGTCCTCGGCGGTCTTCCCTTGCTGATGGTAGAAGTACTGCCAGGTGCCATCGGTAGGGTGGAGGATCGGGTCCTGATCGTCGTAGACGCCCTTGTGCGTCTGAACTACGCTCACGGCGTATGGAATCCCCGCCGGCTTCCAGATCCCTTTCTGAAGCGACGAGACCTTGATCGGCAGTCCAACATCGAAGGGTCTGTTTGGGAACACCCTATTGGCGTTTTCCTCGAACCACAAGAGTGCGTCTACGTGCCACGACTCAAGCCGGTATGCAGTCCCCATTGGCGAGATCCCCCTTCCGAAATAGCATAAACCAAGCCCCTTCGAAATGGAGCAAGAGTGCGCAGAGTCACCGCAGCAGTGATCATCGAACAGGGTCGCCTGTTCTTGGTCCGTCGACCGCCTTCAGATCGGCTGGCTGGCTTCTGGGAGTTGCCAGGCGGGAAGATCGAAGGAGATGAGACGCCCGAGGCGTGCCTCAAACGCGAGCTCTTGGAGGAGCTGAGTATGGAGGGAGTGGTGGGTGATCTCGCTGCCACATGTGTCCACCGCTACTCACACGGGGAGTTTGAGCTGCTTGCGTACGCTTTCGAACGGACATCACCTTATGAGCTGCTGATTCACGACCAGGCCGCCTGGGTGGACCACGTCTCTATTCGGGACTACAAACTCGCGCCTGCCGACGTGTTCCTGGTCCAGCAGCTCATGTTCAATCGCGGATGGGATCCGGCCAAACCTGTGAAGTAGACGGGCGTGTCTATCACCCCGCCCCGAGCAACCCTCGCACCTGCGCAACCGCCTCGGCACGCTCGCCGGCCGGCAGCTCGTCGACGCGCTTGAGCGCCATGACCACGCCCTTGTAGCCGTCCTTCTTCGTGTGGCTGGCGAACCTGCCGGGCTCGGGCGGGAGGAAGATCGCGAGGTCCTCGGAGAGTTTGAACCGCTCGGCGGTCTTGAGGGCGCGTTCAAGCTCCTTGCCGGTCGGCTCCTGCCATTTCTCAAGCGTGTGCATCACGAGCGCCACCGCGAACGCGCTCGCAACGCCCGCGCCGCCCTGCATGCCGGCGAACGCGGCCATCATCGCGGCTGGCATCTGCGGTTCTCGGCTCATGGCGTCTGCTCTCCTCTCGGCTACGGGTCCATTGTACTGGCCGGCGGCTTCGGGTAGGACGCCGGGCGGTCGCGGCGTGAGAGGTTCAGATTCCTGAAAGGTCCGGGCAATGTCCGCCGTCTACCGTGGCGCAGGTGGGTGGAAGGGGACTTGCGATGGACGATGCTGTGGGCCACACGATGAGCTGCTGTTGTCGGATGTGAGCGGACTCATCGAGAGCGCGCATGTGCGAGCAGCAGCAGCGGTGAACAGCGAGCTTGTGCTGCTGTACTGGAGCATCGGCAAACGGGTGCGCGAGGAACTGCTTGGTGGTCAGCGTGCCGAGTAGGGCATACGGGTCGTGAAGCGCCTGGCGCGACATCTGACCGAACGCTACGGGTAGATTTCCGAGTAACGCGACCTACCGCGCGGCTTTCGTCTCGGCACGCCTGAGCGCGAGACCTCGCCACAGGTACAGTGACGCGGCCGTGCGGTAGGGGCGCCACGGCTCGCCGATGAACGCGACCTCGTCACGGCTGGCGGTGCCTTCGAAGCCGTACATCCAGCCGACGGTGGCGCGCACCGCGCCGTCATCGATCGCAAGCACGTCCGGTCGGCCAAGGGAGAAGATCAGGTACATCTCGGCGGTCCAGCGGCCGATGCCTTTGACGGCGGTGAGCTCGGCGACGATATCGTCGTCGGGAAGCGCGCCGAGGCGGCCGATGTCGAGCCTGCCGTCGAGGGTTCGCTCGGCAAGGTCGCGGAGGAACGACGTCTTACTGCCCGAGAGCCCCGCGCCGCGAAGCGTGTCAGTGTCGGCCGCTATGATGCTTTCGGGGGTGACGCCGCCAAGCGCGGTCTCGACGCGACCCCAGATCGTGCTGGCGGCCTTGTCCGAGAGCTGTTGGGAGACGATCGCGCTCGCGAGCGAGTTGAAGCCGTCGTTCTCGAGCCGCTGCGAGATGGGGCCGACGCGATCGATGAGCGCGCCAAGGATCGGGTCAGCGGCACAGAGGTGCACGACCTCGGGGGAGGTGAGGGTGAGTTCGATACGAGATTCCATGCGGCGATTGTAGCGCGAGATCAGCGCGCGGCGCCGAGCCAGGCCTCATACGCGTCGGCGTCATACAGCACCACGCGCACCTCGCGCACGGAGTGCGTACGCTCAAGCGCGGTGCGAAGGGCGCGTAGAGCGACGTGCGCCGCCGCCATCATCGGATAGCCGTAGATGCCGGTCGAGATGCTCGGGAATGCGATTGACTGAAGCCCGAGCCTGTCAGCGATCTCCACGCTCGTGCGGTATGCCGAGGCGAGCGCTTCGGCTTCCCCGTGGTCGCCGCCGTGCCACACCGGGCCGAGTGCGTGGATGACGTACTGCGCCTTGAGATCGCCGGCGACGGTTGCGACGGCCTCACCAGGCACGAGCTGCTCGCGGTCCGCCATCACGCGGCGGCAGTCCTCGGTCAGGGTCTTGCCGCCGGCGGTGTGAATCGCGCCGCAAACGCCGCCGCCGGGCCTCAGGCTGGCGTTGGTTGCGTTCACGATGGCATCCACGCGTTCATGCGTGATGTCGCCGCGCACGATCCTGATGACGCTGCTGCCGATGTGAATCTCTTCATGATTCATAAGACAACAATACCGCATTGAGCCGACGGCGGAAGACGAGAACGCACGTTAAGTCTCACCTATCCAGATGACCGCCACGCCGGAGGCTCCGGCGACGTCGCGGAGACGGGCGTCGGAGGTCGCCAGCGTCGCTCGCATTCTCGTGGCAACCGCGAGGTAGGCGCAGTCGTAGACGGGATGCTGCCGTTCGATGCCGATCGCGAGGGCAAGGCGCGTGTACTCCGCGGCCGCTACCACCGAGAATCCGAGTAGCTCGAAGGCTTCGAGCGCGAGAGACGCCTGCTCTGGAGAGGTCTCGCCGCGGCGAACGCGTTTCCACAGGGCGTTGGCTACCTCAAGGGCTGTCCAGTCCAAGACGGTCGGGTCGGGCGCAGCGGCAAATTCTACCCGGGCCTGCTCGGACCCAGGCTCGTTCGTTACGAGCTTCAGAGCCGAACTCGCATCGAAGATGAGAGTGGTCATCGCGAGTCTCTATCCTCCCGAATGAGGAAGGTTGAGTCGGTGTCGAAGGTGGGCAGCCGGTCTCGCAGCTCCTCCAGCAGCGCGATCGACTCGGCCTTGCTGAGGCGAACCGAGCGCTTGAGGGTGTCGTGGACCTCGGCCTGCAGCGAGCGGCCGTGCTGTTCGGCGCGCTTCTTGAGCTGCTCAAGCACGTGCGGATCCAGATTGCGGATGAGGAAGTCGGTCACAAGGACTCCTCGGCGTCGGCGGAGTGATACCGATATGATACTACCCACCGCGAACCTCCAGCCATCCGCCCGTCTGACCGTTCTTCTCGGCTATAATCCCAGCTAGCACCGACCGCGCCCTGAACGATCTCCGACCGGAGGCCTACCATGCTCGACGCACGCTTCGTCCGAGAGAATCTCGACCTTGTCCGCGCGTCGGTCGAGAACCGTCGCGGGAAGTGGAACTTCGATCGCTTCGTCGCGCTTGACGAGGAGCGTCGGCGTCTCATCGGCGAGGTCGAATCGCGCCAGGCGCGCCGCAATGAGGCGTCCAAGGAGATCGGCGCGCTCATGAAGGCGGGCGAGCGCGATGCCGCCGAGGCGCGGAAGGAAGAAGTGCGTGTCATCAACGAGGAGATTGCCGTCGACGAGGAGCTTCTCGGCAAGGTCGATTCCGAGGTGCGCGAGCTGCTCATGACCATCCCGAACGTCCCGCACGAGAGCGTGCCGGTCGGCGCTGACGAAGCCGAGAACGTCGAAATCCGCCGCTGGGGAACGCCGCGCTCGTTCGACTTCGAGCCCAAACCGCACTGGGACCTTGGACCGGAAGCCGGCCTCGTGGACTTCGAGGCGGGCGTGAAGCTTGCCGGAAGCCGTTTCGTCGTCCTCGGCAGGGATGGCGCGCGGCTCAACCGGGCGCTCATCAACTTCATGCTCGACACCCACGGCTCGCGCGGCTTCACCGAGTGGTCCGTGCCCGCGCTCGCCAACGTCGACACGCTCACCGGCACGGGTCAGCTGCCCAAGTTCGAGGACGACCTCTTCAAGACGGGCGAGGGCCTCTACCTCATCCCCACTGCCGAGGTGCAGCTCACCAACCTCCACCGCGACGAGGTCCTTGAGGCCGACACCCTCCCGCGCCGCTACTGCGCGTACACCCCGTGCTTCCGCGAGGAGGCGGGCAGTGCCGGCCGAGACACCCGCGGCATGATCCGCGTGCACCAGTTCGACAAGGTGGAGATGGTGAAGTTCGCCACGCCCGAGACGTCGATGGACGAGCTCGAATCGATGGTGGCCGATGCCGAGAACATCCTGCAGCTTCTCGGCCTGCCGTACCGCGTGATCGTGCTCTGTACGGGCGACATGGGCTTTGGCGCTGCGAAGACCTACGACCTCGAGGTCTGGCTGCCGAGCTACGACGACTACAAGGAGATCTCCAGCTGCAGCAACTGCTGGGACTTCCAGGCGCGCCGCGCAAGCATCAAGTACCGCGGGGGCGACTTCAAAGGCAGCCGCCTCGTACACACCCTCAACGGCAGCGGTCTCGCGGTGGGGCGGACGCTGGTGGCTGTGCTTGAGAACTACCAGCAGGCCGACGGCAGCATCGTGGTGCCGGAGGTCCTGCGCCCGTACATGGGCGGTCAGGAAGTCATTCGACCGCAGGCGTAGCTCTCTACTTTCGCAGCGGCATGACGACCGCGATGATGAGGTTGCGGCCAAGCACGTGCACTGGGTAGCCGGTCACGACGCAATCGACGCCGGTGCCGTCGAGCGCACTGATCTTGCACGCGACGCGGTGGACGCTGAGATCGCGCTCGTACACCAGCTGGACCCTCTCGCGCGCGCTGGCCTCGCCGTCGGGATGCACGAAGTCGAAGAGGTTGCGTCCCACCAACTCATCAAGGCGACGAGCGCCCACTAGGGCCAACGCCGCAGGATTCGCATAGAGGACGGTCTCCTCGTCGTGCAGAATCGTCGCCAACGGTGCGTTTTCGATGATCGCTCGCTGGACTTCGCCTTGTCGTGCCGCTTCAAGCCACCGTTCGGGCATTCGTCCTCCTCGGTACGAGACGGGCTACCCGAACAGTACCATCAGTGTCTGACATGCTGCGGTGCGTCTGCCTGGGGTAGAACCTACGTACGAGTCCATCCACTCCTGCGGAGGCACCGTGAGCACCCCAGCATCTCCCACCATCCTCGTCGTCTTCGGCGCGACCGGCGACCTCATGGCGCGCAAGATCGTCCCCTCGCTCGCGTACCTCAAGGTGAAAGACCGCCTGCCCGAGCGCTTCCGCGTCATCGGCTTCTCCCGGCGCGACTGGAGCGACGCCGACTTGCGCTCGCATGTCGCGACTATCCTCGACGCCTACGAAGGCATCGCGCCCGCCGCCGAGGACCGCGAGGCGTTTCTCGGCATGTTCTCCTACCAGCGAGGTACGTTCGACGATGAGGACGCGTACCGGCAGCTTGCGGACGATGTCGAGGCCGTCGATGCGGCGTGGGGGCTGTGTGCAAGCAAGCTCTACTACCTCGCGGTGCCGCCCGAGAACTACCGTGTGATCTTCCAGCGCCTCTCGGACAGCGGACTTGCCGAGCCATGCGACGACGGTGTCGGCTTCACGCGTGTGCTCGTAGAGAAGCCGTTCGGCAAGGACGGCAGCTCCGCGCAGGAACTCGATGAGCTTCTCGGCAGTCTCTTCGCCGAGGAGCAGGTGTACCGAATCGATCACTACCTCGCGAAGGAGATGCTGCAGGGCATCCTCTCCTTCCGCTTCAGCAACGCGCTCTTCGAGCCATCGTGGGATGCGGGCTCGATCGATCACATCGACATCACGCTCCTGGAGTCGCTCGGGGTGGAGAAGCGCGGCGCGTTCTACGACGGCGTCGGTGCGTTGCGCGACGTGGGGCAGAACCACCTGCTGCAGATGCTGGCGCTCGTACTCATGGACAAACCGGCGGACCTCTCGGCGGAAAGCATCCGGGCGAATCGCACCCGTTTTCTCCAGGACCTGAAGGCGCCCTCTCCCGACGACATCACGGCGCACTCGTTCCGGGCGCAGTACGTTGGCTACCGCGACATCCCTGGCGTTGCCTCCGACTCCACCACTGAGACCTACTTTCGCCTGCGCTTCGCGCTGCACGGTGGACGGTGGGGTGGCGTGCCCGTCACGATGGAATCCGGCAAACGCATGGGCGAGGCGCTCAAGCAGGTCTCGGTCACCTTCCGCGCTCCGGAGGCCTGTCTGTGCGATGCCGAGGGACCGGGCCCGTACGAGAACCGCGTGACGTTCCAACTTGAGCCCGAGGAGTCCATCAAGATCCAGTTCTGGGCGAAGAAGCCGGGCTTCGAGCGCGAGCTCGAGCGGCGTGAGTTCACCTTCTTCCTGTACGAGAAGGAGGAGAAGGTCCAGTACGTCGAGGAGTACGCCAAGCTGCTGCTCGACGCGATCGCCGGCGACCAGACGCTCTTCGTCGCCACCGACGAGGTCCGCGCGATGTGGGCGTTCATCGACCCGTTCATGCGCGTGTGGGGGAGCGACGCCGTGCCGCTCGACAACTACGAGCCCGAGTCGGCCGAGGTGACCCGCCGTGCGCGCGAGAAGGTCGACGAGTCGCACATCGCTCGCATGGAGATCGGCGTCGTGGGTCTCGGCAAGATGGGCGCCAACCTGGCACGCAACCTCATCGACCACCGCTGGCGCGTCGTGGGCTGGAACCGCACGCATTCGGTCGCCGAAGAGATGGAGGCCGAGGGCCTCGAGTCCGCCGCAACGTTTGCGGAGCTCGTGCGCGCGCTCAAACCGCCGCGTTCGGTGTGGCTGATGGTGCCGGCTGGCGCACCCGTGGATGACGTCATCTTCGGCGAGGGCGGTCTCGCGGAGCTGCTCGAACCCGGCGACGTCGTCATCGACGGCGGCAACTCGCACTTCATCCAGACGATCGAGCGCGCGCCGAGGGTTCTCTCGGCGGGACTGCGGTTCATCGACGTGGGGACCTCGGGCGGGCCGGGCGGCGCCCGGAACGGCGCCTGCCTCATGATCGGCGGCGTGCGCGAGGACTTCGAGCGCCTGGAGCATCTGTGGCGCGATCTGTCGGTGCGCGACGGCTACCGTTTCTTCGACGGGCACGGCTCGGGCCACTTCGTGAAGATGGTCCACAACGGCATCGAGTACGGCATGATGCAGGCCATCGCCGAGGGATTTGCGCTCATGCGTCGCTCGGAGCTGGGCATTGACCTCGACGCCGCCGCCGAGGTCTACAACCGCGGCAGCGTCATCGAGTCGCGCCTTATCGGCTGGCTGGAGCAGGCGTATCGCGAGTTCGGCGAGGACCTGGAGGGCGTCTCGGGCACGGTCGGGCACACGGGCGAGGGCGAGTGGACCGTGCGCGCCGCCGAGGCGCTCGGCGTGGACGCGCGCGTCATCCGCGACGCGCTTGAGGTGCGCAAGGAGTCCGAGACGAGCCCGAGCTACACCGGGCAGATCCTCTCGGCGCTGAGGAACCAGTTCGGCGGACATGCGCTGTGAGCGGCTGATGGCCACGCTGCATGCACGCCCACCGTTGGCGGGTGCACGCTTGCAGCTGAGCAATGCTGGATGCTAGGTTGATGGCGTCAGGATACCTGCGACGGATGTGAATCAATGCTGAGACGACTGCCCGCCGCTTTGATGGTTACCGCCTTCGTGTTCTTCCTCTTCGGCGCGGCATCGACCGCGTTCGCGTTCAACGACGCAGGTTGGACGGGCGGAGTCACCTGCAGCAGCTGCCACCATCCCGGTGGTATGGCCATCGCCAACTACGGTCCGCACGGAGCGTATTCGACTGCGACACGGGCGTGCAAGACGTGCCATACCCTTCATGATGCTCCCGGTGGTTTGAAGCTTCTGCCTGGCGACACCGTCAAGGCCACATGCGAGGTGTGCCACGACGGCACCGGTGGCGGTGGCGTCTACGGCGCGATCGCCGCGCGCGGTCTGACGGTCGGCGGCAAGCACGGTATCGAGACCACATCGGTCGTCCCCGGCGGCAGCGCATCCGACGGCGGCAGCGCGACGATGGCCTTCGGAGGTGCGAACTCGACGTTAACGTGTAGTGACTGTCACTCACCTCACGGGAGCGACTGCGTCGACCCCTTCCTCGGCGAGCGGCAGCGCGATGGGGTCGCAATTGGTCTCTTCGATGTTTCAACTTCGAATCGACTGCTCAAGCGCCACCCAGGTGGAGCGACCACGGAGACGGTGCAGTACGGTTCTGACTGGTGCCTCTCGTGCCACCAGGGCCGCGCGTCGGGTCTCTCGGCGGTGCACAACCATCCCGCGGAATCGGCGCTCACGACCGCCAATCCCGCGTACTACCAGGCAGCTGCGATTCTCGGTACGGCTCCGTATCCCACAGCAACGACGGTCATCGGGTCTATGGGAGTCAACACGAAGAACGCGGGGTACAACCGCGCCTACCTCTGGCCGTGGCCCAGGACCGGTGCCCAAGCGGGCCGACTCCCCATCTGCCAGCAGTGCCACGAGGACACCCGGAACGTCGGGAGCCTGACGGCCGACGGCACGCAGGGCGTTCCGAGCGAGACCACCATCACGGCCCAGTCGGTCGGTGGGCCGTCGGGCAACGGAATCAACCCGACTGACAACCCACGGTTCCAGAACTTCCCGCACGAGACGCAGGGGTTCCGGTTGCTTGTCGAGGCGGACACCACCTACTTCGCTGATGACCTTTGCATGAACTGTCACCCGGTGGTGGCGCTGCCGTAGCAGTTCTCGGCGCGGCTACTTCTTGATCTCGGCGAAGTGCGCCTGGTAGCGACCGCCGTTCCCCTTCAGGAACGTGTCGTATGGCGGCACTTCGTAGACGCGCAGACGGTTGTCGAGGAAGTCGCTGAAGATGAGGATCTTCCCGTCGTCGGAGACGTCGAGCGCGGTGCACTGGTTTCCGCCGATGACGGCGTCGAGCGGTTTCCCGCTACCCGCATCGAACACCAGGATCGAGCCCCACTCGGGGCCGGGGATGTAGTACGACTTCGGGTTGTTCTCGCCCCGACAGCTCACGAAGAGCATCTTCTTGTCGGGCGACAGGTCGATCGTGTTCGGCTTCTCGTCCACGTCGAGGAACTTCGTGGTCGCGCCGGTCTTCATATCGTGCACCCAGATCTTGTCGGCCGACATGTCCGAGATGAACAGCCGCCCGGTGCCTTCATCGGCCACGATGTGTCGCAGCGCGCCGCCGCTCTTGAAGATCGTGGTCATCTTCCCGGTGGCAAGGTCGATCTTGTCGAGGAAGCCGGAGTCGAAGCCGGCCACGTAGAGCGTCCTCCCGTCGGCCGTGGCGTACATGCCGCGCGGCGTGTTGGAGACGCCGATGCGCTTCACCAGCTTGCCGGTTGTGAGGTCGATGATCGATACGTCGTCACCCGACCAGTTGCTGGCATAGAGCGTCTTCTCGTCGGGGGAGAGTTGCACCCACTTCGTCCAGGCGCTGCCGCTCTTGAACTCGCGCAGGACCTTCCGCGTCCTCACGTCGATCTCGAAGCACTCGGCGGTCTCCATCTGGGACGTATAGGCGAGTGTCCCGGCCTTGTTGAAGATGACCTCCACCGCGCCGTACTTGCCGATGTCGACCTCGCCGATCTTCTTGCCGCTTCGCGGCTCGAAGATCTCGATCGACGGCGGGCCGTTCAGGATGCTCGTCCACGCCTCGCTCCCGTCGGGGGTGACCGAGACGCCCTTGGGCGCGCCTTTGGTGGTGATCGTCCCGAGGCCGTGCAGGACCTGACCCTCGGGGTCCATGAAGAAGTCGAGCTCGAGCGGCTCGTCCAGGAAGACCTCGCGTGTGAACGTGTTGTACCCGGCCATCGCGACCGTGAGCGTGCACTTCCCGGCCGGAGCCTGCTGCGAGAACGGCGCGGTGCCGGTGAGCTTCTCGCCCGAGGCGGTGGTGAGCGTGCAGGTCGCGCCTTCGGGATGCGTGATGATCGATACCCCGAACGGCTGTGGCTTGAGGTCGTAGGTGAGCTTCGCCCTGCGCCCGCGCTTGAGCTCCACGTTTGCCGAGACCGGCTCGAAGCCCTTGCGGCTTACATTCACCGTGTAAGCGCCGGGTTCGAGGTCGGCGACGGTAAGCGTGCCGGATGCGGTCTGTGAACCGTTGAAGACGATGCTCGCATCGGCGGGCGTGGCGGTGATGGCGACCGACGCGGGACGCGTGAGCATCCATGCGGTCACTGCGATCGCGATGGCGAGCACCCCCACGACGAGCGCGACGAACCCGAACGACACCGTGCTGCGACGACGGCGCCCGGCGAAGATCTGCGCGTCGTGCCTGGTGCGCGGCAGGGGCGTCCTGTGTCCGCCTCGGCCGCGCTTGCGTCCCGGGCCGCCCGAGATGCCTTCAAGCCGCCGCGACGACGCAGGAGGCGCTGCGTGGCGCGCTCGCGACGAACGCGAGCGCGACGACGGATCCCGCAGGCTTCCGTACTCGCTCAAGGCCCCTCCGCCCTAGCGACGGCCCTTCATCTTGCCGGTCATCCCGTACCATGACATGAGCGCGATACCGCGCGCCAGTCTCGGCCCTTTCAGGAGACTGTATATGCGCCCCGTTTCGCGCCCCGGTTGCTTGGCCAGTAGTGCTGCTGCTTCTCGGCCCACCACGTCGAGCGGCACGCCGAACGCCTCCAGCGCATAGCGCCAGTTGTCCTTGGTCGCCTCCAGGCGCGGGCTGCACGTGATGTCCACGTAGAAGTCGGTGGCCACCATGCCGGGCACGAGCGCGTTCACGGACATGTTCGCGACGTCGCGGTTCTCCTCGGCAACGCTCTTGGTGATGCTCGCGATCGCGGTCTTGGTGGCGGCGTATGCGGCGGTGTACGGCGTGGCCTCGCCGCGGTAGCCGCGGCCGGTCATGTTGAGGATGTGGCCGCCGTGCTCGCGGAAGTACGGCACCGCCACGCGCAGGCCGAAGAAGTGGCCGAGCAGATTGATGCGCACGATGTCGTCGAGCTCTTCGACAGACAGTTCGTCGAGCGGCCTGTAGCCCTCCGAGATGCCCGCGTTGTTTACCCAGGCGTCGATGCGCCCGTGCGTGGCGAGCGCATGGTCGAAGAGCACCTGCACCTGCCCGGCGTCAGCGACGTCGGCAACGATGCCCGAGGCCTTCCATCCGCGAGCGCCGAAGGCGGCGAGCGTCTCGGTGACTGCATCTGCCGAGCGCGAGGAGAGCACGACGGTCGCGCCTTCGGCGGCGCACGCCTCGGCGATCGAGCGGCCGATGCCGCGGGTGGAACCGGTGACGACGATGACCTTGTCGGCGAGCGGAGGAGTCACGTGAGTCCCTTCGCGAAGAGTTCCTTCGCTGCGACGATCGCCGCCTCCGGCGTATCCGCGTCGATGATGCGGCCGGCCGCCCGAAGCGCGGGACCGGGGTCCCAGCCGACCACGATAACGGGCTTGCGTGCCGAGAGCGCGAGCGCGACCTCGGAGAGCGTCCCGGCACCGCCTGGCAGCGCGATGACGACGTCGCTCGAGAGCACGTTCACTGCATTGCGCGCGTCGCCCATGCCCGTGCGGATCGCGATGTCGATCGCCGAGGACGCCCGTGCCGCGTCGACGTCGGGAAGCACACCGACAACGAGCCCGCCGGCGTCTTTCGCGCCGTGCGAGCATGCGTCCATGACGCCGCTCGATCTGCCGCCGGTCAGAAGCGCCCACCCCTCGGCAGCGATCAGAGCGCCGAGGTGTCGTGCGGTAGCGCTGGCGGCGGGCAAGAGCGGCCGCCCCGAACCCATTACGCCGACCATCTTGAGCATGTCGCACCTCCGAACCGATGGTAGCGCACTGGGGGGAGAAGCGGCAGGGGAGCCGCGTTGTGCCGGCTCCCCTGCGTTTGCGCCTGTGCGTGGGTCACACTACTTGAGCTCGAACACCACCGTCACGCTGGCGGTCACGTCGAGCGTGCCGGCCTCGATCGGGACATTGCTCCCGCCCATCGCGCTCTTCGCAGCGTCCGCGTAGTAGATCGGTGGTGCGCTCACGCCGGCTTCACTGATGCTGAGCACGGCACCCACCGACTTGCCGGCCGCTTTCGCCATCACCTCGGCGCGGCTGCGCGCATCGGTGACGGCCTTGTCGATCGCGTCGGCACGCGATGCGGACTTCTCGGATAGCGTGAAGGTCGGGCCTGAGACTTCGTTAGCGCCAGCGGCGGTGCCAGCTGCGATGACGTCACCGATCTTCTCGATGTCCTTCATCGTCACGCGCACCTGCACGCTTGCCTGGTAGCCGGTTATCCGCGGAGTCTTGCCTTCGCTGTAGTCCTGCTGCGGATAGAGGTTCACGCCGCTCGTCTGGATGTCGTCCTTCGCGACGCCGGCCTTCTTGAGTGCTGCGATGATCGCATCGGCCTTCTTGGCGGCGTCATCGAGCGTCTTGCCGGCCTCGGTGCCCGTGGTGGTCACGCCGAAGTTCATCTCGGCTTGATCGGGAGCGGCAACCGCTTTGCCTTCCCCTGTGGCCGTTACGGTGTTGAGCGCGCTTCCCGCCGGCGCCGAGACCACCTTTGTCGTGCATCCGCCGAGTGCTAGGGCGCCGACCACCAGCGCGATCGCGAGCACGAGCCACGTCCTGTTACGCATCGTGAGCCTCCCTTCAATGGGCGACCGACACCGGTCGCCGCGAGTTCTGCACTGGGTATGACGCCGCAGGCGTCTGACGGGTTCTCGGGGAAACGAAAGACCCCGCCGGATCTGGCGGGGTCTCGCAAGTGCTGTGGTGCGCCCTGCAGGATTCGAACCTGCGACCTCCCGGTTCGTAGCCGGACGCTCTATCCACTGAGCTAAGGGCGCGTGGGCCGTATAGGCTCACGTATCCTGCCATTGAGCGGCCGATGTGTCAATCGGATCGCCCCGCAGGAGGGATTATCAACTGGCGGAGAGTGAGGGATTCGAACCCTCGAAAGGGCTTCAAGCCCTTTACTCGCTTAGCAGGCGAGCGCCTTCAACCGACTCGGCCAACTCTCCGCGCCAATGACGCGCAAGTGATTATACACGGCGACGACGCGTGCGGCGACACGGACCTTGTATCGGTTAAACACCACAAATGCGTGTCGTCTGAAGCGGCGACCGGGTATAGCATCAGAAGCGAGCCGCCGCTGGGGCGGTCCGAGGAAGAAAGGAACCGCTGTGTTGCCTGTAGTCTTGGGAGTTCTGTTTGTCATCGTGGCGATACTGCTCTCGGGTTTGCGTATCGCTAATGAGTACGAGCGTGCCGTCGTGTTCCGGCTCGGCCGGCTGATGGGGCTCAAGGGGCCCGGTTTGTACTGGCTGATTCCACTCGGTATCGAGACACAGCGCAAGGTGGACCTGCGGACCAACACCGTCGATGTTGAGCGCCAGGAGACCATCACCAAGGACTCTGTGACGATCAAGGTCAACGCTGTGCTGTGGTTCCGCATCATGGATCCGGTCAAGGCCGTCGTGGAGGTTGCGAACTACTACGCCGCAACGTATCAGATCGCCCTCACGAGCCTGCGCAACATCATCGGTCAGCATCAGCTCGACGAGATTCTCCGCGAACGAGACCAGATCTCGGCCATTCTGCAGGAGGTCGTCGACAAGGCGACCGACCCGTGGGGCATCAAAGTCGAGATGGTCGAGATGAAAGACGTCGAGCTGCCCGATGGCATGCAGCGGGCTATGGCGCAAGAAGCGCAGGCCGCTCGCGAGAAGCGTGCCCGTCTCATCAAGGCTGATGCCGAGTTCGAGGCGGCCAAGAAGCTTGGCGAAGCATCGCAACTCATGGCCGCGAATCCGCTCTCGCTTGAGCTTCGTCGCATGCAGATGATCACCGAGGTGGGTGCCGAGCAGAACACCACCACGATCGTCATGATGCCGAGCGAGTTCGTAAGCCTTGCCGACAGCATCGCGAAGAAGTTCAGAGCCGATACGCCGAAAGAGAAGGGCGAGAAGTAGTCGCACCCGGCGAGCAGGGGCGGTGGCCGAGCGGTCGCCGCCCCTTCGGCGCTCCGGGAGGAGCGTCAGCCCGTGCGCTTCCGTTCGAGCGGGATGTCGAACCGGAACGTCGAGCCTTCGCCGGGCGTAGTGCATACGTCGATTCGACCGCCGAGCAGCTCAACGATCTTGCGGCTTATCGAGAGCCCCAGCCCCAGACCGGAAGTCTTCGCAGTATCGGCTATCTCGAGCTGCTGGAACGGGTCGAAGATTCTCTCGGCGAGCTCTGCGGGCATCCCGATCCCGGAGTCCGAGACTTCGAACCATGCGCGTTCGGAGCCCGAGCCGTACCGAATCGTCACCGACCCTTCCGGGGAGAAGCGCACGCCATTGCCGATGAGCCGGACGAGCACCTGGCGGACGCGGTCTGGAGAGGAGATGATTCGGACTGGCACCGCCGACGGCTCGATCGCGATGGTGATGCCCTTTTCGGCGGCGATCGGCCGCATGACCTGTGCCGCTGCATCAACCACCCAGGCGGCGTCGAACGACTCGATCTCGTCGCCGGGAAGCTCCTGCTCGACGAACGCCATCTCGAGGGCGTCGTTGAGCAGGGCAAGCAGGTAGCGCCCGGACTTCCCGATCATCTCAAGCTGCGCGCGCTGTTCGTCCGTTACGTCGCCGGCCAGACCGTTCACCATGAGATCCGAGAAGCCGATGATGGAGTTGAGCGGCGTGCGCAATTCATGCGACATCGCCGAGAGGAACTCGGATTGGCTCGCCCGGAGGATCTCGATCTCCTCCAACAGCCGCTGTATCTCCTCCTGGACTGTCGCATTCGCCACGGTGGCGGGAACCGCCTGCGCGCGCTCCTTGCGCAAGGCGCGAATCTCGGTCACGAGGTCGCCGTTTATCGAGATGAGCTCGTCCAGGATGGCAGCATCGTTCTCATGTGATGGGGCGGCGAATACCAGGTAGCCTTCGCTCACCTTCGAGCCCGTGAGCCGAATGGAAACCGGACCCCCGGGGGCCACGACGTCTACCGGCCAATCGAAGGCGCGGCCACGCGACGCCGTCTCTGCGAAGAACGCGATCACGTTCCTGGTCTGGTCGGGGTAGACGATCGACGCAAGCGGGGCGCCCTCAAGCATCGGCTGAGCGAGTCGCATGTGATTGCTGATCACCTCGACGATCAGCCCCGACCCATCGCAGAGCACCGCGAAGCAGGCGGTGTCGTCTGACGGGCGCGTGTCCGGACCGTCGGTCATGCGACGAGCCCGGCAGCGGCTTTGAGCGCCTCCGGAGCCGAGCGGGCGAAGTTGTCTGCGCCGACGCGCTTCCACAGCTCAGGTGCCAGGTTGAACGGATAGCCACCGACGAGGACCTTCACATTCTTCGTGGCGTCGTTATCGCGAAGCAGCCGGATGATCTCGGCCACCTCCTCGACTCTGAACGACATCGTTGCCGAGAGTGCGAGCACATCGGCACCGCGCTCCGCGGCGGTCGTGACGATGGATGACGCCGGCATATTGGCACCGAGGTAGTGAGTATCCCAGCCGTCCATCTCGAAGAAGTCGGTGACCATTCGTAGCCCGAGCTCGTGCAATTCCGAGCCGACGCACGCCGCAACGAGGGTGTGTTCTTTCGGGGCGTCGGTGAAGATCTCTCCGTAGAGCTGCGACATCACCATCTGGGTAACGGCCGTCGCGTAGTGCTCCTGCGCCACCGAGATGCGATTCAACTGCCACAGGCGACCAAGCTCTAGCTGTGCCGGCTGGAAGACGTGCGTGTAGATGTCGCGCACCGGCGTGCCTGCCGCAACCGCATCCAGGATGGAGCGGGATGCGCCGTGACGGTCGCCGCCGAGCACTGCGCCGAGGTAGCGAACGGCAAGCGAGCCCAGAGGCTGATCCGGCGTGATGTACGAAGCGATCGAGGTGTCAGCGGTTTCAAGAGCGGCGATCGCGCGGTCGATCAGGAGAGCGGCGCGCGCGGCAGACTCGGCACCGAGGTCCTTCGCGATCGCGTCTCGGACGTCAGCGAGGCTGCCCGAAAGCCACTCGGCCGGCAGGGCAAGGTTCTCGAACAAGACCTTCACCCAGAGCACGTAGTTGTCGTAGAGCGCGGCCTCGTTCGCCCACAGCGATGAAGCGAGGAATTGGAGATGATACTTCGTGTCTTGCACCATATTTCGGTACTGGTCGTCCGAGAGAGTGGATCGCAGCTGTGGCCATCGTAGATCCTGCAGTTCGAGCGCCGTATCGGCCAGGCCGTCCAGCTTTGCCCGGATGTTGCGGCTCACGTCTTCGGATGATGCCCCCATTGTCGCCCCGCTTTCACGAAGAGGGTGGAAAGCTCTGTGACGCCGGGCCCGGGTGAGCAGGCGTCAGCTACACGTGCTGGGGAAATGATACCCTTCCTGTCGGCGCACACTCGCATGATAATGCGATAGGCGGGCAGTATGCTGGTGCGTGCGGTCAACAAGTGACGACGAACATTGGTGCTTCGGCGGGGAGGACGTTTGGGTGAGCGGTCACAGTCGGCTCCGGACGGCTTCGATCAGCTGATCGAGGCCCTTGAGGGCGCGTGGTCCGGGCATGGAGCAGCCTGCGACGACCTTCCCGGCTCCCCGGAGCAGCAGGCCCGCCTCGGCAAGCTTCTGGCCGATATCCGGGCAACTCGTATGCTCGCTGACGCGGTCGCCGAGAGTGCACTGCGATCCGACGTGGACGTTGAAGGCCCGCTCGCGGACCGCCTCAGAACGTGTCAGGCGAACCTTCGCGAGATCACTGCGCAAGCACGCGCGGTCACTCGTGGTGACTATTCGTACGTGGCGGGTGTACGCGGCGAGTTGGCACAGGCTCTTGGCGACATGCGGCAGGCTTTGAGCGCGGCTCAAGAAGCTCAGATGCGGCTTGCGGACGAGCTTGTCGCGTCCAACTCGCGTCTTGGTGAAGAGGTGCGCACGCGACGCAGGGCGGAGAGCGCACTCGCGGAAGCGAATGAGGAGCTTGCGGCCGCGAACGAGGAACTTGCCGAGACGAACGCTGAGCTTGAAGTCGCCACGCGCGCAAAGAGCGACTTCCTGTCGGCGATGAGCCACGAGATCAGAACACCGATGAACGCCATCATCGGCATGGGCGAGCTGCTGCAGGAGACGAGCCTCGACGACGAGCAGCGCAGGTACATCCACACCCTGATCAATGCCGGCGAAGCGCTGCTGGCGATCATCAACGACATCCTTGATCTGTCGAAGATCGAGGCGGGGAAGTTCGAGCTCGACCCACGTGAGTTCGATATCACCCAGCTGGTCGAGGGAACCGCGGACGTCGTGGCGATCCGTTCGCGCGAACGCGGTCTTGATCTGCTCGTCGACATCGAGGGAGACGTGCCGCTCGTCGTGTTCGGCGACGACAACAGGCTGCGGCAGGTGCTCGTGAATCTGTTGGGGAACGCGGTGAAGTTCACCGAGAGCGGGCACGTTCTTCTCTCGGTCCGACAGGGTTCGCGTCCCGGGCTGGTGCGGTTCGGCGTGTCGGACACCGGCATCGGCATACCGGCCGATCGGCTGGCGACCATCTTCGAGGCATTCACGCAGGCTGATTCGAGCACGACGCGTCGGTATGGGGGCACCGGACTCGGCCTGTCGATCTCGAGCCGATTGGTAGCGCTCATGGATGGTCGGCTGCAGGTCTCGAGCGTGGTGGGCGAAGGGAGCGAGTTCTTCTTCGAGGTGGCGCTTCCGCCGATCGGCGACGTTCGTGCGGCTTCGGTCGCTGCTGACCTTTCGGGGATGCGTGCGCTTGTCGTCGACGATGAGCCGACCAACCGCTACATCCTCCGGCGGTATCTGGGTGAAGCAGGCATGGAAACGGTAGAAGCCGGCGGTGCGAAAGAGGCGATGTCGCTTCTGGGCGGAGGCGGGGGATTCCATGTGATCCTCTCGGACATGCGCATGCCGGACGTCTCCGGGCTCGAGTTGGTAGGGATGATTCGGGAGAATCCCGGACTCAGCCGCATCCCCGTGCTCATGTTCTCGAGCGACAACCGGCCGGGAGAAGCAGCGCTGTTGAGGAGCAAGGGCGCGGACGACCTGCTGCTCAAGCCGGTGCATCGCGCTGACCTCATGGGTGCTCTGCAGCGTGCGCTCGGGAAAAGCGCAGGCGCTGCTGTGAGCCAGTCGCCGACGCCGGTGACCGCGGCCGAGACGATTCCCGCGAAGCTCCTCCTGGTGGAGGACAACGAGGACAACCTGACGCTTGCGTTGGCCTACCTTGCCAAGACAGCGCACCACGTGGTCACGGCCCGCAATGGCCGAGAAGCCGTTGACGCTTTCATCGGCGCCGGCCCCGGCACCTTCGACGTGGTGTTCATGGATATGCAGATGCCCGAGATGGATGGCCTTGAGGCAACGAGGGTCATCCGGGCCCATGAAGCGGAGAACGGCTGGCACCGCGTGCCGATCATCGCGTTGACCGCGTACGCGCTCGCCAGCGAGGCACAGGAGGCGCTTGACGCGGGCTGTGATCGCCACATGACGAAGCCGATTCGCAAGGCGAGCTTCCTTGAGGCGGTGGCGGAGTACGCCGGCCACGCGAACGCGGGCTGATCAGCACAGCGGCTGGCGTGTCGCCGTGGCCCCCCGGACGCCCGTGATGGGCGGTCCGCGATGGCTTGCGGTGCACGGGCATCGAGCGCATACCTCTCTGTTCAGGTACTCTATTCACGTACGGACATCGATTGTGCCCGCCGTTCACCTCGGCCAGGGCCTTCGAGCAGCGAAGGGGAATCCTCATGGCGCAAGCCAAGAACACCATATCGTCCACGGCGCCTCTGGGCGTGCCGAGCGGCCGAGAGGCTGCTCTCGATGCCTGGACCGCTATCGCTGATGAGCGATCGGTCGTCGACCCCGGACTCTATCTGGAGTACGACGTGAAACGCGGTCTTCGCGACCAGAACGGGCGCGGCGTCCTGGCGGGTCTCACCCGAATCGGTGACGTCATCGGCACCGTCGCCGACGGCGATCAGCTGGTGCCTGCGCCCGGCAAGCTGCTCTATCGCGGCATCGAGATCACCGAGCTCGTCGACGGCTTCGTCGCCGAACACCAGCACGGGTTCGAGGAGACGGCGTACCTTCTGCTCTTCGGCTCGTTGCCGACCAAGGCGCAGCTCGATGAGTTCGACGATTACCTCTCGGGAATGCGACGAATGCCCCGTTCGTTCATCCACGACGGGATACTCCGCATGCCGAGCAACGACATCATGAACGCCATGATGCGCGGCGTGCTCGGCCTGTACACACTCGACCCCAACGCGGACGACACCTCTACGAGAAACGTGTTGCGGCAGAGCCTGCACCTCATCGCCAAGCTCCCCATGCTCGCCGTGTACGCGTATCAGGCTTACCTTGACGAGTTCCACGGCAAGAGCCTCGTCATCCACCGCCCGGAGCCCGACTGCTCCACCGCCGAGAACTTCCTGCACATGCTGCGTCCCGACAGCAGCTTCACCAAGCTCGAGGCGCTCGTTCTCGACATGATGTTGGTGCTGCATGCCGAGCATGGCGGCGGCAACAACTCTTCGTTCACTACGCACGTCGTGTCGTCGACGGGAACAGACACATACTCGGCCGTCGCCGCATCGCTCGGCTCGCTCAAGGGCCCGCGGCACGGCGGCGCGAACATCAAGGTCGTCGGCATGCTCGACGACCTGAGCGAGAAAGTCTCGGACTGGGAGGACGACGAGCAGATCGCCGACTATCTTCACCTGATGCTGGAGAAGAAGGCGTTCGACAAGTCCGGCCTCATCTACGGCATGGGTCACCCTGTGTATTCGGTGTCCGACCCACGTGCCGTGCTCCTGCGTGCCTATGCCGAGAAGCTCGCCGCCGAGAAGGGCTTCTCGAAGGAGTTCGCATTGCACGCGCGCGTCGAGCGGATCGCGCCGCTGATCGTCTCGGCGCAGCGCAGGCTTTACAAGGGCGTCAGCGCGAACGTCGACTTCTACTCGGGATTCGTCTATCGCATGCTCGACATCCCGCCCGAGCTGTACACGCCGCTTTTCGCCATCTCCCGCGTGGTCGGCTGGAGCGCGCACCGGCTCGAGGAGATCGCCAACGGCGGCAAGATCATCCGACCTGCCTACAAGAGCGTCTGCCCGCGACAGGAGTATGTGCCACTCAAGGATCGCTAGGGGACCCTCATGCGGTTGATCCTACGGGGAGTATTCTGGTTCGGCCTGTACCTCACGATCATCCTGTTCCCGCTTGTCGTGGGTGTGATCTTTTTCGACCCGCGACAGGCGGCGGGTCCGCTGATCTACCTGTCGGCCGCCGCCGGTTACATCGCGATCGCGCTCATGGCGACCGAGCTCACCCTTGTCGCGAGGCTCAAAGGCGTGGCCGGCGCGTTCGGTATCGACTCGCTGCTCCAGTTCCACCGCGAGATCGGCATCGCGTCGATTGCGTTCGCTGCGGCGCACCCGCTCTTGCTCGTGGCGGATCGCGCGTACACTGCGGGGCTGCTCGTTCCGTCTGCTACGACACCGTGGCCGGTGACCGTGGGATTCGCCGCATTCATCGTGGCCGCGCTCGTTGTCGGACTCTCCGTCTACCGACGCCTGCTTCGCATGTCGTACGAGCTCTGGCATACGACGCACGGCGTGCTGTCGGTCATCCTGATCGGCTTCGGAGCGGCGCATATTCTCGGTATCGGGCGGTTCGCGGCGCTGCCGGTCATGCGGACGCTGGTGATCATCTATCTGGTGTTCTTCGTTGGGATCTTCTTGCGCTACCGCCTGGCGCGCCCGCTCTCACTGTGGCACCGGCCGTGGGAGGTGGTGGAGAATCGCCCCGAACACGGTCAGTCGCACACCCTGGTGCTGCGTCCGGTCGGGCACGAGGGGTTCCGGTTCGAGCCCGGTCAGTTCGCCTGGATCGGCTTCGGGCCGACCCCGCTCAACACCGACAAGCATCCGATCTCGTTCTCCTCGAACGGCGACATCCCAAGCCATGACGGTGCCATCGCATTCACGATCAAAGAGCTGGGCGACTGGTCGGGCGGCGTCGTACCTGCAGTGAAACCCGGCACCCGCGCATGGGTCGACGGACCACATGGCGTGTTCACGATGGATCGCGAAGAAGGCGCCGGCTACGTGCTCATCGGCGGCGGCGTGGGCATCACGCCGCTCTATTCGATGCTGCAGGCGCTTGAGACTCGCGCAGACGCGCGGCCCGTCTTCATGTTCCATGCGGCCAACGACTTCGACGACCTCACCTTCCGGGAGGAACTCGCGGCGACGGCGGCTCGCATGCCCTCATTGACGCTGGTGACGGTACTCGTGCGCGCCGATGATGAATGGGAGGGGGAGCGCGGATTCGTGAACGCAGAGATCCTCTCCCGGCATCTTCCTCCTGCGCTGTACCGGCACTTCCAGTACTTCATCTGCGGCCCAACGCCGCTGATGGATGCCATGGAAGAGGTGCTCCCGAAGATCGGAGTCCCGGCGGAGCGCATCCACACCGAGCGTTTCGACATGGTGTAGGAGGACGAATGAACCACCGCATCGTGTCTACCGTGGTCATGATCATCGTGGCGTTCTTCGTGGGCGCGGTGGCGCTGTTCGCCGGCACTGCGACGTCGGTCGCACCTGCAGCGAGCGCCGAGGCTCCGAAGAACCCGCATCCCCCTTCGCGACGGACCGCATCGTGCCTCGAGTGCCACAACGGGGAGCAGCACACCATCCCGTCGACGCATCGCAACTTCGACCTTGCGACGTGCGCCTCGTGCCATGTGGAGGCGATGCGCGTGATCGTCCCGCACACCGCCGCCATGGGTGACGCCCGCTGTCCGCTCTGTCACGGCGAACCGGCGCGCGACCACGGGATTCCGGTCAGTCATCTTCGGTACGAATCGGGCGAGTGTCTGCTCTGCCATCCGGGAGATCCTGCGAACTACGACAAGCAGCCGTCGCCAGCCGGATTGTCGAAGAGTCCGGCAGGAGCGATTCCGCATGCTCTGGACGGAGTCTTCGCCGAGTGCTCGGGATGTCACTTCGTCACAGCCAAAGCCACGCTGCCAGAGAACCACCGGGACTTCCCCGCGGACAGCTGTGGCGGCTGTCATGACCATGAGCCCGCAGAAGCGGGAGCCGGTAAGTAGGTGGCGGAGGGGGTGGGATTCGAACCCACGAACCCTTGCGGGTCAACAGTTTTCAAGACTGTCGCATTCAACCACTCTGCCACCCCTCCGTGGGTGACTGCGGGAACGCATGAGCGCTCCTCGGCGGTCAGTAGTGTAGCATTCCAGGCATGGATGCAGACACGATGTACATGAGGATGGCGCTCGATGAGGCGCGTCTGGCGGCCGAGAAGGGCGAGGTCCCCATCGGTGCCGTCATCGTGTGCGACGGCGCGGTCGTTGCGCGAGCGCACAACACCCGCGAGATCGACAACGATCCCACGTCCCACGCGGAGCTGATCGCTATCCGCGACGCAGCCGCGAAGCTCGGCAGGTGGCGGCTCTCGGACTGCACCGTGTACGCGACGCTCGAGCCGTGTCCGATGTGCGCGGGCGCCATGCACCAGGCGCGCATCGACCGCCTGGTGTACGGTGCGCCGGATCCCAAAGCCGGTGCCGTCGGCACGCTCTACGATCTCTCCAGCGACGACCGGCTCAATCACCGATTCGCTGTGACTTCGGGTATCCTTTCCGAGGAAAGTTCATCCATGTTGAAGAAGTTCTTCGAGCAGTTGCGTGCGAATCGGGGAAATGGACGCCCGCCCGTCGAAGGTATGTGACGTGCACTACAGGCGAAATGGCGGAACGGGCCGATATCCGATTGCATGATGAGATGCGAACACCGACACCGGCAAACGGGAGGAAGAACATGCGCTCGAGCAGGTTCGCACTACTGACGGTATGCCTGCTTCTTGCGATGCCGTCGACCGCCTTCGCCCAGGACGGGGCCGGAGTCGCAGCCGCCATATCGACCGGAGCGGGTGTCGTCGCGCTCATCGTCGCAGCGATCCTGCTGCTCGAGATGCTCGCTCTGCGCAAGCTCGCGCAGGGTGCTGCGATCGCTGACAACATCACCTACGCGATTCTCGGCGTGGCATGTCTGGCTACATCGGTGCTGCTGGGCTGGGTCTCGCGGTACGTTCCGACGGGCTTCACCGCCGAGCAGGCACGCCTGGGGGCCGACCTGCTCTCGATTGCGTCCATGGTGCTGTTTGGCATCTACTTCTTCCGCGTCCGGAGAGCGATGTCCAGGTTTCTAGGCCGGCTGACGGGTCAGGAGCAGCATCTCATCTCGGTACTGGAACCGAATGCGGAGCTTCCGGTGGATCGGGACGGTGACGGTGCCTAACATCCTGGCAGAGCGCATCGAGGAGGTGCTGCGGCCCATTGTGGGCACGGTGCTGGCGGCCGTGTCGGTCGACCTCGAAAGCAAGCGTATCGGGAAGGATCCCGAGACGATCACCCGGCTCGACCTACCCGTCATCGCCGACAACCTTTCGCAGCAGCTGAAGCTCGTCGTCGGCCCGGATCTGGCGGTTGCCGCCGCGCAGCGTGTCCGGGAGTTGGCGTAGCCGTTCGGCCGGACGGACTGCCGTTTTGGAGCCGGCTATGCGTCGATTCTTGCGGAGGCGTAGCGTCTCGGACCGCTAGATCAACCCGGCGCGGATGAGCGCCTCCTTCGCGTGCGCGAACGAGCCGCTCAGCAAGATCTTGTACTTGGTCCCACCGGCTTTGAGGGTGATGTAGTCGGGGTCATCGGGAGCGTCCTCTCGAGCCATGCCGGTATGCAGCTTCATCTTCTCGATCGTTCGGCGGTCGATCATGAAGTTGCCCGGAGTCTCGGCAAGCGCCGCATCGGGCGGCAGCTGCCAGTAGCGCTCGGCAAAGGCGAACGATGCGGAGATCTGAGCGCCCCACTGCTTGAAGAACCCGCCGCCTTGCGCCTTTGTGTCCGAGCGAGCCTGCTCGATAGCGGTCTTCAGCATCTCCGCGGTGAGTTCGGCGAAGATGAGCCTCGTTTGCGTGACGACAAGCGTGTACGAAGTGCGCTTGAGGCCCATGAAGCCGCTGCCGATCGAGAGGCCGCCGAGGACGGAGACGACCTGCTCGGTAGAGGCGGGGGGAGCGGGAGTGGACGGCGTGGGAGCGACGGGCTGCGGGGGAGCCGGGGGCGCGGCGGCCTGCGGTGCCGGCGCCGGTGAGCCGCAGGTGGTGCAGAACGCGTTACCGACCGTAAGCGGTGTGCCGCAGGTGGTGCAGAATCCGGCGGTCTCGGCAGTCATAGCGAACCTCCCCGTTAGCGGACTACGGTCCAACTGTATCGTTCTGACGTTTGCCCGACCAGGGGTTCCTCGCTATACTCGCGTTTGCGCTCCACGCCCTTTCCAGGACGCGCGCGCGGAGAGTTGTCCGAGTGGTTGAAGGAGCACGACTGGAAATCGTGTATGCGGTGTTGAACCGTATCCAGGGTTCGAATCCCTGACTCTCCGCCAGTTGATCTTTCCGACCGTCACGGTCGTTCTCATGTCCTCGGTGGAGGCACAAGATGATGCACCCGAATCCCACTGGCGTGGTGCAGGTGGCTTGGCTGTTTCGAGGGGGCAGTCCTCGTTGCTCTGTACGTCGGATACCCGGCCGTGCTCTTCTTGGGCCTAGCCGTGCGCAGGGCACAAAGGGGACCTGGCGCGCGAACACCCGTCTCGGCCGCCCTTGTGCTGCTGCCATCCTCAGGGGATATGCTCGGTCCGTCACCCATGCTGAAATGGTCTAGAGTAGAACTACGGTCGTAGTCTCGAGAGCCAAAGATCGCGTATATGCGACGCAGACCTCAATGATGAGAGAGGACAATGCGAGGGAATTCGATCGACATCGCAGTACTGATTCCCTGTCATGACGAGGCCGCGACCATCACCAAGGTGGTCGGTGATTACAGGCGTTTGCTGCCCGATGCTCGTATCTATGTCTTCGACAACAACTCGACGGATGCAACAGCGAGCCTCGCGGCTGAGGCGGGGGCTGTCGTCATCCCCGAGCCTCGGCAGGGTAAGGGGTTCGTTGTTCGGTCCATGTTCCGCTCGGTTGACGCCGACGTCTACTTGATGGTGGACGGCGACGACACCTACGAAGCTGAAGACATCGTGTCGCTCGCGGCTCCGATTATGGCGGGGCAGGCCGATATGGTGATCGGTGATCGACTGTCATCCACGTACTTCCAAGAAAACCGGCGCCCCCTTCACGGCGCCGGTAACCGGCTCGTGCGTTGGCTGATCAACACCCTGTTTCGGGCAAACGTCCACGACATAATGACCGGTGGACGCGCTTTCTCAAGGGTCTTTGTCCAGACATATCCGGTCATGAGTGGCGGATTCGAGATCGAGACGGAGATGACCTTGCACGCGCTCGACAGGGGGTTCTTGATGGACGAGATCCCCGTGCGATACCGAGAACGCTCCGGGGGAAGCGTCTCGAAGCTGAGGACGATCCCTGACGGAATCCGGGTACTGGGGACCGTCTTCGAGCTGTTCAAGGACTTCCGACCGCTGCTGTTCTTCAGTATCGTCGCCGCGCTGTTGCTTGCTGGCGGCGTGACTCTGTTTGCCGCACCCCTCGGCGAGTACCTCGAGACCGGCTTCGTGAAGAAGGTTCCCTCACTCGTCGTCGCGGCCGGTCTCGGGATGGGGAGTCTGTTGGCCATTTCCGCCGGGGCGATCATGGACTCACTGCGCAAGCAGTCGCGGATGCTCTATGAGCTTGAGCTGCACAGGTGGGCGAGGGAGTACGGACGGCGTTTGGCGCGCGGGTCCGAATGATGCAGCGAATCGGCAGGCTCGCACTTCTCTGGTTGACGCTCTTTGCCGTATTCGCGGCGCTGATGGTTCTGGTGTACGCCGTGCCGAACAGTTGGATCAAGTCGCACGTTCGCGCGTCAGCCGAGCAAATCCGGCTTGAGGGCCACCCGTATACCCCGCTCGTCGGGCTCTCATCGCTTATGCCCGACAATTTCACGGATGCTCTCATGCTGAATCAGGCGTTGAACTCGCACGATGCGGGGCCGGTCCAGGCGGCATTCGGCAGCTACATGCAGACGGTAGGGCCGGAGGCTGATGATGCGATCGCTGACCTGGAGGTCGCAGTGGCAGGCGAGGGGGCGCCCACTTCGTATGCGCGCTACTGGCACGGGTACCAGGTGTGGCTGAGACCCCTGCTGGTGCTGTTCGACCTTAGGGCGATACGGTTCCTGAACGCGATCGTGATGACGATCTGCGTTGGAGTTGTGTCAGCGCTGATGGCGTATCGCCTCGGCGCGAAAGCGATGGTAGCGTTCGTCGCCGCGCTGTTGTCGGCGGGAATAGTCATCGTGCCCGTCTCTCTCCAGTTCACCAGCGTCTTCTATGTGATGCTCCTGGGCGTTGCCATGGTCACCCTTGGGATGGATGGCGAAGGCACGTTGCGCCTCGACTTGGAGACCTTCCTCGTGCTCGGGGCGTTGACCGCATTCCTCGACCTGCTGACGGCGCCTGTGCTTACACTCGGCCTGCCCTTGGTGGTGCTGCTCGTGGGGCGCATGAGGTCCGAGCGTGAGTCGCGAGCTCTCCGTCAATTGCGGGAGTCGGCGCGAGTCTCGGCCGCCTGGGCGCTCGCATACGGCGGCACCTGGGCTGCGAAGTGGGCTCTCTCTTCGGTTGTGCTGGGCAGGAATGTCCTCGTCGAGGCTATGAGCGTGATCGCTCACCGCCTGGATGGGGCTGAAGCGGGCGTGATTCCCCAAAGGGTAGAGACGATCGTTCGCAACGTGGCGATGCTCTTCCCGCTGTTCGGTTTCAACCAAACCGTCGGGCTGCAGTGGGGAGTAGTAGCCGCGACGCTGGCCGTGCCCACGATAGTGGTCATTCTCGTGGTCTTCACGTTGCGTCGGCATCTTCGTACCGACAAACGGCTGAGCAGACTCACCGGTCTGCTCATCGCCCTTGCGCTGCCGTTCGGGTGGTACCTCGTGCTCAATGACCATTCATGGGTTCACTTCTGGATGACGTATCGCAATCTCGCAATCGCTGTGTTCGTTGTCGTGTACGGCGTCTTGTACGCGTACGAACCGGGGTACCTCAGCACCTTGAAGGCTCGGCTCGAAGGTCACCTTCGCGGCGAGACCAACGTGTGACGCTGAAATGCGTGGTCGATGCCGACCCCGCCCCGCGTTGCGCGGCACGCTTCCCTGTGCTCATGACGCCGAGGGTGAGTTGTCCGAGCAGGGCTACCTCGCTATACTGCGGAACGCCGCTCTTTCGGTGAGAGCGCTGCGCCCTTGCGGAGGGGTGGCAGAGTGGTTGAATGCGGCAGTCTCGAAAACTGTTTAGGAGGTATCCCCTCCTACGAGGGTTCGAATCCCTCCCCCTCCGCCAGCACGATGTGACGACGCCCGCTCCTCGAACGCGAGGGGCGGGCGTTTGTGTGTGCTCACACCCTACTGCAGGTCCACCCTCGTATGCTCCTTGGCCCAATGGATCCTCGCGAGATCATCAGCAAGCCACTGGTAGCAGATTTCGGTCATGGGCCGCTTCCCGAACACGTCGAGTACTGTGCCGGTGATTGTCCCGACGGGAACCCCGGAGAGATCAGGGCGCTCGGCTGCTGCGCTGCGAGCCTCCGCGGACAGGGTCTTCCAATCGGGCTTCTCCTCGACGAGGTCGACGATTACTTGATTCTCGCTTCCTAGCGGGAGAGGTACCAGGTGCCACGTGCCGGTTGGACCATGCCATCCACCTTCCCCCAGCTCGAGAAAGAACCTGAGACTGACGGGAAAGAGGCGGCCCCTGTCCAGATGATGGGCCAGTGGCGCGAGGACGCCCCGGCTCATTTGCTCATACGCCGCCAGCGCACCCGCATACACAGCCTCTGTGCGCAGTCTGAGTTGTTCCGTCGTGAAGAAATCCCAGACCCATGCCGACCCTGACTGACTGGACGGCCAGACATCTGACTGCGGCCATGGGGCCCGGATCTCGTCAATCCCTTGTTCGCCAAGTTGGTCGAGATACGGTCGCAGAAAGCGCAGTGGCTCTTTGAGCCCCGTCGGAAAGCCAACGAAGTGGCAGTCATCAGCCAGGTCCTGATAGAGGTCGCCGAGGGCGCCGCGGACGTCATCCACCTTGATTACTTTCTCGAATGGACTCGTACGCAGCAACTTGAGTGCGATGGCCCAGGCCGCCTCATCGGCAATCGGCCCGTCTTGGGCAAGCGGGTACCCGGACTTAAGCAGCTCGGTCAACGAATCCCGTATCGCCTCGTGCGCCCAAACCCACGGCCAAGCGGGACTTGAGCTAGGCGCGGCTGTGACCATCTGGGTCCACGGGACGCGTGGGCCATCGCGAAGATCCTGCCTGTCTAGTGCGATGACCGGCTGGCTGCTCGGCGTATGGCGCAACCACGCGATTGTCAGTATTTGGCCATCCGCGAGCGCACCGACGGGGGAAACCTCACCAGGAGGATCGACTGGCATGACTCGGTCGGCCAGTGTTCCGAGCGACTGATGGAAGGCCATCATCGATTCGCGCACGAGCGTACCTGCGCGAATCGATTCAGGTAGCCCGGGCGGCTCTGTGACACGGGCAATCCTGGGCGCTCCCGATTCCAGAATGTCGCCGATGAGCCCTGGGTCCACGCCGACGGCTCTAGCCAGCAATCCATGGATGAAGTCGGTGGAGGCAATGCCGAGCAATGCCCTGAGCGATTCCTTCCACCGAGTCAGCACCTCTGGGCTGCTGACCACGGCACCTACCGTCACGATCCCCTTCAGCACGGCCTGCGCAGCAAACCACTCGCGAAGCAACGCGAGCACGAACTCGGCCTGTCCGGCGACGACCTGGATCAAGCCTGACTCAGCAAGCTGATCAAGATCTCCAGTGTGTGGCAGGTCGCGCAACGCCACCGGTCCACTGCGCGTCGTTGATTCACTCGCGAGCACCATCAGCCAACGCTCACGCTCGTCGTGCTTCCCGCCAAGCCGATTCAGGGCGCCACTGATTAGATGCTCGACAAGCTCGCTAGTGGTTGCCGGGACGGAAGGATGTGCCTTGAGCCAAGCCCCGGTCAGGAGCGCGAATAGGGGCAGTGAAGCGGCCTCCCGGATGCTCGCAGGCCACTTGGCCACATCCCAGTCGCGAAGGTCCCGGTCCGCAGCGAGCGAGGCGAGGGACAGCGTCTCGGCCTTGCTCAGGGGTGGCACCTGGATCTGCTCGCCGGGCAGCATTTCCAGGGGGAGCGGTCTTGTCGTCAGTAGCACTGCCGCATTCTGCGTCGCGGCCAGCGCCCGCGCGTCATCAAGCGTTCTCGTAGCAAGGTCGAAATCAAGCTCGTCCAAGCCATCAATGATTACAGTGAGCGGGCATGGGGGCCGACAGCCCAAGGCGATTGCCTGCTCTCCAACCTGGTCGAACAGAGAACCATTCGCGATAGTCCGAGAGTCAAGCCAGACGACAGCCTCTGCTGGTTCTTCGCCGGCTGCGTGAACCGCTTCTTGGAACGCCAGCTCGGCAAGCACGGACTTCCCTGCGCCCACTGGAGCAGCTAGGACCTTTGTCGACCCTGGAGCAAGCGCATCATCGGGTAACGATCGGTGAACTGGGAGTTCCAGTGCCAGCACAGAAGCGTGGCCGGGAGAAATTCCAGCCGCAATCAAGCGTCTTGTCACGCGGTGACGCGAGCCGAGCATCAGCCCGTCGAGAAGCTCCCGTCTCGTCGGCACTCTTCCGAGAGTGCGCTCCACTGTCGCGGCAGTCTGCTTGACAGTCACCAGGGTGCTTATGGGTGCGTCCCGCGAGACGGCATGCGAGAACTCATCAAGGAAGACGCGCGCGAGAGCAGGATCGTCTGGATCGCCCGCGTCAAATCGTGATAGGTCGAAGTCCTCTGGATTGAGAGTCCGAATACCCAGGGCGCTTTCGATGATGAGCTGCCAATTCGATTCTCTGGCGAGGAACGACTCATCAACAGGCTTGATGCGGTCCCATTCGGTGTTGGCTCTCAGCCGCTCGACCGCGAGGTCATATGCGGCGACAATCCGCTTCCGCGTTTCCTCGCTGGGACTCGCACCGCCGATGGGACTGATTGCCTGGACGACCGAAAAGGCAAGTCCGATTGCCTCGACAACGGTCATTGGCGTCCCCCTCCGTGGCCGGCGACCGAATTGCTGCACGCGTCTGAAGGCAGCTAGTCGATTGTAGCTGGAGACAGCGCGTGGCTCGCGTCACTCAGCGTCCTCGCGTGATTTCGCTCATCGGCGGCATCAGCTCGGTTGCTTCGGCCCCGAGCACCTCAGCCAGCGAGTAGATCGTCGACCGCGTGCATCAACGGCACGTCCGGGCGGTGTTTTGTAGAATCGCGCCTCGTACGCGCGAGCGCGAAACTCGTGTCCCTCGCATGGCATGAAGGCGCTACCCTAGTGGAGTGACCGACGAGGGAGGGTAAATGGGCGCGCTTCCGTCAATTGACGAGGTTTGGCGACGAATCGAAGTAGAAGCAGGCGGGACCTTCCACACGAAGACTGGTGTGCCCCTGACATACTCCGTTGCCGGGGCCCGACTTGTCACGGACCGCTCCGACTACCCGCTTCATATTTCTGACTTCGCCAAAGCGCTCGAACTAGTACCTATCGAGCGTCCGGGCATGATCAACACACTCGTGCGTGGCCCCGGCTATATCTGGGCCATCCTTCACGATGCCCGAATCCGACAGGCGGACTGGTAGGGTTGGCCACAGGCGCAGTAATCGCGACAGCGACCACAATCGCGTCCTCGGTCGCGGCAGCGGCCAGCCTCGCTACCAGCCCGGTGCCCTCACACACTGTTGCGACGCTCGCGAGTGAGTCGGTTACGGCATCGGGTGCCGCGGGAGCCGGACCGTGGGCCGGCTTCGTCCATGCCACAGCAGGGATTTGGAGCGGTGGCCTCTCGACGGCTCTTACGAACCTCCTGATCTCAGGGTGGATTGTCGTCCTCGTGGTCGAGTGGGTGGTACGCAACCGCGAGGCCAAGCGCGAACGCGACGCTAGAAACGAACTGTTGGTTGAAGTAGTCATGAACATCCGAATCATGCTCGAGGACGTCCAGGACTGCCCGAATTGGCTGGCTGACGCCCTGGTCAGGGACTACTTGCTGTTGCCAGAGCTACGAGAGTTGGTCTTGGGTTCGAGAGCGCTCGGACTACAAGTGGACACCCGCATGCGACTCCTCTCACTCATGAAAGCAGTGGATCTCGTAGATGGGGTCTACAGGGCCCAACGCGATCTGGCAATCCGCATGGCTACCGGCGAACAGCTCGTTGACGGTCTCTGGGAGCAGATGGAGGAAGCGTTCCGCAGGTCGACTGTCCAGGCGCTTGTGCTAACGCGCGATTGTGAATCCAGACTGACGAAGAACCCGAGTGGACCGATTCAAGCCACGATTCCACTGCTGGAATGCGGATCGTGCGGCACGGAACAGCAGGTTGACCCGTCCGTAATCCAAGGGGAGACGCCCTTCCAGTGCCTCAACTGCGGGGCCGAAGGCTGGTATGAAGGCCCCGCAGAAGACGATCACGCTGAGTCGGAGGAGTCGGCCGTCGGCTGAGTCTAGCTCGCCAGCACCTCGGCCATCATCTCGTCGACCTTGGCCGCAGCCTCTTCCTGCATTCCGGGCAGCACGTGGCTGTAGACATTCAAGGTTATCGCCGGCTCTGCGTGACCGAGCCGCTGCGAGACCACGTTGACTGGCACTCCGTCGCGTAGCAGGTTGCTCGCATGCGTGTGCCTCAAGTCATGAAATCGAATCGCGAAGCCGGTGCGCTTGATGAACACGTGGAACTCGACCGAGAGCTGATCGGGCGGCCACGGCGTCCCATCAGGCCGGCAGACGACGAGGTCATCCGGCTTGGGGTGCCGTGCATCCTTGAGTGCTTTGAGTTCGGCCACGGTCACCTGGGCAAGCGCGATGGAACGCCGGCCCCGCAGACTCTTGGGCTCCTTGAACTCCAGCCCCGTGCTGATCTGCTGCAGGGAGCGCGCAACGCGAAGCGACTTGGCGTCAATTTCAACGTCACGCCAGCGCAACGCCAGAATCTCCCCGCGACGCATTCCGGTGGTCGCTGCTACAAGCACCGGCAGGTAGAGTTTGTTGCCGCGAAGAGCCGCGAGCAGACGAGAGAGCCCATCACGGTCGAGCGCGTGCATCTCTTTGCGCGGCACCCTCGGCGCGTCGGCACCGTCAGCAGGGTTGCGGTCGAGGATCTCCCAGCGCACCGCCTGATGCAGCGCCTTCCGAAGCAATCGGTGCACGTGCTGGACGGTCAACGGGGACAGCCCGCCGCCCTTCTTGCGACCCGAGCGCATCAACTCTGAGTAGAACGTCTGGATCTGGAGAGGACGAAGTTCGGCAAGCTTCACCTGTCCTAGGTTCGGCGTGATGTTGAGGTCAACGATGCGCTTGTAGCTTTCATACGTCTTGTTGCCGACGTTGGGCTTCGCGTAGTTCTCGAGCCACGTCTGCAGATATTCAGCGAGCGTCTGGTCGGGGTGCACGGGGTTTGCTCCTCAGCGTCGGGGACGACCCGATCATTGAGGTCGCGCGCTTGAGGAGAAATCAGTCCCGCAGAGAGTTTCAGACGTCGGCAACCCTCAACTGCGACTTGATGGCACTCAGTTGGGCGACGCGCTGAGAGGCGTTCTGCGCCGCGCTTCGCTGCGGCAGGCACTGGTCACCGTCAATTCATGCGCCGTACAGCCGCTCTCAGGGGCAAGTTGAGGAATCCGGCCTAGTGCCCTGTCACGTGCGGTTCGCGTTTCGGCATACTTCGTCGGTCAGTTGCCCGGCCTGCTTACTCCCGCGGTAAGTCGGCTCAAGATTGGCCCAAGACCAAGGGCAGAAGACCGAGTGGAGGTGCGTGTGAACAAGATTCAGGAGTTGCGGGAGGCGCGGGGCTGGAGCCGGTCAGAGCTGGCTCGTCAGGCACGGATGGACGCAGGCGACATCGGCAAGATCGAGCGGTGCATCTTGCGGCCCTATCCGGGCCAGGTCATGAAGATCGCGAAGGCACTGGGCGTGCGGGCGACCGAGATCGCCAATGAACTCAAGGAGGAAATCGAGTAGTGAGGAATTGTGATGAATAGCGAGGAAGACGCAAGAAACGGCGTGGACGCTTCCCCGGGCGACAACCACGAGAAGGTAGACCCCGCCGTTTCTGACGAGAACATTACCATCGGAACTATCGACGACGTTATGCGGCGGGGAAACCCGGGCAACCGGGCTCCCCGTCAGACTGCGGCTTGCCGCACCGCAGAACTCGCTGAGGCGGCGGGTCGCTATCACCGGCTCGGATTGAACGTCGTGACCGTTGGCGGCAGCAAGCGCCCGAACGTCCCGTCATGGGAGCAGTATCAGCGCACCCGCCAGTCAGGCGAGACTATCGGCGGGTTGCCCTACGAGACGGCATACGGCCTCGCCGTGGTCTGCGGACTGGTTTCAGGTGGCGTGTGTTGTCTCGACTACGACAAGATTGAGGGCGACCGTGCGGCGTTCCTCTCGTGTCAGCTCGAGGCCCTCGGGCTGCCTCCCGTATACCCTTGGGCCGTCGAGACGCCCAGCGGTGGCCATATCTGGATTCGTCTTCTCGGAGACCTGAACGCGCTCGATGGTTGCGGGAAGCTCACTGGCCAGGTCCAGGGCTGCCATCACGTAGAGCTGCGTTTCGACGGCCACTACGCGATTGTGCCGCCCAGCCGTCGCCAGGACGGCGGCTCCTACCGGTTCCTGAGTGTCGATGGCATTCCGAGTGTCCGGCCGGCTGAAGTCGCGTTCGATCAGGTGCTCACTGCGGCGGAATGGAACGAGCCTAGGTTCACCGAGCGCCGTGCTCCTTCCAAGGGTGCACTGGCACTCGCGAGCAAGACCGTGACTTCGGAGTACGTGGAGGCCGCGATTCAGGGTGAGCTCGACGAGGTCCGGTCGGCAGTGGAGGGCCACCGTAACGACACTGTGTTCAAGGCAGCCGCCGCTATCGGGTCCATGCTTCATCTTGGCATCGACGAAGGCGAGGTTGTTGGGCGCTTGCTTGTTGCCGGCCAGACGTCTGGTCTGCCTCATGAGGAGATTGTCAGTGCTGTTCGCAGCGGTCTGAAGAAGGGCGCCGAGAATCCGCGTGGACTGGTGCTCAGCGAGCCGGAGGCGGCTCAGGTCGAGGTCTCCCGGCCCCCGTATCCGTTGCATGTACTGCCGCCCGCCGTCCGCGACTTCGTCGTCGAGGCGGCAGCCTGCGTTGGGTGTCCGCCCGACATGGTCGCCGTGCCGCTGCTTGCCTACGCGGGCGTGACGATCGGTCGGACGCGTTCGATTCAGATCAAGCCGCGCTACATCAAGCACCCCGCGTTCTGGTTCGCAGTAGTCGGCGCCCCGGGCTCGGGCAAGAGCCCCGCGGATGGGTTGGCACGTTCGTTCGTAGAAGCGCTGCAGGCCAAGGCACATGCCGATTGGCACACCGCGCATCAGGAGTGGCGCATCGAGCACGAGCTGTGGAAGCAGCGCATCAAGGGCAAGGGCAGCGGGAAGGCGTCTACCGGTGGCAAGCCCTTCCACGTCGACCCTGAACCCGAAGAGCCGGGCCTCGAGCACTACTACACCACCGATTCGACCATCGAGGCGCTCGCCCCCATGCTGAGTAGGTCAGCTGGCGTGGCCATCGCGCATGACGAGATCGTCGGTTGGGTCAAGGGTATGGGTGCCTACAACGGCGCTTCGGCCCGCGACCGCGCCGAGTTCTTGTCATTGTGGGCCGAGCGGTCGCTCAAGTCCGACCGCCGCGGGCGTGCCCCCATCCTCATCGAGAATCCCGTTGCGGTCATCATCGGTGGCGTACAGCCGGACGTTCTCTCGGACCTCGCCGGTGAGGCTGGAAAGCGCGATGGCTTCATCGACCGCTTCCTGTGGTCGTGGCCTGAGCAGCGTCCTGCGCCCTGGACTGAGAAGACGGTCAGCCCGTCGACCGCGGCTGCCGTGGAGGCCATCTTCAATCGGCTTCGCGCGACTAGCGGTGACGTTGCCCCCGTCACCCTCTCTGGCGACGCCAGGTCGTTTTGGCGGGATTGGTACAACGAGAACGGGGCGGTAGTCGAGGCCGAGCACGGCCTCATGGCCGGCATTCATGCCAAGGGCGATGTCCAGCTTGCACGTCTCGCACTGGTGCTGCATGTGCTGGCGCACGATGACCCCAATGCGTCCGCGGTCTCTGTAGACACCATGTTCGGCGCGGCGGAGCTCGTCGAATACCACTTCGCGCACGCAAGGGCAGTTGTGCAGCGGCTCGGGGTAGCGGTCAACACCGCGCACACCGGGCGCGGCTCCACGTTGCGGCAGCGCGTCATCGCTCGGCTTCAGAAGCACGGCGGCTGGATGTCTGCGACCGACATAGCCAAGGGCCTCGGAGGACACATCCCGGCGGCCGTGCGCGACCAGGAGCTCGCCCGGATGGAAGCCGAGGGGCACGTTCGGCGGCGGGTTCGCCCGTCTGGCGACCTTGGTGGTCGCCCGGCAGTTCAGTGGGCCCTCACGGGTAGCGCCGACGAATTCGACAACACTGGAAAGGTCGTGGCCTAGATGAGCTGCCCCTTCAATCGAAGTGCCGTCATCAATGGCCTGCTGGCAGCTGGCAGGAGCGTCACCGACGCTGAGAAGGCGGCCGACGAGACCGCGCTGACCGCGTGTCTCGAGGATCGCTGCCGCTGGTGGGGCGATGACACCCACCCCTGGTGCTGCATCCAGCTCATCCCCGCCGCCATCGAGAGCGCCTCGTACGGCGGATAGTCGGTTGCTGTCGTATGAAGTCTACGGACGTACGTGCGAACTCAGGGACCGGGCTGCGCGAGCATAGTCTCGGGGTAGTAACGGCAACATAGACGGCGCAGAAGGGCCCGGGCAACCGGGCTCTTCTTGTACCCGGGCGTTCGCAGTATCCACGTTCGTACGTAGAAGCTCGTTTGGGGCTCTGGCGCGTTCATCGATACCGCTTGCACCTATGTCCTGAAGTAGGCCGCTACGGGTTTGCTGTGGCGTACCGGGTCTCTCCCATTCCGGTACTGACAACGCTGTATTACCCGAGGAGTCCCTAACATGGCCCGTCCGAAGAAGCTGCCGAAGGTCCTGACCACCGAAGAGCAATGCGCCCTGGTCGCCCAGCCGAACCCGCGTTACACGTCGGGCCTACGAAACCGGTGTCTCATCAGGGTCGCGCTTGAGGCAGGCCTGCGCGCTGGCGAGCTGGTGGCCCTGAAGCCCGACCACCTCGATATGCTGACGTGCCGGCTCGTGGTCCGTGAAGGCAAGGGAGCGAAGGACCGGGTGCTGTGGATATCCGACAACCTACGCGACCTGGTCGGGCGCTGGCTCGAGCGCCGCCCGGTATCCGCCTGGCTGTTTCCTACTCGAGACGGTGGGCAGCTCGACACTAGGTATCTGCGGACAATGGTCAAGCACTACGCGGTGAAGGCCGGCGTCTCCGAATCCGAGCGCGTGACCCCCCACGTTCTTCGGCACACCTTCGCGACGGACCTATTGCGCGAGACGAAGAACATCATCCTCGTACAGAAGGCGCTCGGTCATAGCGACGTGAGTACGACGATGATCTATACGCACGTCCAGGATGACGAGCCGAAGGCTGCGCTCCGCCGTCGAGAAACCTAAGCGCGCGTCACCCCCCTTCAGTAAGATGTAGGTGAGGTTTCGGCAAGACCGGATTCGCGGTGCGCCAGGGGTGTACCGCGGTCTTTGCTGCAAGGGGGAGCGGTGCCTGACGACTCACGGCTAGGTGGTACCGGCGAGTTCTTGAGCTCGTCAACTGCACGCTCGATCGATTGGCCCAAGCCCGCGGGATCACCCGTCGCCATCGACACGGTCGAAGTCCTGTTCGGCGAAGGCGACCGTCCGCTCGAAGTGGCCGTTGCTGCTTCTGTCTGTGCGCCGCGAGCAGATGACGTCCGCAAGCTCTGGAAACTGCGGGCGAACCGTGGTGCGCCGGTCCTGCTCGTCGTGCTGCACCCGGCCGGCGGCGATGTGCAGGCGAGTGTGATTGGCACTGAAGGCGATCCTTCGCCGATACAAGGACTCACGCGTGCGCGGGTCGAGCGCATTGCAGCAGCAGCCCTTGATGAACCGAACCGTCACCAGGCAATTCGCACCCTCGATCGTCTGTTGGGCACGGTTAGCCGAGAGGGACTCACCGCCGGCGTCATCAATGCGGGGCTCTTTGCTGCGCACGAACTCAGGGACGGTGTTCCGCGTCGATCGGACTGGGAGGCCGCGCGCGGGCGCTCGTTCCCGCTCCTGAACACGACGGGGCGGAATCTCCTTGACGCGCTCGGTTACCGCATTGAGCCCAAGGGAGCGAATCTGCTGGCTCTCTCCGACGCTGACACGCGGCAGGCGATCGCGGTCGTACTTGAAGAGGTGGAGAGCTTCGATCGCACTTCGTCGCGCTTCGGCGGCGTGTCGCCGGTGTCGCGGGCTCTGGCGCAAGCCCAGCATGAGCGTCTCCCATGGGTGATTGCCCTGCGCCGCAACCAAGTTCGCCTCTACCCGGCGGACCCGGATGTGGGCGTTGGACGAAGGGGCCTGACTGAGACCTACATTGAGCTCGACTTGACGCTCCTGGACGACTCGGACGCGGGCTACCTCGCCCTGCTGTTTTCGCCCGAGGCGCTCGCCAAAGGCGGTAGCGTCGATGAGATCTTGCACAACTCGGGAGTCTACGCGACCGACCTTGGTGCACGCCTTAGAGGTCGTATCTACGAGGACGTGGTGCCCGACCTCGCGGTTGCAGTCGCCAGGCGGATGGGTGCTACGACTGAGGCGGAGTTGGGCTCTGCCTACCACCGCACACTGATCATCCTGTTCCGCTTGTTGTTTGTGGCGTACGCCGAGGACCGCGGGCTACTGCCATTCGAGCGAAACCCCCGTTACACACGTAACGCGCTCAAGACCTACGCCAAGGACTTCGCTGAGGACCCGGCTCAGGTGTTCTCGGCCGACTCGACGAGCATCTGGGAGGATCTGGTCCAAGTCTGGAACGCCATCGATTCCGGCGAGCCGCGCTGGGACGTGCCCGCCTACAATGGCGGGCTGTTCGCGACGGACGCGACACACCCGGATGGTGCCGCGGTCTCAGCGCTTGGGCTCAACAACCTCGAAATCGGTCCGGCACTCATGGCGATGCTCGTGGATGCCGACGCTCAAGCCGAGCGCGGACCGGTGGACTTTCGCTCGCTCTCGGTTCGCGAGTTTGGCACCATCTATGAGGGCCTACTCGAGTCTAGCCTTTCCTTTGCTCGGGCCGACCTGACACTGGACCGCGAGCGGACCTACGTGCCCGCCAAGGATGGCGACACTGTGGTCGTCGAGGTTGGCGGCGTCTACTTCCACAACGCCTCGGGTCAGCGGAAGAGCACCGGCTCGTACTTCACTAAGTCGTTCGCGGTCGAGCATCTGCTCGATACGGCGCTTGAGCCCGCTATCGCTCAGCATCTTGCACAGGTGGAGGTGCTCATCGATGCTGACGAAACTCGTACGAAGGCCGCCGAGAAATTCTTCGACTTTCGCGTGGCTGACCTCGCGATGGGTTCCGGACACTTCCTCGTCGCGGCCATCGACCGGATTGAAGCGCGGTTCTCTGCGTTCATCTCTGAGAATCCGCTCCCCGCGGTCGCAGATGAGCTGGCACGCCTGGAATCTGTAGCGCGCGAGGCGCTCGGTGAGGAGCAAGGCCTGCTCGCTGAGATCGAGCCGTCATTGCTCCTACGCCGACAGATCGCTCGCAGATGCATCTACGGACTCGACATCAATCTCATCGCGGTCGAGCTCGCTAGACTGGCGATCTGGATTCACACGTTTGTGCCCGGGCTGCCGATGTCGTCGCTGGATCACGGGCTCGTTCACGCGAACTCCCTCACGGGCATGGGCACCATCGAAGAAACGCTGGCCGCGCTCGACCCGCAGGCGCAACCCGGGCAGTTCTCGCTCTTCTCCGCGTCCGTCCAAGACGCCCTTGAGCGCTCCCGCGACACACTGCAGAAGGTCGCCAGAGCATCAGAGGCGACCAAGCAAGAGGTTCGCGACGCGGATCAGGAGCGGCTTCGCGCCTTGGCTGACGCCGAGGACGCGCGGCTACTCATGGATGCGGCCGTTGCTGCTCGATTGGGGCTGGTACCCATCCCAGTTGGCCCTGAAGAAGCCATCGAATCCATCTCCGCCGACACCGATGCCGCAATCGGCGCCAGGGACACGCTTGCGGTGCTCAGGCCCGCCCACTTCCCATTTCTCTTTCCCGAGGTGTTCCTTCGCGAGGAGCCGGGATTCGACGTGATCCTTGGGAATCCACCGTGGGAGGAACTCGTCTACGAGGAGATCAAGTTCTGGGTGCTAAGGAACCCCGGGCTTCGTTCCCTTGCGGCCGCGGAACGGGATGCCCGCATCGAGCAGCTGCGCAAGACCCAGCCAGACGACTACGCCGAGATGTTGTCTGAACAAGCGCAGGCGAATGCCCTCCGTGGGGCACTTGCCCGGGGCCCGTTCCCTGGGCTTGAGAGCGGGCATGCAGATCTCTACAAGGCCTTCTGTTGGCGGTTCCTCCATCTACTGTCGCGGAAGGGCGTCGCGGGCGTCGTGCTGCCCCGCGGGGCGCTCTCGGCAGCAGGCTCATCACTCTGGCGGCACGAAGTGCTGCACGAAGGAACGTTCGGGAACATCGCATTCCTCACCAACAACGGAGGATGGGTGTTCGAGGACGTTCACCCCCAATACACCGTGGCGCTGACCGCCTTCGCTCGCACGTCGGAGGACCGATCCGTGAGTGTGTACGGGCCGTATTCATCGCGGGGGGCCTACTCTGTCGCACAAGAGGAGCCGTCGCTGTACGTTGCGGCCGACGTACTTGCCTCTTGGACTGACACGGCCGCAGTGCCCGCACTACCGGATTCCGGTTCCGGAGACATATTCCTGCGTATGCGAGAAGCACCCCGTCTGGACCATGATGATCCTGCAAGCTGGCGCTTTGTCCCTCTCCAGGGGGATTTCAACCAGACCACCGACAAGGCTCTGTGGATTCACGACGAAGACAGTCGAGGAGACCTCACTGTCTACAAGGGCGGTTCCTTTGACCTGTGGCAACCGGACCTCGGACGTCCGTTCGCGAGTGCCACGTCGGAAGATGTGCGTGCAGCGCTGATGTCTCGACGTGGACGTCAGGTGAGGCGGGCGGACTCCCCGTTCTTCGGCTTGCCCACTTCGGACTGGAAGGACCTGCCGGTCTACTCTCCGAGGATTGCATTCCGTGACGTTTCAAGGGCAACGGACACCCGGACTGTGCGTGCTGCCCTCGTGCCACCCAAGACGGTGCTGACCAACAAGGCCCCCTACCTGGTGCGGCTGAGGGGAAGCGAGAAGGACGAGGCATACCTGTTGGGCGTCATGTGCAGCATCCCGTTCGACTGGTACGCGCGGACCTTGGTCGAGATCTCTCTGAACTTCCACATCCTGAACGCGTTGCCGGTGCCCAGGCCGAGCGCCGGCGATTCCCTGTACGAGCGAGTTGCCACGATTGCGGGGCGTTTGTCATGCGTCGATAGGCGATACGAAGCTTGGGCATCGAAAGTCGGCGTTCCCGTGGGCGGGGTTTCTGAGGAGTCAAAGCCTCAACTGCTCGCCGAGTTGGACGCCTGCGTGGCTCTCCTCTATGGGCTCGCCATGCCACAGGTTGAGCACTTGGTGCGCACATTCCATCCGACCTGGGACTGCGCCGAACGGCTTGAAGGAATCACCGCATTCTACGACTTGTGGGCGCGAACGACCGGTCCAACAGGTGGTGCGTGATGAGCGATCGAACGCGCAACGGACAGCCCAGGTTCGCGACCAATCGTCCCGCGGATGACGCTCACGCTGCGGAGCGAGTTGCCGACGCGGTGAAGGCGCTCGTCGGCGAGGCATGCTTGCACCTTGTGGAGCCGCCGGCGCTCGCGATCTCGACTGCCTACTTCAACCCAAGCGGGTTCTCGCTGGTGGCTCGGGCGCTCCGAGGGGCCGGCCCCACGCGTCTCCTGCTCGGAGCTGAGCCGACGCTTGAGGCGACTCGGGTGAAGCGATTGGCAACGCGTCGGGCGCGCGCGAGGATGCACCCCGCGCTGCAATCGGCTTTGGAAGGCCACGTCCGGGCGATTGAAGCCGATCGCAACTTGCTGGGCTTCGACGCGCCGTCTGACGGGGCCGCACGCGACCTTGTCGACTGGCTTAGGTCAACGGACTCCGAAGGAGTCCCTCGAGTGGAGGTCCGTCGGTTCACCAACGGCTTCATGCATGGCAAGTGCTTCCTCATTGACGCGCCCGTGGGCAAGGGAGTCCTGGCGGGCTCTTCCAATTTCACCCATGCAGGGCTTTCGGAGAACCGCGAGCTCAATCTCGGCCAATACGAGCCCGACACAGTTGAGATGGTTCTCGACTGGTTCAACGAGCTGTGGGATGAGTCAGAACCTTACGACCTCGCTGCGTTGTACGAGGCCCGCTGGGAGCCCCACGACACGCGGCTCATCTTCTACAAGATGCTGTGGGCGCTGTATGGCGCCGATATTCAGCGCGAGATGGAGGAACGCGACCTGTCCGACCTCGGGTTGACCGACTTCCAGCGAGACGGAGCGTGGCGGGCGAAGCGGATCCTGGCGGCGCTCTCTGGCGTCGTCGTGGCCGACGAAGTGGGCCTCGGCAAGACCTTCATCGCCGCCGAGATCATCCACGAGGCGGCAATCAAGAATCGGCAGAAGGTGCTCGTCGTCGTTCCGGCAGCGTTGCGGAAGACGTGGAAGGACTTTCTGGCGCTGCCCAAGATCAACCTGCCGGCAGATGTGGTCTCCTACGATGAGCTGGTCTCCGACCAGGAGATCGCCGGCACCGCTCGCGCGCGTCTTCAAGACCTAGACGCGTACGCCGTGGTGATCGTGGACGAGGCACACGCGCTTCGGAACGCATCTACGGCGCGCGCGGACGCGATGCGCGCCCTGCTCGAAGGCGAGTCGCCGAAGAAGCTCGTTCTCATGACGGCGACTCCGGTGAACAACTCCCTCTCGGACATATACACGCTCATTAGCTACTTCGTCACGAACGATGCGGCCTTCGCGAACGCCGGCATCCTCTCACTGAAGGGCTACTTCGACGCCGCCCAGGCCACCAACCCCGACGACCTGTCGCCTGAGCACCTGTTTGACGTCATGGATAAGGTCGCGGTGCGCAGGACGCGGGAGTTCATCAAGGAGCACTACCAAGGTGAGCGCATCACGATGGCGGACGGCGTGTCGCGCGAGATCCGCTTCCCCAAGCCGCGAGTGCGACGAGTTGACTACAGCCTGGAGGGCGTACTGCCCGGCTTCTTTGCGGACCTGGCGTGCGCTTTGGGCGCGAAGTCCGATTCGCTCGACACGGTCATTCTCGATGAGCCCGGCGAGGTTCTCACGTTCGCGCGCTATGTGCCCTCACGGTTCCTTAAGCGCTCGGTCGTGCAGACACGGCTCGAAATTGAGGAGCTCGGAGGCGAGGACTGGCAGGGCGAGCAGTACGAGCGCCAGAACGCTGGCCTGCTGCGTTCGATGCTACTCAAACGATTCGAGTCGAGCGGGTACGCGTTCCAGCGGACCGTCGACACCATGATCCGTTCGCACGAGATCTTCTTGGCCGCGCTGGATGAGGGCTGGGTGATCACCGGTGACGCACTGCGCCAGTGGATGGCCACTGACAGCGACGAGATGGACGAGTTCATTGGTGGTCTCGACGACGAGACTGCGGATCGGCGCGTCGGGCCGGTGTCTGACTACGATCTCGTTGCTCTGCGATCTGCGGTCGAGGCGGACGCACAGCGCCTTGCAGAGCTGCGGGATGCGGCGAAGGCGGCTGATGGTGCCTCGGACCCGAAGGTCGAGGCGCTGATAGAGCACCTCGCGGCCATCGCAGATGAGGCGGAACGTGACGGGGCAACAGAGCACCAGCGCCGCGACAACCGCAAGGTGCTCGTGTTCAGCTACTTCGCTGACACAGTCGAGTATCTTCACGGTGTCCTGCAACTCGCCATTCAGCACGACGACCGCCTAGCAGCCTATCGCGGTCGCATTGCCACCGCCACGGGTTCGGACAAGGCCCATCAAGCCACCGTCATCGCGGGTTTCGCCCCGCGCACCGCCGGAGGAGAGAACGACGATGACCTGTTCGACCTCGTCATTACCACCGACGTGCTCGCGGAAGGCGTGAACCTACAGCAGGCGCGACATCTCATCAACTACGACCTACCGTGGAACCCGATGCGACTGGTTCAGCGCTATGGCCGTATCGACCGCATCGGCTCCGACCATTCCGAGGTCTTCATCCGCGTGTTCTTCCCGGCGAGCGAGCTCGATGGCATGCTTGCGCTTGAGGAACGACTTCAGCGCAAGATCAAGCGGGCGGCGGCTGCGGTTGGGGTTCGTGAGGTGCTGCCAGGGGTTAAGGAGGTTCAGGTCAACCTCACCGAGTCGCGCGACGAGATCGCCCGGCTCCAGGCCGAGGACGCCTCCCTCTTCGAGACTGGTGGAGCCTCGGCTCTCTCCGGTGAGGCGTATCGCCGCCGACTCATGGACTTCATCAAGCAGACCGCCAACCGGGAGGCGCTCGACGCGCTGCCATGGGGGTCTGGGGCAGCATTCGCCAAACGAGGCATGGACGAGCCAGCAATCGTCTTCTGCGCAAATATCGCCGGCTCGGCTGAGCCATGGTTCCGTTACGTCGCTCTCGACGATGCGTACGGTGTTCAGCGCTACTTCGATGCAGAGACTGGTGTGTCGCGGGTGCGCATGTCATCCGAGACGCTGACCTGTCTGAGTCGTGCAGACACGGGCGATGCGCTGCCGTCCCCCGAGAACGTCATCACGGACGAAATCTACGCTGCTGCTTTCGCCGCGTGGGAGCACGCGCAGGGCGACATAGTTGAGAGGTGGAACTACCTCACCGATCCGGCAAATCTGCGGCCCGTCATCCCCAAGGCCATGCGAGATGCGGTGGCAGTGGTTCGGGCGCACGGTGCGCATCTGGAGAGGGCTGATCGCCTGGTCGAGATGCTGGAGGCGCCGCACAGCCCGCGCATCCAGCGACTCGTGCGTGCCATCGTCGACGATGACGGCGCGAGCGGTCGTTCGAAGGTCGATGCCCTGGATGAACTAGCCAGGCGCATGAACTTGCAGCCGTACGTGGAGCCGGAGCCCCGCACACCCATCACGGAGGATGATGTGCACGTGGTGGCATGGTGCGCGGTGCTGCCGGAGGCGTGAAGGTGCTGCTACGCACGAACGGGACAACCGGTTTCGACGTTCGTGCGTAGTACCGAATTGGGGGAGAGCCGGAACTCATCCACGCAATTGCGCTGGTCGCCCGGCCAGACCGGTGTGGAGGCGAGACGAACGGAATCGATACACGTCGGTGATGGGGGAGCGAGATGGCGTATCAGTTGAGACCACACGGACCCAAGTCAGTCGCCATGGTGCGCGCCGGCGAAGAAGCGCATCTGTACGAGTGGTGTCGCGATAACGGCTTCATCACCATCGGCTGGTTCGGGCACCCCCCAGCATCGATGGAGGGCTGGTCGCTCGGGCGGCTGGAATCCGAGTTCCGAGCGAAGTACCCATACGACGACGAGCACGGAGAGCCGGGCGCGTATCGGACCAAGAGCTCGCAGACCCGTGGCCTCACGAACGTGGCTGACTTTCTTTTCAACATCCCGATCGGCCGCCGAGTGATGATCGCCTCGCCCGCCGGTGGCGCGACCGTGCTCCTAGGTACCGTCGTTGGCGGCTATGAGTACCACGACGACTGGGACATCTCCCAGCGGGCCGAACCCTACTGCCACTTCAAAGCTGTCGAGTGGCTCGGCGAATTCAAACGTGCGGATCTCCTAGAGGCCGCCGCTTTGCCTTGGACGGACCAGCAGACTGTCTGGTGGGTTGAGGATCTCGCGGCAATCCGCGACCTTGAGGTGGCGGCCGGTGGCGAGAACGGCGAAGCGCCTGGCGCCGCGGGGGGCTTCGAGGCCGAGAAGGCCGGGGCGTCCGCCTCGTCGCCGACGTCAGTAGAGGCGCTTGCCGTTCTGACCCCGCTGACCGACAAGGCCGAGGTTGAAGACGCTTATGCCCAGTTCGTTGGGCGGCTTACGTCGGGGGTAGACCCCATCCGAAAGGGGCTCGGGTGGCCTGGGGGATGGGGCGAGTTCGACGTCTACTGGCACTCGGCCGAACAGCTCTGGTGCGTCCTCGAGCCGGAGTTCGCGGGTAGCCGCTACTGGTGCTGCTTCGGACCCGATGACCCCGCCACTCCGAACGACCTCAGCATCGGCTGCGAGATCAACTTCGCCTACGAGGGGGTCAATCGTCGCATCGCCGGTGCCTTCCTGCGGGATGCCGAAGGCCGAGTGTACGTCGCGCACAGCGGCAAGGTCGGCGGCGGACACGAAGGCGTCGGCAAGAGCGCATTCCTGAAGTACATCGACTCACCGGTAAGGGTGGCCGTGGCGTGGCCTGACGGGCAGACGACCGAAATGCTCATCATCGGGATGCTGGACGCGGACGGCTTCGTGGGCAATGTGGCGACCTTCGTCTCGGAGGTCGCGTCGTTCAAGAGGGACGTGCGCGATGGCACGACAACAGAAAGAGACCTGCCGCAGGCCCCCGGCGAGGACCATGATGCGGATCTCGACGACTACTTCCCGGAGTCGCTTCTCGGCACCGCGAGCTTTGAGCAGAAGACACGCAAGATAGCGATACGACTTGCGCACGGACCGGTGGTGCATGCACTGCGAGACGCGGTTGAGGCCGCCGGGCTGGTTGCGAAGAAGAACAACCGGATTGACCTTGCTGCTGTGACGTCGGCGGGTGAGCTGATTACCGTCTTTGAGGTGAAGACCGGTGTCGACTGGGGGTCGGTCTACGGGGCCATCGGGCAGTTGATGTACTACGGCAAGACCGGAGCACACAACCCAGAGCGCCTTGTGGCGGTACTTCCCGACGGGGGACCGGCTGACCTGGACGCACGTCTTGGGGCAATCGGACTCGGGGTGGTTCGGTACGAGTACGCAGACGGGAAGCCGGTGTTTACGGGGCTGGATGCGGTCCTGGGCTAACTGGCGCGAGCAGGATGCAAGGCGCCGGTGCTAGTGGGCGCTCAGCAGCACAGCGCGAGACGGCGCGAACAGAACGAAGATGTGATACGTGTTCGTAAAGACCTCGATCCGCATCGCACGGATTTCGCCGTTCAGGTCCGGCCATGGAATCCGCGTGCGTATCGGGTCCTTGTACGAACCGGACTCCAGCAGGGTGCTGACCGCCGCGACGTGGGGCACGACTGCTTCGAATGGCCCGGAGTCAAACCACTGAGGCCAGTTGTGAGGGTCGTGGTATCGCGAGCGCCACAAGACAGAGCTGAACGCCTCCCTTCGCTCGAAACTCAGGGGGGCAATGCACGAGGGCTGACGATTCAAAACGACTCCCGCGACGGGCTTGGCGTTTGTCTCGACCAGCCGTCGGAAGGTCGAGTGAATTGTTGCGCCGAAGGTCGCGGACAGCTCGAGCACCGACTTGGCGCGCAGCCGGCGGGACGCGGCCTGTTCCTGTAGCAGGGTCCCTTGGAAGAGAAGCTCTGCAGCCACGTGGTTCGCTTGAAGTTCGAAAAGGGCGCTCGTCTCGGGGGACAGGGTGAAGTAGTCATCCGCGTAGGCCAAGTCCGATTGGCACGGGATGATGTGATGCCCGACCTCATGTAGGCGCTTGAACGCACCGTTTGATGCGTGTTCAGGACGGATGTGCACTTCCTTCTCGCGTCTGTCCAACAACGCCAGAACCTTGCCGGAAATGCCTCGCATCACATCCATGAGGTGGCTCGGGGCCTGGTCGATACACTCGTCGGACAGAAGCGACTCGGCGGGTTCGCTTAGACCAGCGGCCGTGATGAGACGAGCGATCGGCGTGGGAAGCTCGTCTTGGACATCAGCGAGCAGGAGCAGCTTCTTGGCTGCCCCTGCAAGCTCCGGATCATTTCTGACCTCATCCAGCAATCAGTCGCCTCCCGACTTCTTGCGGCTTCGATGGAACGCGAGGTACTCGGTGAGTGCTGCGACCTCCTCGTCGGTCAGCTCCTCAGAGAGCAGCGCGTGCGCCAGCGGCCCCCGCGAAATGGGCTCGCTGCTGGTCGGCTTGTCACGGGGTACTACGTAGCCCGCGAGCTTCATTAGCTCCACGTAGGGGACTTCGAGTGCCGAGGCAAGTGCGTGCAGCTTGTTCGGAGATGGACTCGCGATTTCGTCGCGCTCGAGTCGTTGCAGGTAGGTCGGGGACATGCCCGCTGCGTCGCTCACCACCTTCAGAGATGCGCCGCGCAGGTGGCGGATGCGGGCGAGCTCACTTCCCAGCGATTTGGGCAAGACGGCCTCCTTTCGTCACCTTTAGTGAACATTGTATACCGCAGTTGACGGCGGCGAAAGCATCACTTATAGTTTACGCCATGACTTACATGCAACGTCCGGCGATGCCGGACGGGCGACCTGCCTGGGTCGCAGCCGATGAACTAGGAGTGATGCAGTTGTGAACGCAAGAGACGAGCGCCACGAGTTCGAGATCTCCATCGACGGGGAGGAGTACACCCTCACCCAGAAGGAGATGCCCGCGACGGAGATTCTGTCGCTTGCGGGCAAGTCCTACGATGCCTTCTATCTTGTCGAGATGAGGGCGGATCACACCCGCGCGGAATACAAGGATGGCAGCGCGGTGGTCAAGCTGCACAACGGGCTGAAGTTCATCACGGTCCACGTCGGTCCGACGCCGGTGTCGTGACAGCCATGTCAACCGTGGACCTCATGAACCAGCTCAGGGAACTCGGCTACGAGCCGGAGTTGGGTCCAGAGGGATTCGTCGCATTCGACTACACAATCCTGATTGGGCCGCTTTCGGGCCGGCAGATTCGGCTGGGGTTTCAGAACCCCGACCAGTTTCCCCTGAACCCGCCCGGCGGACCGTGTGTATCCCCGCGTCTGCTACCACTCAAGACAGGCAACACACCACCGCTGGAAGGCATCCACGCCATCTCGCCCGAAATCGATCCCGGCGGTGTATGGGAGTACTGGAGCAGGCCGTTCCAGGGTTGGGAGTCGACTTCGCGGAAGGCTACCGACTACTTGGCCCACGTGAACGCTCTGTTCGATGGACTTCCCGCCGATGTTTAGCGTCGCGTTCACGGAGGCGATCCACGCGCAGTTTGTCGAACACTTGATCAGGAGTGATCGACAGGAGGATCTCTGCTTCGCGTTGTACTGGCCCAGCCAGGGCAGAGATCGGCAGACCGCTCTCATCGGCGCAATCGTGCTCCCGGGATCGGGTGACAGGGCTGTTCACGGCAACGCGAGCTTCACCTCCGGCTACTTCCTGCGGGCTCTGGAGATGGCCGAGCAGCGCGGAGCGGGGCTGGCGCTTGCGCACAGTCATCCTCTGGGCAGCGGCTGGCAGGGGATGAGCACTGACGACGTGTCGGCCGAGCTGTCACACGCCGCTCAAGCTCTTGCGGTCACGGGCCTCCCCCTAGTCGGTGTCACTCTCGGCGGTCACGGCAACTGGAGCTGTCGCGAGTGGGTTCGCGTGAGTCGGGGCGAGTATCAACGTGTAGATGGCGAGTCAGTCCGAGTGGTCGGGGAGCGCCTCGCCCTAGCTCACAATCCCTCTCTGCGCCCGGTTCCAGCGCTTGATGGCCGGCTTCATCGCACCGTGTCGGCCTGGGGCCCCGAGACGCAGGCGGGACTGGGTCGTTTGCGGGTTGGGGTAATCGGCGTGGGGAGTGTCGGCTCTCTGGTCGCCGAAAGCCTTGCCCGTACGGGCATCGGCGAAATCCGCCTGATTGACTTCGACACCGTTGAGCTGGGCAATCTCGATCGGCTGCTGCACGCCTCGCGCGTGGACGTTGCTCTCGCGCGATCCAAGGTTGAAGTGCTGGCCGAGGCCCTCCGAAGGTCCGCGACGTCTCGGCCGTTCCGCGCGGAGCCGCTGGAGCTGAGCATCTGCGAGGAGGACGGCTTTCGCGCGGCGCTCGATTGCGACGTCTTGTTCTGTTGCGTGGATAGACCTTGGCCGCGCTTCGTGCTCAACGTGATTGCCTACGCACACTTGATCCCAGTCGTCGACGGCGGCGTTCACGTCGAGGCTCGCAAGGACCCTGTGCGGCTGGTTTCGGCCGACTGGAGAGCGTACGTGGCTGGCCCGGGTCGCCGGTGCCTCGAGTGCGCCGGGCAGTACTCGCCAGGTCTCGTAGACACGGACCGACGGGGTGATTTCGACAACCCACACTACATTGCGGCGCTCGCCGACGACCACCCAGCGCGGCATGGAGAGAACGTCTTCGCATTCAGCGCTGCGTGCGCATCCTTGGAGGTCTTGCAGGCGCTCATCATGCTTGTCGCGCCCTGCGGGGTCGGGGATATCGGAGGACAGCACTATCACCTGCTGCCTGGCACAGTCGATATCGAGGGACCCGCGTGCAGACCAACGTGTCCGTTCTCCGAGAGCCTGCTCGGGCTAGGCGACAGCTACCCCGCACACTGCACGGGCGAGCATGAAGTGGCTCAAGCTCAGATTGCGAGGCGCCAGACGGCACGGCGCACCGCGCGCGTTCGTCTTGGTCGTGCCCTCGTTGGGCTGTTGCGTCGACTCGGGGCTGTTGTCGAGAAATGGCTGCTCGGCGCGGATCAGGACCTAATAGAGCGACCCGTGGAGGGAGGTGATACACATGGCACGTCAACACGTCGGACGTGACGGCGGTCTTGGCTCGCTCGTGTTCGGGCTTGCGTTGATGGCCTTCGCGGTCTATCGACCCGGGTGGGTCTCCGCGGGCGTCACTGCCTATGCGCACTTCTGGGACAGAGTTGTCTCACCCGCGCTCCTCAGCATCCTCTTCAAGAGCTGAGCCAAGCGTGCAGGGCAAACGAGCGGCCGTCGCTGGAGTGAGTTCCAGGGCGGCTAGCTCATTCCTCGGAGATCGTGTGCATAAGTACCATTAAGTACCTACTCTCCATCGTGTAGGTACGTATTCACGTATCTGCGTAGTGCCTACCCGGCACGTCGGAACAAACGGCCCGCATTCACCTTCTCGCGGCTACGCTAGGGAGTAGTCGATTCGAGGAGGCTCCTATGACGCGCAAGCCATTGAACCCGCGGCAGGTCGAAGTGCTGCAGTGGATCGCTGACGGCTGCCCCGACCGAGCGTGGCCGGATTTCACCTACAAACACACTGCTGTGGCCTTGCAGGGTAGGCGGCTCGTGAAGGTGTCCAAGCGCGGTGGATGGTATGCCGAGATCACTGAAGACGGACGCTTCTACCTTCTCCACAAAGCCTATCCGGGTGAGCCCGTGCCGGCGAAGCGACCCGTGGTGCATCGCGAACGAGTGCGCCCCAAGTCGACGCCCCAGGCGGCACCCGTGAAGAGCGAGCCACAAGAAGAGCCTCTCCATGAGCAGAAGTCGAGCCTGGACGAGACCCACGCCGAGGAACCGGTCGTGAGTGTCGACGATCGTCCGACGATCGCCGTGCCCGCCGCTCTTCGGAATCCACACCCCGCAGTTGCCGCGCTTCGCGACGCTAAGGGTCGCTTGGATATGACCTCGGCAGTACAGGGCAGGGCACTTCGTGTGCTCCAGGCACTCGCGCTCGCCGCCGAACGAGAGGGATACCGCGTCGAGGCAGTCAAGCCGCAACGAAACGGTTACGGGCGCGTGTGGTACGACTCGAAGGACCACATCGTGATCGATACCGGCGAGACCCGCGAGGGTGTCCGCATCTTCCAGCAGACCAACAGGGCGGCACACGCGCTCACTGCCGCCGAGGCCAGGGAGGCTGGCGATCGCTGGGCCCGCAAGCCGCCGAAGTACGACTACACGCCCAATGAGTACCTGCGCATCGAGCTTGAGCGGACCTGGGGTGGGACTCAGCGCTCGTGGAGCGAGGGGACGCGTGGCCCAATCGACCGCAAGTTGCCTGCGGTCCTGGAGGAGATCACCCGCCGACACCAACAAGCCAAGGCGCGGCGGCTCCAGGCCGAAGCCGAGCGCCTGGAGCGGGAGCGCCAGTGGCACGTCGTCCACGAGCGCGCCAAGGTGTTGCTGCAAGAGCATCACCGGGCCGAGGTGCTGTGCAATCAGGCCGATGACTGGCGGCGGGCGGGCGAACTACGTGCGTACGTGGAAGCCATGCGACAGAAGGCGGACGCGCTCACGGCGGATGATGAGCGGGAGGTGGCGCTCAAGTGGGTCGAATGGTCTGGCGCATTCGCCGAGCGGCTGGATCCGCTCAGTCGCCCCGTCGTCATGCCCGCGGAGGTCGAACCGAAGCCCGATGCCCTGCAGCCCTTCATGGGTGGATGGAGCCCCTACGGGCCACGAGGTTGGTGACGCCTGTACCAGCAGTGATGGTAGTCTGTCGTAGTGCGCATCACAGTGGTTCAGAGTCGTTGTTGCGCCGGTCGACCGGCGTGGGTAGAATCTACTCAGCAAACGCGCCAAGCCTCTCAACGATGCTCACTCGGCGCGTCTTTCCTTTTCTGGGGGCTCAATGCAGTACACCAAGCCTGCTCTGACGCACGAGCAGCAGGCAGACCAGCTCATCGACCGCGGCATGGAGTGCGATCGGGACGAGCTGATTCGCTGTCTGAAGAGCGTTAACTACTACCGACTCAGTGGCTATTGGTTCCCGTTCCGCAACGAGGACAGTTCGTTCAAGGACGGGACCACGCTGAACAAGGTGTGGCGACGCTATGCATTTGACCGACGCTTGCGGCTGCAGGTGCTCGACGCTATCGAGCGTGTTGAAATCTGTGTGCGCTCCGAACTCGTGTATCGACTCGCGCACGAACAAGGTGCGTTCGGGTACCTCGACAAGGCGAACATGCCCGGGCTCGGCGCCGATGAGTACGCCACGTTCATCAAGCGTCTGACCGAGGAGTACGAGGGGAGCCACGAGCAGTTCATCGATCACTTCAGAGCGACCTATGCGGATAGCCACCCGTTGCCGCCGTACTGGATGATCACGGAGCTCATGGCCTTCGGCTCCCTGCTGCGGCTATTCAGGGGATCGCCGCAACCGGTGAAGCGAGAAATTGCAGATCGTTTCGGAGTGAACGCCAAGGTCATGGAGTCGTGGCTGAAGACGCTCAACATCATCCGCAACATCTGCGCGCATCACGGCCGTCTCTGGAATCGCGAGCTTGGGTTCAAGCCCATGATTCCGAACAAGGACGCCAAGTGGCACGAGCCTGTCGCCGTAACGAACAACCGCATCTTCGGAGTGCTCACTATCCTGAAATGCATGCTCGACGACGTGGCACCGCAGAGTGGCTGGACCGAAAGGCTGCTCACGCTGCTGGACGACTATTCCGACTTGCCGCGTGACCGCATGGGCTTTCCGGACGACTGGCGCGAGTGTCCGATCTGGAAGTAGCCTCTGACCTGCGTGAATCCGTACCGATAATCCCCCTCGAAAACTGTTTAGGAGGTATCCCCTCCTACGAGGGTTCGAATCCCTCCCCCTCCGCCAGCACGATGTGATAAGCAGCCCCCGAATCCCGAGCAGGGAAGCGGGGGCTGCATTCCTTCGGGACCCATGAAGACCGTCGGCGTTACGCGGTCGCTGGCGTGATCTCCGGGAGGAGAGACTCCGCAGGCTCCATCCCTACGTCGCCGAATCGACGTATCTCCGGTCGCGACAGCGAGATCGCGCAGAGCGTGAACATCCCGGCCGCAACGCCCAGATACAGAGCCTCGAAGTCGAGGTTGATCACGAAGCCCGAGAGCGCCTGTGAAGCCGGCACGAGTGCATACATCGCAAGCATGAGCAGCGACATGACGCGTCCCAGCATCGCGGGGGGAGTCCGCCGCTGGAGTGTCGTGATCAGCGTAACGCCAAGGAACCCGTTTCCCACCCCCATCACTACCATCACGGGTGCGGCGATCCACGTGCGCTCCACAAAAGCGAACAGAGACATCCCGACTCCGAACAACGCGAATAGCCCGACGACGAGTCTCCCTATCGAGCGACCCGAAGGATTCTTGAGCGAACCCGCAGCGACGAGGCCGCCCAGGTTCCCAAGTGCGTAGGCAGAGAGCACGATACCGAGAGCGGAGGCGCCCTCGGGTAGGCGCTCCTGCGCAAGCACAGGGATGCCGACCAGTAGGGGACCGGTCATGAGGAAGTTCGCCGCCGCGACGATTAGCAGCATCCAGCGGAACGCCGAGCGACCCCACATGAAGCGCATCCCTTCGGCTATGTCCTGAATCGGGCGGCTCTTCTCGGCATGCAAGGCTGCGGGAAGCATCGCCATGAGCCCGAGCGTCAGTATCGACACGGCGAATGTCGCAGTGTCGAATGCGAATGCAAGTCCGACACCCGTCAGCGATGCGGGCTGCTCGCCTGCGATGGTCTGCGTGCCGAGAAGGCCGATCAGCGTACCCGCAGCGGCAGGGCCGATGAACGAAGCGAACCAGTCACCCATCTGTACGAGCGCGTTGCCGCCCTCAAGTTCATCCCCGTCCACGATCCGCGGAACGGCTGCCGAGGACGCTGGTTCGAACAGCCCCGTGGCCCCTCCGAGCACCAAGGCAGAGAGGTACACCATCCACATCTCGATCCAGCCGCCGAGTACCGACCATGCGAGTGCGCCGGTCCACAGAAGACGGAACACATTGACGCCGAGCATGATCGTGCGGGGAGAGTGCCGATCGGCGAATGCACCACCCGGCAGCATGAACGCGCCACGCGAGAGGCCTGCGACTCCCAGTACGAGTCCGAGCGTCACCGGATCGCCGGTGAGCTGAAGCACGAGCCAGGGCAACGCGATCAAGTGGAACTGGTCTCCCACCAACGAAACCGTTTGCCCGATCCAGAGCAGGCGGTAGTCGCGTTTCTTCAACACCGAAAGCATGGTCACTCCTTCGCGAACAAGCCACGCGCCAGCGCGTCAAGGCCGACTTCGAACTGACGTGTGTGGTACTCGGCGAGGTCGATGCCGACGACCTCGGTCATCATGCGGCGGGTGTTGGGGAACTCCTCGGCGGGGAGTAGTGCGAGCGGTTCGAGGCCCTCTTCGGACGTCGGGTCGGACTGCAGGCCGGTCTGCCCGGCGACGCAACCCAGAACGTAGGCCGCCAGCGAGTCCAGGGCGAGCAATGCGTAGGCCGCCTCGAAGCCGGCGTCGAAGAAGATGCCAAGGATGTGTTCGACCGGGCGCACCTGAGCCGGACTGCGCATCGGCTTGCCGATGATCAGCGGGAGAGCATTGGGATGTCGCAGGAGAGCGTCGCGGAAGCCGTGGCCTGCCCGTCGGAAGCGATCGATCGGCGCGATGTCAGGGTCCGGCTCGTCGAGCTCAGGGTCTTCCATGACGGCGTCGGCCACGAGCTCGTAGAGCGCGGCTTTGTTCGGCACGTGGTAGTAGAGCGTGGAGACGTCGACACCGAGGGCGAGGGCGAGGTCGCGCATCGAGTGGCCTTCGAGGCCGCGCTCGTCGACGAGCGCTAGTGCAGTCTTCACGATTCGCTCGCGGGTCAGTGTTTCCTGCCCTTGTTTGCGAGGAGTCACGGTGGACCTCCTTCGAGGTGAAGTCGCTTTATCCAACAACGTTGGTTACATTATCCCACAGTGTTGGATACGTCAACCCTCCGTGTACGAGACCACCGACGAGAAGGAGGTGTGAGACGTGTAGGTTCATGAACAAGAGACACCCTTATGTTAGGCTCGGATGGAAGAAAGGATCACTCGGCACGCTTGGGGGTGTCATGGGCGACGACAACGACGTTCAGCACGATGGGTCTGGCGGATCCTACCGCCCCGGTTTGGCCATCGGAGCCGGTTTGGCCATCGGAGCCGGCCTTGGGATCTCGCTGGGATCGGCCTACGGCGATGTCGCCATGGGGATGGTGTACGGCGCTGCGCCCGGTCTCGTAGCGGGTGCCATCATCGATGGCTTCATCAGGCGATCCCGGCGACGCAGCGGTGCCGAGGAGTAACGAAGGTTGCCCTACCGAGGAGCTCGATGCGTGCAGCAGGCGGGCAGGTGCGCAACGTGAGCCGCAGCGATGGACTCGGCTATCCGATCGCGACAGGCAGAATGGCGACGTTCGTCGCATGTGTCTTCCTGTTGAGTTGGGCCGTGTGGGTTCCGATGGCGCTCATTGACGCAGGCGTGATCGATTTGGGATTTCGTATCCCTCTGCTCGCTAAGGATATTGCCTCATGGGCACCCTCGCTTGCGGCCCTCGGGCTGGCCGCCCTCGGATCCGTTCCGTCTCCGCGCGAGCTTGGCCGGGCACTGCTGCGGTGGCGTGTGCGTCTCGCTTGGTACTTCGTGGTTCTCCTCGGCCCAGCAATGCTGGCTCTTCTGGCGCTTGCCGCCTGGAACGCGATCTCACCGGATGCTGTTCCGCCACTCCCGGGCCTGTTCGACTTTGTGTACTTTCCCCTGGTCTTTGCGTACGTTCTCGTGCTCGGAGGGCCGCTCGGCGAGGAGTCGGGTTGGCGTGGCTACCTGCTGCCCGGCCTGCTCGGACGCATGAGCGCCGCTTCGGCTGCTCTCGTCGTGGGCATCGTCTGGGCACTCTGGCACACACCGCTCTTCTGGATCGAAGGCACCGTACAGGCAGACCTGCCAATCGGCTGGTACATGACGATGACGGTCGGCCTCTCCTTCATCTACACGTGGGTCTTCCTGCGAACCCAGGGGAGCGTGCTGATCGCCGTGCTCCTGCACACCGCATCCAACGCCTGGATGGGGTTCCTGCCGATCCTCCCGGCCAGCGTGCAGCCAGGGCCGATAGGTCTCTTTCCGGTCCTGGCTGCAGTTGTGTTGTTCTTAGGGGCCTTGGCGGCTACGAGCCTGGCTCGACGCAAGGACTAGGCGGCCAGCTTCGCCTCGGTCGTTGGATCGCGGGAGGTTCTAGAGCACCTGGCTGAGAAACATCCGTGTGCGTTCCTCTTGCGGGTCGCCGAAGAGCTGCTCCGGCGTGCCCTCCTCGATGATCCGTCCATCGTCCATCATGATCACCCTGCTGGCCACCTCACGGGCGAAGCCCATCTCATGCGTGACGACCACCATCGTCATCCCGCCAGCGGCCAGGTCCTGCATGACCTGCAGCACCTCATTGACGAGCTCCGGATCGAGCGCCGAGGTGACCTCGTCGAACAGCATGATGTCGGGATCCATTGCTAGAGCCCTGGCGATCGCAACGCGTTGCTTCTGCCCGCCGGAGAGCTGCGACGGCCACGCCTTCTCCTTGTCTGGAAGGCCTACCTTCTGGAGCAGGTCGCGCGCAACCATGTTCGCCGCCTTGCGGGTGGCGTTCTTCACGTTCATAGGCGCGATCGTGATGTTGTGCAGGACGTTCTTGTGAGGGAATAGCTGGAAGTGCTGGAAGACCATCCCCATGTGCTGGCGAACCTTGTCGAGATCGGTCTTCTTGGGATCGATGAGCTCCCCGTTGACGCGGATCTCGCCCTCTGTCGGGTACTCAAGGAAGTTGAGGCACCGCAGGAGCGTGCTCTTCCCGGATCCTGACGGGCCGATGATGACGACCACCTCGCCAGTTTCGATCGCAAGGTCGATTCCCTTGAGCACCTCGAGGTCACCGAAGCTCTTGTGCAGTCCCTTGATGTCGATGACGCTCATCGGGTGGCCTCCTGACGATACGGCGTGAGCCTGGTCTCGAGCTTGTGAACCAGCCACGTGAAGATGATCACCAGCACGAGGTAATACGTGCCCGCCACGAGGTACGTGTTGAACGGCGAGTAGTTGGCTGCGGCCGCGGTCATCGCCTTGCTGAAGAGCTCCGGCACACCGAGGAATGCGACGAGCGAGCTGTCTTTCAAGCCGATGATGAATTGGTTGCCGAGCGGGGGTATGGCCCGACGAACCGCCTGTGGAAGCACGATGAGGCGCATCGACATGCCGTGCGACATGCCGAGGGACCGCGCGGCCTCCGTCTGTCCCCGATCGACGTTCTGAATGGCGCCGCGGAGTATCTCGGCGACATAACCGCCCGCATGGAGCGCAAGGGCGAATGAACCCGCCCAGAATGCGGTGAGGGTGACAATGGAACTGATGCCGAAGTACAGGAACATCAGCTGCACGATCAGCGGCATGCCCCTCGTGATTCCGATGTAGGCGTCGGCGATGATGTTCGCGACACGGTACTTCGAGATCTTCAGGAAAGCGAACAGAAGGCCTATCACAACCGCAAGTACGAGCGACACAGCGGTCAAGCGGAGTGTCATGCCGGTTGCGATCAAGAAGCCCCAGAAGTAGTCCTGTACGACGTTGAGAAGCGTCACGTCAGTCTCCTTGCGTTATGTGGGGGTCGGCCCGGTGGCCGACCCCCAGGACCACGCTCTGCCCACGGGCGCTAGCGCGTCGGTGGCTTGGCTGCGGTCTATTCGCCGAGGATGTTCTCGCCGAACCAGCGCATGCTGATCTCCTCGTAGGTGCCGTCGGCGATCATGTCGTCGAGCGCCTTGTTGATGTCGTTCAACAACTGGGTGTCGCCCTTCTGCACGATGACGCCCATCTCATCCTGCTGGAGGGGGTCACCGACGGCGTTGATCTTCAGGCCTGCCTCGTTGCGAGCCACCAGACCTACAAGCTTGTCCGTGATGACCGCGTCGATGCGACCGGTGGTAAGGTCCTGCAGCGCGATGACATCGCTGTCGTAGGTGGTGACCTTGTCGCTGTCAGTAAGCGACTCCGCGAGGTCCAGGTAGGTGGATGCCTTGACGACGCCGATCTTCTTGCCCTTAAGGTCGGCCGAACCACCGATATCGGTCGTGTCCTCGCCGACGAAGATCTGCGCGCCCGAGCGATAGTACGGACGGCTGAAGTCGACGACCTTGGCACGTTCGTCGGTGATTCCGTGCGACGCCACGAGGGCATCGTACTTGCCCGCCTTCAGGCCCTGAATGAGGGAGTCGAACGGTACGGGCGAGTTCATGACAGGTTCGCGGTCGAGGCGCTTGGCGATCTCGTTCGCGATGTCCACGTCGAATCCGACGATCTGTCCACCTTCGTCAAAGCTGAAGGGCTTGTACGCCCCTGAGTTCGCGAATACGAACTTCTCCCGGGATCCTGTCTCTGCAGCATCCTTGCTGCAGCCTGCAGTTGTGGCGAGGGATCCGAGCATCACCACTGCGAGTAGAACCGTCCAGATCTTCTTCATGCCGTTGGCCTCCATAAGTAGGGGGTTCGGTCACTCGGAATCGTTTCGCCGGCATCTCCGGGACTCTCCGGGAATGACGAAATAAGCCGCCGATCCGCGGGCGAAATGGTACCGAGATACGTATGAGTATACCATATTCCAGAGAATGACGGAAAACCGCAGGTCAATCTATGCAAATTGGTGTTACAAGTATGCATTTAGGCCGGCGATTATGCGTCGATGAGCGTGAGCCGGTCTGTGGCGACATCTGGCCATGGACTGGCGCGTTGCGGCCTTCCTGATTGCCGCACTACCCACCCAGCGAAGCGAATGCGCTCTGCGCTCCATTGAGCAACAGCTGGACGCCGACGACAGCCAGGACCAGTCCCATCAGGCGGTTGAGTGCGCGGATGCCCGTTCGCCCTAGGTAGCGCACAAGCGGTCTTCCGAAGATGAACAGCAGATAGGTCACCAGACACAGCGCGGCGAACGCCGTGATCGTGATGGCTATCTCGGCAGGGCCGCCATGACCCGCGTAACTGAGCGCCGTGGCGATAGTCCCGGGTCCGACAAGAATGGGAACAGCGAGTGGGGAGATCGCCATATCCAGACTGCTGGAGAAATCCTGTGTCTGCACGATGCTCGGTTTGGGGCTCTGGACGTTCGAAGCATCGCCCTGGAGCATGCGGTAGCCGATGATGAACGCGATCGCTCCGCCGGTAAGCTGCAGGGCTCCCAAGGTGATGCCCAGGACCGAGAAGAGCGTCTTGCCGACGATGCATAGCACGGCGACGATCGCGAAGGCGACGAATACCGCTCTACGGGCGATGGCTTTGCGAATCTCATCGGTCTCGCCCTCGGTGATACTCAGGAAGACCGGCGTGCTCGCAATAGGGTTGGATATGGCCAGGAACCCTGCGAAGACCGTCACCGCGAACCCGAGGTAGTTCACTACACTCAGCGCTCCCTTCTGGATTGCCGGATCTGGGGTACCAGACCCAACTCTACTCCTTCATACAATTCCACGGCCTCGGCTCCGACCTCGCTCAGGTAGGCCTCCCCGCGGAGGATCAGTGGGTGAGTAAGCATCCGTTCGTCCGGGAGACGGCCGCCGTCAAACGTGCTAGCATGGCCGACGGATATTTGCGCGGACCACCGGAAGGAGGTGGCATCGATGACTGTCATAGCGACGTGGGCGCTTGAGGCGCTCAAGGATTCGTATGCCCCCATTCCGGTGCACCGCGTCTAAGCGCATTCCTCTAGCGCGGGCACCCTTTCTCGAAAGGAACCGCGTTGAACGAAATCCCTGCGGAGACGAACGTCTCCGACCCTCTGGATGCCTACGGTTGGTCCGACCGATGGTCAGCGTTGTTCGATGCCGTCGAAAGCGACGACCCGGCCCGGTATCCCGGCCGCGTCGTGCGTGCGGATCGAGGCAGCGTACTGGCCGTGACCCGCCAGGGCGTCGAACGAGCCCAGCTCTCCACGAGCCTGCGAAAGCGGGCCTCTTCGCTCGACATGCCCGCCACCGGCGACTGGCTGTCGCTTACCCGACCCAGTGGACATGAGTCCGCCCTGATCGATGCAGTGCTTCCCCGTGCGTCGGCATTCACGCGCGGTGACCCCGGCGACTCTTCAGCGGCACAGGTGCTTGCAGCCAATGTCGATGTCGTCTTCGTGGTTCACCCGCTCGACGGCGACCCCAATCTGAGGCGCATCGAACGCGAACTCGCACTTGCCTGGGAGAGCGGCGCCACGCCGGTCGTCGTATTGACGAAAGCCGACCTCTCGGCCGATCCGGAGGCCGCCCGCTCGGCCGTGGAGCAGGTTGCCCTCGGGGTCGATGTCGTGCTCACCAGTGCGGTGTCCGATGGTGGCGCCGAGGTCGTGAGGTCGTACGCGCGCACGGGTGTGACCGTCGCGCTCATCGGTCCTTCGGGTGCCGGCAAGTCGACGCTCGTGAACGCGCTACTCGGAGAGGTGCGTCAGGCGACCCGCGAGGTCCGTCTCGGCGACGGTAAAGGTCGTCACACCACGGTGACGCGCGAGCTCATCCTCCTGCCGGGCGGCGGCGTGTTGATGGACACGCCGGGATTGCGCGCCGTTGCGGTCCACGACCTTGCCAGTGGGCTCGATGCGGCATTTCCCGATATCGCCGAACTCGCGTTGCTGTGCCGGTTCCGCGACTGTACGCACACAGACGAGCCCGGATGTGGCGTGACGGCGGCGGTAGCGGCGGAGACCTTGTCGGCAGAGCGCCTCGCGAGCTACCACAAGCTGCAGCGCGAGGCGGTAGTGGCCGCGATGAAGACCGACGCACGACTCAGGGCCGAGGAGGTCCGCAAATGGAAGATCATCTACAAGAGCGTTCGCGGCCATGACAAGCGCACCGGTTTCAGGGGTGCCTAGCCGACCGCGGAAGCATCTACAGGAGGAACGATGAGCAAGCTACTGATACGCGCGGAATCGGATAGCGACATCCTGGGCATCCGGGAGGTCAATATCGAAGCGTTCAGCGATCATCCGATCAGCCAGCACACCGAGCACCTGATCGTGGATGCGCTGCGTGCGGAGGGCGCTTTGGCAGTGTCGCTGGTGGCCATCGACGATGGCAGGGTGCTCGGCCACGTGGCGTTTTCGCGGGCCGTGGTCGGGAACGCCGGGAACGGCTGGTACCTGCTGGGCCCACTTGCCGTGTCGCCGGCCTGCCAGGGTCGGGGGATCGGCTCGGCATTGGTGGAAGCCGGGTTGTCTGAGATTCGATCGCACGGAGCAGCGGGGTGTGTGTTGGTCGGTGACCCCGGGTACTACGGTCGCTTCGGCTTTGCCACGTTCTCTCACCTGGAGTACGAGGGCGTCCCGCATGAGTACGTGCTGGGCTTGCGGTTCGCAGATGCCGAGCCGACCGGATGCATTCGCGCACACGATGCCTTCCTGGTTGGGCCCGAGTCGGACGGGGGGAACGTCTAGCAGGTATCCGTTGACGGCCACCATCCTCTGCCACTGGACACCCGTGCGGAGTTCGGCACGCTTGTTGCAAAAGGTGTGCACCGAGTGTCAACGTCAAAGGAGTTCGCATGCAGAGTCGTCTGGTGGTTCTAGTCGTGTCGGTGTTGGCCATACTCTCGGTCGCTGGATGTGCGCAGACCGCGACAGGTTCCGCGGATGCGGACGGACGACAGGTAATCGAGGTGTCGTCACAAGGCACATTCGAACCAGCTGCCACCGCCAAGGCCGGACAGCCGATTCGGCTCGAGTTCGGCCCGGGTGGGGGATGCACTGCTGCAATCAAGTTCGACCAACTGGGCATCTATGAGGATCTCACCGACGGTGGCGGCACGGTTGAGTTGCCCGCACTTGATCCGGGACAGTATTCGCTCATCTGCCAGAGCGATATGGTGATGGGCGTGCTGGTCGTCGAGTGACCGTTTGATCTGCCTGTAGCGTGGCGATCTCGCTACCAACGTTGAAGCACGGCGCCCGCTCCTCGAATGCGAGGGGCGGGCGCTGTTCATCCCGGATCAAGGAAGCAGTAGCGGTTGACGATATAACGTTGGACGATAGAGCGTGTGACGGTGTAACGTGATGCGAGCGTTCACCAACCAAGGAGAGCTTCCGTGTCTGAGGATACGAGACCGCTTACAGAGACCGTGTATTACGTGCTGCTCTCGCTCGTGGAGCAGAGGCACGGCTACGGGATCATGCAGTACGTTCGGGAGATGACCGAGGGTCGGGTCGTTCTCGGCGCGGGCACGCTGTACGGCGCGCTCTCCACGTTGCAGGAAAAGGGATGGATTCAGCCCCTGGTCGGCGACGCAGGCGAACGCAAGAAGGAGTATCAAGTGACCGCCAAGGGACGCAGCGTGCTTGCCCTCGAGGTCGGTCGACTTGAGCGGCTGATTCGCGATGGCAACGCCGTACTTGAAGGGGGCGCATCGTGAGCGAGCGTGTTGTATGGAAGGCATACTACGACTTCGAGAACGAGGAGCGCTGGCTGAACGAGATGGCCGCGAACGGGTGGGAGATGATCGACTACTCCTGGTGCCGCTACACCTTCGCGGAGGGCTTGCCGAAGCGCTACACCTATAGGATCCAGTTGCTTGAGGACGCTGCCTCGTCACCCAAAAGCCGCGAGTATCTCGACTTCCTGGAAGACGCCGGTATGGAAGTCGTCGCCACGTACAGGCGCTGGATCTACATCAGGAAGATAGCGGACGGTCAACCTTTCGATCTGTTCAGTGATCGCGATTCGAGGGTCGCTCACCATAGACGAGTGGCCGCGCTTTTCGGAGTGTTCTTTGCGGCCCAGATTCCTCTGGTGGTAGTGAGCATCAAGAACGTGATCACGCAGATTCAGGAGCGTGTCTTCTTCAGCGTGCCGCTTTCGGTTGCGCACATCGCCCTTGTCGGACTGCTGGGAGGCGTTGCGCTCAGGCAGTACCTATCGGTGCGCTGGCTGGAGAAGGACGCGCTCGTTCACGAGTAGGTCGCCTCAAGCAGCAGGGCCTCATGTGCAGCAAGCTGGATGCGGGGGAGGTCTCGTCCGTCCTCCGTGCCGTGCGTGGAGAGAAGCACCCGCCAGGTTGTCCCCGGCGGTGCCTTGGGCGGCGGACACTCGGTGTTCCGTGCTGCGAAGTTCAGGTAGACGGCCACGGTCTTGGAGCCTGCACGCCGCGTGTATGCGAAGACTCCCTTCGGAACCCCGCCGATTTCCCGGTAGTCGCCGCTGTGCAGCGCGGGGTGCGCCCTGCGCGTCGAGAGAAGCCGGCGATACCAGTTGAGGATCGAGTCCGCGCGCACGGCCTCCTGCTCGACATTACGCGTGCGATAGGACGAGTCGACCGGCAGCCACGACTCCCACGCGCTGAAGCCCGCGTTCTCGGCCGCGTTCCAGTGCATCGGCGTGCGCGAACCGTCTCGGCCCACCCGCAGCGGCCAGAACTTCAGGCCAACCGGGTCGTCCAGCAGTCCACGGGGGACCCTGCTCGACGGCATACCGATCTCCTCGCCGTAGTACAGGATGGGCGTCCCGCGCAGTGTGAGTAGCATGGCGGCGGCCACCTTGGCGCGTTCGCGTGCGTGCCTACCGCCGAGCCGCGTGAACGAGCGCTTCAGATCATGGTTGTTGAGGTAATAGCAGGGCCATCCCCCAGGCGGGACGTGCTCTTCCAGCCACCTCACGGAATGACGGAATGCCTCGGCGTTCCATTTGGTGCGGACGAACTCCATGTAAAACGAGAGATGCAGGCGGTCGGTCCCATCGCCGAGGTAGTCGATGCAGACATCCGGCGTCAGTGTGAGCACCTCGCCCATGAGCACGCAGTCTCCGAAGTCCTCGACGAGTTGCCGTAGTTCGCCTGCGACTTCCAGGTTCTCCGGCTGAGAGAGGTCGTGGATATGCTTCTGGGCCAGATATGGCCGAGGACCGAGCTTGGGCGGGTTGTTTCGCAGTCCTTCATCCTCGTAGAGGCAGTTCACGAGGTCGAGTCGGAATCCGTCGACCCCTTTGGCGAGCCAGAAGCGGGCGACACCGAACATCTCCTCGCGCACCTCAGGATTGCGCCAGTTGAGATCGGGCTGGAAGGGGAGGAACGCGTGGTAGTAGTACTGCCCCGTGGTGTCGTCGTACTCCCACGCGCTGCCCTCGACGACCGCCACCCAGCTGTTCGGCGGTTTGCCGGGCGCCCGGCCATCGCGCCAGATGTACCAGTCGCGCCTGGGGTTGTCGCGAGAGGAGCGGGACTCGACGAACCAGGGATGGTGTATCGACGTGTGGTTGAGGACGAGGTCCATCACCACGCGGATTCCGCGGCGGTGGCACTCTTCGACCAGCTCGTCGAAATCCTCCATGGTGCCGAAGCGTGGGTCGATCGAGCGGTAGTCGCTGACGTCGTAGCCGAAATCGGACAGTGGGGACGTGTAGATGGGCGTGAGCCAGACGGCGTCCACACCGAGTGACCCGTCTGTGCCGTCGTTCAAGTAGTCGAGTCGATCGATGATGCCGCGCAGGTCGCCCCTGCCGTCGCCGTTCGCGTCCGCGAAACTGGACACGGCGATCTGGTAGACGACTCCGCGCTTCCACCATGGTGCCTCAGGCATGTGGCTGACCTCGTTCAGCGAGATTCCTGACACACAGTCTACTCGCAGGCACTGACGCGCGCCCGTTCGTTCAAGAATCACGTAATATCGCTTGTCGTGATGCAAACTATCAAATACCCTTACTCCTGCAGGGATTCGATCGCGCGACCATACTTCGCGCGCAGCTACCACGGGAGGCGGCACGTGACAGCATCTATCGATGTTCAGAAGGTCAAAGAAGACGCCGAGGCGTACTTCCGGCAGGGCAACTACTACTGCTCCGAGGCGATCGTCGCGTCGATTCGCGACAACGTTGCTCCGGAGATGCCGGAAGCACTCATCTCTGCGGCATCGGGCTTCCCGATCGGCGTCGGCCGCTCGAAGTGCATGTGCGGTGCCGTCTCGGGCGGCGTCATCAGTCTCGGCTACGTGTTCGGGCGAACAGGTCCAAGCACGCCCGCTGACCCGAAGTCCGTCAAGACCTTGGCGCTCGCGAACGAGCTTCAGCAGGCATTCCGCGACAGCCATCGCGTGCTGTGCTGTAGCGTGCATACAAAAGGAATGGACATGGCAAGCGGCGAGCACAAGGCGCAGTGCATCGCATTCACCGGTGAGATGGCCGAGAAGACCGCGCAGATCATCGCGCGCGAGTCGTCCGAGCTGGAGGGCTGAGCGATGTCGTTCATCCGGAGGATCCCGATTCCGATGTCCGCCCTCGCACTTGGTGTTGCGGGTCTCGGCAACCTGCTGCTGCCGTACTCGCCGGTCGTTCGCGCGGCGTGTGGAGTTGTAGCGGCGTCGATCGTGCTGCTCGTTCTGGCGCGCATCGTGTTCGACTTCGCCGGCGTACGTGCGGAGCTCGGAAAACCGGGCGTGCTCGCCGTATTCCCGACGCTGTTCATGGCGACGATGCTGCTCGCGGCATATCTCAAGCCGTACGCACCGACGTTTGCGACGGGAATGTGGGTTGTCGCGCTCACGCTCCAACTTATCGTCGCCGTGGTGTGCGCCGTGCGGTTCTTCCGGTCGTTTGCGCTTTCTCAGGTGCTCCCCGCGTGGTTCCTCGTGTTCGTCGGCTTCGTAGTTGGCAGCGTCACGAGCCCGGCATTCGGTGCTCTGCTCGTTGGTCGCATGCTGTTGTACGTTGGGCTGGCCGGGTACCTGGGCATTCTACCGGTGGTCATCTACCGCATGGTCAAAGTCGGAGGACTTCCCGAACCCGCACTGCCGACGATGGCGATCTTCGCCGCGCCGCCCAGCCTGTGCCTTGCGGGCTACCTCGCGGTCACGTCCGCGAAGCAGCCAGTCGTCGTGTACGCGCTTCTGGCGATGGCCGCTGCGAGCCTGGTGTATGTGTTCACCCACCTGCCCCGGATCCTCAAGTCGCCCTTCCATCCCAGCTACAGTGCACTCACGTTTCCTTTCGTGATCTCGGGGATCGCGCTCAAGCAAGCGAACCTCTTCCTTGCGAAGACGCCCGCCGGCTCCTTCATTCCCAACGCCGCCGTCCTCGCGATGGACGTGTTCGTGACGCTGATGGTGTTCTACGTCTTGGTCCGCTACGCGCTCTTCGTGGCGCTTCCCGCCGAGAAGCCAGCTGCGGCAGCGGCACCCGCCGGGGCCTGAGCTGGACGATGTACGAAAGGGCGGGCCATCGGGCCCGCCCTTTTCGCGCGTGATGTGGGAGGAGGCGGGTCGGTCGTGGTACGTTCTCTTGAGCACAGCGGGTTCGAAGGACGGAGCACATCATGGACAAGGCCCTCATCACGAGCGAGATCACCAAAGCGATGCGCGAGCACGACAAGATCCGCATCGGCATTCTGCGACTCGTGAAGAACGAGATCGACACCCGCGAGAAGGAGTCGCACCAGGAGCTCTCGGACGAAGAGGTCGTCTCGGCATTCAAGAAGGTGCTGAAGCAGACCGGCGAGACGCTCGAGGGCTCGATCAAGGCCGGCACGAACGCCGAGCGGACGGAACTCCTGCAGCAGCAGGTCGACATCCTTGAGGGGTACCTGCCCAAGCAGGTCGCCGGCGACGAACTCGTCGCGCTGGTCGACCGCGTGCTGGCAGCAGGCGAGTTCGCGGGCAAGCGCGACATGGGCAAAGTCATCGGCCTGGTCGTTTCCGAGACCGGCGGCAACTGCGATAAGGCCGAGGTCGCGAAGATCGTCGGCTCGAAGCTCAACTGACCCGATGGGCACATCAGCGGAAATGGAACGCCTGCGGGCGCTCTCCGGCATCAAGTGGCAGCGCTGGGGCGCCGATGTGATTCCGGCATGGGTCGCGGACATGGACTTCCCGACGGCACCCGCAATCATCGATGCGCTTCGGCCGATGGTCGAGGCTGGGGACTTCGGCTACAACATGGCGGCCTTTGACGACAGCATCCCGAAGGCGTGGGTCGCGTGGTCCGAGCGCCGTTTCGGTTGGCGACCCGACGTGGAGCGCACGAAGGTGTTCACCAGCACGCTGCAGCCCATCTCGGCAGCGCTCATGGTGGCCACGGAGCCTGGCGATGGCGTGCTGCTCCTCACACCCGTCTACGCGCCGTTTTTCGGCATCGTGAAGAAGTCGGGACGTCGCCTCGTGGAGTATCGCCTGAACGAGACGGAGTGGCGCATCGACGCCGACGCGCTGCGCTCCGCCATCGATCAGGGCACGCGCGCCGTCATCCTGTGCAACCCGCACAACCCGAGCGGTCGTGCCTTCACGATGGGCGAACTGCGCATCGTCGCGGAGGTTGCCGAGGAGCGCGACCTGCTCGTGATCAGCGACGAGATCTGGCAGGACTTCGTCTATCCCGGCTCCACGCACATTCCGTTCGCGTCGCTCGGCCCGGATGTGGCGGCGCGGTGCGTGACGGTGACTGCGGCCAGCAAGAGCTTCAGCCTGGGCGGCCTGAGCTGTGCCGTGGGCTACCTCGGTGCCGAGAAGGTTGCCGAAGGGATCGCCGCGCTTGCGCCGCACATGCTGGGGGGCGTGAACGCGCTGGGCGCGCACGCGACGCTCGCGGCATGGGCGAGCGGGGAGGAGTGGCTGCTTCGCACGGTGGAGACGCTGCGCGCCAACCGCGACCACCTGCTCGAGCGCCTCTCGGCCGAACTCCCTGAGGTGATCGTCGGGCGACCAGAGGCCACGTACCTTGCGTGGCTCGACTTCCGGGCGACAGGCATCGCCGACGACCCGGCAAAGCATCTGCTTGAGCGCGGGCTGGTGGGCCTCTCGGCGGGACCCGAATTCGGCTCGGCGGGGAAGGGCTTCGCGCGTCTCAACTTCGCGACGCATGCGGAGATCCTCGACGAGATCCTCGACCGCGTGGTGCAGACGGTCCGCGGAGCGTAGCTGAGCGTGCATTTGCGTGGACGCCGAGGTCGTTGAGCAGCCTATACTCGATTCACCCGGTCGATTGGAATCGTCATGAACCCCACGCTGGACCTGCTCAACGCACGTTTCTCGACGCGCACTTACGCCGAGGCCCCCGTCACCGATGCCGAGAAGGCCGCCATTCTCCACAGCGCCATGCGTGCGCCGACGGCGGGCAACATGATGCTGTACTCGATCATCGAAGTGACCGATCAGGCGCTCAAAGACCGCCTCGCCGTGACCTGCGACGAGCAGCCGTTCATTGCGAGGGCGCCGTGGGTGCTTGTCTTCGTGGCCGACATGCAGAAGTGGATCGACCTGTTCCGTTTCTCGCATGCTGAGGAGGTCGAGGGCGTCGACCATCGTGCCGCGCCCGACGTCGGTGATCTCATGATGGCGTGCTCGGACGCGCTTGTCGCGGCGCAGAATGCGGTTGTGGCCGCCGAGTCGCTCGGCATCGGCTCGTGCTACGTCGGCGACGTGCTCGAGAACGGTGAGATCCACGCGGAGCTGCTCGGCCTGCCGCAGCACACGCTGCCGATCGCGATGCTGTGTTTCGGGCATCCTGCCGCGAAGCGCGAGCCGACCCCGCACTACACGAGGCATGTGGTGCATGAGAATCGCTACCACCGGCTCACCGACGCCGAGCTGGCCGAGGTATCGATGGACCAGGGCGAGATGCACTCGCCGCACGGCTTCGGTCCCGGAGTCGCCAACTTCGGACAACAGGTCTACAAACAGAAGTTCACCCCGGCCTATATGGCCGAGATGAACCGCTCAGTCCGATGGTGGCTCGATCGCTGGTGCACGACGGAGCCGAGGTAGACGCACCGAGCGTCCGCTCATCGCCGAATCCTTGCCGCATGTCCGGAACACGCCTACATTATGTGTACGAGCACGCAGCTCCTGGCATTGACGATGGGTATTGAGATGCGACAGTCATGGCGCGCGCGAGTCTTGTTGACGACCACGCTTGCAGTGCTTGCGTGCGTCGTCCTCTCCGGATGCGCCTCCGTCCGTGGGCCGATCGTCATCGGCTACCTTGGCGGATTGTCTGGCCGAACCTCCGATCTTGGCGACGCGGGTCGCGATGGTGCTCTGCTTGCGGTGGAGGAAGCCAATCTTGCTGGCGGCGTCGACGGTCGAGAACTGGAGCTGCTCCCGGCGGATGATGCTCAGGATGTCACGAAGGCCGCAAGTGCCTTCCGTGAACTCGAGGCCGCCGATGCCGTTGCTGTCATCGGGCCGATGACAAGCGCCATAGCTGTGACCGTGACGCCGATCGCCGACGAGCTTGAAGTGCCGCTTGTCAGTCCAACGACAAGTACTGATGAGCTCACCGGTCGGGCGGACTGGTTTTACCGCCTCTATCCCGACAACTCGAGCGCGGCACGGAAGCTGGCTGCAGTCGTTCATGATCGACTCGGTCACACGAGGGTTGCGATGATCTACGATCTGGCCAACCGGGCGCATACCGAGACCTGGGCCCGCAACTTCACTGACGAACTCACGCTTCTCGGTGGCAGCGTGACGTCATCAGAAACCATCACTTCAGGAGAGTTGGGCACGTACGATATCGCTGTCGATCGCGCGCTTTCGTCCGAGCCGCAGTGCGTGTTCGTTCTGGCGAATGCGCTCGACACCGCACGGCTTGCGACGCTGCTGCGCGGAGCCGGGTTCGAGGGTCATGTGATCACAAGTGAGTGGTCTGCCACGGAGGTCGTGATTGGCTACGGAGGGCGTGCTGTGGAGGGCATGATGTTCCTCAACACGTTCGACCGAGAGTCGACCACTTCGGGGTATCAGGGTTTCGCGAAGCGATTCCGAGAGCGCTTCGGGTATGAGGCGGGCTTCGCTTCGGTTCACGCCTATGACGCGACTCGTCTCGTGATCTCCCAGCTCGACAGCGATCCAACGCGGGCCGCCCTGAGGGGCAGACTCGACGGGCTCCGCTCATTCGATGCCATCCAGGGTGGCTTGAAGTTAGACGCGACAGGCGATGTCGAGCGTGACTACTTCCTCATGACCATTCGCGACGGCGTGTTCGTTAGGGTTGAGTAGGCATGTGGAGGTCCCACTCATTCCGCTCGGCCCTTACGCGGCGGCTGCTGTTGGCCGCGCTGCTGCCACTCGTCGTCGTCGGTGTTGTATCGGTCATCTTCGTGCGCGGGCTACTGGCCGAGCAGATCGCCAGGTCCAACGATCTGAATGCGAGAGCGCTTGTCGCACAGATCGGCCAGTCGCTTGAAGTGCCCAAGGCTGTCGCTGCGCCGTACCTCAGCCAGAGTTATCAGGAAGTCCTCGCCACTGAAGACCCTGCAGCCCACTGGCGCGATCTCATCGACAGGCTTCCGGAAGTTGAATCGATACTCCTCCTTGACGATGCCGGCATAGTCCGGGCGGCAGCCCTCGAGTCCAGCACCGGCATGAAGGGTGCCGATTTCATTGGCCTTGACCGATCAAGAGATGTATCGGTGGCCGAGGCCAATGCAACCGGCGAGGCCGTATGGTCGAACGTGTACCGGTCTCCGATCACCGGCGAGGCGTCCCTCTCGTATGTGGTGCCGCTTCGAGAAGGAGCGATCGTCGTCAACGTGATGCTTGCCAGGATGCTTGACTTCACGGCGCTGGACGATTCGACGGTGCTGCCGATCGTGATCGACGGCAACGGCGTTCCGATCTCCTACCCGGATGAAGAGGTCATTACCCAGCGTCTGAACATGCGTAGCATCGGCATTGTCGACGACGTGCTCTCTGGCACCCCGGAGGCGCAGGGTCGATACTCCTGGCAGGGCGAGGAGTACCTCGGCATTGCGCGCAGGATCGGACAGGTGGGATGGGTGGCGCTCGCCACGCAACCGTGGGAGCAGGTGCAGCGGGCGATCTTCGGCACGCAGTACATCGTGACGCTGCTGCTTGTGCTTGCGGCAGTGTTCGCGCTGGCGCTTGCGGCGGCGCTCTCGCAACGCCTGGCCGAACCCATCAGCGAACTCGCCCGTCACGCCGATAGGGTTGCCCACGGCGAGTACGGCGAGGCTTCCGCGGATTATCAGCAGATCGAGCTCAGTAAACTCGGGTCTGCTTTGAACGACATGACCAGCGCGGTGAAGCGGCGCGAGCATGATCTTGCGACCTCAGCGAGGCAGTACCGCTACCTGATCGAGTCGCTGCGGGCCGTTCCGTGGGAGTACGACATGGACTCGGACTGCTTCGTGTACGTTGGCCCACAAGCCGAGCGGTTGTTCGGGTACCCGCCGGGAACATGGACCACGCTTGATTCGTGGGTTCAGTCGCTGCATCCGGACGACCGCGACGGGGCGGTGACCGCATGCATGACCGCGACGTCGCTCGGGTTGGATCACAACCTCGAGTACCGGGCGATCCGTCCGGATGGCGAGATCGTTTGGATCGAAGACGTGGTCTCGGTGCACGCGGACGAGTCTGGGAGCATTCGGCTCGTGGGTGTCATGATCGACATCTCTGAGTCGAAGGAGGCGGCGAGTCTGCGTGTGGCCGCCGAGGCCGCGGAGGCTGCGAGCCACGCGAAGTCGAGCTTCCTGGCGAACATGAGTCATGAGCTGCGTACGCCGTTGAACTCGATACTCGGTTTCGGGAATATCATGCTCTCCAGACTCGCCGGCCCGATCAACGATGAGCAGGAGCGACAGCTTGGCATGATCGTGCGTTCCGGGAATCACCTGTTGGCTCTCGTGAACGACGTGCTCGACCTTGAGAAGATCGAGGCAGGCGCGATGCCTATCGAGGCCGATGAGTTCGACGTGGCCGAGCTCGTTCGGTCGGCCGCCGAGATCATGACTCCGATGGCCAAGAGCCAGGGACTCGCCCTGGACGTTCGCGTTCCGGATGGTGGGTTGATGGTGAGCACGGACGAGGATCGCGTGCAGCAGGTCCTGCTCAACCTCTTCAGCAATGCGGTGAAGTTCACCGAGGCTGGCGGTGTGACGATCTCGCTCGATTCTGTTGATAATCAAGCGCGTGTGACGGTGGAAGACACTGGCATAGGCATCCCGAAAGGCCGGCTCGAGGAAGTCTTCGACGAGTTCAAGAGCATGGGTCGCCCCGGCGACAACCCGCTCGGCGGGACGGGGTTGGGACTCCCGATTTCGCGCAGGTTAGCTCGACTCCTGGGTGGCGACGTCACACTCTCGAGCACGAAAGGCACAGGCTCCACCTTCGTGTTCACCTTCACGCTAACCGCGCCGAGGTCGGATGATGACGGCGACCCCATCGCCTCGGAGCGCTAGAGCATCAGCCGTCGAGCCTGCGCAGATACATCGCGTACTCTGCGTCGTGGAGGAAGGCCGCAACACGCTCGCGCCCCACGCGCAGCACTGCCCACGGCGCGAACTTGAACTCTAGGTGCAGCCACGCCCATTCTCGTACGCGACGTCGAAGCGGGAGCGTGCTGAGGTACCGGCGGAGGCCCCGCCCCAGGCGGCGATGACGGACGAATAACCCGCTGATGAATGCCCGCACGATGCGCACCCGGGAGTAGAACCTGCGGTACTCGGTGGTGACGATCTCCTGCATCTGACGTGCGGACATCTGCTCTGGGCGAAGTGCGACGTGCATCCCATCCACGAACTTCAGGTCCGCGACGTCGTGGAAGAGCACGCGACCGGCGTCCTCGTGACGCGCGGTGCTCTTGGTGCCAGGAAGCGGGGCCTCGAAGAGGTACTGAAGAGATGTCACGTACTTGCGGGCGAACTCCCCATTGCGCCTGAGGGTCTCCGCGGTGTCGTTGCCGAACGCGATGAACATGCCGTGCACGAGCAGGCCGTATCGTCGCACGGCGGCGAGCGCACGGGCGGTCAGTTCGGTTGTGGTTCGCTTTCCGATTGCGGCAAGGTCGGTGTCCTCGGCGGACTCGATGCCGACGCACACTGTTGTGACGGGAGCGATGTCGCGAAGGAGTCGCAGCAGCTCTTTGTCGAGGCGTCCGTGCTTGTCGAAGAACGCGTCGGCCCTGAGCTGCAGCGTGAGTGGCCGAGCGGCCCCGCGGGCGATCGCGCCCTCAAGGAAGCGTTTGAACGACGGCTTGTTCGCAGCGGAGTTGTCATCGATGAGGAAGCTTCCGCCAACACCCTCTTCCTGACAGCGGAGGAGTTCCTCGACGCTCGTCTGTTCGTCTCGCAGCGTGTACCGCGGCCAGATTTCATGCACCTCGCAGAACTCGCAGCGCTCGGGGCAGCCGCGTGAACGCCAGACCAGGCCAACGGTGCGCTTCTCGGCCTGATGCACGAGCGTCATGTCGATGAGCGGCAGCGCCGAGATTTCATCGGCCGTGAGCTGTCGGGGCGGTGGTCCGAAGCGCAGCTCGCTCCCCCGGCGCCAGACGATCCCGGGGACTTCTTGTATGGCGGCGGAGTCGTCGCGCAGCACGTGCAGGAACTCCGGCAGCGAGAACTCAGCCTCGCCGAGGATCACGTAGTCGGCTCCGGCCTCGAATGCGCGCTGGGGCGCGCACGTCGGCTCCGGTCCGCCCATCACGATCGTTGCCCCGGGGTTGTGGCGACGCGTCTCGCGTACAAGCTCCGCGGTGCGCGTGAGCGTGCATGTGATCGCCGAGAAGCCGATGACGTTGGCTGAGGCTACGGTGTCCCACGCGATCGAATCTCGGCCGGAGATATCCTCGACGAAGGCGGCGACCTCGAATCCTTGATTGCGGAGGACGGTGGCGAGGAGCGGTACCCCGCGTCCCATCGCAACGTGAGAGTAGATGTTCAGACCCGGTGAGCCGGCTTCGATCAGCACGACACGCTGGGAGGTTGCTGTCTTCATCATGAATTCGCCCCCGAGCAACATGGCTACATACCCACGGTGCCACACGATTCAACCAGTCCGTGAGCGCAAGGTGCCGACGAGCGCCCGACCGGATAGAATGGCGTGGCAGCGAAATCCGCGCAGAAGGTCGGGTCATATGACAACGCTCGGTGCATACTCCGAAGTCGGCAAGCTCAGAACGGTGCTGGTACATCGTCCGGGCCTCGCGCTTGAGCGGCTTACTCCGCATAATCGCGAGCGTTTTCTGTTTGACGACCTCGTGTGGGTGGAGCGCGCGCAGCGCGAGCACGACGCCTTCACGGCAGTCATGCGCGACCGCGGCGTGGAGGTGCTCTACCTCTTCGATCTGCTCGTCGAGACCCTCTCGGCATCTGCCGAGGCACGCGCCGATGTCGTGACGCGACTCGTGTCGTCGTACACCGTCGGCCCTTCGATGGTGCGCGACCTGCGGGCGTTCCTGCTCGGCATGCCGCCGCAGCAGTTGGCGGAGGCGCTCGTGAGCGGTCTGCTCATCGAGGAGCTGGAGGGCTTCGATCTGGATGCCCTCAACCGCCACTCGCTTGGCGCCGTTCTCGCCGAGCCGAACTCGTTCGTGCTGCCGCCGCTTCCGAACAGCCTGTTCACGCGCGACTCCAGCGCGTGGCTCTACGGCGGTGTGATCCTGCCGCCGCTCTTCTGGCACGCTCGGCGCCTGGAGGTCGTGAACGCCTCGATCATCTACCGCTACCACCCGCGCTTCGCCGGGGCGGACTTCCAGTTCTGGTATCCGCCGGAAGGCGATGCCGGCCGGTTTGGCGTGGAGGACCTCGGCCAGGGCAACTCGCTCGAGGGTGGCGACCTCATGCCGATCGGCAACAAGACCGTGCTCGTGGGCATGGGGGAGCGCTCCACCGGCCGCATGGTGGAGCATCTGGCGCGCTCGCTCTTCTCGGCAGGCGCTGCCGAGCGGATCATCGCGTGCCGCATGCCGGTCGATCGCGCGTACATGCACATCGACACGGTCTTCGGCTTCATCGATCGCGACGCCGTGACGATGTACCCGCAGGTCATCGACGCGATGCAGGTGTACAGCATCCGGCCCGGCGACAAGAAAGACTCCTTCGAGATCACTGCCGAGAAAGGCCTGCTTGAGGCCGTTGCCGACGCGCTGAAGGTGAAGAAGCTGCGCGTGGTGCCCACGGGCGGCGATGCATTCCAGTCGGCGCGCGAGCAGTGGGACGACGGGAACAATGTCGTCGCGCTTGAGCCGGGCGTGGTCATCGGGTATTCCAAGAACACGCACACGAACGCGGCGCTGCGCAACGCGGGCATCGAGGTCTTCGAGATCGAGGGCAGCGAGCTTGGCAAGGGTCGCGGCGGCTGCCACTGCATGACGTGCCCGATCTCCCGCGACTCGCTCGACTAGTCGCCGGTCGCGCTGCCAAACGAGCGAAGGTAGGCGTCGTGCTTCGCAAGCACGCTCGTCCACCACGCCGTGCGGTCACCCGACTCGCTGCGCCGATCGGGGAGCGCGTATTCGTCGCCAAGTGCGGTCGCCAGCGCAGCTGACATCTTCGCAGCGCCTGTGTACGTGAGGTGACCGCCATCGATGAAGTCGGTCGTGAACGAGAGCCCCGGTACCGAGCCGGGCTCGCTCAGATCGAGCGTCCGCACGTTGTCGAATTCGCTGCCGAGAACCGCCTCGACCTTCTCGAGCTGGTAGCTGTACGCGTTTGGCGGGCCGGTGGGCGTGAGGAAGAGCAGCAGCTCAGCGTCCGCGTCTTCGCAGATGCCCGCGATCTCGCGTAGGTACGGCAGGTTGTACGTGAGTGCCGCATCCGCCCGTGCGCGCACGTCCTCGGGCATCGGCGATGCGGTGGGCGTGACCTCCACGGCGCCGCGCTTGGGCAGGAAACCGTTCAGGAACTCGCCGCCACGATTCTTGCCGAGCAGGTCGAAGTCGCGTTTCGTGAGGCTCGACCAACGGCCGTGGTACGTCCACAGGTCCACGAGCACGCCCGCCCGTTCGCTTGGCGGCGTAGAGAGGAACGCGGCCTTGAGCTTCTCGGCGGAAAGCGGCATGTAGCCCACGTTGATCTGCTGGAATTCGCGGTTGAAGTGCGTCTCGCCGTACGCGATCGACGAGAGTTCGAGAGCCACGACCTTCGGGCGCTGCGTCTTGAGCGCCTCGGCAAGGTAGAAGCGGGTGAGCTTGAGCTGCTGCGTGGGTCCGCCCAGCACGAAGGACGGAATCCCGCGCGTGCGCCACACCTCGGCAGGATCGACGCCCACGAACACGTGCGAGTTGCCGAGGAAGAGCACGTCGACCGAGCCCGACGGTAGCTCGCGGTACGTCGTCCAGGCGCTGCCGCCCTGGCCGTCGATGCCGTTGCGCCCCGGCTTCACGACCGCGCTCGCGAGTGTGAGGATGGCGATCAGCAGCATGCAGAAGGCGAGCGACGCCAGCAGGCGACGGGTTCGGCGGGTATCGGCTGATCGTGGCATCGGCACGTCCTAGAACTTGAAGTAGGCGAAATCGGCGGCGGTGGACATCGGCCCGTAGTAGCCGAAGATGAGGATCGCGAGTGCGGCGGCGTAGTACACGATCCAGCGCACCGCGACGTGCTGGCGATACAGCAGCGCCGTCAGGTCCCGTCTTGCCGAGAGGTACTCCAGCCCGAACACCACCACGACTGCAACTGCGGTCACCAGCAGCTGCGCCTTGGCGAGTCCGAGGTCGGGGATGCCGCCGGAGAGGAGCGGGCGCGGGTCGAGCCAGAACATCCTCGGCAGGATGTAGAGGGCGTCGGCGAGGGATTCGGCGCGGAAGAACACCCACGCGATGGTGGCGAGCCCGAAGGTCGTGATCACCTGGAGCGCGTGGTGGAGCGCGCTATCGCGGGTGATGCGGACGAGTGCGAGCACGCGTGCGCGGGCTGGCGCGAGCAGCTCGCCGAGCACCTGGTAGAGGCCGTTTACGAGCCCCCACACGATGAACGTGAGCCCAGCGCCGTGCCAAAGTCCGCTGAACAGGAAGACTGCGAGGATGTTGCCGTAGCGCCGCCACTTCGAGACCCGGCTACCGCCGAGCGGGATGTAGACGTAATCCTTCAGCCAGCTCATGAGCGTCATGTGCCAGCGCCGCCAGAATTCCTTGATCGAGCGCGCGGCATACGGTCGTGCGAAGTTCGGCATGAGATCGATGCCGAGCAGGCGCGCGGCGCCGCGTGCGAGATCGGTGTATCCCGAGAAGTCGCAGTAGATTTGCACCGCGAACGCTACCGCCGCACCGGCCAGCACGATGCCGTTGTCGCCGAACTCATGCGGCTTCGAGAAGACGGTGCGCACCACCACGCCGAGCGGATCGGCGACCACGAGCTTCTTGAAGAAGCCCCATGCCATCAGCACGAGCGCCGAGCGCATGCGCTCGAAGTCGAACGGGCGCTTCTCGGCAAGCTGGGGGAGGAGCTGTCCGGCGCGTGCGATCGGCCCCGCGGTGACCTGCGGGAAGAAGGCGATGAAGAGCGCATAGCGGAGCGGGTTGCGCTCGGGCGGCACGGTGCCTTTCGCGACGTCGACCAGGTACGCGATCGACTGGAACGTCCAGAACGAGATGCCTACCGGCAGCGCGATCGCGAGCGCGGGGGAGCGCCAGCTCACGCCCGCAAGCGCGAGGCCGCTGTTGAGCAACCCCGCCGAGAAGGCGGCGTACTTGAAGTAGAAGAGCGCCCCGGCCACAAGCACGATGCCGAGAGCGAGCAGGCGCTTCGTCTTTCGGGGCACGGGCGCGCCGGCACCGGACGCGGCGATCGCCAGGCCGAATGCATAGCCGATCGCGGTGATCGAGATCAGTGCGAGCGTCCAGCGTGCCGATAACGAGAAGTAGAACGTGTAGCTTGCCGCCAGGAGCCCGAGCGTCCTCGTTCGCGGTCCCGGGAGCGCGAAATAGACGGCCACCGACAGGCCGAGGAAGAGCAGGTACTCAAGCGAGGTGAACTGCACGAACCCTCCCACGAGCAGTGCCGTCAATGTGTGCGGATTCTAGCATAGGGATTCTTGCCTGGCGCGTCGTCTGACAGGGTAGTATGTATCGGCATGCAATGTTTCTGCATACGATCGTGCTGCAATGATTGGTGATGACGAAGGAGATCGTGGATGGAGAAGCTGACCATCGTGGTGGCACTGGGCGGCAACGCGCTGTTGCGCCGCAGCGACCCGATGACTGCCGAGGCGCAGCGCGCGAACGTGCGCATCGCAGCGAAGGCGCTCGCCCCGCTTGCCGAGCAGCACAACCTCGTGATCGCCCACGGGAACGGTCCGCAGGTGGGGCTGCTCGCGCTGCAGGCTGCTGCATACACCGACGTCGAACCGTACCCGCTCGACGTGCTCGGCGCACAGACGCAGGGCATGATCGCGTACATGGTCGAGCAGGAGCTTGGCAATGTCCTGCCGTTCGAGAAGCACCTCGCGACCCTGCTCACGATGGTGGAGGTCGACCCGCAGGATCCCGCGTTCCAGAACCCGACGAAGTTCGTGGGTCCCTGCTATACGAAAGAGGACGCTGACGCGCTTGCGGCCAAGAAGGGCTGGGTGTTCAAGGCCGACGGCCGTTCGTGGCGCCGCGTGGTCGCATCGCCCGAGCCCAAGCGAATCTTCGAGATCAACCCGGTTCGGTGGCTTGTGGAGAAGGGCGCGGTCGTCATCTGCGCGGGCGGCGGCGGCATCCCGACCGTCTACCTGCCGGACGGCACCCGCACGCTTGTGGGCATCGAAGCCGTCATCGACAAGGACTTCGCGGCAGAACTGCTCGCCCGCGAGCTTGGCGCCGATCTGTTCATCATGGCGACCGATGCGGAGGGCGTCTGCCTGAACTGGGATACGCCCGAGCAGCGCACCCTCGGCTGGACGACGCCCGAGGAGCTCGACAAGTACGAGTTCGCTGCCGGCTCGATGGGCCCGAAGGTGGAAGCGGCGAAACGGTTCGTGAAGGCGACCTGCAACCGCGCGGCCATCGGCCGTCTCGAGGACATCACGCTTATCGTTGCGGGAGAGGCCGGCACGAACGTGATGTGCGAGGTCCCGGAAGAGCGCCGCTAGCGAAGCGCGTACCCCGCCGCCGCTTCGAGCACCAGCAGCGCGGCAAGTCGTGCAGTGCGCCCGTCAGGTGCGTCGATGGTGGCGTCGACCTCCGTGATATCGATGCCCCGTACTCGCGGGTCGGCGGCGAGCAGTCGCGCGACCGTGCGCAGTTCGTCGGCGCTGATGCCGCCGGGCGCTGCCGAGGGACACCCGGGCACCTCGGCACGATCGCAGACGTCGACGTCGAGGTCGACGTAGACCGAGCGGCCACCGTGACCGGCGATCCGGAGCGCCTCGGCAATCGTCTCGGCAAGGTCGGCATGGCGGAGCGAGGCGCGTGTCATCACCGTGATGCCGAGTTCGTGAGCGCGTGCAGCGTACGCGGGGGAGTTGGAGAAGTCGGCGATGCCGATCTGCACGACATGCTCGCCGGGCAGGCCGGCTTCGATGAGGCGTCGCACCGGCGAGCCGTTGGAGATGCCGTTGCGAAGGTCGTGGTGTGCGTCGAGCGTGATGAGACCCCAACCTGTGAGGTCGCCGTGCGCGAGACCGCGCATGAGCGGGGAGGTGATGGAGTTGTCGCCGCCGATCGCGATGAGCAGCCTGAAGCCGTCACCCGCAGCTTCTGCCGCCGCCGAGACGCGCAGCTCGCCGTCGGGCCCGTCCGGCTCGCGGACGTCGCCGAGGTCGATCGCCGCAAGCGTCGCGATGTCGATGTCGGCGTTTGCCGAGTAGGTCGAGTACCGCGCGAGGGCTTCGCGGACAGCGGCAGGCGTGGCGTGCGCGCCCGTGGGCGTGATGGAGCTGACGTGCGCCGGCACGCCGAGGAGCGCGATGTCGCCTTCGGGTCGGCCATCGCCAACGGGCTTGATCCACGCGGAGGCTCTCGGCCAGAGCGGGTCGTCAGGAAGCTTCGCAGCGCTCATCTCGGCACCTCTGTCCGGTTGTCACTTGCAGACGATTCCATTAAACGCCAAGTTGGTACCTACAGAAGAGTGTCTCACAGTCGAAAGGCGCTGCCGCATGGATGCAGTCGTTGTAGGCGCAGGACCCCTCACCGTCACCGACGTTGTCGCGGTTGCCCGCGATAGCGCGCGCATCGAGCTCGCCCCTCAAGCGATCGCCGCTCTCGAGACAGCCCGCGCGCGCATCGACGAGCTTGCAGCATCGGGCAAGCCCGTCTACGGCGTGAGCACCGGCTTCGGCGCGCTTGCCACCACGTACATCCCGCCCGAGAGACGCCACCAGCTGCAGCGCTCCCTCGTGCGCTCGCACGCGGCCGGCAGCGGCGCCGAGGTGGAGACCGAGGTCATCCGCGCGATGATGCTCCTGCGCCTCGCGACGCTCGCGACAGGGCGCACCGGCGTTCGTCGCGTCACTGCCGAGACGTACGCCAGCATGCTGAATGCGAACATCACGCCGGTCGTCTTCGAGTATGGTTCGCTCGGGTGCTCGGGCGACCTCGCGCCGCTCGCGCACTGCGCGCTGGCGCTCATGGGAGGGGGCGTCGTGCGTGCGGCCGACGGTCGTCGCCTGTGCGCCGCCGAGGCGCTTGCCGCGGCCGGTCTCGCGCCGGTGGAGCTCGAGGAGAAGGAAGGCCTTGCGCTCATCAACGGCACCGACGGCATGCTCGGCATGCTTGTCCTTGCGCTCGCGGACCTGCGCGGGCTCGCGAAGCTCGCGGACGTCTCGGCGGCCATGAGCGTGGAGGCGCTGCTCGGCACGGACCGCGTGTTCGCCGCGGAGCTCTCGGCGCTACGGCCGCATCCCGGGCAGGCCGCCTCGGCGCGCAACATGACGCGCGTGCTGGCGGGCTCGGGCATCGTCGCCTCGCATGCCGAGGGGGACGTTCGCGTGCAGGACGCGTACTCGCTGCGCTGTGCGCCGCAGGTGGCGGGCGCGGTGCGCGATACGATCGCGCATGCCGAGACGGTCGCCGCGCGCGAGCTTGCCTCGGCCATCGACAACCCGGTGGTGCTGCCCGACGGGCGCGTTGAGAGCAACGGCAACTTCCACGGCGCCCCGGTCGCGTACGTGCTCGACTTCCTGGCGATCGCCGCAGCTGACCTCGCGTCCATGGCCGAGCGGCGCACGGATCGCATGCTGGACGTGGCCCGCAACCACGGGCTGCCGCCGTTTCTGGCGGGTGACCCGGGCGTGGATTCAGGTCACATGATCGCGCAGTACACATCCGCCGGGATTGTGAGCGAGATGAAGCGGCTGGCGGTGCCGGCGAGCGTGGACTCGATTCCGTCCTCGGCTATGCAGGAGGATCACGTCTCGATGGGGTGGAGCGCGGCGCGCAAGCTGCGTCGCAGCGTGGATGGGCTGTCGCGAGTGCTGGCAATCGAGGTGCTCACCGCTGCCCGCGCGCTCGACTTCCGGGCACCGCTCGCGCCTTCGCCCGCGACCGGCGCCGTGCGCGCGCTCGTGCGCGAGCACGTGGAGGGGCCGGGACCCGACAGGTTCCTCTCGGCAGAGATCGAAGCGGCGCACGGACTCGTCGTGACGGGCGCGCTTCTGGGCGCCGTTGAAGCTGCGATTGGAGAGTTGGAATGAGCGAGGGAGCACGCCCCGTCCGCGCGGCGCGCGGGCTGACGCTGAGCGCACAAGGCTGGCAGCAGGAGGCCGCGCTGCGCATGCTGCAGAACAACCTCGACCCCGAGGTGGCCGAGCGACCCGACGACCTCGTCGTCTACGGTGGCACCGGGCGCGCGGCCCGCAACTGGGCGAGCTTCGATGCGCTGCAGCGCACGCTGCGTAGCCTCAAGGCCGACGAGACCATGCTCGTGCAGTCGGGCAAGCCGGTCGGGGTGTTTCGAACGCACGAGTGGGCGCCGCGCGTGCTCATCGCCAACAGCAACCTCGTTGGCGATTGGGCCACGTGGGAGGAGTTTCGTCGACTCGACGCTCTCGGCCTCATGATGTACGGGCAGATGACCGCCGGCAGCTGGATCTACATCGGCACGCAGGGCATCGTCCAGGGCACGTACGAGACGTTCGGCGCCATTGCCGAGAAGCGCTTCGGCGGCACGCTGCGTGGAACGCTCACACTCACCGGCGGCTGCGGTGGCATGGGTGGCGCGCAACCGCTCGCGGTCACCATGAACGAAGGCGTGCTGCTGGTGGTGGACGTCGACCCGGCACGGCTCGCGCGCCGCGTGCACGAGCGGTACCTGGACGAGTGGACGAGCGACCTCGATGACGCCCTCGATCGCGTGCTGCGGGCGAAGGCCGAGGGCCGCGCGCTCTCGGTGGGCCTTGAGGGCAACTGCGCCGAGGTGCTCCCGGAGATCCTGCGTCGCGGCGTGGCGGTCGACATCGTGACCGACCAGACCTCGGCACACGACCCGCTCTCGTACCTGCCAATCGGCGTGAGCGTTGCCGACTGGCACGCCGAGGCGGAACGCGACCCGGCCGAGTTCACGCTCAGGGCCCGCGAGTCGATGGCGAAGCACGTCGAAGCCATGGTCGGCTTCATGGATGCAGGCGCCGAGGTCTTCGACTACGGCAACTCCATCCGCCGCGAGGCGGAGCTTGGCGGCTTCACCCGCGCCTGGGAGTTCCCCGGCTTCGTGCCGGCGTACATCCGGCCGCTCTTCTGCGAGGGCAAGGGCCCGTTCCGGTGGGCGGCCCTCTCGGGCGATCCGAAGGACATCGCGGCGACCGACGACGCGGTGCTCGAGCTCTTTCCCGAGAACGAAGGCCTGCGCCGCTGGATCACTTCTGCCCGCGAGAAGATCGCGTTCCAGGGTCTGCCCGCGCGCATCTGCTGGCTCGGCTATGGCGAGCGCGACCGCGCGGGACTGCGCTTCAACGAGATGGTTGCTGACGGGCGTATCTCGGCACCGATCGTCATCGGGCGCGACCACCTGGATTGCGGCAGCGTGGCAAGCCCGTATCGCGAGACCGAGGCGATGCTCGACACGAGCGACGCGGTCGCCGACTGGCCGGTCTTGAACGCGCTCGTGAACGTCGCGTCCGGCGCGTCGTGGGTGTCGTTCCACCACGGCGGGGGCGTTGGCATCGGGCGCTCGCTTCACGCCGGGCAGGTCTCGGTGGCCGACGGCACGCCGCTTGCCGCCGAGAAGCTCGCGCGAGTGCTCACGAACGACCCCGGCATGGGCGTCATCCGCCACGTGGACGCGGGGTACGACCGGGCCGTCGAGGTGGCCGAGGAGCGCGGCGTGCGCATCCCGATGCGCGAGGGCGAGCTGTGAGCGCCACGCTGTTCTCGGGCATCGGCGAGCTTGCCACCTGCGAGCCGACGCTCGGCGACGAGAGCTCGCTGGGGCTCCTGCACGACGCCGCGCTCGTTGCCGAGGATGGCCGAGTCGCATGGGTGGGTCGCGCGAGCGACGCGCCGGCATCCGATGAGCGTGTCGAGCTCGGCGGCCGCGCGGTGGTGCCGGGCTTCGTCGACAGCCACACACACCTGGTGTTCGCTGGCGAGCGGTCGGCCGAGTTCGAGGCGCGGATGGCGGGCGAGCCGTACACAGGCGGTGGCATCATGACGACGGTTGCGGCCACGCGCGCCGCGAGCAGCGGTGAGCTGCGTGCGAACGCCGGCCGCCTGCTTGCCGAGATGCACGCCTCGGGCACCACCACCGTCGAGATCAAGAGCGGCTACGGCCTGGATGTCGCCACCGAGCGCCGCATCCTTGCGGTCGCACGCGAGCTCACGTCCGAGACAACCTTCCTCGGCGCGCACGTGGTGCCTGCCGAGTATGCGAACGACCGCGAGGGCTACCTCGCGCTGGTGACCGGCGAGATGCTGGCCGCCTGCGCGCCCTTCGCGCGCTGGATCGACGTGTTCTGCGAGAGCGGCGCCTTCGATGAGGCCGAGAGCATCCGCGTACTGGCGGCGGGTGTCGCAGCCGGGCTGCTCCCGCGCGTGCACGGCAACCAGCTCGGCTACGGGCCCGGCGTGCAGCTGGCAGTGGAGTTCGACGCCGCGAGCGTGGATCACTGCACGCACCTCTCGGAGGAGGATCTGGATGCGCTTGCATACAGCGACACGGTCGCGACGCTCCTGCCCGTCGCTGAGTTCTCGACCCGTTCGCGCTACGCCGACGCCCGGGCGCTTCTTGATGCCGGCGTCACCGTTGCGCTCGCCACGGACTGCAACCCCGGTTCGGCGTTCACGACCTCGATGCCGTTTGTGATCGCGCTCGCGGTGCGCGAGTATCGCATGACGCCCGCCGAGGCGCTCGTTGCCGCCACGCTCGGCGGGGCCACCGCACTCAGGCGCACCGACATCGGCCGCCTTGCCCCCGGCTTCTCCGCCGATTTCGCGGTGCTCGATGCGCCGTCGTACGTGCACCTGGCGTACCGGCCGGGCTCGCAGGTTATCGCGCAGACGTGGCGCGCGGGTGCGCGCCTGGTTGCACCGCGCGGTGAAGAGGAATAACTTCGGGAGAAGGTTGGGTGGAGCCTGCCTGAGGGCGGGTGTGGGTTTGCTGATCAGGGAGGGGATGACGCTGATGTTCGGTACTCCTCGGCGCACGTTCGGCCGAACGACCGCACGCGTTCTGCTGGCGGCGGTGTTCGCGTTAGGCGTCGTTGCCGGCCCTGCGGGAGCCGTCGCCGTCACACCGACGACGATGTACTCGCCGCTGGTCCCGGAGCGCGTGAGCGTCTCCAGCAACGGTGTGCAAGGGAATGACTGGTCGAGCACACCGGCGATCAGCGATGACGGACGGTACGTCGCCTTCGAGTCTCGCGCGACGAACCTCGCGGGTGACGATGTGAACCAGTACGGGATGGACATCTACTTGCGTGATCGGGTCTCGAACGAGACGACGATGGTCTCGTCGATCCGCGAGGATGCGTCAGAGTTTGATCGCGGCTCCAGGAGCCCGACCATCAGCGATGACGGACAGTACGTAGCTTTCATCTCAGGGAAGGATTTCGTCCCCGAGGACACGAACGGCAACGGTTCCGGTAGTGGCGACGGAATCGATGTCTACGTCCGCGACATGCAGACGGGTGACTTCATCTACTGCGATCTTGCGGGCGATGGATCGGACATCGGCGACGGCGAGCTCAGCGCGATGATCAGCGGCAACGGCCAGTACGTTGTTGTTGGAACGCGCGCCGCCATCGCGCCCGAAGATGCAAACGGGTACCGCGATGTCTACCGCTACGACCTCGAGTCGGGAGAGACGACGCTGGTGTCTCCGGCATCGACTGAGGTCACCTACTGGTACTACGGTGCCAAGCCGGTCGGCATCAGCGATGACGGTCGCTACGTAGCGTTCATCACGCGGCGCAGCATCGATGCGGCCGATCAGAACGGCACCGGGTACGACTACTACCGCAAGGATATGCAGACAGGCGCGATCGACTTCGTGGCGCTCAACGGCGGAACCACCTCGGCGGACGCGAATTGGCCCGAGAGTGGCGAAGTGATGCTGAGCGGCGATGGTCAGACGCTCGCATTCGAGATCGACGCGGGCCTTGTGCCCGAGGACACCAACGGCGGCAGCGACGGCGAGAAGGACGTCTATCTGTACGATTTCGAGGCGGAGGAGTTCACACTCGTCTCGCCGGCTCTGGAAGGCATGCAAGAGCCGTATCGCGGTGCCCGTAGTGCAGCGATCAATGACGATGCGAGTCGCGTCGTGTTCTTCACGGGCCGCGACTACGTTCCAGAAGACACGAACTACGACCAGGATATGTACTGGTACGACGTTCAGGCGGACGTGTACCACTACATGGCGATGCCCCCGTATGCGTTGGTAGGCCCCAAGGGTGTCTCGCCAGCGTCTGCGTCTCCCGGCAGCAACATCCATTACATCTTCCTGAGCGGAGATGGCAGCACAGTAGCCTTCGAGTCGGGCGTCATGTTCTCGGCCGATGACACGAACTTCGAGGATGACGTGTTCGTTCGCATGCTTGAAGTAGACCTGACGGACGGTGACTTCCGACTTGCGGGTGATGATCGCTATGAGACATCGGTCCAGATCTCGAAGGAAGCGTTCCCCAATGGATCTGACGCGGTCATCATAGCCACCGGTGCGAATTGGCCGGATGCGCTCTGCGGTTCGGCACTTGCGGGCGCCGTGGATGCTCCTATCCTGCTGGCGGCTCCCGGTGGTTTGACCGCGGCGGTCAAGGCGGAGATCAAGCGACTTGGTGCCGTTGACGCTTACATCCTTGGGAGCGACGCTGTCGTCTCCGTGGCGATCGAGAAGCAGCTGGATGACATGCTTCCCGGCTACGTCGACCGCATCGCGGGCAAGGACCGGTACTGGACCGCGAAAGCGATCACCAACAAGGTGATCGAGCTGCGGCCGCAGGAGTATGACGGCACCGCCCTTGTGACGACCGGCGGCAACTACGCCGACGCGATGGCTGCGGCTCCGCTGTCAGCCGCTTTGGCGTGGCCGATCCTTCTGGTCAACCCGCTGGATAACAGCGTGTACGCGCCTGCCGACTTGAGCCATGCGGTGATCCTCGGCGGAAAGACCGCGGTTCCTGCGGCAGTAGAGACGCATCTTGGTGCGCTCATCGGAGCGGCGGACGTCGAGCGGCTGGACGGCGCGAATCGCTACGAGACCGCAGCGAAGATCGCACAGTACGGTGTGGACGCGGGGATGCACTGGAACGGTGTCGGTATCGCGTCCGGTATCAACTTCCCCGACGCACTGGCCGGCGGCGCGTCACTCGGCCGACTCGGTGCAGTGGTGCTTCTGACTCCGCCTGCCGCGCTCGCTCCGGCAGCGGCCGGGAAGCTTGAGGGCAATGCGGCCGACATCTCCACCGTCTACATCCTCGGTGGTCCCTCGGCAGTGACACCGGCCGTGAAGGCACAGGTGCTTGCGCTTCTCGGCATGTAGGATCCGGAGGCTCCAGAGCATCCGGTAGCGCGAACGGCCCCGTCTCGTGCGGGGCCGTTCTGCGTCTGGCGCCTACGGTCGGAACTCCGGCAGACCTTCAGGGCCGAGCGAATCGGCGACCGCGATGAGGGTGTCGAGCACGGCGCGCATCGCGGGCGCCTCACCGGAGCCTCGACGCACGGCGGCGAAGATGCGCCGGCTCATCTCGGGCTCGATGAGGGGCTGGATCACGATATCGAGGGCTCGCAGGTCGGTCATGAGCGGAGCGACGCCAACGCCGAGTCCGGCTTCGACGGCAGAACCGATCGCGCGGAAGTAGTTGCTCTCGAGAATCACCTTCGGTACGAACCCTGCGGCCTGTGCGATGCGGACGACCGCCCGCCGACTGGAGGTCGTTTCCTGCGCCACGCACCACCGTTCGCCCGCCAGATCCTTCAGTCGCACTGGCCCCGAGGCGAGCGGATGAGTAGGCGGCAGTAGCACCACGATGGGCTCGCTCAGCAGGTTGTACCGGTCGATGCCCGGGTCCTTCGGACGGGGCACGAAGTCCCATTCGTGCGAGAGCGCGATGTCGATCTGGCCGGCCTTGAGCGCCGCCACCGCGCGTTCCGGTTCGAGTTCATCGACGATGACGTCGAGCGACGGGTAGCGCTTCAACACCTCGGCCACTGCGGGCAGCGCGAAACTCTGCGCCGCTGTTTGGAACGTGGAGAGCCGGAGGTGACCTGTCACTTCTCCGGAGAGCGCCACCACATCTGCGACCGCCATCTCACACTCGGCAAGGATCGTCTCGGCATGTTCGACGAGTCGCACCCCGGCGTCAGTGAGGCGTATGGAGCGAGGGGTTCGCTCCAGCAGCGGAACGCCCACTTCGGCCTCCAGGACCTTGAGCTGGTGTGACACTGCCGGGGGAGTGAGGTAGAGCGCTTCGGCGGCCGCGATGATGGTGCCGCGGTCGGCAACTTCCCGAAGGATGCGCAGGCGATTGGTGTTCAACATGGCGGCTCCTGACGGGCGAAAAGAAATTCGATGCTATGCACAACTAAGAACAAATAGACTCTACGCTCATTCGCGCCGAAGATAAACAAGTCGTACAGATTCGATGATGGGAGTCCTTGGTGCTTCTGGTTCTCGCGAAAGTCCTGATCAGCCCGGTCTTGCTGGCGACTTCGACGTTCGTCGTGCACCGGTGGGGTCCGCTCGCAGGCGGCTTGATGATCGGCCTGCCGCTCGTATCAGGGCCCATCTCGATCCTTCTGTTCGCGCAGTACGGTCAACACTTCGCGGTCGATGCTGCTTACGGCACGCTCCTCGGCTTCGTGGCGGCCGGCGCGTTTTGCACGGCGTACTCCGTGGTCTCGCAATCGAAGTCCTGGTGGCAGTCGCTCACCGCCGCGTACGCGGCGTTCTTCCTGACCGCGGGTCTGCTGTCGCTCATCCACGTCACGCTTGGATGGGTGTTCACATTCGTCGCCGTCGCGCTTGCGGCCCTCGCCTTCACGATCGTCGTGCCGAGGCAACCTCCCGCTGTTCCGGCTCCACGGAAGCGTGCGCTTGCAACGCGAATGGTGCTGGCGGCTTCGATGGTGCTGCTGATCACGTCGACGGCACGATTGCTTGGTCCGGAGTTGAGCGGCTTCCTTGCTCCGCTCCCGGTCCTGGCGGCCATCATGGCGGCATCGTCGCAGCGCCAGGGCGGAAGCGATGCCGTGCACGGTCTGCTCCGGGGCGCGGTCTTCGGCTCATGGGGCGGCGCCGCGTTCTTCTCGGTCGTGATACTGCTCGCCGGTCAGGTCGACGCGAGCGTCATGTACGCGACCGCTGCCGTCATGGCGATCATGACCGAACTCGTCGCGGTGAAGCTGCAATCGCCCGACGCCGGCGATGCGCCGGTGGCTCCCTCGATACACATGCCCGCCGAGACCATGGCGTCGCTCCCGCACAGCATCCGCTGAGGCGCGCTTCGATGCCGGACTCGATGGGTATCGATTCTGAGTGCGCCAGTCGAGAGGAGGGGAGACGATGGCCAGATTCGAGAACGATCCCGGCGAGGGGCACCCCCTCATGATCGACCTGGAGCCCGGCACGTATGCCTGGTGCCGGTGCGGCAAGACGCAGAACCCCCCGTGGTGCGACGGTTCGCACGAAGGAAGCGGCATCGAGCCGCTGCAATTCGAGATCGCCGAGGCGGGTCCGGTCGCGATCTGCAACTGTGGACTCACCGGCAATCCGCCGTTCTGCGACGGTTCTCACTCGCAGATCGAGTAGAGAGCACTCACAGACTTGATGTACGAACGCGCCGCCCCCGGAGCCGGGAGCGGCGCGTTGTTCGTGCCGGTGCTTCGTCGTGCGCGCTAGACCGCTTCGTCGAGCGCCTCGGAGAACTGGCTGTTGTAGAGGTCGTAGTAGAAGCCATGCTGCGTGATCAGCTCGGCGTGCGTACCGTGCTCGATGATCGCACCCTCGTTCATCACGAGGATGAGGTCGGCATCGCGGATCGTCGAGAGACGGTGGGCGATCACGAAGCTCGTGCGGTTCTTCATGAGCTCGGTCATGGCGCGCTGGATGAGCGCCTCGGTACGGGTGTCGACGGAACTCGTCGCCTCGTCGAGGATGAGGATCCGCGGGTCGGCGAGGAACGCGCGGGCGATCGTGAGCAGCTGGCGTTGGCCCTGCGAGATGTTGGAGCTGTCGTCGTTGAGCACCGTGTCGTAGCCCTCGGGCAGCGTGCGCACGAAGTGGTCGACGTAGGCGGCCTTCGCGGCAGCGACCATCTGCTCGTCGGTGGCGTCCTCGCGGCCGTACTCCAGATTCTCGCGAATGGTGCCCTTGAACAGCCACGTGTCCTGCAGCACCATGCCGAACGTGTGGCGGAGGTCGTCGCGGGTCATGTCTCGCGTGTCCACGCCGTCGACAAGGATCGCGCCGCCGTCGATCTCGTAGAAGCGCATGAGCAGGTTGACGAGCGTGGTCTTGCCGGCACCGGTGGGTCCGACGATCGCGACCGTCTGGCCGGGTAGCGCCTCAAGGCTCAGGTCCTCGATGAGGGGCTTCTCGGCGTTGTAGCTGAACGCCACGTTCTGGAACTCGACGTGGCCCGTGGCCTTCTCGATACGGACCGGCGTTGCGGTGTCAGGCTCTTCCTCGGCGGCATCCAGCAGCTCGAAAACGCGCTCTGCCGAGGCGACCGTGGACTGCAGCGTGTTCGCGATGCTCGCGGTCTGCACGATCGGCTGCGTGAACTGGCGCGAGTACTGGATGAACGCCTGCACGTCACCGAGTGAGAGCCTGCCGCTTGCCACGCGCAGGCCACCGATGACGGCGATACCCACGTAGTTGAGGTTGTTGAGGAAGCCGAGGGAGGGCTGGATCGTGCCCGAGATGAATTGCGCCTTGAAGCTGGCGTCGTAGAGCGCCTCGTTCTCAACGTCGAAGATCTCGACGGCCTCGTCCTGGTGACCGAAGACCTTCACGACGCTGTGGCCGGTGAACATCTCCTCGACGTGGCCGTTAAGCTTACCGGTGCGCTCCCATTGCCGCGCGAACTGCTTCTGCGACTGCTTCGCGATGAGCATGACGACAACCAGGCTCATCGGGATGACGAGTAGCGAGATGAGCGCGAGCAGCCAGCTGATCGAGAACATCATGATCAGCACGCCGATGATGGTGAGCACCGCGGTGATGACCTGTGTCGCAGACTGCGAGAGGGTGTTCGCGATGTTGTCGATGTCGTTCGTGACGCGAGAGAGCGTGTCGCCGCGTGGGTTGTCGTCGAAGTACTTGAGCGGCAGACGCGCAAGTTTCTCGTCGACCTCTTTGCGGATGCTGTACACCGTCTTCTGCGCCACACCGGCCATGATGAAGCCCTGCGCCCAGCTGAAGAGCGACGATAGCAGGTACACGCTGGCGAGCAGGATCAACAGCGAGCCGACCGCCTTGAAGTCGACGCCCTTGCCTGCCACGACGGCCATGTTCTGGATCATATCGGCGAACTGCGTCTGACCGGCCTGCCGCAGGATAGGGGCGATCTGCTCGCCCGTGGTGCCAGCGGGAAAGTTCGCGCCAAGCGTCTTGCCGATGACGCCCTCGAAGATGAGGTTCGTGGCCTTGCCGAGGATCTTCGGCCCCATGATGCTGAACGTCACGCTGACGACGGCAAGCAGCACGATGACCACGAGGTGGATCCGGAACGGCTTGAGGTAGCCGCCGAGGCGGTTAAGCGAGCCCTTGAAGTCGCGCGCCTTGACGACCGGCGCCGTCATGCCGTGGCCGCCGAAGGGGCCGCCGCCGGGTCCGGGTCCGGGGCCGCGTCCGGCAGCGGGTCGTGCTGGTGCTTCCTGGTCTACGGGGCGGTCGCTCATGCGATCTCCTCCTCGGTGAGCTGCGAACTCACGATCTCGCGGTACGTCTCGCAGCTCTTGAGGAGCTCGTCGTGCGTACCCTGTCCGACGATCGTGCCGTTGTCGAGCACGATGATGTTGTCTGCGTGCATGATGGTGCTCACGCGCTGTGCGACGATGAGCACGGTCGCTTCGCGCGTCTCGGCTTTGAGCGCGTTACGAAGCGCCGAGTCGGTCTTGAAGTCGAGTGCCGAGAAGGAGTCGTCGAAGACGTAGATCTCCGGGCGCTTCACGAGCGCGCGGGCGATCGCGAGGCGCTGGCGCTGGCCGCCGGAGACATTGCTGCCGCCCTGCGTGATGGGCGCCTCAAGCCCCTCGTCCATCGCTGAGACGAACGCCTTTCCCTGCGCCACCTTGAGCGCATGCCAGAGCTCGTCGTCGGTGGCGTCCGTCTTGCCGTAGCGCAGATTGCTCGCGACGGTGCCGTTGAACAGGAACGCCTTCTGAGGGATGAAGCCGATGCGCTCCCAGAGTGTCTGTTGTGTCATCTCGCGAACGTCCACGCCGTCGACGAGCACCTGCCCGCCGGTCACGTCGTAGAAGCGCGGGATGAGGTTGATGAGCGTCGACTTGCCGCAACCGGTGCTACCCACGATCGCGGTGGTCTGGCCTGGCCCGGCCGTAAACGAGATGCCGCACAGCACCGCGTCCTCGGCGCCGGGGTAGCGGAACTCCACATCCTTGAACTCGAGGTAGCCGTGCTGGCCGGTCGGCTCGGTGGGAACCTCCGGGTCGCATATCTGCGGCTCGGTATCGAGAACCTTGTTGATGCGGACGGCGGACGCCTGTGCTCTCGGCACCATAACGAACATGACGGTCGCCATCATCACGGACATGAGGATCTGCATGATGTACGTGAGGAACGCGGTGAGGTTGCCGATGGGCATGGCGCCGCTGTCGATGCGCAGGCCGCCGAACCACATCGTGGCAACGAGCGTGAGGTTGAAGATCGCCATGAGCGACGGCAGCATGATGGCGAACAGGCGCGCCACCGAGAGCTGCGTGTCGGTGAGGTCACGGTTTGCGACGTCGAAGCGCCGCTCCTCGTAGTCGCTGCGCACGAACGCGCGGATGACGCGAATACCGGCAAGCTTCTCGCGCATGACCTGGTTCACCCGGTCGATCTTGAGCTGCATCGCCTTGAACAGCGGCATCGCCTTACGCATGAGGCTGCCGACGATGACCGCCATGACCGGGATCACGACGACGATGATGCCCGAGAGGGGCACGTCCTGACGGAGCGCCATGATGACGCCGCCGATCGCCATGAACGGCGCCGAGATCATCACGTTCAGGGACATGAGCGTGACCATCTGCACCTGCTGCACGTCGTTGGTGTTGCGGGTGATGAGCGACGGCGGGCCGAAGACGTTGAGCTCGGCAAGCGAGAAGCTCTCGACTCGGCGGAAGATCGCGTGACGGATGTCGCGGCCGAACGCCATGGCCGTCTTGGAGCCCCAGTACACCGAGATGATGGAGCCGACGCCCAGCAGGAACGTCACCAGCAGCATGAAGCCGCCCGTGCGCATGATGTACGCGGTGTCGCCTTTGGCCACGCCGTTGTTGATGATCTCGGCGTTGAGCTCGGGGAGGTAGAGGTTCGCGATCGCCTGCAGGAGCAGCAGCACCATGACCAGGGTGAGCTGCTTCCAGTAGGGCTTGAGGAAGCGCATGAGCTTGATCATTCGGTCGGGCCGCCCTTTCCTTCGGGGTCCGTCTCGTCGAACGAGTCGATCGCGCGACGGACGTGCGCGTTCAGGTCGTTGAGCAGCCGCAGGAACTCGCGGCGGTCGTTCTCGGGCATCTGCCCCACGCTTGATGCGATGCTTTCAGCGAACAGCGCATGGAACCGCTCGCCCATGCCGCGCCCCGCCTCGGTCATGTAGATGCGCGTGAGCCGGGCGTCGTGCTCGTCGGGCCGACGCTCGATGACGCCGGACGCCTCCATCTTCTGCAGCATCGTCGTGACGGTGGGACGAGACACGTGCAGGATGCCCGCGAGGTCGCTCTGGCTGATGCCGTCCTCGGCGCTCAGCGCGCGTAGGCACATTGCTTGCGCGGGGTGCATGGTCTCGACCGTGAACATCTTGGTCATGAGTCGGCGGTTGAGGATCATCTGCGTCTTGAACTCCCGGAAGACCTCTGCCGAGAGGGGATCGACGCCCGGGATGTCGTGGTGGTGTTCGGTGTCATGGTGGTGCATATGCGGCCCTTTCGTGAGCATGCTAAATGTTAGTTGGCTAATAGTTAGGTGGCTAATATATACGCGCACAGCCGACAGCGCAAGAGGGTTCATAGAAAAGTCACAGAGCGGGTCGGGAGCCTACAGCGCGACGCCCTCGGGGTGCTCGCGTTCGTCGGCGAACCACTCGGCGGTGAAGTCGCCGTCGGCGATCGTATCGATCGGGAGCTTCATGTAGCGACCGGTGGCCTCGACAGCGACGGTGCCGTCTTCGAGCACGATCTCGCCGCTGCCCTCGAAGAGACGCTTCGAGTCCTTCGTGATCCGGCCGATGGCGCGAACGGGGGCGCCAGTGGGGACGGGCTTACGGAAGCGCACGCTGAGCTCGACGGTGACGCCCCATGCATCCGGGTCGCTGATGTTGATCGCGCGCCCGATCGTCTCGTCGAGCATCGCCGAGGAGACGCCGCCGTGGACGCGGCCGGGGTAGCTCTGGTGCTCGTCGAGCGGATCGAACTCGCCGAGGAGCTCGCCGTCTTCAAGCTCGTAGAAGCGCGCCTTGAGGCTCCAGGGGTTGTCTCGGCCACAGACCATGCACATGCGGCTGACGTTCTGGGCGGCAACGACCGTGCGGCTCACGCGGCGTCCTCTCGGTTGGCTGACGCCCATGATACGACGCCGACGACTGCTGCGGTCAGGTTACGGCCGAGCCGGCAGCAGGAGCGTGAAGATCGAGCCGCGCCCGACCTCGCTTTGGACCTCGATGCGCCCGCCGAGCATCTCGGCAAGCCCGCGGGAGATGGCAAGCCCGAGGCCGGTGCCCTCGGCACTCTGGTCGGGGGTGCGTTCGCCGCGGGTGAATTCGGAGAAGATGCTCTCAAGCAGCTCCTCGGAGATGCCGGGGCCGGTGTCCTCCACCGAGAAGGTCACCGTGTTGCCGGTCTGGTGCACGCGGAGAGTGACCGCTCCATGCTGCGTGTACTTGACGGCGTTGCTGGTGAGGTTGAGCAGGATCTGGCTGAGCTTCCGCGCGTCCGTGAGCATCGCCATGTCATCGCTCTCGAATTCCGAGGCGAAGCCGATTCCCTTCGCAGTCACCTCGGGAACGAGCGTGGCGACGACCTCGTCCACGAGCGCGCGAACGTCGATCTCGTCGCGCTCGACCTTGACCGCGTTAGCTTCGATCCGGCTGAGGTCGAGGATGTCGTTGATGAGCGCCAGGAGGTGCTTGCCCGCTCCGCCGATCATCTCGATCTGTCGCTGCTGCTCCTCGTTGAGCTCACCTGCCATCCCCTTTCCGAGGATGTCCGAGAACCCGATGATCGAGTTGAGCGGCGTGCGCAACTCGTGGCTCATCGAGCGCAGGAAGCGGGTCTTGGCATCGCTTTCCGAGGCAAGGCGCTCGTTGGCGGCCTCCAGCGCGCGGGTCCGCTCGGCGACCTGGGCTTCGAGCGATTCGTTGAGGCGTCGCAGCGCGACCTCATCGAGATGGCGTTGTTCCTGATCCAGCAGGAGCCGGGAGACGAGCACCAGGCCGAGCGGGTAGAGCGTCAGCACGGGAAGGGCGATCTGTCGGGCGACCGACGGTCCCAATCCGTCCGGCAGGGTCAAGGTGAGTGCGAGCATGACCGCGTGGACCAACAATCCGAAGACCCAGAGGTACCGGTAGCGCATGACCGGCAACCTGCGTCGACGGAGTTCGTGGAAGACAGCGCCGAGCACGGCGGACTCGACGATCACGAGCGAGCCCATGACGACACCCGCGCCGCCGAGGTAGAGCCGGTAGGCGAGCGCGATGAGCGCAGCGACGGTGACGGTGAGCGGACCGCCGAAGAGTCCCGCCACGGCGAGGATGATCGAGCGTCCGTCGAAGAAGACACCCGGCACGATCGTGAACGGCGTGACCATGCCGACGATGGTGATGGCTCCATAGAGGAGGCCGGTGAAGAGCCGTCGCGCCACCGAGTCGGTCGTCCAGCGACGAATGATGAGCTGCAGCAGCGCGCTCAGCATGATGAGCAGCGCGATGTTCTGCAGGATCCCGAGAATGACCACGCTACGCCCCTGCCCTCAAGCGGCCGCATGCCCAGCACTCACAGCTAGTGGTTCCTATTAGCGAAGATATACCCTGCGCACCCGCACGGGAAGCTTCTTGGCGGAGTGCGTCCACACCGTGCGTCCGTCGCGGTATGCTGGATGCGGACTCGACGCAAACGGGAGGCGACTGTGAGCAAGCAAGGACGTCTGCACGTCATCGCGGGATGCATGAGCAGCGGCAAGACCGGCGAGCTCATTCGGCTGCTATCGCGGCACCGGGTCATCGGCGATGAGATTGTCATCTACAAGCACGAGGTCGATTCGCGCGATGGCGACAAGGCACGCTCACGCCTGGGCACCGAGATGGGTGCAGTCGTCGTCTCGGATGCATCCGAGATAGGACAGGGCTCCTGCCGTGTGGTGGCTATCGAGGAGGCGCAGTTCTTCGGCGAGAACCTCATCGATGTCGTGCGTCGGCTGCTTTCGAACGGATGTCAGGTGTACGTGACCGGCCTCAACCAGGATTTCCGCGGCGAACCGTTCAGCATCATGCCGGCGCTCATGTCGCTTGCCGATGAGCTGTCGCTACTCACCGCCATCTGTCAGAAGTGCCATGGCGTCGCCACGCGCACGCAGCGCATCATCGACGGCGAGCCCGCATCGTGGGACTCTCCGACGATCCTCGTCGGCGGCGGCGACTTCTATGAGGCGCGCTGCCCGGACTGCCACGAGGTGCCGGGCGGCCCCGCGTAGGCTGCGTCACCCGATGGCGTCCAGCTCCTCGATGAAGCCGAGGAGAAACGTCACGATCTCGTCCATCAGCGCCGGATCCGCGAGGTCCGGCGTGTCGGCCGCCGTGTGTGCGATCTCTCCCGCGATGCGCGCAAGTTCCGCCGAGGCGATCGCCATCGCCGGGATGCCCTTCATCGCGAAGACCATGTGGTCGCTCGCCGGCCACTGCGGGCCTTCCTGCACCGAGTCGAGCGGCGCCATCGCGCGCCCTGCGGCTGCGCGCACGGCATCGGGGCAGCCGTAGAACGACACGTCCGTAGCCGCTCCCGAGAGCCCCGCAGCGTCGATGTTCACGACGACGGTGACATCGTCGAACCCGCCCGGATTCGCCGCGAGGTACACGAGCTCGCCCCTCGCCGCGTAGTTGTCCTCGCCGTTGAACGGCACGATTTCGACGGTGTGTCGCGTCGAGCGACCGGCGAGTTCCTCGGCCAGGCCGAGAAGACACGCGACGCCGGTGCCGTTGTCGAGGGCGCCCGGCGTCTCCCGGGCCGTGTCGATGTGCGCGCTCACGATGATGCGACCCTCCCCGGTGCCGGGCTTGCGGGCGATGACCTGCTCGGCACGGGTGGGGATGCGCTTCGCGTCCATTCTGAAGCGCACCGTCTCGCCGACGTGCGCGAGCAGCGCCGGGCCGTCGACATCGCGCGTGTACGCCGAGGGGACATCGACGCTGGCGTCGTTGACGAGCGGGAACGGGTAGACGGCGCCCGCCATCGTGTCGCGGCCGGTGACGGCGATGATCGCCGCGGGTCTCGCCGCTTCGATGGCCGAGAGGATCCGCGCGTGCGCCTCGATTTCGTAGAATGGGTACCCGCGCGGTGTGAGCGGCTCGGCGGCGAGGGCTCCGTGCAGCACGAGGATCGCGCCGGGAGCGTCGAGTGATTCGAGCTCCTCAAGCGTGGTGGCTGCCAGCAGCACGCCGTTGGCGTTGCAGGGGAGCGTGTACGGGCCGCGTTTGACGGTGAGCGTCTCTGATGATGTTGTGAGCTCGGCGGGCCCGGGCTCCCATTCGAAGCAGTCGAAGGCGATGCGCTCCACCGCGAGACCCGCGGTTGTGGTGACGTCGGCGAAGTACTCGTTCGCAGCGATGTTGCCCGGACCGCCGGTGTGGCGGTCGGCGAGGCCGGCGCACAGGCGTGCGAGGTGCTCGGATAGCCGCGCAGCGCGGTGATGCGAGCGGGTCATGATTCCCTCCAGGTGGACGTTTGGGCCGCTGGGTACGAAGATAACACCCGCACCTGACACACAAGGAGACACATGACTGACTTCCGTGACATCCTCGATGCCCGCGCTTCGGCCTGGACCGACGCCATCTTCGTCCGCCGCTCGAAACGGCGCTTCGACGGGCGCCCTGCCGATGCGGACGCCGCCGCCGCGCTCGCTGACATGGCCGAGCGGTTCCACCCCTACGACGACACTCGCGTCGTTGTCGTGCCGAACGCTCCGAAGGATCTCTTCACCGGCGTCATCGGTTCGTATGGCCGGGTGGTCGATGCCGCCTCGGCGATGCTCTTCCTCGGGAGCGGCAACGCCGTGGGCCGCGACAATCACGTGGGGTACGTGAGCGAGGCGCTCATGCTCGAGGCAACCGCGCTCGGCCTCGCGACCTGCTGGGTCGGCGGCGGCATCCGGCGGCCTGTCGCGCTCGCGCTCACACCACTCGGGGCTGACGAGCGCGTCTTCGGCGCATCGCCGCTCGGAGCGGCGCTTCCCGAGACGAACGCCCTGGGGCGTCCTCGGCGGGAGGTCCGCACGCTCGATCGCCGCAAGCCGATATCGACGCTTGCACCCACAGCCGACGACGCGTGGCCCGGCTGGGCGCGGCGCGCGGTGGAGCATGCGCAGTGGGCGCCCTCGGCCATGAACCGCCAGCCGTGGCGTTTCGCCTACGAGGACGGCGGACTCATCGTCCGGGTGGCTGGCCCCGAGGTCGCGCCGCACATCACGCTGCGACTGGACGCCGGTATCGCGATGCTGCACATCGAGCTCGGCGCGCGTACCGAAGGCGTGCGGGGCACCTGGACCGACCTCAGCGGTCGCGACATCGCGCGCTTCGACCCGATCGGCGGGTAGCGTGCTCCGAGACGTCCTCGACAACCTCGCGTGCCCCGTGTGCGGCGAACCGCTTGCCGAGCGCAGCGGCGCGCTTTCGTGTGGGCTGCGGCATTCCTTCGACGTCGCGCGGCAAGGGTACGTGAACCTGCTTCCCGGCGACGCGTCGCCGGGCACCGCCGACACCCCCGCGATGGTGGAGGCGCGCGCGACGTTTCTGGGGCGCGGGCACTTCTCGGCGACAGCGGACGCGGTGGCGGAGGCGGCGGCTGAAGCGCTCGCGGATGGCGCGCCCGGCTGCGCGGTGGAGATCGGCGCCGGCACCGGCTACTACCTCGCGGCGGCGCTCGATCGGCTACCGGAACGCTCGGGTCTCGCGCTCGACATCTCGAAGGCGGCCGCGAAGCGCGCGGCTCGCGCGCACGAGCGCATCGGCGCGGTCGTGTGCGACGCGTGGGGGCGCCTGCCCGTGCGCGATGGCGCGGCCGCGCTCGTCCTCGACGTGTTCGCGCCGCGCAACGCAGCCGAGTTCGCGCGCATCCTCGCGCCCGGCGGTGCGCTCGTGGTCGTCACGCCCACGCAACGCCACCTGCACGAGATCGTGGGGCCGCTCGGCATGATAGCGGTCGATGCCGAGAAGGACCGCCGTTTGGCCGAGCAGCTCGGCGACGTGTTCGAGCTCACGGGTTCGGTCGCCGTCGAGGAGCGCATGATGCTCGGACGCGACGACCTCATCGCCGTGGCGAGCATGGGGCCGAGCGCGTGGCACGCCGGCGAGGAGCTGGCAGCGCGCGTGGATGCGCTGGCGCTCCCGCAGGAGGTCACGCTTTCCGTGATCGTCTCGGCGTACCGGCCGACGGGCAGTCGCTGACGCGCTTCGCGATCAGTCCCCGAGCGTTGCGGCGAACCGACAGTCTTGCTCGACGATATGTCCCTGCAGCCAGTTGCCGAGGAACTCGGTGAGCTCGGCCAGCGAGACAGGCTCCCCGTTCACGAACTGCGTCATGAAGCGGAGCGTTTGCGCGGTGAGCCGCTGATGCATGTCGTGGTGCGCTGCGAGACCGGGGTAGCCATGCTCGGCCATCAGCGCTTCCTCATCACCGAAGTGCTCGGCCACGTAGTCGGAGAGCGTGTACATGGCATCGGTGACGGCGTCCTCGTCCGGCGCCTCGCCGGTTGCTGCTGCATCGAGGTCGTTGATGAGCTTGAAGAGCATCCTGTGCTGCTCATCGATCTCCTCGACGCCTGTTGCGAGCGAGTCGTTCCATTCGAGATACGCCATGATGTTCCTCCCGTAGGCCACTCTGTGATTATGCATCTCTCCGGTACCATTGGCGACGACACCTGCCGAGAGGACCCGCGTGACGCCGGACCCGACAAGCGCACCCATCGCCTACACGCTCCGTGTAAGCCCGAGGGCGAAGCACGTCCGCATCACCGTCACGCGTGCTGCCGAGGTCGTCGTCACGATCCCGAAGCGCTTCGCCCAGCGTCGGGTGCCCGCGATCGTCGAGGCGCGCCGCGCGTGGATCGCACGTGCGCTCACTCGCGCCGCCGCGCGTGCCGAGGCGATCCGCGCCGAGCACGGCGACGGACTTCCCGCGACCGTCACGCTGCGCGCCACCGGCGAGTCGCTTGCGGTCGCGTATCGCGCCTCGGCCGCCGAAGGCGTCATCGCACGCGAGAGCCGGGGCATGCTCGCGCTCTCGGGCGCCACGCACGACGGCGCGGCCTGCACCGCGGCGCTCCGACGCTGGCTCGTGCGACGGGCGCATGCGCATCTCGGCCAGGTGGTGTCGGAGCTTGCGGCGGCGCGGGGCTTCACGATCTCGCGGGTGCGCGTTGGGCTGCAACGCTCGCGGTGGGGAAGCTGCTCGCCGCGCGGCACGGTGAGCCTGAACGCGAAGCTGCTCTTCTTGCCGCCCGAGCTGGTGCGCTACGTGATCCTCCACGAGCTCTGCCACACGCAGGCGATGGATCACTCGGCGCGGTTCTGGGCGATTCTCGCCGAGCATGACCCGGCTTTCGAGCGACATCGCCGCGCGCTTAGAGATGTGGAGCGCCTCGTCCCGCCCTGGGCGAGCTAGCGCACGCGGTCGCGGAACGTCTCGGCGAAGGTCACGAAGCGCCACGTGTCGGCGAAGTTCGACGCCAGCCCGAGCGAGATGCGGATGGTGTTCGGCGCTTTGCCGGTGGCGTCCTGGATGATGCTCTGGCAGTGCTGGAGCGTGACCGGCACCGCCGGCGTCTCGAAGCACTCGGCCATCTCTTCGCGCGTGATGTTGTGCGCGACCTCGCCGTCACCCGGGTTGCAGAAGCAGCCCGTGCGCACCGAGATGCCCTGCACGCCGGCCTCGCGCTCCACGCCGTAGACGTCGTAGGGCGCGCCTTCGGGGTCGAGCAGGTAGAACGCGATCGTGGCGCCGCGACGATCCATCGTCTCGGGCCCGAAGATCTGTACCATCGGCGCGCCGTTGGTGTGCCGCATCGACGTCATCTGCGAAAGCAGCCAGCCCGCCAGCGCCGAGACGCGCTCGTGCACCGCGTCGACGCCCACCGCCGAGAGGTGCTTGAGGCCGATCGTCACGGCGGGCAGGCCGAGGAAGTCGACCGTGCCGTCCTCGAAGCCGGTCGCTCCGGCGGCGAGGCGGTACCAGCCTTCGCCCTGCACGCTCGCGAGCGTGATCGTGCCGCCAGCGAACCACGGCCGCTTGAGCTTGGCGAGCTTCTCGCGCCTGGCGATGAGCACGCCGGCGCCGGTGGGGTAGCCGAACATCTTGTAGAAGCTCACCGGCACGAAGTCGGGCTTCACCACCGACAGGTCGAGCCGGTTCGTGGGGACGAATGCGGCCGCGTCGAGCAGCACGTCCCAGCCGAGGCCCTGCGCGCGCTCGGTCCACTCAAGCGGGTGCTGTACGCCGGAGAAGTTGCTCTGCGCGGGGTACGCGAACAGGTTGTCGCTGTCCGGCTCGGCGCACGAAAGTCCGCGCTCGATGAGCTCGGCGTCCAAGCGCAGGTCGGGGTTGCGAACCGGCACGTAGGTGACCTTCGCGCCCCTGCGCCGCGCGAATTCCCGGATGCCGTTCACCGAGTTGTGGTTGTCGTAGCTCACCAGGTAGCAACTCCTGGGCGTGAACGGATACGACTCGCCAATGAGCTTTAGCGCGCCGCTCGCGTTCGCGGTGAAGATGACTTCGTACTCATCCGGCGATGCGTTGAAGTACTCGTGCACCGCCGCGCGTGCGCCTTCGACGCCGTGGGTGGAGTCTATCGCGCTCGGGTTGTGCGAGTGCGGGTTGCCGAAGATGCCGTCGAGCAGCAGCGCGCGGTGCTCCTCCACCTGCGTGGCCGAGTACAGCCCGGCGCCGGTGTAGTCGAGGTAGACGTGACCGTGCCGGTCGAGCCGCTCGTAGCCGTCGGCGCGCAGGGCGTCGATCGCGGGGGCGTCGTAGTCGGGGTTGGCGGCCTGGAACTCGCGGTAGGCTGTTCGATACGCGGTGTCGTGCTCGGTCATCGCGGATGCTCCCGGTCGTCGTTGGTTCGTCGCACTCATCGTAGCGCGTGGCGGGCGGTTGTGGTTGTGGTACACCTGTTAGGTACGGCACACAGTGGGAGGCGACGTATGAACGACACGCGTGAAGTCACGATCCGCACCTTTGGGTGCCTCTACGACATACGCTGCGAGATGGGACTGCCCGCGACGGTCACGCAGGAGGTGCCCGAGGATGGCATCTCGGCGGGCGATCTTGCCACCGGTCTCGGCCTGCCGCACGAGCAGATCGAAGGCGTCTTCCTGAACGGCACCGTGTACAGCCTGGGACACATCGTCATGCCCGGTGACCGTGTCGCGTTCGTTCCGTACGGCACACCGGGACCGCACCGTTTCAACCTGGGGCTCTATGCAGCTGGCAAGGAGGGCGAGGAGTGAGCGTGGAAGACCCGATAGCAGCAAACCGTGAACTCTGGAACGCGTGGGCCGACGCCCACGTCGGCTCCGATTTCTACGACATGGAAGGATTCATGGCCGGCCGAGAGACCATCGATGCGGTGGAGCTCGAAGGCGTCGGCGACGTGGACGGCAAGTCGCTCCTGCATCTGCAGTGTCACTTCGGGCAGACCACGCTCTCGTGGGCACGGCACGGAGCGCACGCAGTGGGCGTCGATTTCTCGGAGCGCGGGATCGACATCGCCCGAGGCCTCGCGGCGCAACTCGAACTGGACGCGCGGTTCGTCTGCTGCGACATCTACGACACCGTCGCGCACCTGAACGGGGAGCGCTTCGACGTCGTCTTCACCTCGTACGGCGCGATCTCGTGGCTGCCCGAGCTCAAGCGCTGGGCAGGCGTGATCGCCGGTGCGCTCAAGCCGGGCGGCCGCTTCTTCATCGCCGAGCATCATCCGTTCCTGTGGATGTTCGACGACTACACCACGGAGCTCGTGCCGCCGTTCAAGTACCGGTACTTCGACGCTGACGTGATGCGCTGGGAGGAGGACGGCAGCTACGCCGCGCCCGACTCGGGCATCAAGGGGACGTCGTACTCGTGGCAGCACACCTTTGACGAGATCGTGAACGCGCTCATCGGCGCGGGGCTGCGGATCACATCGCTTCGCGAGTACCCGTACCTGGCGTTCCAGTGGTTCCCCACGATGGTGCGCGGCGACGATGGCTTCTGGCGCATGCCCGAAGGCGCGCCTGACCTGCCGCTTATGTTCTCCATCACCGCCGAGGCGCCCGAGTAGTCGCCCCGCCGCGCTTGCCAGCCGTGGTACCCTCGGCGCATGACAACACATACGCTCATCGCCACCTGCGCCACCGGCATCGAAGCGCTTCTTGCCGAGGAGATCCGCGCCCTGGGCGCCACCGACGTCCGCGAATCGCGCGCCGCCGTGTCCTTCTCGGGCACGCTTGAGACCGCGTATCGCGCGTGCCTCTGGTCGCGGCTTGCGAGCCGCATCCTGCTCACGCTTGCGAGCTTCCCCGCGATGACCGCCGAGGACCTGTACGCAGGCGTCGCGGCCGTCCAGTGGGAGCAGCACCTCTCGGCGAAGACGACGATCGCGGTGGACGCGGTTGGACGCACGCCGGGGATCACGCACTCGGGATTCGCCGCGCTCAAAGTGAAGGACGCCGTCGTCGACCAGGTGCGCGAGCGCACGGGCGAGCGGCCGTCGGTGGACCTCGAAGCTCCGGATGTGCGCCTCAACCTGCGCCTCCACAAAGGCGCCGGCTCGCTTTCGATCGATCTTTCCGGCGAGCCGCTGCACCGTCGCGGCTACCGCGCGCCGGGTGAGCAGGCCGAGGCGCCGCTCAAGGAGAACCTCGCTGCCGCGCTGCTCATACGCGCCGGCTGGCCGGCGATGGCCGAGGCGGGCGGCTCGCTCTTCGACCCGATGTGCGGCTCGGGCACGCTGCTGCTGGAAGGCGCGCTCATGGCCGCCGACCGCGCGCCGGGGCTGCCGCGGCAGCGCTGGGGCTTCGAGGGGTGGCTCGGCCACGACGCCGACGTGTGGCACGCTGTTCTCGACGACGCCGACGAGCGTGCCGAGGCGGGCATGGCCGCGCTGCCGAGTATGGGCGGCAGCGACGTGGACGCGAGCGTCATCGAGCTTGCACGCGCATGCGTGAAGCGCGCGGGTCTCGGCGACGCGGTCACGCTCGACGTGCGCGAGCTCGCACACACGGCACCGCCTGCGGGCGCCGCGCCGGGACTCGTGATCACCAACCCGCCGTACGGCGTGCGTCTCGGCAGCGGGGAGGACCTGCCCGCGCTTTACGCGCGTCTGGGCGAGCGGCTCGTAGAGAGCTTCGACGGCTGGACCGCCGCGATTCTCACGAGCGAGCCCGACCTCGCGCGCGCTACCAAGCTGCGCTCGCACAAGTCGTACGCGTTCATGAACGGCGCGGTCGAGACCAAGCTCTACCTCTTCGAACTCTCGGTCAGAGTCGTGCGCGCCGAGGTCCGCCCGGCCCCGCTCGGCCTTTCCTCGGGTGCGGAGATGTTCGTGAACCGCGTGCGCAAGAACCTGCGGCACCTGGGCAAGTGGGCCCGCCGAGAAGGCATCACGTGCTGGCGTGTGTACGACGCTGACCTGCCCGAGTACGCCGTGGCGATCGACATCTACGAAGGCGCCGGTCCCGATGCGGGCCGCCGATTCGCGCACATCCAGGAGTACGCGCCGCCGCCTCAGATCGACTCCGCTCGTGCCGAGGAGCGCCTGGCCGAGGTTGTCGCGGCTGTGCCGGAGGTGCTTGGCGTGGCGCCGGAAGACGTCGCGGTGAAGGTGCGCAAGCGCCAGCGCGGCGAGTCGCAGTACGAGCGCCGGGAGGACACCCTCGGCACGCAGATCGAAGTGGCCGAGAACGGCCTGCGTGTGCTTGTGAACCTGCACGACTATCTCGACACGGGGCTCTTCCTCGACCACCGGCTCACGCGGCAGGCGCTGCGCGAGTTCGCCGACGGCGAGCGCTTCTTGAACCTGTTCGGCTACACCGGCGTGGCGAGCGTGTATGCCGCGGTCGGCGGGGCGACGTCTGTGACCACCGTGGACATGTCGGCGACGTACCTCAACTGGGCGCGCCGCAACCTTGCACTCAACGGCTATGCCGAGAGCAACACCGTTCGCTTTGAGCGCGCCGACGTGCTCTCGTGGATCGTCGATGAGCGCAAGCGAATCGAGGTAGGGCACGTGCAGCCGTACGGGCTCATCTTCCTCGATCCGCCAACGTTCTCGAACTCCAAGAAGATGGGGGAGCGCACCTTTGACGTGCGGCGCGACCACGTGGCGCTCCTGCGCGACACGGCTGCGCTGCTCGCCTCAGACGGCGTGCTGGTGTTCTCGAACAACTTCCGCAAGTTCAAGCTCGCCTTCGAGGAACTGCCCGAGCTCGACATCCAAAACGTCACCAACGCGACTATACCGCCGGACTTTGAGCGCAACCCGAAGATCCACGTCTGCTTCGAAGTGCGCAGGAGATCGTGATGCGTGCCCGTGCCTCGCGGCAGCACCTCGACCTGGCCTTGGCCCCGTAGGCCCCTCAGCGCCGCGGCAAGACGAGCGTGAACGTGGAGCCGACGTCCGGGGTACTGCTCACGAGCACCTGTCCGCCGAGCAGCTCGGCGTACTGGCGGGATATGGCTAGACCGAGCCCGGTTCCCTCCGGCCGTGTGTTGTCCGGGTGGTGCACCTGTGTGAACGCATCGAAGATCCGATCGAGCTGCTCGGCCGGGATGCCTCGGCCGGTGTCCTTGACCGTGATACGGACGTCCGATCCGGTCGGTACCATTTCGATCGATACGGTGCCGGCGTCGGTGAACTTGATCGCGTTTCCACCGAGATTGAGCAGCACCTGTACGATCTTGTGACGGTCGCTCTCGATCGTGCAGTGCGATACCGTCTCGGCAAGCAGGCCGACCCCCTTGCTCGCGGCAAGAGGACGCAGCGTTGCCGCCGTCTCCGCAACGACGGTGGCGAGGTCGAACTCCTCGATCTCAAGCGTCACTGCGCCTGCTTCAATCTTCGCAAGGTCGAGCACGTCGTTGATGAGCGACAGGAGATGGAGGCCCGACCTGTTGATCATCCCGATCTGCTTCTTCTGCTCATCGTCGAGCGCGCCGACCAGGCCTTTGGACATCATGTCCGAGAAGCCGATGATGGAGTTGAGCGGCGTTCTGAGCTCGTGACTCATGCTTGCGAGGAATTCGTTCTTCGCCTGCGTGGCGCTCTGAAGCTCACGGTTTACCCGGGTGAGCTCCGCCGCGGCGGCCTCAAGCTCCCGGGTGCGAGACCTCACCAGCTCTTCGAGGTGGTCGCGATGCACCGCGAGCTCGTTCTCGGCATGTTTGCGCTGCGTGATGTCGATGGAGAGTATGAACACGCCCTCCGGAACAGGCTGGATGTCGAGCTCGAACCAACCGACCGTCCCGTCCGGAAACCGGAACTCGTTGTCCATCCGATGTCCCACGCGCATCTCCAGGCAGGTTCTGATTCTCTCGTAGACTTCTGTGAGTTCGACGTCGGGCCATATGTCGGTATAGACCTGCCCGAGCATAGCCTCGCGAGGTCGCCGGTTGTGTTGCTGCGCGGCGTCGTTGATGTAGATGTAGCGCCAGTCGAACCCGATGATCTGGCAGCCTTCCAGCATCGAGTCCATTGTCGACTGCAGTCGCTCGGCGATGCGGCGCTCGGCGAGTTCTGCCTCACGTAGCGGCGTGATGTCCCTCGCGATTCCGAAGATGCCGGTCACGCGGCCCTGCGCGTCGCGTGTGGGTCCTTTCGTCGAGAGGAACGTGCGCGTGTGGCCGTCGGCATCGGTGAGCGTCTCCTCGTACGTCTGCACCTCACCTGCATCCATGACGCCACGATCGCCCTCCATGATCATGCGCGCTTCATCGGCCGCGAAAATCGCCGTGTCATCCGCGCCGAGGACTTCGGCAGCGGGCTTGCCCACGATCACAGATGCTGCGGTGTTGAAGAGGAGGTAGCGACCGTGCAAATCCTTCACGTAGACGGCATCGGACGTCCCGTCGACGATAGCCGACAGCATGTCGTGCTCGGCTGATTCGGTGGGCCTCTCGATCGGCTGCCCGTGCGTGTCCATCATGCGTCCGTTCTCGTGTGGGAGCGACGGGTTCTAGCACAGCTTTTTCCCGAATCGCGAAATCGGACAACGCGGAAAGGCAACGGCCGAGACACGACCGGCTCCGCGTGCAGGGCGTTTCGGGTTAGCGTCCGGCAAGCGCAGGTTAAGGGCTGCTCGCTATGCTCGGCGAAATCCCAGCCGAGGGGGTGAGGCGTGGACTCCGCGCCGCGTCCGGGACAACTGATCGGGGAGCTGCGAGCGGCACTGCGCTCGCGCCACTACAGCCGCCGTACGGAGACGGCGTACTGCCTGTGGGTGCGACGGTTCATCCACTTTCACGGATTGCGTCATCCCGCCGGGATGGGCGAGGTCGAGATCAACGTCTATCTGACGCATCTGGCAGTGGATGAGCATGTGGCCGCGTCAACGCAGACGCAGGCCCTCTCGGCGTTGCTGTTCCTGTATCGGCACGTGTTGGGGCGCGAGATCGGGGAGCTTGATGGCGTCATCCGCGCCCGGAAGCCGCAGCGACTCCCGGTGGTGATGACGCGTGTCGAGGTGCGCGCGTTGCTCGAGCAGCTGCCCGGTGACAAGTGGCTCATGGCGTCGCTCATGTACGGCTCGGGGCTGCGACTCATGGAATGCCTGCGGCTGCGCGTGCAAGACGTCGATTTCGATCGCGGCGAGATCACGGTCCGCAACGGCAAAGGCGCGAAGGACCGCGTGACGATGCTGCCGGACTCGCTGAAGCCTGCGTTGCGCGAGCAATTGTCCCGAGCGAGGGAAACGCACGAGCGGGATCTTGCGGCGGGGTGGGGCCGAGTGGTGCTGCCAGACGCGCTGGATCGCAAGTACCCCAACGCCGCGACGGAGTGGACGTGGCAGTGGGTCTTCCCGCAGGAGCGGCGCTGGTGCAACAAGCAGACCGGTGCCGAGGGACGCCATCACGTCCACGCAACGCTTGTGCAGCGTGCAGTTGCCGAGGCGGCCCGAGCGGCGGGCGTGCCCAAGCATGTTGGGTGCCACACGCTGCGGCACTCGTTCGCGACGCACCTTCTCGAAAGCGGCTACGACATCCGGACGATCCAGGAGCTGCTGGGCCACAAGAGCCTGAACACGACGATGATCTACACCCACGTGCTCAACAAAGGCGGACTCGGGGTGAAGAGCCCGTTCGACGCGCTGTGAGCATTTCGCCGCAACCCTCGCCACTCCGCTTACACAGACTGTACAAGCGCACATCCGTTCTCCCGGCATTGCCTTTTGGGTCGGATAGAAAAGGTATAGAAGCTATATGTCTAGGGAAGAACACATCGCACCCAACACCTTCGAGTACGATCACGCCAAGAGCGAAGCCAACAAGGTGAAGCACGGTATCGACTTCGTTGAGGCGCGAGCGCTCTGGTTGGATGACAATCTGGTGCGAGTCGCCGCCCGTGCAGCAGGGGAGCCAAGGCTCGTGTTCATCGGGGTCATCGGAGAAAAGCACTGGTCCGCGGTGATCACAAACCGAGGGGGCGCGATTAGCATCATCTCGGTACGGAGGGCGCGTCAAACGGAGGTGCGAGCGTATGAATGCGAGTGAGTTCGACAAGAAGTTCGACGACGGCATCGAGGACATCATGGATGATCTCGACATGTCCAGCGTCATCCGACCCAACAGACGACACAAGCGGGTAAACGTCGACTTCCCGGTGTGGATGGTGGAATCTCTCGATCGAGAGGCCGCGAGACTTGGCGTGACCCGACAGTCCATCATCAAGGTCTGGATTGCCGAGCGACTGGAGCGAGTGAGCTGAGTCCCGACAACCGAGATTGAATCGCGCCGCGCGATGGTGCAAACTCAGCCTGGGGCGCGGAGGTATTCTCTTACACGGACATTTCCTAGCTGCGCCCATCGCGTACCGAGACAGTACATTCATTGTTAGACACGGCGGGGGAGCCATCGGGTGTCGAGCGAGACTGCACGTCCACCACGCATGTATCGGACCGTTGTTGGCGCGGTACTCATCGCGGACGTGATCGTGACTGCCGGGGTTCTGCTCGCGATGCCGTCGGGCTTCTACGGCTCGCTCGCGAAGGGACGCGTCGCCGCTGGCGTGTTCGTGCTCTTTCCAGTCGTCGTTCTGCTCGCTATCGGCGTACCGATGGCGATCGCTGGGGCGGTGCGTGATTGGCGCAGCGCCAAATCGGAGGCTTCCAAGTAGTCTCCGGCCGCGTGTCTAACAAGCGCATCCAGCAGACGCGACAAGCGCTAGACTTGGCGTAAGGCATCGGCGCGCAGCTGATGCGCAAATGCGTTAGAACGACCTCTTGGAGCCTCTCCAGGCCCCCGAAATTCGCGGTTTCACCTTG
>RCMX01000001.1:0-36512 GCA_004348925.1 Actinomycetota bacterium
GTAACGACCGTCGACGGAGGGTTGAGTGTTGGCGAACCAGAAGATACGAATCCGGCTCAAGGCGTACGATCACGAGATCGTGGATCAGTCCACGAAGCTCATCGTGGAGACTGCGCAGAAGACGGGCGCAAAGGTCGCGGGTCCCATCCCGCTGCCGACCGAGCGCAATCTGTATTGCGTGATTCGGTCACCGCATGTGAACAAAGACAGCCGCGAGCATTTCGAGATGAAGACGCACAAGCGTCTGATCGACATCCTCGAGCCGACCCCCAAGACGGTCGACTCTCTGATGCGTCTTGACCTGCCGGCGGGCGTCGACATCGAGATCAAGCTCTAGTCGACGACTGGTTGGGTTATGATCCGGCGGGCGTCCGCCGGTGTGAGGACGCGGTCCTCTGGGAGCGGCACAGGTGTGCCGAACGGGTCCCAAGACCGCACGAAGCAGAAGGTGAGCTGTAATGGCAAAGACGATCCTCGGCAGGAAGCTGGGCATGACCCAGATCTGGAGCGCTGACGACAAGCTGATTCCGTGCACCGTCATCGAAGCCGGCCCCTGCGTCGTGGCGATGATCCGCACCGAGAAGCGCGACGGCTACCGTGCCGTCCAACTCGGCTACGGGGACATCAAGGAGTCGAAGGTCAACAAGCCGCAGGCCGGTCACTTCAAGAAGGCCGGTGTCACTCCTACGCGCTATCTCGCAGAGGTGCGCCTGGAGGATGGCGAGGAGTTCAAGCTCGGCGACAAGATCACCGTCGATGGCTTTGAGCCCGGGATGCACGTGCATGTCACGGGCACCAGCAAGGGTAAAGGTTTCGCGGGTGTCATGAAGCGCCACAACTTCAAGGGTGGTCCCGGTGGTCACGGTTCGCACTTCCACCGTGCTCCGGGTTCGGTCGGCATGTGCGCCAGCCCGTCGCGCGTCCTCAAGGGCGTCGGCATGCCTGGCCATATGGGTAGCGAGACCGTGACTGTGCGCAACCTCGAGGTTGTGAGGACCGACGCCGAGCAGAATCTGCTCATCGTCAAGGGCGCAGTGCCCGGCGGCAAGGACGGCTTCCTGACGATCCGACTCGCCTGATCACCGCTGAGAGCGGCGGGCTTTTTCAAGGAGTGAACGATGGCAACTGTTGAAGTTAAAGACATGAGTGGCAAGAAGGTGGGCACGGCGGATCTCGCCGACACCGTCTTCGCCATCGCACCCAATACGTTTGCGGTGCATCAGGTGGTGCGAAGCCAGATGGCTGCGCGTCGCCAGGGCACGCACGACACCAAAGGCCGCAGCGAGGTCTCCGGTGGCGGAGCGAAGCCATGGCGCCAGAAGGGCACCGGTCGTGCTCGTCAGGGCAGCATCCGCTCCGGTCAGTGGAAGGGCGGCGGCGTGATCTTCGGGCCGACGCCGCGTAGCTACGCTTTCAAGGTGCCGAACAAGGTCGTCAAGCTTGCGATGCGCAGTGTTCTCTCGGCCAAGAACAATGACGGCGAGCTCTATGTGGTCGACGGTTTCGGCATCACCGAGCCGTCCACCAAGCAGGCTGCAGCCATCCTCAAGGCCCTCGGCATCGAGAAGCGCGTCACGATCGTCGTCGAGAACGACGACGTGAACACGATCCTCTCGTTCCGGAATCTCCCGAAGGCGCGTATCATCACCGCCTCCGAGGCGAACACGTATGACCTCGTCGACAATCAGTCGGTTCTGTTCTCCAAGCCGGCGCTCGAGTGGCTTGAGGGGGTGCTGAAGTAATGTATGACGCGCGTAACATCATCATCCGCCCCATCGTGTCCGAGAAGTCGTATGCGCTCATGGAGCTCAATCGCTACACGTTCGAGGTGGACAAGCACGCAAGCAAGCCGCATATCGCTCAGGCCATCGAGGAGATCTTCGGTGTGACCGTCAAGGGCGTGAACACGATCAACGTGCCGGGCAAGCCCCGCCGGCTGCGTTACAGCAAGGGTGTCACCCGCACGTGGAAGAAAGCGATCGTCACGCTGAAAGACGGCGAGAAGATCGATCTGTTCGAGGGTCGCTAGAGCACCCTGGGTTTGATGATGGTTGCCGGTTCGAGCTCCACAATGGAGTCGCCCGGCACCGTGGTAGGTCCGGCGTCGAGTCGCCGAGCGTGTGAAAGACGCTCAGTCCCAGGCGACGCGGCCATCGGACGGAAGGAGAGGACATGGGACTGAAGAAGTACAAGCCGACCTCGCCGGGTCGCCGTTTCCAGACGGTCTCCGATTTCGCGGAGATCACACGGTCGACCCCGGAGAAGTCGCTGCTGGAGCCACTGCCGAAAAACGGCGGTCGCAACAACAACGGTCGTATTACCACGCGTCACCAGGGCGGCGGTCATAAGCGCCGCTACCGCAAGATCGATTTCAAGCGCAACAAGGATGGCGTTCCTGCCAAGGTAGCGACGATCGAGTACGACCCGAACAGGTCGGCCCGCATCGCGCTTCTGCACTACGCTGACGGTGAGAAGCGGTACATCCTGTGCCCGCAGAAGCTGTCGGTCGGCGACTTCGTCATGTCGGGCGTCGATGCTGACATCAAGCCCGGCAACGCGCTGCCACTCGAGAAGATCCCGACCGGTACGGTCGTGCATGCCATCGAGCTTCAGCCGGGACGCGGTGCGGCGATTGCCCGCTCCGCTGGAACCTCGGCACAGCTCATGGCGAAGGAAGGCCCGTACGCGATCCTGCGTATGCCCTCCTCGGAGATGCGTATGGTTCCGCTCGTCTGCCGCGCCACGATCGGTGTGGTCGGCAACCCGGAGCACGAAGGCATCTCGATCGGTAAGGCCGGCCGCAAGCGCTGGGCCGGCGTTCGCCCGACGGTTCGTGGTACTGCGATGAACCCGGTCGACCACCCGCACGGTGGTGGCGAGGGCAAGAACAAGACCGCCGGTCGCCATCCGGTGACGCCGTGGGGCGTGCCCACCAAGGGCCACCGCACCCGTTCCAAGAAGAAGGCGTCCAACCAGATGATCATCCGCCGCCGCAAGAAGTAGCGGGTCGTAGAGGAGCTGGAGTTCAAAGCCATGAGCAGAAGCCTTAAGAAGGGACCCTACGTCGAGCCGCGTCTGCTGCAGCGGATTCACGCGATGAATGAGGCCGGCGAGAAGAAGGTCATCAAGACGTGGTCGCGTTCGTCCACTATCTTCCCGGAGATGGTGGGTCACACGATCGCAGTCCACGACGGTCGCAAGCACGTCCCGGTCTACGTGACCGAGTCGATGGTCGGCCACAAGCTCGGCGAGTTTTCCCCGACGCGCACGTTCCGTGGGCACGCCGAGGACAGGAAAAAGGGCAAGCGATAAGCACCGGTCGGTCGTGACCCCGGCCACGCGCGACAAGCGCGCAAGCCGGTCGTAGTCGGAGGTTCGAGTAGATGGAAGCCAGAGCAACAGCGAGATTCGTGAGGGTGGCACCGCGCAAGGCGCGGCTCGTCATCGACCTCGTGCGCGGCAAGTCAGTCGCCGAGGCAGAGGCGATCCTCAAGTTCTCGGATCGCAGCGCCGCTGAGATCGTCGCCAAGGTGGTTCACAGCGCCGCGGCAAACGCCGAGAAGAACCTGAAGGTCAAGCCGGAGACGCTCTTCGTCTCGCAGGCGTACGTGGACGAGGGTCCGACGCTCAAGCGTATTCGCCCTCGTGCCATGGGCCGTGCGTTCCGTATCAACAAGCGCACCAGCCATATCACGGTAGTCGTCAAGCAGCGAGAGGAGGCGTAGGCCGCCATGGGTCAGAAGGTTTACCCTACCGGGTTCCGACTCGGCATCACCGAGGACTGGCGCTCGCGCTGGTTCCAGGCGAAGGACTACGACAAGGTCCTCGCTGAGGATCTCGCGATCCGCAAGTACCTGAAGCTCAAGCTTCGCCGCGCTGCCGTCTCGCGCGTCGATATCGAGCGCAAGGGCGACAAGGTGATCACCGAGATCTGGACCGCACGTCCCGGTATCGTCATCGGGAAGAAGGGCGCCGAGGTCGACGTTCTCCGCAAGGAGCTCGAGACGCTCGCCGGTCGTCCGGTTGCGATCAACATCGTCGAGATCAAGCGGCCTGAGCTCGACGCCGTTCTCGTGGCACAGAGCGTTGCCGAGCAGCTCGTTGCTCGCGTCTCGTTCCGCCGTGCGATGAAGAAGGCCGTCACGAGCGCTATGAAGAGCGGCGCTCTCGGCATCAGGATCCAGTGCTCGGGTCGCCTCGGCGGTTCCGAGATGGGTCGTCGTGAGTGGTATCGCGAGGGTCGCGTGCCGCTGCACACCCTGCGCGCCAAGATCGACTACGGCGCAGTGGATGCGGTCACCACCTTCGGCGTCATCGGCGTCAAGGTGTGGGTCTACCGGGGCGACAAGCTTCCCGGCCAGGAAATGGTTGACGAGCGCACCACCGAGCGTCCGCGCTCGGAGCGGGAGCGCCCGAGCGGTCGCGGCCGCCGGCGTGAGGGCGAAGGGAGAGCGTAGAGATGCTTCTGCCCAAGCGAGTTAAGCACCGCAAGGTTCAGCGCGGTCACATGAAGGGTTCGGCCAAGGGCGGCACACAGGTCACGTTCGGCGACTATGGTCTAAAGGCCATGGAAGGCGCGTGGATCACGAACCGGCAGATCGAGGCCGCTCGTATCGCGATGACCCGCTACATGAAGCGTGGCGGTAAGGTTTGGATCAATATCTTCCCGGACAAGCCCGTTACGCAGAAGCCCGCCGAGACCCGCATGGGTTCCGGTAAGGGTAACCCGGAGAAGTGGGTTGCTGTCGTGAAGCCCGGTCGCGTTATGTTCGAGCTGGCCGGTGTCAGCGAAGAGGTCGCCAAGGAGGCAATGCGCCTTGCGGCCCAGAAGCTCCCGATCAAGTGCAAGTTCGTTACCAGAGCCGAATCTGGCGGTGAAGCATAAATGAACGCAGTAGAAATCAAGGGTCTCGCGGACCAGGAGCTTGCACAGAAGCTGAAGGATGCTCGTACGGAGCTGTTCAACCTTCGCTTCCAGCTGGCGACCGGTCAGCTGGACAACCCGGGCCGCATCAAGGCCGTCAAGAAGGACATCGCCCGTCTGCACACTGAGCTGCGCGCCCGCGAGATCGCGGCCGCCCGCAGCCAGGCGTCATAGACGGCAAGGAAGGGATGACGGATGACTACCGACCGTAACCGCCGGAAGGAGCGCCAGGGCCTCGTCGTCTCGGCGAGCGGCGACAAGACCTGTGTGGTTCTTGTCGAAGAGCGCAAGAAGCACGCCTTCTACGGCAAGATGATCACTCGCAGCAACAAGCTCCACGCCCACGATGAGGAGAACGTCGCGCAGGTCGGCGATCGCGTTCTTATCATGGAGACGCGTCCGATCTCCAAGCTCAAGCGGTGGCGTCTCGTGGAGATCGTGGAGAAGGCCAAGTAGCACCGGTCCGCTCGGCCACATGAGCGTGGCTTGATGACCGGGTAGGCAAGACGGAGGAACAGATGATCCAGCAGGAGACGCGGCTCAAAGTCGCCGACAACTCAGGTGCACGTAAGGTAGCGTGCATCAAGGTTCTCGGCGGATCCAAGCGCCGGTATGCGTATGTCGGCGACACGATCGTGTGCGCCGTGAAAGAAGCGACCCCGAACGGCAACGTCAAGAAAGGCGATGTCGTCAAGGCGGTCGTCGTGCGCTGCAAGAAGGAAGTCCGCCGTCCCGACGGCAGCTACATCAAGTTCGACGAGAACGCCGCGGTCATCATCGATGCCGCCGGCAACCCTCGCGGAACCCGTATCTTCGGCCCGGTGGCGCGTGAGCTTCGTGATCGCAAGTTCATGAAGATCGTCTCGCTCGCACCGGAAGTCCTCTAGGAGGTGACGCAGTAATGGCAAACTCAATGACAGTCCGCAAGGGCGACAAGGTCCGCGTCATCGCCGGCAAGGACAAGGGCAAGGAAGGCAAGGTCCTTCGCTCGCTTCCCGAGAAGCAGCGCGTCGTGGTCGAGAACGTCGCCATGATGAAGAAGGCCGTCCGCCCGAGCCAGGGCAATCAGCAAGGTGGCATCATCGAGATGGAGGGGACCATCCACGTCTCGAACGTGATGCTCGTATGTCCGAGTTGCAGCCAGCCGACGCGTGCTGGCCGCCGCCGCGACGAAGGCACGCGTATTCGCGTATGCAAGAAGTGCGGCAAGGACATCGACAAGTAGTCGACTCCCGGCGCACACGCGCCGGGGTGGCAAGTCCCGTCGGGTCGGAATCTGACGGGCGCGGAACACGGAGGTAGGAGTACACGTGACACCCCGATTGAAAGACAAGTATCGCAGCGAGATCGTGCCTGCGCTCATGGAGAGCCAGCAGTACGGCAACGTAAACCAGGTGCCGAGGCTTGAGAAGATCGTGCTCAACATCGGTGTCGGTGCGGCAGTTGCGGACCCCAAGCAGCTTGAGGTGGCCATGGCCGACCTCACGATCATCGCCGGGCAGAAGCCCGCGATCACTCGTGCGAAGAAGTCCATCGCCGGCTTCAAGGTCCGCCAGGGTATGCCCATCGGTGCGAAGGTCACCCTTCGCGGCGATCGCATGTGGGAGTTCCTGGACCGCCTGCTGTCGACGGCGCTGCCGCGCATCCGCGACTTCCGCGGTATCAGCGCGACTGCGTTCGACGGCCGCGGCAACTACTCGCTCGGTGTGACCGAGCAGCTGATCTTCCCCGAGATCGACTACGACAAGGTCGATCGGGTTCGTGGCATGGATATCACGTTCGTCACCAGTGCGAAGACAGACGCGGAATGCCGGGCACTGCTTGATGCGTTCGGATTCCCGTTCAAGCGATAGATAAGCGCGGATCATTCGTCCGGAAGGCGGATGGTCCTGGCAAGGAGGTCACCCAGTGGCAAAGAAGTCGATGATCGCCAAGGCCAAGCGTACGCCGAAGTTCAGCGTGCGTGCGGTGAACCGGTGCACGCGTTGCGGTCGTCCGCGCGCGTTCTACCGCCAGTTCGGTCTGTGCCGCGTGTGCGTCCGTGAGCTTGCCAGCCGTGGCGAGCTTCCCGGCGTTCGCAAGGCGAGCTGGTAGGCCACCGGCCACAGGCGGCATTCGTGGCCCGCAAGGCGTCTGCGTCATGGGCGTAGACGAACCGGTGAGCCTGAAGCGTCCAACCATAGGAGGTTATAAATGAGCATGACAGACCCCATCGCCGACATGTTGACTCGCGTGCGCAACGCGAACTCGGCGTTCCAGTCCTCGGTCTCCATGCCCTCGTCCAACAAGCTCGTGGAGATCGCGCGCATCATGAAGGATGAAGGCTACGTTGAGGAGTACGTCGTGAAGCCGGGCGAGCCGCAGGCGACGCTCGAGATCACGTTGAAGTACGGCCCCAAGAAGCAGCGGACCATCACCGGCATCCGCCGGATCAGCAAGCCCGGTCTGCGCGTCTACGCCAAGAAGGACGAGCTTCCCCGCGTCCTTGGTGGGCTGGGCATCGCCGTCATCTCCACGTCCAACGGCGTCATGACCGAGAAGAAAGCCCGCGCTGCCGGTATCGGCGGCGAAGTGATCGCGTACATCTGGTAACTGGCGGACTGAGAAAGGAGCGATAGCCGTGTCTCGAATCGGCAAGCAGCCCATCCCGGTCCCGTCCGGGGTCGAGGTGACCATCAATGGATCCGAGGTCGTGGTGAAGGGCCCCAAGGGCACCCTCAGCTCGGTATTCGACAAGGATATGATCATCGGAATGGAGGACGGCGCCATCGTCGTCAGCCGTCCAACTGACGAGCGTCGTCATCGCTCGTTGCACGGTCTTACCCGCACGCTCATCTCCAACATGGTGATCGGCGTGTCGGAAGGCTTCAAGAAGGATCTTGAGATCGTGGGCGTGGGTTATCGTGCCGCGCTCAAGGGCTCCGATCTGGATATGAGCCTGGGCTTCAGCCACCCTGTCGTGGTCGTGGCCGAGCCCGGTATCACCTTCGAGGTACCCGCGCCGACGAAGATCAGCGTCAGCGGTATCGACAAGCAGCGTGTCGGCCAGGTGGCCGCCGAGATTCGCAAGCTGCGTCCGCCGGAGCCCTACAAGGGCAAGGGCGTGCGCTACGCGGGCGAGAAGGTTCGCCGCAAGCTGGGTAAGGCCGCCAAGTAGAGCATCGATCGCCGCGCCGCAATCGCGGGTGCGACATGAGGAGAGTGGAACGGAACGATGGATAAGACCAAGGCAAAGGCAGCAGCGCTGGCTCGCCGCCAGCGCCGCGTCCGCGGCAAGGTGAGCGGTTCCGCCGAGCGGCCCCGCCTCCGTGTCACCAGGTCGAACGCGCACATCTACGCCCAGGTCATCGATGACGGCTCAGGCCGCACGGTGGCTGCTGCCTCGACGCTCGATGCAGAGCTCAAGGGCGCGCTTAAGTCTGGCTCGAATATCGATGCTGCGAAGGCCGTCGGTGAGCTCGTTGCTCGCCGTGCGATCGAAGCCGGCATCACGCAGGTCGTTTTCGACCGTGGTGGACGCCTCTATCACGGCCGCGTCAAGTCCCTCGCCGAGGGCGCCCGTGGCGCCGGCCTGACGTTCTAAGGGAGGTTGTTGATGGCACGCGAACGCGATAACGCACCTGTTTCCGAACTTCAGGAGAAGGTCGTCTATATCAATCGTGTATCCAAGGTCGTCAAGGGTGGTCGGCGTTTCTCGCTGACCGCGCTGGTCGTCGTTGGTGACGGCAAGGGCCGCGTCGGAGTCGGCATGGGCAAGTCCGCCGAAGTCCCCGTCGCAATCAAGAAGGGCGTCGAAGACGCGAAGAAGAACATGTTCACGTTCCCGCTTGCAGGAACCACCATTCCTCACGCCATTCTCGGTGAGTACGGTGCCGGCAAGGTACTCCTGAAGCCCGCCGCTCCCGGTACCGGTGTTATCGCCGGCGGTCCGGTGCGCGCCCTTCTCGAGCTTGGTGGCGTGAGCGACGTTCTCTCGAAGTCGCTTGGCACCAACAACGCGCTGAACATGGTGAAGGCGGCCGCAAAGGGTCTTCAGGACCTGGCAAGTGCCGAGGACATCGCCAAGCGCCGCGGCAAGACCGTGGCTGAGATCTACGGCAAGGAGGGCTAGCATCATGGCGAAAGTACAGAAGACGGCCATGCTGCGCATCACGCAGGTCAAGAGCATCATCGGCACCCCTGCGGATCAGCGGGGCACCGTGCGTGCGCTCGGTCTCAAGCGCATCAATGACACCGTGGAGCAGGCCGACACGCCGGTTATCCGCGGTATGGTTTTCAAGGTCAAGCATCTCCTCAAGGTCGAGGAGCTCTAGTAGGCGCATCTGCGCCGAATTGGCAGTCAGTCGGCGGCGAGCGGCCGGCACCGGGGCAGTGCTCCGGGAGCGATGAATAGGAGCGAGACAAGCTATGCAGATCAACGACCTCTTCCCGGCTCCGGGTTCGCGGAAGGACCGCAAGCGCGTCGGTCGCGGACACGGTAGCGGTCACGGCGGCACGTCCGGCCGTGGCGACAAAGGACAGAACTCCCGCTCCGGCGGAGGCAAGGGTCCCGGCTTCGAGGGTGGGCAGAACCCGCTTGCGATGCGTATGCCGAAGCTCCCTGGGTTCAAGAACCGCAACCGCGTCGAGTACGCGGTCGTGAACGTGTCTCGCCTCGATGGCCTGTATGCCAAGGGTGAGACCGTCAACGTCGACTCCCTGTTCGCCAAGGGCGTCATCAAGTCCAAGACGATGCCAGTCAAGGTCCTCGGCGATGGCGAGATCACGAAGGCGTTGACCGTGAACGTCGACAAGGTCTCCGCCCCCGCGAAGGTGAAGATCGAGGCAGCCGGAGGGACGGTCGAACAGCCGTGATCGAGGCACTCGTCAACGCATTCAGGATTCCGGATCTTCGCAAGAAGATTCTCTTCACGCTAGGCATCATCGCTCTGTACCGCGTCGGTGCGCATATCCCTGTGCCCGGCGTCGACCCGGGTTCCGTGAAGGAACTCGTGCAGTCGGGGGCAGCGCTCGGCCTGCTGAACCTGTTCGCGGGTGGCGCGCTCGAGAACTTCGCGATCTTCTCGCTCGGAATCATGCCGTACATCACGTCGTCGATCATCATGCAGCTGCTCCAGGCGGTCATCCCGACGCTGGAGCGCTGGTCGAAAGAGGGCGAGGCTGGTCAGCGCAAGATCACGCAGACGACTCGGTACCTCACGCTGGCGATCGGTCTTGTCGAGTCGGTGGGTCTGCTGTCGGTATTCCAGGCTCCCGCCAGTAGCGGCGGCCTCGGCATCAGCTTCTCGTTCTTCAACCAGGTCATCATCGTGATCAGCCTTCTTGCCGGTACCGCATTCATCATGTGGATGGGCGAGCTTGTCACACAGCGCGGTGTGGGCAACGGCATGTCGCTCCTGATCTTCGCGAGCATCGTCTCCCGCTTCCCGGTGACGATCATCAACTCGGTGCAGCTGCAGGCGTGGTATGCCACGGTCATCCTGCTGGCGATGTCGCTCATCGTCGTCGCCGCGGTCATCTTCATGGAGCGCGGCCAGCGTCGGATCCCGGTGCAGTACGCCAAACGCGTTGTCGGTCGCCGAGTGTATGGCGGCCAGGGAACGTACATTCCGCTCAAGGTGAACGGCGCGAACGTCATCCCGATCATCTTTGCATCCTCGATCCTGCTCTTCCCGGCAACGCTCGCCCAGTTCTTCCCGAGGGTCGCCTGGCTGAGCAGCATGTCGAAGATGCTGTCGCAGGGTACCGTGCACATCATCCTGTACGCGGTGTTCATCGTGTTCTTCACGTACTTCTATACGGCTCTTGTCTTCAACCCGATCGACCTTGCAGACAACCTCCGCAAGAACGGCGGGTTCATCCCGGGCGTCCGTCCGGGCAAGCAGACGGTGACGTACATCGAGAACGTGCTCAACAGGATCACGCTTCCGGGTGCGCTCTTCCTTGCTGCTATAGCGGTCCTTCCGCAGATCCTCTTCGAATTCCAGGCAACGGCATCACCGCTGCTTAAGTCGTTCGGTGGGACATCGATCCTCATCATGGTCGGCGTCGCCCTCGAGACGATGACGCAGCTCGAAAGCCAGCTGAAGATGCGTCACTACGACGGCTTCTTCAAGTAGGGGAGAGACGCCAGATGAACATCATGCTTCTTGGCGCACCGGGCGCCGGCAAGGGAACGCAGGCGGCCAAGCTGATCGAGGCGTTCGGATACGCGCACATCTCGACCGGCGACATCCTGCGCAAGGCGGTTGCGAATCAGACGCCGCTCGGCCTCGCCGCGAAGGGTTACATGGACAAAGGCGAGCTCGTGCCCGACATGGTCGTCATCGGCCTCGTGAAGGCGCGCCTTCAGGAGCCAGACGCCGAGAAGGGCTTCATCCTCGACGGCTTTCCCCGAACGGTCGTGCAGGCCGACGCGCTTGGCACGGCACTGGCCGAGCTCGGCAAGACGCTCGATGCTGTGATCAGCATCGATGTGGAGAAGAATGCGCTGGTCGAGCGCCTCACTGCTCGCCGTACCTGCAAGCAGTGCGGAGCGATCTTCAACGTCGTGTCGCAGCCAGAGACCGCGAATGGCGTGTGTCCCGCGTGCGGCGGCGAGTTGCTGCAGCGCGACGATGACACGGTCGAGACCGTCACGAACCGGCTTGACGTCTACGAGCGCTCGACTGCTCCTCTGATCGCGTACTACAAGGATAAAGGCATGTTGCGTTCGGTGAACGGCAACCGCTCCGCCGATGACGTGTTCGGCGATGTGCGCGCGATCGTGGAGGCATAACCCTTCGTGATCGTGCTCAAGTCGCCTGTTGAGATCGAGATGATGCGCGAGGCCGGTCGCGTGACGGCCGTCGCGCTTCGTCTCGTAGGCGAGGCGGTTCGCCCCGGTGTCACCACCGGCGAACTCGACGCGATTGCCGAGGAGTACATCCGCTCTCAAGGCGCCAGGCCGGCGTTTCTCGGCTACCAAGGGTTTCCGACAACGCTGTGTACGTCGGTTAACGAGCAAGTGGTCCATGGGATTCCCGGCAAGCGGGTCCTGAACGAGGGCGACATCCTCTCGGTCGATTGCGGTGCCGTCGTTGACGGATTCTTCGGCGACTCGGCGATGACGTTTCCGGTAGGAGCGGTCAGTGCCGATGCGCGGGCGCTTCTGGATGCGACGCGGTCTTCACTTGAGGCGGGTATCGCCAAGATGCGCCCGAACATGCGCCTGTACGACATAGGTGCGGCCGTGCAGCACGTCGCCGAGGCTGCGGGTTTCTCGGTGGTACGCGAGTATGTCGGCCACGGAATCGGCCGTGCGATGCACGAGGAGCCGCAGGTTCCGAACTTCGGGCAGGCTGGCCGAGGAGCACAGTTGAAGCCCGGCATGGTCTTCGCCGTCGAGCCGATGGTCAATGCCGGCGGGTATGAAGTGCGCTCGCTTGACGACGGGTGGACGGTCGTGACAGAGGACGGATCGCTGTCCGCACACTTCGAGCATACGATCGCAGTCACCGAGGACGGACCGGTAATTCTCACGGTCGAGTAGGTTAAGGGTGGACTGAGCCGCTAGGACTGAGATATACTTCACGTTTGCGGCTTCTCAGTGGTGAAGGAGAGGTGTAGTTGGGAAAGCGCGATGATGCCATCGAGATGGAGGGGACGGTTACCGAACCCCTTCCGAATGCTATGTTCCGTGTTGAGTTGGAGAACGGACACAAGATTCTTGCGCACATCTCAGGCAAGATGCGCATGCACTACATCCGGATCCTTCCGGGTGACAAGGTCACCGTCGAGCTGTCCCCGTACGATCTGAGCAGGGGGAGAATCACGTACCGGTTCAAGTAACCGCGTCGTGAGCGCCTATGGAGACACCCGGCACCGTGGGTGTGTCCCGTAACGCAGAAACGAAACACCTGCGGCTGGGTGTGTAGATAGAGCTACGAGCATGATCCGAAAGGACCATATCGATGAAGGTACGACCGTCAGTCAAGAAGATGTGTGAGAAGTGCAAGATCATCCGCCGTCACGGGCGGGTGCTCGTGATCTGTGAGAACCCCCGCCACAAGCAGCGCCAGGGTTAGGTAGGAGGGAGCACGTGGCACGTATCGCAGGCGTCGACCTCCCGCGCGAGAAGCGCGTAGAGATCGGATTGACCTACATATTCGGCATTGGGCTCACGACGAGCCAGCAGATCCTCCGGGAAACCGGGATCGACCCGAACACTCGCGTCCGCAACCTCACCGAAGAAGAGGTAGTGCGTCTTCGCGAGTTCATCGACCGCAATCTGAAGGTCGAGGGTGACCTCCGCCGTGAGGTCGGGCAGAACATCAAGCGTCTGATGGAGATCGGTTGCTACCGTGGTCTCCGTCACCGCAAGGGTCTGCCGGTCCGTGGCCAGCGCACGCATACCAATGCGCGCACTCGCAAGGGCCCCCGCCGTCAGATCGGTGCGAAGAAGAAGGGCAAGTAGTCAATGGTTGCCAAGAAGAAGACAGTAAAGACCCGCCTGAAGCGCAGCGAGCGCAAGAATATCGCTGTAGGCCAGGCACACATCAAGAGCACGTTCAACAACACGATCATCACCATCACCGATCCTTCGGGCAACGTGATCTCATGGCAGTCTGCCGGCACGGTAGGCTTCAAGGGTTCGCGCAAGTCCACGCCGTTCGCGGCGCAGCTGGCGGCCGAGAACTGCGCGAAGATGGCGCAGGAGCACGGCCTCCGCAAGGTATCGGTATTCGTCAAAGGCCCGGGCTCGGGCCGCGAGACCGCAATCCGCTCGCTTCAGGCCGCTGGCCTGGAGATCGCGAGCATCCAGGATTGCACCCCTGTCCCACACAATGGTTGTCGGCCGCGCAAGCGCCGCCGCGTGTAACTTCGGGAGGACCACCCCTATGGCACGCTATTCCGGGGCGGACTGCAGACTGTGCCGCCGAGAAGGTATCAAGCTTTTCCTAAAGGGCGATCGCTGCTATAGCGATAAGTGCGCGATTGAGCGCCGCCCGTACCCGCCTGGTATGGCGGGAAAGAAGCGTCCTCGCGACAGCGAGTATCGCATCCAGCTTCGCGAGAAGCAGAAGGCAAAGAGGATCTACGGGATCCTCGAGAAGCAGTTCCGCAACTACTACAAGCTGGCGAGCCGGACGACCGGCATCACCGGTGAGAACCTGTTGCGCCTGCTTGAGAGCCGTTTGGACAACGTCGTGTACCGCCTTGGTTTTGCGGCGTCGCGCGATGAGGCTCGCCAGAACGTACGTCACGGCCACTTCCTGGTGGACGGTCGTCGGGTAGACATCCCGTCGTTCCGTGTGAAGCCGGGTCAGGTCGTTGCGGTTGCTGATAAAGCCAAGGAGCTGACCGTCGTCAAGGCCGCCATCATCTCTTCCTCCAAGGTGGAGATTCCGGGCTGGCTCGAGGTCGACGTCGAGAAGCTTCAGGGCAAGGTACTTGCGCTTCCGTCGCGCGATCAGATCGACGCGCCGGTTCGCGAGCAGCTCATCGTCGAGCTGTACTCCAAGTAAGACGAACTGATCGAGGCCAAGGAGGCTCTCTACATGACCGAGTTCATGAGGCCAGAGGTTGCAGTCGATGTCATCGACGAGCGTACTGCTCGCTATGTCGTCGAGCCGCTCGAGCGCGGCTACGGCTACACCCTCGGCAACTCGATGCGTCGCGTGCTCCTGAGTTCGCTGCAGGGTGCGGCGGCTACCTCGATCCGCGTCGAAGGCAAGCAGCACGAGTTCTCGAGCATCGAGGGCGTTCGCGAGGACGTCACCGACATCGTGCTCAACGTCAAGGGTCTGGTGTTCCGCGAGACCGGCATCGGTGCCGGCGACGGTGTCGCCACACTGAGCGCTTCCGGTCCGGGTGAAGTCACGGGCGCGGACCTCAAGGTCCCGGCCGAGTTCGAGCTCATCTCTCCCGAGCAGGTCATTGCGACCCTCGAGAAGGGTGCCAAGCTCGAGATGAGCATCCGTATCGGTGTCGGCCGCGGCTATGTCACCGCCGACCGTAACAAGCGTCCCGAGGATCCACTCGGCGTTATCACGGTCGATTCGCTGTTCAGCCCGGTTGTGCGCTGCACGTACGTCGTGCAGAACACCCGCGTGGGCCAGCGCACGGACTACGATCGCCTGGTCCTCGAGGTCGAGACCAACGGTGCGGTCGACCCGAGCGACGCAGTCGCACGGGCCGGACTTATCATCAACGAGCACATGGCGCTCTTCGCGGACCAGGCCGTCACGGCTGTGAGCGAAGAGGGCATCTTCACGGCGGCGCTTGACGAGAACGAGGGTGTTCTTGACACGCCGATCGAGGAGCTCGACCTCTCCGTGCGTTCGTACAACTGCCTTAAGCGTCAGGGTGTCAACACGATCGGCCAGCTCACCGAGTGCTCTGAGGCCGATCTGCTGAACATCAGGAACTTCGGCGCCAAGTCCATCGAGGAAGTCAAGGACAAGCTCCAGGCGATGGGCCTGGGCCTGGCTGGGTAGGAGAAGCACGCTATGAGACATGCCAAGCAGGGACGCAAGCTCGGAACGGATGCCAGCCACACCAAGGCCATGCTCCGCAGCCTCGCGCGCGCCCTCTTCCTGAACGAGCGGATCAAGACCACCGAGACCCGCGCCAAGGAGGTTCGCACGCTTGTCGAGCGGATCGTCACTTGGGGCAAGCGCGGCGACGTTCATTCGCGCCGTCTTGCACTTGCGGAGCTCGGCGATCGCGAGCTTGTTCACAAGATCTTCGCGGACATCGCTCCGCGCTATACCGAGCGCGAGGGTGGCTACACCCGCATTCTCAAGCTTGGCCCGCGTAAAGGCGACTCCGCGCCTATGGTCATCCTGGAATTGGTTGACTAGAGCGCACGTCGTCCGGTCACGACCGGGTTCGATCTCACGTCGAGGGCCACGCCGTATGGCGGGCCCTCGTTCGTATTCTGGAGGCAAGCAGCACGCATGATCGCCGTCGAGGATGTGACATACACCTACCCCGGTGCCGGGAGTGCCGCGCTTGATGGCGTCTCGGCGACTATCGCGCCGGGTACGTGGACGGTCATCGTCGGGCCGAACGGGTCCGGGAAGTCCACGCTCGCGCGACTTCTCAACGGGCTGCTCGCGCCGTCGGCCGGGCGGGTGACCGTCGACGATATGGATACAGCGGACGAGGCGCGCGCCTGGGACGTGCGTTCGCGCGTGGGGCTCGTGCTCCAGAATCCGGATAACCAGATCGTCGGTACCGTGGTGGAAGAGGACGTTGCGTTCGGACCCGAGAACCTCGGCGTGCCGCGCGACGAGCTGCGACGCCGGGTCGACGAGGCCCTCGCGGCTGTTCGGCTGACCGGGCTCGAACGTCGGGAGCCGCACCTGCTGTCCGAGGGCCAGAAGCAGCGCCTCGCGATCGCGGGTGCGCTTGCGATGCGGCCCGCGTATCTCGTGCTCGACGAGCCCACCGCGATGCTCGATGCGGAAGGCCGCAGCGACGTTCTCGGCGTGCTCCGGGAGTTGCAGGCAGCTGGTACCGCCATCATCCACATCACGCACGACCTCTCCGAGGCGCTTTACGCGCAGCGTGTGATAGCGCTCAAGCATGGCGCGGTCGCATACGACGGCCCTGCGTCGGCGCTGCTTGCCGACGACGCGTTGATGGCGTCGCTCGGACTGGAAGTGCCGCCGCTCGCGCGGCTTGTCTCGGCGCTTCGTGGTGCGGGTCTCGACGTGGGCGATGCGCGTACTGCCGAGGACGTGGTGGAGGCGCTATGGCCCTCGTAGCCGACGCGCTCTCATATACGTACGGTTCGGGCACCGCGTTTGCCGCGTCCGCACTGGCGAACGTGTCGCTCGCGCTCGCTCCCGGCGAGCTGGTGCTGGTCGTCGGCGCGACCGGCTCGGGCAAGTCCACGCTTCTGCGGTTGCTCTCGGGACTGCTTGAGCCCGACGCTGGGACGGTGCTGGTCGACGGCGAGAAGCCGGGGCGTCCCGGTTGCGTGGGCATCGTCTTCCAGAACCCCGAGACGCAGTTCTTTGCCGAGACGGTCCTCGACGACGTGCTCTTCGGCCCGCGCAACCTGCGATTTGTAGATGCCGAGGATGCGGCGCGCGAGGCGCTTGTAAGCGTCGGGCTGCCTGTTGAGCGCTTCGGCGACCGCTCGCCGTTCACGCTTTCGGGAGGCGAGGCGCGTCGCGTCGCAGTCGCCGGCGTGCTGGCGATGCGCCCGGCGTACCTGTTGCTCGACGAGCCGACCGCCGGGCTCGATCGCGAGGGCCGCGATGCTGTGCTTGCCGCGATCGCCGTTGCGCGCGAGCGTGCGGGCGTTCTCGTGGTCACGCACGACCCCGAGCAGTTCCTGCCGGTGGCGACACGCGTGCTTGCGCTCGCCTCAGGAGCGACGGCGTTCGACGGAAGCGTGAGCGAGCTGCTGGAGGACCCCGGTCCGTATGAGCGAGCCGGACTTGCGCTGCCGGACGTCATCCGGGCGCAGGTCCTGGCCCGCGCTCGCGGCGCCGCGATCTCATCGATCGCACTTGACCCCGTTCAGGCGGCCGCCACTCTCGCCAAAGCCAGGGCGGTGCTCCGATGAGAGTCCCCGTCGCATTCGGACAGTACGTGCCGGTCGAATCGCCGGTGCACGCCCTCGACCCGCGGACGAAGATGGGTCTTGTGGCCGCGTTCACCTTCTCGCTCTTCCTCATGCACGGCCTCATCGGCCTTGCGCTCGCGGGCGTGCTCGTCGCCGCGGTCGTGCGCATCTCGCGCGTGCCGTGGCGGATCGCGCTCCGTGGCACCAAGGCGGTCATGCTCATCCTGATCATCACTTTGGCGGCGCACGCGCTCAGGTGGAACCCCGCCACGGTGAGTCTCGTTCGTATCGGCCCGCTTGCCGTGGACGGCCCGGGGCTGCTCACGGGCGTCTTCTTCGCGGCGCGCATCGTGCTGCTCGTGGTGGGGACGTCGCTCCTCACGCTCACCACCTCGCCGGTCGCGCTCACCGACGGCCTCGAGCGACTCATGCACCCGCTCGAGCGGGTGCACTTCCCGGCAAGCGAGGTCGCGATGATGCTCACCATCGCGCTTCGCTTCATCCCCACCACCGCGCAAGAAGCCGAGAAGATCCTCGTTGCCCAGACAGCACGCGGTGCGCGCTTCGACGAGGGCGGCCCGATCCGTCGCGCGAAGGCATTCGGGCCGGTGCTGGTGCCGCTCTTCGTGAACCTCTTCCGCCGGGCGGACGACCTTGCAACCGCCATGGAGTCGCGCTGCTACCGTGGTGGCATCGGCAGGACCCGGCTGCACGAATCGGTGATGCGAACCGCCGACTGGGCGGTGCTATGCTTGGGCTCGGCTGCGCTCGTGGCGCTGGGCCTGGTGCTCTAGGAGGATCGTTGTCCGACGAAGTCATCGTTCTCACCGTGTCCTACGACGGGACCGACCTATCGGGATTCGCACGCCAGCCGGAGTGTGACACCGTGCAGGGTCGGCTTGAAGCTGCGCTTGAGACCATCCTGCGCGAGCCGGTCGAGACCACCGGCGCGGGTCGCACCGACGCTGGCGTTCACGCGCTCGGCCAGGTCGTGACGTACGCCGCAACCGGTGCCGAGCCGGACTCGCGCGCGTTCATCCGCTCGCTCAATGCGCTCTGCGGTCCGGAGGTCATCGTCACCGGCGTTCGCCGCGCGCCCGCGGGCTTCAGCGCGCGCTTCTCGGCGGTTGGCCGAGAGTACCGCTACCGCATCGTGCCCGGTCCGGTCGCACCGCTCTTCCTCGGCCGGTTTGCCTGGTGGACGCCCTCGGCGCTCGACCTGAACGCGATGCGCGAGGCGGCAGCACTGCTGGTGGGGGAGCACGACTTCCGGTCGTTCTGCGTGACGGACTCCGCGGTGGGCAAGCGTACCGTGCGCCGTATCGAGGCGATCGAGATCGCACCCACGCACGAGATGGGGGAGCACTGCATCGTCGTGCGCATCGTGGGCAACGGGTTCCTGCACTCGATGGTGCGCATCATCGTAGGCAGTCTCGTGGAGGTCGGCCGGGGCAAGCGCTCTCCCGAGTGGATAGCCGAGGTTCTTGCGGCGTGCGACCGCGGCGTTGCCGGCCCTACGGCGCCGGCGCTTGGTCTCACGCTCTGGCATGTGGACTACGCCGAGGAGTGCTGGCTGTAAGCAGGCCGCGAGAGGATAGATACGCCCGGTGGCGTTTGTTGACTATCTGAACTCCCGCGGCTAAAGTGTAAGGGTTCGTTTCCTGAGCCCCGTGAACTCATGAAAACGACACCGTAATCTCAGTTTCTGGAGGACTTAGTGAAGACCTATTACGCGAAACCCGGCGAGGTCGAGCGCGAGTGGCTGCTCATCGATGCCACCGACATCCCGCTCGGCAGACTGGCGAGCGAGGTCGCGACAATACTGAAGGGTAAGCGCAAGCCGCAGTACACCCCTCATGTCGACACTGGCGATTTCGTCATTGTCATCAACGCGTCCAAGATCAAGCTCACCGGTAACAAGCTCACCGACAAGAAGAAGTTCCGCCACTCCGGTTATCCGGGCGGACTCAAGTCGATCACCATGGGTGATCTGCTTGCCAGCAAGCCGGAGCGCGTCATCGAGGGTGCCGTCAAGGGCATGCTCCCCAAGAACACGCTCGGCCGCGCAATGGGCATGAAGCTCAAGGTGTACGCCGGTCCCGAGCACAAGCAGCAGGCTCAGAAGCCGCGTCAGATCACCCTGGAGGGCTAACGCATGGCCGAGAACAAAGCAGTCTACTGGGGTACCGGACGCCGTAAGACGTCTGTAGCCCGTGTGCGCATCACCCCCGGCACCGGCGTGTACACGCTGAACGGCCGTGACTTCGACAACTACTTCGGTCGTCCGGAACTCAAGAACTTCGTCGATCAGCCGTTCAAGGTCACCGAGACCCTCGGCCACTTCGACGTTATCGCTACCCTCAAGGGCGGCGGCGTCTCCGGTCAGCTTGGCGCGCTGCGCCACGGCATCTCGCGCGCACTGCTCGAGGCCGGCGACGACTATCGTGGCGAGCTTAAGGCCGCTGGCTTCCTGCGTCGTGACCCGCGTATGGTCGAGCGCAAGAAGTACGGTCTGAAGAAGGCTCGCAAGAAGCCGCAGTTCTCCAAGCGTTAGAGCTGCGAGGCTGGATTCGTACGAAGGGCCTGCCCAAGCGGCGGGCCCTTCTTTTCGGAGGAGAACAGATGTCCCGACTCTTCGGAACCGACGGCGTACGCGGAATCGCGAACGACGACCTTACGCCCGAGCTGGCGTTCAAGCTCGGCGAGGCGGCCGGTCACTTCCTCGGCGAGAAGGGCCGTGGCAGCATCGTCATCGGCATGGACACGCGACGCAGCGGTGACATGCTCGAAGCGGCGCTCGTGGCGGGCGTGTGCTCCGGCGGGGCCGACGCGTACCGGCTGGGCATCGTTCCCACGCCTGCGGTCGCGTACCTCACGCGGGCGCTCAAGGCGGACGGCGGTGTCGTGATCTCGGCATCGCACAATCCGGCCGCGTACAACGGCATCAAGTTCTTCGACCGCGATGGCTTCAAGCTTCCGGACGAGATCGAGGACGAGATCGAGGAGTTCCTCGTTTCCGAGCGGACGTGGAAGCGCCCGACCGGTCTTGGCGTTGGACGCTCGAAGATGGTGCCGGATGCCATCGACCGCTACATCTCGCATGCGGTAGAGAGTGTCCGAGGCGACCTGGTGGGGCTCACGATCGCGGTCGACTGCGGCCACGGCGCTGCGGCAAAGGCGACGGTGAAGGCGCTCAAGGACCTTGGCGCGCGCGTGCACGCCATCAACTGCGAGTACGACGGCATGGACATCAACGACGGCTGCGGATCCACGCACCTCGAGGTCATCTCTGAGCTCGTCAATGCGCACGAGGTCGACTTCGGCATCGCACACGACGGCGACGCTGACCGCGTGCTGGCTGTGGACGAGACCGGCGCCGAGCTTGATGGCGACGTGATCATGGCCATCTGCGCCGCGAAGATGAAGGAGCGCGGCGAGCTGCCGGGTGACACCGTCGTGGCGACCGTGATGAGCAACCTCGGCTTCGAGCGCGCCATGCGTGAGCGCGGCATCAACGTCATCAAGACCAAGGTGGGCGACCGCTACGTTCTGGACCAGATGCGCACGTCGGGCGCGATGCTCGGCGGCGAGCAGTCCGGCCACGTCATCTTCCTCGCGCACACCACCACCGGCGACGGCCTCATCACCGCGCTGCAGCTTGCCGCGATCGTCCGCGAGTCGGACGAGCCGCTCTCGGAGCTGCGCCAGGTGATGCACCGCTACCCGCAGGTTCTGGAGAACGTGCACGTGGCCGACAAGGGCCTGCTCTCGGGCAGCTCGGCAATCCACGATGCCGTCCGCGCCGCCGAGGAAGAGCTTGGCGAGCATGGCCGAGTGCTGGTGCGCGCATCGGGCACCGAGCCGCTCGTTCGCGTGATGGTGGAGGCCGCCGACACCGAGACCGCCCGTGCGATCGTCGACCGGATCTCGGAGGTCGTGCGGCGCGGGCTGGGGTAGGATGGGGTCGCGGGGGCGGCAACCGGTGGCTGTCTGGTTGTCGGCGGCACACTGGTAGACGGGGTACGCACCATGGGGATTCTCGGCCTTTGTGTGGTCATCCTTCAGCTTGCCACAGGCATCTGGACGATTGCCCTGGCCCGAAGCGGGTCGGAGATGGCGCGCTTCGCACGAGGGATGCACTGGAGTGTTCTGATCGGCTTCTTCACGATGGGAGTCCTGCAGTCCAGGTCAGGCATCGTGGTGGATCCGGTCGTGATCTTCCCAGACAACGCCAAGACGTTCCTCATCGTATGCGCGGTGGAGCTTCCGCTGCTGCTATTCCCGGGAGACCACCTTCGGCGCGGACGCCGGACTGAGGCGTCCGAGATGCCTGACCCAGCCGAGGGGAATGGGCAATGAGCGACTACCTCATCTTCGGCTGCATCGTCATCACGGTGCTGCCTGCGCTTCGATGTTCCGAAACGGATCAGGACAAGGACTGCCGCTCTATGCGGAGCCGAGGCCGTGGGAGGCAATGTGAACGGGTTTGAGCCAAGCGATGTCATCCCGGCCGTGATTGCGGCTGTGCTATACGCGATCGCCTTCTCGCGCGTGAGCCGAAATGCTCGCAGAAGCGTGGATCGAGCCAATCGGACGATTGACGCCACGGTTGCTCACGGGTGGTTTAGGGATGTCCGCAGACTCAACGCTGCGACTCTGGGCGCGTTTGCGCTGTTCGTGTTGTTCGATGGAGTCCGGCGTCCGGGGTTTCTTCCCGTAGGCGTTGTGCTTGTGGCGGTCTTGGGTGCGATAGGTTGGCTGGTGCTCATGATGCCGATTGCGCCGCACCAGGAGCTCTTCTACGTCCGTTGGGTGCTAGGTGTGTCAGGGTACTCCCCGGCGCAAGTGGACCGTGATGATACCTGACCACCAAGTCGGTCTGGTCAGGCGGCCAGCTCGCCGTCGAGCTCGACTCCGACGGCACCCGCTACACCTACCTCTGGGGTCCCGGCCGCATCCCGCTCTCGGTCACGGCGAAGATGTCGCCAACGACGCAATACTGACAGTTCTAGTGATGCAACGGAGGGGATGATGGACGGACTCCCGGCCATCTTCATCCTGCTGGACACTTGCCCCTATGATAACTATAGTGGTCAATTGAGAACTATAGTTGTCAAGTGGAAACGGAAGTGTGCCCCATGCGTGCCCCACGAGTCCAGCGCAGCAGACTGAGATACCCGCTTGATGTGGTGTTCGGTTCCGCAGCTCATGTTCGTCTGATGCGTGTCATCCAGCATGCGGTAGGCGGACCGGTCAGTGTTACCGATGCCGCCAGAATGGCGGGTTTGTCCAGGACTGGTGCGCGCAAGGCGCTGGAGGTGCTCGCCGGACTGGGTGTCATCAAACGCGTGGGGACCGGTCGGGCTCAGAAGTACGGCCCAGCAGAAGACGGCTTCTTCTCACCCGGGCTCATCCAGCTGTTCCAGCAGGAGCAGCAGCAGTATGAAGAGCTACTCGGCAGCCTGCGCGAGGCCGTAGGGATGCCGGAGATCCGGAATGCCTGGCTGAGCGAGCGAGTCGACCTAGAGGAACGCGCTCTTGAGCTTGACGTTGTGGTGGACACCAAGGTACTTAGCTGGATCGGACCCGAGCTTCGCACCCGTCTTATGCCCACCGAGAAGCGATTCGACATCATCATCGAGTTCAACGCCTTCACACGAGCAGATGAGCCTCAGCTTCCCGCGGATGCCGTTCTCATTTGGGGACCTGGCGACGAGGCCGCCGGTGAGCGTTCATCGGGTGCGCTGAGGTATACCGATTCGGTTGAGCGCTCCTGGCGGACGGCGCAGGCAATCGCAGAGATGATGAAGTCCGATCCCTCGCTCGCCCGCAGGGCGCTGCAGTACACCAACATGCTCCTGCGCGAGGATCAGGGAACCGCAAGCGGCGACCTTGGTGAGTGGCGCCAGCTGCTGGAGAGCTACTCGGCAGAACGACTGCGCGACTTGCTGGTATCAAGGAGTTCTCGCGCCGATAGACTGCGGCGCAGCTCACCCTTCTTCGCCGTCCTGACCGCGGATGAGCGAGATCGGCTGCTTGAAGAGATCGAGAGCAGGCGATGAGATATGACCAGCTGGAGCATGCAATTAGAGCCGCTTGTGACGTTGCGGGTGATACGGAGCTACTGATCTTCGGCTCGCAGGCGATCCTGGCGAGCGTTCCTGAGGCGCCAGAAGCACTGAGAGCGTCGATCGAAGTGGACGTCCAGTCCAAGAATCGTCCGGAGATGACGGACTTCATCGACGGGGCGCTGGGCCAAGACTCGATGTTCCATGCAACCCACGGCTTCTACGTTCATGGTGTCTCTATCGAGGCGGCCACGCTTCCAGATGGCTGGCTGGAACGGACGGTGGCCGTCTCGCATCCTGTCAGAACCAAAGGGGGCACCGGGCAGTGCCTGGAAGCCCACGACCTGGCTGCGAGCAAGCTCGTTGCATACCGGGAGAAGGACAGGGTCTTCGTCGCCACGCTTCTTGGCGAAGGACTCATCGATAGCCAGGTTCTGCTCGGGCGGATTCGTTCGCTCCCTGTGACTGACGCTGTCCGCAACAAGCTGATCCGATGGGTCGAAGTCACGATTGAAGATCTCGGGTAGCACCGATTTGCGACGACATTCACCGTCACAAGGCCGCCCCGCATCACCCGTAACCCTCCCGACAACCGCACACTGATATAATCCTCGGCAAGCAAAGCGACGATGCCCGAGGAGGAATGCCCCACACATCTGAATGCGAGCGCCAGGACTGGCAGCGCAAAGCGCAGCGGAGGCACACACCCCCGCGCCAGTTGACGAGGTGAGGGCTTATCGAAAGACTCGGCGGATGGCCCTCCGGCTCTGGAGTCGAAACGACGAAGACAAAGCCCCCGGGTGACCGGGAGACAAAGCGACGTCGATCCAGGTTCACGCAGACACACGCTGGCGCGCCCCGCACGGGGAATCATCGTGCCTGCATTCGCGGCGAATCGCCGCACACACCCTGACCAGCTACCTCGCGAGAGGATGTACCTATGTGTGGAATCGTTGGATATGTTGGCCCGCGCCAGGCAAGTGACGTGCTGCTCGGCGGCCTTGCGCGACTTGAGTACCGTGGCTACGACTCGGCTGGCGTTGCGATCGTGAGCGATTCGACGCTCGCGGTGATGCGGCGCGTCGGTCGGCTTGTGAACCTGCGAGAAGCCCTTGCCGAGGCGCCTGTTGTGGGCAGCGTCGGCATCGGCCATACGCGTTGGGCCACGCACGGCGCGCCGAACGAAGCGAACGCGCACCCGCACACCGACTGCACCGGCAAGATCGCGGTCGTGCACAACGGCATCATCGAGAACTATGCCGAGCTGCGCGAAGAGCTTGCCGCCGCCGCGCACGTGCTCCGCTCGGAAACCGACACCGAGACCGTGGCGCACCTGGTGGAGGCGTACTACCAGGGCGACCTGGCCGACGCCGTAGCGCACGCCGTGCGCCGCCTCGAGGGCAGCTACGCGCTCGGCGTCGTGCACCTGGACGACCCGGACACCATCGTGGCCGCGCGCAAGGACTCGCCGCTCATCATCGGCATCGGCGTGGGCGAGAACATCGTCGCAAGCGACATCCCCGCCGTGCTCGAGTACACGCGCGAGATCCTCGTGCTGCACGACGGTGACGTTGCGACTGTGACCGCCGATAGCGTTCGAGTGATTGACGCTTCCGGCGCCGAGGCCGAGCCCGAGATGATGCACGTGGAGTGGGACCTCGACGCCGCCGAGAAGGGCGGCTACGAGGACTTCATGCTCAAGGAGATCTTCGAGCAGCCCAAAGCCATCCGGGAGACGCTCCGCGGCCGGATGGGCGAGGGCGGCATCATCCAGCTTTCCGAGCTCCAGATGAGCGACGCCGAGGTTGCCGCCATCGACCGCGTCTTCATCGTCGCGTGCGGCACCTCGTTCCACGCAGGTGTGGTCGCTAAGCACCTCATCGAGCAGTGGGCGCGCATCCCGGTGCAAGTGGAGGTCTCAAGCGAGTTCCGCTACGGCGATCCCATCGTGGATGCCGAGACGCTCGTGGTGGCCATCACGCAGTCGGGCGAGACCGCCGACACCCTCGCGGGTGTGCGCGAGGCGCGCAACCGCGGTGCGAAGGTCTTCGCGATCACCAACGTCGTCGGTTCGCGCGTGACGCGCGAGAGCGACGGCGTCATCTACACGCACGCCGGTCCGGAGATCGGCGTTGCGGCTACCAAGACGTTCACCGCGCAGATCGCCGCGCTCACGGTGCTCGCGCTCAAGCTCGCGCAGACGAAGGGCATCCTCGATGACGACCGCATCGGCGCGCTCTGGGCCGAACTTGCCCGCACGCCGGAGGTCGTCGAGGCGATTCTCGGCGATTCCAACGACATCGAGGCGTGCGCGGCTGTTTACAAGGACGCCGTGTCCTCGCTCTTCCTCGGCAGAGGTGTGGGTGTGCCGGTGGCCATGGAAGGCGCGCTCAAGCTCAAGGAGATCAGCTACATCCACGCCGAGGCGTACGCTGCCGGCGAGATGAAGCACGGCCCCATCGCACTCATCACGCCCGAAGTGCCGGTCGTGGTGGTGGCCACGCAGGGGCACACGTACGAGAAGGTCGTGAGCAACATCCAGGAGGTGCGTGCCCGAGGCGCGCAGGTCATCGCGGTCGCCACGCACGGCGACACCGACATCTGCCGCCATGCCGAGCACGTGCTCTACATACCGGAAGTGAGCGAGAACCTCTCGGCTATCGCGGCGACGGTGCCGCTGCAGCTGTTGTCGTACCATATCGCCAAGCTGCGGGGCTGCAACGTGGACCAGCCGCGCAACCTCGCCAAATCGGTCACGGTGGAGTAGATGACAGCGGAGCGCTCGATGATCAACGGCCTTGGCGTCGACATCGTGGAGATCGACCGCATGCGCCTCGCGCTTGCGCGGCATCCGCGTATGCGCGAGCGGGTCTTCTCGGCTGCGGAACGCGAGTACTGCGACAAGCGCAACAAGCCCGAGATCCACTACGCGATGCGCTTCGCCGCGAAGGAGGCGGTCTTGAAGGCGCTGGGGACCGGCTTCAGCAGCGGCATCCGCTTCACCGACGTGGAGGTCATGCGCGACGACCGCGGCCGTCCGGTGCCCAAGCTCTCCGGCCGTGCCGAGGAGGTCGCCCGCGAGGCGGGTGTGATCGAGATGCATCTCTCGCTCTCGTTCACGCACGCGAACGCGGTGGCCTCGGCAGTGGCGATCACCGACGACATGCGGCCGCGCAAGGACGACTCGGCGCCGACGCAGCGCGAGCAGCTGGCCGCGACGTTCAAGGACGCGCGCGGGCTGCTCGACGAGGTTGGGAACGAAGAAGCATAGCGAGACCAAACGGGCCGCGTGAGCGGCCCGTTGCACATCCGGGGGAGTGACGGGATGCAGTACGCGCTCGGCGCTGATGGGATGCGTTCGGCCGAGAAGGCCGCAGTCGACAGCGGCGAAGCGACGCTTGCGGGGCTCATGGCCCGCGCGGGTGCGATGCTTGCCGACGAAGTGGAGCGGTCGGTGCCGGCGGGCGCGATCGCTGTCGTGACCGGCAAGGGCAACAACGGCGGCGACGGCTGGGTCGCGGCGCGCGTGCTGGCGGCCAGCGGTCGCGAGGTGCGGGTGCTCGCGCTTGCAGTCCCCGATGCGCTCGCGGGCGAGGCAGCCGCGGCCGCTCAGGCCGCGCTCGAAGCCGGCGTGCGCTGGGAGCCCGCCGGCGACGCGCTTGCGATGGCGGAGCAGCTCGACGGCGTGGCGGTCATTGTCGACGCGGTCTTCGGCGTGGGATTCTCGGGTGCGGCGCGCGAGCCGTACGCCTCGGCGATCGTGGCGATGGACGACGCGGACGCGCCGGTGATCTCGGCGGACGTGCCCTCGGGCGTGGATGCCGGTACGGGCGCGGTCGCGGGACCCGCCGTGCACGCTGCGGTGACGGTGACGTTCTCGGCGCCGAAGCCGGGGCTGCTGCTGTATCCGGGCGCCGGCTGTGCGGGCGAGATCGTGGTGGCCGATATCGGGTTGCAGCGCGATGTGCTCGACTCGGCAGGCGGTCTGGAGGTCTGGGACCGCGGCGACTACCGCGCGACGCTGCCGGTGCCCTCGCCCGACGCGCACAAGGGCCAGCGGGGGAGCGTGCTGCTGGTCGCGGGCTCGCGGCTGTACGCGGGCTCGGCGGTCCTCGCGGCGGCCGGCGCGATGCGCATGGGCGCCGGCTACGTATTCGCGGCCGTGCCCGCCTCGGTGGCGCCGGTCATGCAGGCAGCGCTGCCGCACGTGATCGCGGTCGGCCTCAAGGAGACCGCCGAGGGGACGCTCGCGGCGTCGTCTGTGGAGCGCATCATCCGCCTGGCTGCCGAGGTCGACGCCGTCGTTCTCGGCCCGGGGCTTACCACGCATGCCGAGGCGGTGAGCGTGGTGCGACGCCTCGTGGAGCTGCTGCCGAGCCCGCTCGTGCTGGACGCCGACGGTCTCAACGCGTTCGCCGAGACGGGCCCGGGGCCGATCATGGCGCGCTCGGCGCCGACGGTCATTACGCCACACCCCGGCGAGCTTGCGCGGCTGCTCGGGGTGAGCACGCCCGAGGTGCAGGCCGATCGTGTCTCGGCAGCGGGGCGCGTGGCGGGCTGCCGGCTGGCGTGCGTCCTCAAGGGGGCGCGGACGATCGTCTCGGCAGGCGGTCGGACGGTCGTGACGCTTGCGGGCAACCCGGGCATGGCGACCGCTGGCAGCGGCGATGTGCTCGCGGGGATGATCGGCACGCTTCTCGCGCAGGGGCTCGACTCGCTCGAGGCGGGTGCGCTCGGCGCGTTCGTGCATTCGCGGGCGGGCGATCTGGCCGCCGAGGAGCTCACCGAGATATGTCTGACCGCGAAGGACCTGCCCGCGTATGTGCCCGCAGCGGTCAGGGAGATTCTCGGCTAGCGCAGGTCACAGCTTCCTCGGGTAGAATCCTCATGTGAAGAAACTCCGGCCACGCGCCGGTCGACGCTTTGGAGGAACCATGGGACGCACTGCTCGCGACATCATGACCCCGAATCCACTCACGGTTGCCCGCGACCTCACGGTGACCGACGCCGCGAAGCTCATGGTCGAGCATCGCGTAGGCGCACTTCCCGTGCTCGACGGCGAGAAGCTTGTGGGAATCGTGACCGAGGGCGACCTCATCATGCAGGACGTCCGCATCGAGTTCCCCACGTACATCCACCTGCTTGACGGCTTTATCATGTATCCGCCGTCGACGGCGCGCTTCGAGAGCGAGCTCAAGAAGGCTGTTGGCGCGACGGTCGAGGACGTCATGACCTCCGAACCGGTCACCGTGCAGGCCGACACCACGGTCGAGGACTTGGCGACGCTCATGGTCGAGCGCGAGGTGAGCCGCGTGCCGGTGCTCGAGGGCGACAAGCTCGTGGGTATCGTGAGCAAGTCGGACATCGTTCGCTCGCTGGTCGCGGGAGAGTAGCACATGACGTATCGGCGCTCCGCGTGGGTGGAGATCGACGCCGCCGCGATCACACGCAACGTCCGCGCGCTCAAGGCGCTGACGCGGCCGGGCACCCGGTTCATGGCGGTCGTGAAGGCTGACGGCTACGGCCACGGTTCGCTTGTGACGGCGCAGGCCGCGCTTACCGGCGGCGCGGATCGCCTCGGCGTTGCCACGCTCGAAGAGGCCGCCGCATTGCGCGAGGGGGGCGTCTCGGCTCCACTCCATATCCTGAGCGAGCCGCCGGTCTCGGGCGTTGGACTCGTGATCGAGCTTGGCGTGATCCCCGCGCTCTACTCCCGCGAGTTCGCCGTCGCGCTCAGCCGGGCGGCTACGCTTGCAGATGTGACGGTACGCTACCACCTCAAGGTCGACTCGGGCATGAACCGCATCGGCGTTCGTGCCGAGGAGGCCCACGACATGGTCGCGTGGCTCAAGGGCCTGCCTGGCATCGAGATGGAGGGCGTCTTCACACACTTCGCCACCGCTGATGCTCCAGGCGACTGGGAGTTCGACGGTCAGGTCGACCGGTTCCGTCGCGCGATCGACAGAATGCGCTCCGAGAAGGTGCTGCCTTCGATGGTGCACGCGGCCAACAGCGCTGCGACGATCCTTCATCCCGAGACGCATTACGACATGGTGCGCTGCGGCATCGCCATCTACGGACTCCATCCGGCACCCTCCACGTATGGGAAGATCGAGCTTGCACCGGCGATGTCGGTGAAGGCGCGCGTCAGCCTCGTGAAGCGCATCGGGCTGGGCGACGGCGTGTCGTACGGGTTCACGTACCACGCTGGCGGGCCAACGACCATCGCCACGGTGCCCATGGGGTATGCCGACGGCGTCCACCGCGTTCTCTCGAACCGCATGGAGGTCCTCATCCGCGGTGTCCGGTGCCGTCAGGTCGGGCGCGTGTGCATGGACCAGATGATGATCGAGGTCCCGGATCGCCTCGGCGTGACCGTCGGCGACGAGGTCGTTCTCGTCGGCGAACAGGGTGCCGAGCGCATCGTGATGGACGAACTCGCTGAGCACGCGGGGACCATCAACTACGAACTCGCATGCGGGTTCGCGCTGCGGATGGGCCGCTTGCAGGTCTAGGCGCTCACGCCGCCTGCGCGCCGCCGCACACTCCTTCCACAAAAATCAGGTTTCCTTGCAGGAAACACCTTCGCTCACGGCGAAAACTCCCACTGACACCGGGATGAAGTCGCCGGGTGTCGTTGGTTCGCGCAAACGGACCGGATCGGCACGCGGGTGTCGGTCGGTAGCGGTTCTGTATCCAGTCCGGAACTGCGTCCGGATCGGACCTGCAAGAGCACCGGATGAAGGAGTGATCCATGGACGAGAAGGTTCTGGAGGAGATTCGATTCCATCAGGACGTCGTCAACAAGGACGCCAACTCGCCTCTGTATCAGATTCGCGAGAAGGAGATGGAGATCTCCGGGCGCGTCCTTGCTGCGAAGACCCAGTCCGAGAAGATCGTCAGCGACGCCCGCAAAGCGGCGACCGACATCCTGCGTACCGCCGAGGCGGACGCGGACAAGGCCGCCAAGAAGCACGCCGAGGTCGCGATCACCAGTGCGGAGAGCGAGGCGGCTACACTGCGCGAGCAGATCACGGTCGACGCCGACGCTCTTAAGAGTCAGTTGGATAAGCGCCACTCCGAAGCCGTGGATGCCGTTGTATCCATGGTCACGTCGGTCTGACGCTCTTCCTGTACGTACGTACCGTTACCCGTACCAAGGGGGGAGGGTTCAGGCATGTTGGTCCCAATGGCCAAGGTCGAACTGATCGGGCCGAAGAACCGCTTCTATGATGTCGTGAGCTTGCTTCACGATATCGGGACGCTGCACATCGAAGACCTCTCGAAGAAGATCAACAAAGGCGAGATCCCACTCGACCAGATGTCAGTCGTTGAGGGCCAGGCAGCCGAAAAGGAGCGCATGGAAGATCTTCTCCTGCGCCTCCGCTCGATCGTGAAGGCCCTGAGCCTTCCTGCTGAGACCATCGACGAGGTCGAACGCGAGAAGCAGTACCTTCAGCTGTGGAGCATGGACGCCCGCGAGCTCGCGCAAGAGGTGACCGAGGTCATCGAGCAGGTCGAGGATCGCACCTCCAGCCTCGCACAGGCACAGTCCACCATGGAAGCGGAACTTGCGCTTCTGGCTCGCTACGAGCCGATCCTCCACAAGATCCAGCCGCTTGCCAAGCAGATCGTCACGACCGGGACGTACGACTCGGTCGCATTGCTCGTCGAGCGCCGCTACAAGGGTGCGCTTGAGGAGCTCAAGAAGGAGCTCGACGAGATCACGAAGAGCCAGTGCGAGATCGTCTCCACAGACGTTGATGAAGAGACGACCGCCGTGATCGTGGTCTTTGCACGCAAGTACTCCGATGGCGTTCATAAGTTCCTCGCCATGGAGAACGTGAACCAGATCCGCCTTCCCTCCGAATTCCAGGATATGCCGTTCGACGTGGCATATGACCATATCAAGGAGCGTCGCGCGAGCCTGCCGAAGCGCCTTGAGGAAGTCCGGACCGAACTGCACGACATGTCGGTCAAGTGGTACGTGAAGCTCTCCACGATCCGCGATGTCCTCTCGGACAAGGTCGAGGAGATCAGTGCGATTCCGAAGTTCGGTCAGACCGAGTACGCGTTCGTCATCACCGGCTGGCTCCCCGTGGAGCATGTGAAGCCGCTGCGTCGGGCTGTCGTCGAGCGCTTCGGAACCGACGTCATCATCAACCAGCTCGAGATCGATGAGCACGAGTTCGAAGAGACGCCGGTCGCGCTCAACAACCCCAAGTGGGTTCAGCCGTCCGAGTGGGTCATGGGTTTCCTGATGGGTGGCAAGCCGCAGTACGGCACGATCGACCCGTCGCTCGTGTGGGCTCTGAGCTTCCCGCTCATCTTCGGCATGATCGTTGGCGATATCGGCTACGGCGCCATCATGCTCGGGATCATCCTGTGGATGCGCTTCAAGTTCAAGGACAACAAGGGCGTCCAGATGGCTACCGGTCTCATGGGGCCGGCCGCCACCGCAGCGATCATCTTCGGCTTCTTCTACGGTGAGTTCTTCGGCGGCATCCTGTGGGAAGCGGGCGTCATCCGAGAGATTCCGCTGTTCGGGGACTTCGTATTGCCATACAACCGAGAAGCGAGCGTACTCCCGCTCATGGCGATGGCCCTCGGACTCGGCGTGATACAGATGATGTTCGGACTCATTCTGGGTGTCGTGAACGCAGTCAGGACGAAGCATCTGAAGCACGCGTGGGTGAAGGGCGGACTTGCCGGTCTCTTCCTGGGTGGCATCGTGTTCGCCGTTGCAGCCTACTTGCTGAGCGGCGTCGCGCAGCCGATGGTGCAGATCGCCGGCGCTGTCATCTTGGTCGTCTCTGTGTATGCGGTGCTCCGGTACGGCGGCTTCATGGGCGTCATCGAGACGCTCGAACTCGTCTCCAACACCGCAAGCTACATCCGTATCATGGCCGTCGGCCTGTCCGACGCCATCTTCGCAAGCGCCATCAACAAGATGGCCGAGAGCATGCCGTTGATCGTCGGCATCATCGTGGCGGTGCTGTTCCATGCGTTGCACCTGGCGCTGGCAGCGTTCACGCCCACCATTCATGCACTACGTCTCAACTTCTACGAACTCGGTCAGAAGTACTACGAGACGAGCAAGTCAGAGTATGAGCCGTTCCACAAAACCGGAGGTGAAGAGAGCTAATGATCGACAACAAGCTCGCAAGGAAGGTATTCGGTAGCGCTTTCGTAGCTACCATGGTCGTCCCGGCCATGGCATTCGCACAGGCAGCAGAAGGTGCTGCACCTGTGGACTATCGGGTGGGCGTTGCCAAGGCGATCGCGGCCGGCGCGTCCATGAGCGTTTCCGCTCTGGCTGCTGGTTATGCCCAGGCAAAGATCGGTTCGGCCGGTGCCGGTACGCTCGCAGAGCGCCCTGAAGTCGCGACGAACATCATCGTTCTGCAGGCACTCCCTGAGATCATCGCGCTTCTCGGCTTTGTTATCGCGTTCATGATCGGTACCGCGTAGTTCTGACGACGGAAGCACGTCCGACGCGCAACAAACGCGGGGAAGGATCGGTCATGGCGATAGAGGACATCTTCCGAGCTTTGGAAGAACAGGCTGACGCGGAGTGCAGCGAGATCCTCAGGGTGGCGGAGGCGCAGGCTGCCTCCATCAAGGAGGAGGCCCGCCGAGAGGCGGACCGCATCAAAGCACAGAAGCTCGCCGCCGTTGAGGAAGTCGTGAAGGCGAAGGCGGGCAAGACGCTCAACGCCGCGAGGCTTGAGAACAAGAAGGCGCTTGCCGCCGTACGCGACCGTGCTGTCGACGGTGTCTTCGACGACGCACTGGCCAAGCTCGGCAAGCTTCGCGGCACGGGAGAGTACGAGAAGGTCTTCGCAGCGCTTGCTGCTGAGGCTTTGACCGGCATGACCGGCGAATGCGAGGTCCTCGTGGATCCCGCCGACGTCGCATTGGCCGAGAAGGTCGTTGCATCGCTGAACGCGGGCTGCACGGTGAAAGCGGGAGCGCCGCTAGCCGGCGGACTCGTGGCGACCATGCACGGCGGCAGGATCACCCGCCGCAACACGTTCGAGTCGAGACTCGCGAAGGTACGCACGCTCGCGCAGGCTCGCGTGGCGGAGATCCTGGGCCGATGAGCAGCACCACGACCATGAAGCGCGTGAGCCCTTCCAAGCGGGACTACGGGTACTGCAACGCCCGGGTTCGCGGCATGCGTTCACGACTGCTCAAGCAGGCGTTCATGGATGGCCTCATGCAGGCCAAGGACCTTGGCGGGATCATCACGAGTCTCATGGAGACCGAGTATGCTCCCGAGCTTGAGGAACGGTTGCTGCACGGTCGTTCGACCGGGCAGATCGACCTCGCCCTCAAGGACAACATGGTCCGCACGTTCCGCAAGGTACTCTCGCTCGTGAACGACGAGTCGCTCGAGGTTCTCGGTGCGCTTCTCGGCAGATGGGACTTGTTCAACATCAAGACGGTCATCCGTGGCCGTCACATGAGCCTGTCGTCCGAGGAGATAACCGAAAGCATGGTCGCGGTCGCTCAGCTCTCGCAGATCGACCTCGATGAGCTCTCGCGCCAGCAGAGCGTCAAGGGCGTGGTCGACACGCTCTCGACGTGGAAGCTGCCGTTCGCGGTGCCGCTTCGCGCGGCGATGCCCGAGTACGTCGAGAGCGGGAACCTCGCGGTTCTCGAACTCGCGCTCGACAAGTACTACACGGAGTGGGCCGCGAAGCGTCTCAAGGGCCGCGGTGTCAACCAGCGGCTCTCACGTCGCTTTCTCGGCACGCAGATCGACACGATCAACCTGCTCACTTGTTTCCGGCTTCTCAATGCCGACCTCGGTGACCAGGATGCCCTCCGGTTCTTCCTTCCGGGTGGCACCTTCGTGACAGAAGCGCTGTTCCGTGACCTGGCGAGCATGTCCGATGTCGACGAAGTGTATGACCGACTCAAGCGGACACCGTACGGGCGTCCGGTCGAAGAGGTCGCGATCAAGTACATCGAGTCGGGATCGGTCTCCGTCTTTGAGCGCGCGTTGGAGGATTTCCTCATGCGTCGGGCATTCGCGGCCGGCCAGGGTGATCCGCTCGGCGTTGGCATCATCATCGGCTATCTGTGGATGAAGGCCAACGAAGTCACCAACCTGCGCATCATCGTCAAGGGTGTCTCGGTAGGAATGCCCATGGAGCGGATGAGGGAGGAGCTCATCGTTGTATAAGCTCGTCGTACTCACCGATACCGATACGGGCGACGGTTTCCGGCTCGCGGGCGTCGACGTCATCACTGTCGAGTCTCCCGAGGAAGCGCGGAAACGCCTGAACGAACTGATCGACGACGACTCCAGTGGAATCGTCGCTGTCAACGAGGCTTTCATGGCTGACATTGACGAAAGAACGCAGCAGAAGATCAACTCGACGTACCGGCCGATCGTGATCTCTCTTCCGATACGCGAGAAGCTGCATACGGATGAGGATCACAGGGCGTATTTGTCACGCCTGATCCGACGGGCAATCGGATTCGACATCACACTGAGGCGAGGCTGATGATTCTCGGAACGCTGTCCAAGATCACCGGTCCGGTCGTCGTCGCTGACGGCATGATCGGCATCAAGATGTATGACGTTGTCCGGGTCGGCGCTGCCGGCCTGATGGGCGAGGTCATTCGACTCGAAGGTACGCATGCGACGATTCAGGTATACGAGGACACCTCGGGTCTGAAGGTCGGCGAGCCTGTCGAGTCGACGGAGGGTCCGCTCAAGCTTGAGCTGGGTCCTGGCCTGCTGTCTTCTATCTATGACGGCATCCAAAGACCGCTGCCGGTGATCGCGTCGCAGACCGGCAGTGACTTCATCGCACGCGGTACGACCGTCTCGGCGCTCGACCACGAGAAGCTCTGGGAGTACACCCCGATCGTCGAGGTGGGCCAGGAGCTTGTCGAGGGCGACGTCGTCGGTACGGTGCCGGAGAGTCCGACCGTTCTGCACAAAGTCATGGTGCCCCCGGGCATCAAAGGCAAAGTGACGAACGTCATCGCTCCCGGGTCCTACACCGTGGACGCTGTTGTCGCCGTTCTCGATGGCGACAAGGAGATCCGCATGAGCCAGTGGTGGCCGGTACGTGAGGGCCGCCCCTATGCTCGCAAGCTCGACCCCACAACCCCGTTCCTGACGGGTATGCGGATCCTCGACACGTTCTTCCCGATCGCCCTCGGCGGCAACGCCATCATCCCGGGCGGATTCGGAACGGGCAAGACGGTCACCCAGCAGTCGCTCGCCAAGTGGGCCGACGTCGACATCATCGTCTACGTTGGTTGCGGCGAGCGCGGCAATGAGATGACCGAGGTTCTCAAGGAGTTTCCGGAGCTGGAGGACCCGCGTACGGGTTCCAAGCTCATGGATCGAACCGTTCTCGTGGCGAACACCTCGAACATGCCGGTTGCCGCTCGTGAAGCCTCCATCTACACGGGCGTCACGCTGGCGGAGTTCTACCGTGACATGGGGTACAACGTCGCGATGATGGCCGACTCCACGTCCCGTTGGGGCGAGGCGCTCCGCGAGGTCTCCGGTCGACTCGAAGAGATGCCTGGCGAGGAAGGGTACCCTGCGTACCTCGCAACGCGTCTTGCAGCGTTCTACGAGCGCTCGGGTCGCTGTGCGTCGCTTGGCAAAGAAGAGCGTGTCGGATCGGTCACGATGGTCGGCGCCGTTTCACCTCCTGGCGGCGACATGTCCGAGCCGATGACACAGAACTCACTGCGCGTCACCGGTGCATTCTGGGCGCTCGATACCTCACTCGCACATCGCCGTCACTTCCCGGCAATCTCCTGGACCAAGTCGTACACCCTGTTCCTGGGTCAGGTACGTCCGTGGTTCGAGGAGGAGGTCGCGGACGACTGGGCCGATGTCCGCGAGCGGGCGATGTTCTTGCTCCAGAAGGAGACCGAGCTCCAGGAGATCGTGCAGCTGGTCGGACCGGACGCATTGCCC
>RCMX01000001.1:36524-44229 GCA_004348925.1 Actinomycetota bacterium
ATCATCCTCGAGGTCGCCCGCATGCTCCGTGAGGACTTCCTGCAGCAGTTCGCATTCGACGCCGTCGACGCGTACTGTCCGCCGAAGAAGGCGTACTGGCTGCTCCGCTCCATACTCGCGTACTACGATGCCGCCACGCAGGCGATGTCGCGCGGCGTCTCCCTTCGGCAGATCATGCAGTTGCCGATGCGGGAAGAGATCGCGACGCTTAAGACGACCGACCACGAACGCGCCATCGCCCGTATGCAGGAGATGGTCGCGCAGATCTCGGACGAGATCGCCGGAATCGAGGTGATGTAGATGACCCCGGAAGCCACCCTCGGCCAGTCGCTGCTCTCTGTCGAGTATCAGACGGTCTCATACGTCACGGGTCCGCTCGTCTTCGTAGAGAACGTTCACGATGTCTCCTACAACGAGATGGTCGCCATCATCATGCCGGACGGCGGCGAGCGCAGCGGTCAGGTGCTTGAAGTCTCAGGCGACATGGCAGTCATCCAGGTGTTCGAAGGCACGCAGGGCATCGACATCGACACCACGCGCATCCGCTTCCTTGAAGAGGTCGCGAAAGTCGACGTCTCGCCTGATCTGCTCGGCCGCATCCTGGCCGGCACCGGCAAGCCGATCGATGGTGGAGCGCCGATCATCCCCGAGAAGCGTCTCGACATCACCGGCTCGCCGATCAACCCGTATTGCCGCGAACAACCGGCCGACTTCATCGAGACGGGCATCAGCGCCATCGACGGTCTGAACACGCTCGTCCGCGGACAGAAGCTGCCGATCTTCTCAGGTTCGGGTCTGCCGGCGAACGACCTTGCCGCTCAGATCATCCGGCAGGCGCGCGTCAACTCCGGCGAAGAGTTCGCTATCGTTTTCGGCGCGATGGGTATCACCCACCGCGAGGCCGCCTACTTCATGCAGCAGTTCGAATCCACCGGTGCTCTCGAGCGGGTCGTGTTCTTCATGAACCTCGCCGACGACCCGACGGTCGAGCGCCTGCTGACGCCGAAGGTCGCCCTCACGGTGGCCGAGTACCTCGCGTTCGAGAAGGACATGCAGGTTCTCGTCGTCCTCTCGGACATGACGAACTACTGCGAGGCGCTGCGCGAAGTGTCCACCGCTCGTGAAGAGGTTCCGGGTCGCCGTGGCTATCCTGGCTACATGTACACCGACCTTTCGACCATCTATGAACGTGCCGGCCGCATCAAGGGGCGCAAGGGCTCCGTCACGCAGCTCCCGATTCTCACGATGCCTGACGACGACATCACACATCCGATTCCCGACCTCACCGGGTACATCACCGAGGGCCAGATCGTGCTCTCACGGCACCTGCACCGTCGCGGCGTCTATCCGCCCATCGACGTGCTGCCGTGTCTGTCGCGCCTGATGAACCTGGGCATCGGCGAGGGGAAGACCCGCGAGGACCATCGCGCGGTCGCGAACCAGCTCTATGCCGCATACGCTCAGGGTCGTGACCTCCGCAGACTCGTCGCCATCGTCGGCGAAGAGGCCCTCTCGGACACCGACCGTCGCTACCTGCACTTCGCCGATGCATTCGAGAAGCACATCATCGGTCAGGGCAACTCCGGTCGCTCCATCGAGGACACGCTGCGCGTCGCATGGGAGCTCATGTCCGAGCTGCCCATGGGTGAACTCAAGCGCGTGCGTGACTTCATCGACAAGTACCATCCGACTGCCGGCGAGAACGCCACGGCGAAAGCGTAGGGCCGTGTCGGCCGGGAATCGGAGGAGGTGACGCGTGGAAGAAGTACGCCCGACTCGATCGGAACTGCTTGAGCGCAAGCAGCAGATCACGCTTGCCTCGCAGGGCATGGACCTGCTCAAGCAGAAGCGCGACGCACTTCTCATCGAGTTCATGTCGGTCATGGACGAGACGCTCCGGCTTTCGAGCGACTTGCAGCGCACGACATCCGAGGCGCAGTACAGCCTTGCGATAGCCAAGTCGGTCGACGGCCTCGTCTCGGTGCGCTCGGCCGCCATGGCGACCAAAGGTGAGATCACGATCGATATGACCGGTACCAAGATCATGGGTGTCTCGGTGCCGGTGGTGACGAAAGGCGAGAGCCCGGTCCGCTCTTCGTTCTCGCGTGGCTACGCCATCACCAGCGTGTCATCGCGGATCGATGAAACGGCCGACAAGTTCGAGCGGATCCTCGACGTCATCATCGAGTATGCGGACATCGAGACCCGCCTCAAGCGGCTCGGTGAGGAGATCCAGAAGACGAACCGGCGCGTGAACGCGCTCGAGCAGATCACGGTTCCGGCGCTTCGCGAGCAGGTGGCGTACATTCGCCAGGCGCTCGATGAGCGTGCGCGCGAGGACCTGTTCAGGCTTAAGAAGGTCAAGCGTAAGATCGAGAAGAGGAAGGCCGAGGCGCAGAACTAGGCGCACGGCGGTCGTCGGAAACGGGCGACTGACCTCATCTCGCAACAGTGTGGGGCGGTGCCGCCTACCGGGGGGTGTCTGGCACCGCCCTACAATACTGTCTCGGGCCGGTCGCGTCCAGACGCCTCACGACATGCGACCGCCCGCATCCCGGAGGAGACGCGGGCGGTCGGTAGAGCGCGATGGCTCGGGGGGTCGGTCAGATACTGCGGGCGCGGATGATATCTCCCACGCGCTCGAGCGTTTCCACGCTGTGCTGGGCATTCTCCTGGAGCGCTCTGGCGAGGTCGATGATCGCCTGAACGTCCTCGGCGGTGAGTTTGCTGAAGTGAAGCTCCTCCCAGTCGAGACGCTTCTCGAACGCCCAGAGCTCGCCGATGATCCATGCGAGGTCCGCGAGGTCATGCTGGGTCAACACGGCCCAGTTGCCTTTGAGTCCCTGGCGCAGCCGGTCGAGCGCGCGTTCCGTGGCCTTCTCCTTGCGGAGCTGGAAGGCCCTGCGGCCGATATCCTCGTCGGTGGTGTCGGGTCGATTGCCATTCATCAGGTAGCCCACCTCCTCACAGCGGATTTCGCCGCACATCCCGGGTTTCCTGCAAGCGTACCTGCACTTCGCCGAGTTGTGCAGCGGGAGTGCCCTCTCTAGAATGAACGAGGGCCGGTGGGGCCCGATCCGCAGCATCCGTTCCGAGAGGCAACCATGGAGTTCAGCGACGTCATCGCCAAACGGCGGAGTGTCCGGCATTTCAACAACAAGCTCGCGGTCTCCGACGCGGACGTGAACGCGCTCCTCGAGGTTGCCATCTCGGCCCCGACCGCCGGTAACATCCAGCCGTGGCGATTCGTCGTCGTTCGCAGCCCCGAGGCACGCGAGCGCCTCGCCGCCGCGCTGCACCAGCGCTGGGCTGCCGCCGCCCCGGTCGTGATCGTCGTGTGCGTCGATCCTCGGCCATGCGCTGCACGCTACGGCGATCGCGGCGAGATGCTCTACGCCATCCAGGACACCGCGGCCGCCGCGACCAACATCTTGCACGCTGCCGTCGATCGCGGACTCGCATCCTGCTGGATCGGTGCATTCGACGAGCGTGCGGTTGCCGAGGCGGTCGGCATCACCTCGCCGATAACCCCTGTTGCCGTTCTGCCTGTGGGACACTCGGCGGAGTCGGCGGGCAAGCCCGCGCGGCGACCGCTCGAGGAAGTGACGACCTGGCTCTAGGGGTGGATGTCTTGGCAGGGAGCGACCGGCACGGCGTGCTTGGCCCGGAGGACACAGGCGGCCTCGCTTCCGCCGACCTCGGCGCGCTCAGGGAGCACATCGGCGACTGTCAGCGGTGTTCGCTCGGCGCTACGCGGAACTGCCTCGTCTTCGGCGTGGGGGACCCGCACGCCAGGCTGCTCTTCATCGGCGAAGCTCCCGGCAAGAACGAAGACCTGCGTGGCGAGCCGTTCGTGGGCGCCGCCGGCAGACTGCTGGATGAGCTGCTCGCGAGCATCGGGCTTGAGCGGTCTCAGGTCTACATCGCGAACGTCCTCAAGTGCCGCCCTCCGGGAAACCGCGACCCGTTGGCCGAGGAGATCGCAACCTGCACGCCGTTTCTTGCCGAGCAGGTTCGCCTCATCAACCCGGACGTGATCGCGACCCTTGGCAACTTCGCCACGCGCTACATCCTTGCCACCGATGAGGGCATCACTCAGCTGCGCGGGAAGCTGCACCACGCGGGCGGCCGCCAGGTCGTGCCGATCTTTCACCCCGCGGCGGCGCTCTACTCGCCGGATAAGAAGCAGTACCTGTTCGACGATTTCGCTCGGTTGCGCACGGTGCTCGACAGGACCGCGGCCGACATGCCGGGCGAGCAGCAGGCGATGCTCTGATGGCGATCTCGCTTAAGGGTGCCATCGCCTCGCGAACCGAGGCCGAGACGATCGCCCTCGGCGGGATGTTGGCGCCGCTATTGGAGCCCGACGACGTGATCGCGCTCTCCGGCGACCTCGGCGCGGGCAAGACGTGCCTCACCAAGGGCGTTGCCTCGGGTCTCGGCGTGGTCGAGCACGTCACGAGTCCCACATTCAACATCATGCTGGAGCACCACGGGCGGCTTACGCTCTACCACTTCGACCTCTACCGGCTGGAGCGCGCCGACCAGCTCGAGGACATCGACTTCTTCGCGGCGCTCGAAGCGGGCGGCGCCTGCATCATCGAATGGGGCGAGCGGTTCCCCGAGCGAATGCCCGAGGATTACCTCGCGGTGGAGATCTCGATTGCCGAGGATGACACGCGTCACTTCACGCTCGTAGCGTACGGCCCCCGCGGCGACCGGCTCGCGAACGCTTGGCTCGCAACCGCCGAAGCGGGGAGGGTTGCGCCGTGACGTACGTTCTGGCATTCGACGCGGCCACCGAGCATGTCGCGATCGGCATCGCGCGAATCGAGGGCGACGCGCGCACGACGATCGCGACGGTCGACTTCAGCGCGCCGCGGGCGGCGCTTGGGCGGTTGCTGCCCGCAGTGCACGAGTCGCTGGAGGGCGCCGGGCTCGCGCCGAGCGACCTCTCGGCGGTGGCTGTCGGTCGCGGTCCGGGCTCGTTCACGGGCGTACGCATCGCAGTCGCGACCGCGAAGGGACTCGCGCACGGTCTCGGCGTTCCGCTCGCGGGGCTCGGCACGCTCGACGCGGTCGCCGGGCGGTTCTCGGATCACGTCGGGCTTGTCGGCGTGGTCGGCGACGCGATGCGCGGGGAAGTGTACCCGTGTCTGTACCGCTGTGCCGATGGCCGCTGCGAGCGGCTGGACGAGTACCACGTGGCCAAGCCGATCATCGCCGCGCAGTCGTGGGCGGCCTCGCTCACGGAGCCGGTGCTGCTCGCCGGAAACGGCCTCGCCAAGTACGCCGAGGTGTTTGAAGCCGCACTTGGCGACCGCTGTTCGATCGCCGACGAAGGCCTGTGGACGCCGAGTGGCGACTCAGTGCTCGATGCGGCGTTCGCCGGGCACCAGGAGCCGTCGCTTGCGCAGGCGCTCACCGATCCGGCGAGCGCCGATCCGGGGCTGCTGCTGCCCGTGTACACACGCCTTTCCGACGCCGAGGAAGACGAGGCGAAGCGCGCAGGCGCCGTACCGTCTACCGGCGTCGCCGGTCCGGACGGGGGTGCGTGATGGAGCTTCGGCCGATGGAACTCGCGCACATGGCTGCGGCGCTCACGATCGAGTCTGCGTCGTTCAACACACCCTGGACACCGGGCATGTTCGCCGAGGAGCTTGCGCAGGACGACCGCGTGTGGCTCGTTGCGATCGACGCCGGGGAGCTTCTCGGCTACGGGGGCATCATGCTTGCGCCGGACGGGGCGCACGTGATGAACATCGCGGTCGCCGCAAGCGCGAGGCGCCAGGGCACAGCGCGTGCGCTCATGATGGCTCTGGCACGCGAGGCGGCCGGGCGTGGCGCGCGGCGAATGACGCTCGAGGTCCGCGCGACGAACACTGCAGCGCTTGAGCTTTATCGAGGACTCGGGTTCGATTCGCTCGGCGTACGGCCGGGCTACTACGACGACACCGGCGAAGATGCCGTGATCATGTGGGCCGACGTTGCGCGACTCACCGCGATCGCCGCCGCCCGCGAAGGCATCGACGTCATCCTCGCGATCGAAACCTCGTGCGACGAGACCGCGGCGTCGGTGATGCGCGGCGGTTCCGAGACGCTTTCGAGCGTGGTCGCCACGCAGGTGGACTTCCACGCGCGCTTCGGCGGCGTGGTGCCCGAGATCGCGTCGCGCAAGCACACCGAGGCGATCGTCGGTGTCGTGGACGAGGCGCTTGAGCAGGCGGGCCTCGGCTTTGGCGATCTTGATGCCGTGGCGGTCACGTACGGGCCCGGGCTCATCGGCGCGCTCGTCGTGGGTGTCGCATACGCCAAGGGGCTGTCGCTCGCCACAGGATTGCCGCTCGTGGGCGTGAACCACCTCGAAGGCCACATCTTCGCGAACCGCCTGGCGGATCCGGAGCTCACAACGCCGCTGATCGCGCTGGTCGTGTCCGGCGGTCACACCTCCCTTATCCACGTGCCCGAGTGGGGCGAGTACCACACGCTCGGCTCCACGCTCGACGACGCGGCCGGCGAGGCGTTCGACAAGGTCGCCAAGCTCCTCGGGCTTGGGTACCCCGGCGGTCCCGCCATCTCGCGCCTTGCCGAGCAGGGCGACCCCGCCGCGATCCCGTTCCCGCGCGCGATGCTGCACTCGGGCGACTACGACTTCTCGCTCTCGGGCCTCAAGACCGCGGTGCTCACGTACGTGCGTCACGAACAGGCGGCAGGGCGCGAGATCGATATCCCCAACCTTGCAGCGTCGTTCCAGGCCGCCGTCATCGACGTGCAGGTCGCCAAGGCCGTCCGTGCTGCCGAGGAGTACGGCGTGCGCGACTTCTGCCTCGGCGGGGGGGTTGCGGCCAACACCGCGCTGCGCGAGGCGCTGCGTGTCGCGCTCGCGGCACGGGGCGTGCGCCTCTCGGTGCCGCCGTTCTCGCTCTGCACCGATAACGCCGCCATGATCGCCTCGGCAGCGCACTTCCGGCTGCGCAACGGCGGGTTCCTCGGCCTTGACGCCGAGGCGACGGCGAGCCTGCCGCTGGGGTAGGGCGTCGGCGCGAAGCGAAACGAAACGGCGTTCCCCGGATATGAGTGCGCACGTATCAGATTCTGCCTGAGAGCCCTTGCGTTCCGGCTGCTGCACCACTAGAATTCGATGCTGTTGGCACTCGGAGGGCGAGAGTGCCAAACACCACCGGAGAATGGGTACAACCCACATGGCGCTCGTTACGAGGACCAGGTGCGAGTACCTTCAGGGTCGAGTCGTAGGAGGGTAGAGCATGAACATGAAGCCGCTGTTCGACAATATCGTTGTCAAGCCCGCGAAGGCCGAGGAGCAGACCAAGTCCGGCCTCTTTATCCCGGATTCTGCTCAGGAGAAGCCGAAGAAGGGCGAGATCGTCGCCGTCGGCGATGGCAACTGGGACAAGAAGGGCGAGAAGCGCCTGCCGATGGACGTCAAAGTCGGCGACGTCGTCATCTACAAAGAGTGGGGCAAGACGCCCATCAAGATCGACGGTGTGGAGTACTACCTCATGTCGCAGGGTGACGTCCTCGCGATTGTGGCCGAGTAACACAGACCATTCGGGCGGCATCGACCGCCCGCTATCGACTGACAGAAGGAGGGACAGTACCGAATGGCCAAAGATATCAGGTTTGATGAAGAGGCTCGCCGTGGCCTTGAGGCCGGCGTCAACAAGCTCGCCGACGCGGTGAAGGT
>RCMX01000001.1:44235-69532 GCA_004348925.1 Actinomycetota bacterium
CGGCCCCAAGGGCCGCTATGTGGTGCTCGAGAAGAAGTTCGGCGCCCCCACGATCACCAACGACGGTGTGACCATCGCCAAGGAGATCGAGCTCGCCGATCCGATCGAGAACATGGGCGCCCAGCTCGTGAAGGAAGTCGCGACCAAGACCAACGACGTCGCCGGTGACGGTACCACCACCGCCACGCTGCTTGCTCAGGTCATCGTGCGCGAGGGCCTGCGCAACGTGGCCGCCGGTGCCAACCCGCTTGCCATCAAGCGCGGCATCGAGAAGGCCGTCGAGACCGTCGTCGAGACGATCAAGTCGCACGCCAAGGAGATCGAGGACAAAGACGAGATCGCGCATGTTGGCGCCATCTCGGCCGCCGATGAGGTTATCGGCGCCAAGATCGCCGAGGCAATGGAAGTCGTGGGCAAGGACGGCGTTATCACCGTCGAGGAGAGCCAGACCTTCGGTATCGACATCGAGACCGTGGAAGGCATGCAGTTCGACAAGGGCTACGTCTCCCCGTACATGATCACCGACCCGGATCGTATGGAGGCCGTCCTCGACGACCCGTACATCCTGCTCGCGAACCAGAAGATCACGAACATCCAGGACATCCTGCCGGTGCTCGAGAAGGTCATGCAGGCTGGCAAGCAGCTCATGATCATCGCCGAGGACGTGGAGGGCGAGGCTCTGCCGACGCTCATCCTCAACAAGCTGCGCGGTACGTTCACCTCGATCGCCGTCAAGGCGCCGGGCTTCGGTGACCGCCGCAAGCGCATGCTCGAGGATATCGCCATCGTCACCGGCGGTACGGTCGTGAGCGAGGAGCTTGGCCACAAGCTCGAGAACGTTGGTCTTGAGATGCTCGGTCGTGCCGAGAAGATCAAGGTCACCAAGGAAGACACCACCATCATCGGTGGCAAGGGTGCCGAGGATGCGATCAAGGCCCGCATCGGCCAGCTCAAGAACGAGATCGAGAACTCCGACTCCGACTTCGATCGTGAGAAGCTCCAGGAGCGTCTGGCGAAGCTCTCCGGCGGCGTGGCCGTCATCAAGGTCGGCGCGGCCACCGAGGTCGAGCTCAAGGAGAAGAAGCACCGCATCGAGGACGCCCTTCAGGCGACCCGCGCGGCTGTTGAAGAGGGCATCGTGGCCGGCGGTGGCGTTGCGCTCGTGAACGCGACTGGCGCACTCGACGCGCTCGAGCTCCCCGAGGACCAGATGATCGGCGTTCGGATCATCCGCAAGGCGCTCGACGCTCCGCTCAAGACCATCGCTGACAACGCCGGCTTCGAAGGCTCCGTTGTCGTCGAGAAGGTCCGCGGCATGAGTGTGGGCCAGGGCCTCAACGCCGCGACCGGCGAGTATGGCGACCTGCTCAAGATGGGCGTCATCGACCCGGTCAAGGTTACCCGCTCGGCACTGCAGAACGCTGCGTCCATCGCTGCGCTCATCCTCATCACCGAGACCACGGTCTCGGACGTGCCCGAGAAGGATGGCGGCGGTGCCGCTGCGGCCATGGCCGGCATGGGTGGCGGCATGGGCGGCATGTACTAGGCGCTCAGCCACACACCGCTCGAAACGGAAGGCCCCGGTCCACACGGATCGGGGCCTTCGTGCGTACTAGAGGAAGACGCCGAGTACGAATCGCGTGCCGAGGTAGAGCAGGAACACCGCGCACGCGCCGATGATAACGCGGTACATGACATCCGAGAGCAGCTGGCGACCGGCCGACACAGCCGAGACGACGGCCCTGACGCAGCGTCCGTTCGATAGTGACCGTGAGGTAGGGGCCGGGGGCATAGCGCTGGAGAGTCCTACGGGAACGCATTGAGACCCAGCGTCAGCCGCCGGTCAGAGCTGCGCTCACGACACCCCCTCCGTTTCGGGTCTGGGGCGACTATAGCGCACCTCCGGCCCGGCGCTCGAGCGGGCCGCGTTTGCGCTGCAGTATGTTGGGGCACCACACAGTGGGGATCATGTGCGATGCCCGACTGTATGTACGACTGAAGGGGGAATCACGTATGCACGGAAGACCAACACGCGCGCTTGCACTGGTGGTTGCTGCGGTGTTCATCTCGGCGGTGGTGTTGCCGGGTATGGCACTTGCGAAGGGTGGCGGTGCTCCCGCTCCCTCGCGTATCGCACCGCTGGCTGCCTATCCGAAGGACGCCTACGAGTCCGATGACACCTCGGCGACAGCCAGGGTGCTACCCGAGACGAGCGTCCACACGTTCCATAGCGGGACGGACGCGGACTGGTTCAAGATCTCGGCCGACACAACCGGCACGGTCTTCACCATCGAGACACAGTACATCTCCGATCCTCCCGCGCTCTGGGATACCGAGATGACGATCTACGAGGTCGACGCCGGGGATCCGACGGGTCTGCACGAACTGTGGAACCAGGATGACTCGGATGTCTGGGATGCCTACGGCTCGACAGCCTTCTTCAAGGCGCCGGCTCCGGGAACATACTACGTAGAGGTGTTGCCGCTTGACGAAGTCGATCGCGGCTACTACTCGACCTTCGTGTACGAGGGCATCGGTCGCCGCGTGGGTGGCGTGAATCGGTTTGAGACCGCTGTCGCGCTCTCCAAGACGATGTATCCCGAGTCCCCGAATGGCGCGTGGGGAACCGACGCGACTCCCAGCGGCGTGATCGTCGTGAACGGCGCTTCGTTCGCCGATGCACTCAGCGCAGGCGCGTGGGGTGCGATGCGTCCGGGCACCGACGATGACGAGACGTACCCGTTGCTGCTTACGACGACCGGAACGCTACCCTCGGCCACCAGGGCCGAAATCGAGCGCCTTGCTGTCTCACAGTATTGGGACGGGGCTGAATTCACGGTCTACGTGGTCGGAGGCCCCAGCGTTGTCAGCGATGCTCAGCTCCAGCTCATCAAGTCGCTCCCGTACGTGACCGACGCCGTACGGGTATCCGGTGCGAACCGGTATGCGACGGCATCTGCTGTCGCTTCGATGACCATGGATATCAGCACGCCTGACACGGTCGTGCTTGCGAACGGTCTTGGTTGGGCTGACGGTGTCTCGGCGGGTCCGCTCTGCGGTGCAATGGCCGCCCCGATGCTGCTCACGAGGGCCGATGCGCTGCCGGCTGAGACCTCGCAGTGGCTTCTCGATCATCCGAGCGTCAGCAACATCGTCATCGTCGGCAGCGGCAGTGTCGTGAGCACGGCCGTCGCGGATGCTCTCGCTGCGGCTCCGTTTAGCAAGACGGTAACGCGCCTCTCGGGAGGCGACCGCTATGCGACCGCGTACGAGATCGCCGCGTACGGGACCGACGAGGGCTACTTTGACGGAGCCGGCCTCACGCTTGTTTCCGGCCTCAACTTCCCGGACGGCCTGGCAGCAGGCCCGTTCTCGATGCTCACGGGCGGTGGATTCGGCCCCGGGCCGATTCTGCTCACGCGGCCGTCGGAGCTGAGTGAACCCGTCATCGACTACTTCGCGGACTGGACTGACCTAAGCCGTCCAAGCTACGTGATCGGCTCGGAAGCTGCGATCTCGAATCAGGCGTTCCGGGAGTTCCTCGGCCTGTGGGATATGACGTTCTAAGGTTCTAGCTCGCATGAGCATTGCGCGGGTCGGCTCCTCGGAGTCGGCCCGCGTTCGCGTGTGGAGGGTGGTACTATACTCCAAGCTTTCAGCCGGAAGGAGCACACAGCGTGGCACTCTCAATCGGAATCGTCGGCCTGCCGAACGTTGGCAAGTCCACGCTCTTCAACGCACTCACCCGCAAGCAGGCGGACGCGTCCAACTACCCCTTCGCTACCATCGAGCCGAACGTGGGCGTTGTGCCTGTCCCCGACGCGCGCATCGACCGGCTTGCCGAGCTCGTGAAGCCGAACAAGGTCGTGCCGGCCACCGTCGAGTTCGTGGACATCGCCGGCCTGGTGAAGGGCGCCAACGAGGGCGAGGGCCTGGGCAACCAGTTCCTTGCGAACATCCGTGAGACCGACGCAATCGCCGAGGTGGTGCGGTTCTTCTCGGACCCGAACGTGGTGCACGTGGACGGGAAGGTCGACCCGCTCTCGGACGTGGAGACGATCCGCACCGAGCTCGTGCTGGCGGACCTGGACACGATGGAGCGCGCACTGCCGCGCCTTGAGAGGGAAGCGAAGCGCGACAAGGCGCTGGAGGCCAAGGTAGCGATCGCGAAGCGCGTGCAGGCGTGGATGGAGGAGGGTCACCGCGCGGCCAAAATGCCGATGACTCCCGAGGAGCGCGCGCTCCTGCGCGATCTGCACCTGCTCACGATGAAGCCGATGCTCTACGTGGCGAACATCGACGAGAGCGCCATCGGCGCCGAGCTGCCCGAGATCGACGGCGTGAAGCCGATTCCGATCTGCGCGAAGATCGAGTCTGAGATGGCCGACCTGGACGCTACCGAGCTTGCCGAGTACCTGGAGATGGAGGGGCTCGACGAGCCCGGTCTCAACACGCTCATCCGAGAGGCGTATCGCCTGCTCGGGCTGCAGAGCTACTTCACGGCAGGCGTGCAGGAGGTCCGCGCGTGGACCGTGCGCGTGGGCGCGAAGGCGCCCGAGGCTGCCGGCGTCATCCACTCGGACTTCGAGCGCGGCTTCATCAAAGCCGAGGTGATCTCCTACGCCGATTACGACGCGCTGGAGACCGAGGCGGCCGCGAAAGCCGCGGGCAAGCTGCGGATCGAGGGCAAGGAGTACGTGCTTGCCGACGGCGACGTGATGCACTTCCGGTTCAACGTTTAGGTGAGCGGAACACCATGAGTATCCGCCCTACGGCAACCGATATTCATGGTGCGATGACTACGGGAACCCGTGCCGCTTGCCCTCTCAATTGCCGGTGACGTATAGTATTGGTAAAGCTGTACGTCAGGAGATTCCACATGAACACGAAACTCACCTTGCGGCTGGATGACAAGCTCATCGCAAGCGCCAAACGCCACTCGAGTGAATCGGGCAAGTCCGTTTCGCAGCTTGTCTCGGACTTCTTTGCTTTGATCGATGCGAAAGACGCTGACGTTGAGATCACGCCTCGCGTCCGCTCACTTCGGGGAGTGCTAGCCGGCTCGGACCTGGACGAGAGCGACTACCGTCGTCATCTTGAGGAGAAGCACCGGTGAAGGTGCTTTTCGACACAAACGTCGTGCTCGACCACCTGTTGGGGCGTGAGCCCTATGCCGACACCGCGGAACAGCTCCTGAACCTCGTCGACACGAGGAGGATCGACGGAGTCATCTGTTCTACGACCGCCACGACCATTCACTATCTGGCGTCCAAGTCAGTTGGGGCTTCGGCGGCGATTGACTACCTTCGCAAGCTGCTCGCGATCTTCGATGTGGCATGTGTGGATCGGGAAGTACTTCAAGGCGCGCTCGACCTGGGCTTCACGGACTTCGAAGACGCCGTGTTGCACGAGGCGGCCTGCAGAGTTGGCGCGACGGCGATTGTGACTCGCAACGGCAAGGATTTCGCGCGGTCTTCGCTTCCGGTGTTCGACCCGGCTGAACTCCTTGCAGCAGTCTGCGCCCAACCGAAGTAGGGTCGTTGCGGTCTCCAGCGGAGGCGGCCTGCCGATCGCGGCCTACGCCCAGGACCTGTGGGGCGCGTCGCTTGAGACCCGTATCATCCATGTAGTGTCCGCATGGGCTTGGATGCTGGGGGTCCAGCGACGCGCTTACGGCGCGGGCACTCTGCGCGCCTTGGCAAGCTCCCACTCCAGCAGGTTCGAGAGCACGTTCGTGCCGCCGACCATCGTGAACTGTGGCACCCTCGCGGAGTTGTCCATCACCCACTGGCGCGTCGTCGCGGGCAGGTAGGTGCGCCCACACATGAGGAGCGGCTGGCCCGCCTGGCCTGCGATCGCGCCTGCGATGAGCATGTCCGGGAAATTCTCGGAGGTGGCGACATACGGCGTCATGGTGTCAGTGGGCCAGAACTGCCGCAGCGTCGCGAGGTTGGTATCGTAGCGGTTGGGTCCCCACAGCCACGTGACCGCGAGCGTTCGCTTGAGCGTGTCGACCACCGGCTGCGACACGACTGCCGGGCCACCCACCACGACCGCGCTTGTCACTTCGGCGGAGTGGCGCGCCAGGTACGCCGCGGTCACGGGGGAGAGCACGTCCTTGCGCGTGAGCAGGATCGGCATGCCGCGCATGCCCGAGAACGCCGAGGCGGACGCTGCGTCCGGGAACGCCGTGCCGGCCACGAGCGACACGCCGGCGCCGGGCGTGACGCCCATGCGCTCCGCGATGAGCACGGCGGTCTCGTAGCGGTCGGCGCCGGAGAGGCGCTCGACGGCGTCAGTCGTGACCCCTGCGGCCGCGCAGGCCGCGCCCACGACGGAGGTCTCAACTGCCGAGGCGCTCCCGAGCACCACGATCTGCTCGGGCGCAAGCGCGCGGATGGCGCTGGCGGTCGCCGCTGTCAGCGACGACTTCGGGGTGAGCAGCACCGGTGCGTCGAGGCGTGCTGACAGTGGCGAGGCTGCCAGTGCGTCGGCCCAGTCTTCGCCCGAAGCGAGAATGACCGTCTCGGCACCGCTCGGCCAGCCGGTGAGTGCGGCGTCGGCGGAGGTCGCATAGCGGTCGGCGCCCTGCACGCGCGGGTTGATCGGCTTGAAGGGGTCGGAGGCGTAGAAGCGGTCGACCGCATCGGCGATGCCCACCGCAACGCTGTGCCGGAACGTCGCCGAGAGGAGCTTGGCTCGGTCGGTCGAGTTCGAGAGGAATGCCACCTCCACGAGCGCCGCCGGCATATTGGACCAGCGGATCACGTAGTAGCCGACGTCGTCGACGCCGCGGTTCGTCATACCGCCGTGCGCGACGACTTCGCTCTGCAGCAAGCCAGCGAGGTTCTTCGAGAGTACCGTGTCAGCCGGTGTGTTCCAGCTGTTGTAGAAGCTCTCGGTACCGGTCGCATTCCCGCCGGCGTTGTTGTGGATCGAGATGAAGATGTCCGCGCCCGAGCGGTTCGCCTTGTCGCAGCGAGCCTGCAAGTCGTCGTAGGGAACCGGATACGCGCCGGTCTTCCCGTCGGCGAAGTAGCGGTAGCTGTCGCTGCTCTCGGTGTAGTTCCAGGTAGCGATGTCGCCGCTCGCGGTTCCGTAGTCGCCGGTGCGGCTCATCACCACGGTGTGGCCGCGGGCCTGCAGCACCTTTCGCGCCTCAAGCGCGATGAGCAGATTGACGTACTTCTCCGAGACGCCCGCATACACGGCGCCCGGATAGCGGCCGCCGTGGCCGGGGTCGAGGAAGACGGTGCCACCGAAGGCGGTGGCAGGCGAGAGCACCACGGCGATCGCGATGGCGATCGTGAGCGCGGTTCGTGATGCGCCTTTACGGGCGGCTGCGACTAGGTGCTGCGGGTGCATCTCGGGCTCCCTTCGGAGCGTCGGTACCACCCCATTTAAGCACAGGTGCGCAAGTCGCCCCGTGCGCGCGGACACACCGGGAGGCCGCCGATTCACATTGACACCCCCTACCGTGCGGGCTAGCATGTATGCACCTTACCAGCGTCGCGGAGCAGCAGCTTTCGTCGCAGCACCGTTGGACCAGGACGCGCCGCCCGGAAGCGGGCGACCCCTGGTCCTTTGCATATCAGCTGCTTCGCTCAGGCAGGTTTTCACATCCGCATCGGGGCATCCAGGAGGCGCATCACAGCATGGAGATCGAAATCGGGCGCGGAAAGACGGCACGGCAGGCGTACGGCTTCGACGACATCGCGATCGTCCCCTCACGAAGGACCCGTGACCCGAGGGACGTGGATATCCACTGGGAGTTCTCGTACAAGGGCAAGACATACAGCTTCCCGCTCCCGGTGCTTGCCTCGGCAATGGACGGCGTCGTCGATCCGACCTTCGCCGGTGTCATGGGCAAGCTCGGCGGCCTCGCGGTTCTCAACCTCGAAGGCATCCAGACCCGGTACGAGGATCCCGCGCCGCAGCTTGACGCGATCGCCAGCTTCTCCAAGGAAGAGGCGACCGCCAAGATGCAGCAGATCTATGCTGCCGAGGATGTGAAGGCCGAGCTCATCACGCAGCGCGTGAAGGAGATCAAGGACCAGGGCGTTCTCGCCGCCGCGTCGCTCACCCCGCAGAACGTTGAGCGCTACATCGACGCCGCGATGGCCGGCGGACTCGACATCCTCGTGATCCAGGGTACGGTCGTCTCGGCGGAGCACGTGTCGAGCTACGACAAGCCGCTCGACCTCAACGCATTCGTTCGCGACCTGCCGATTCCCACCATCATCGGTGGTTGCTGCAGCTATCAGGGTGCGCTCCACCTCATGCGCGCCGGCGCCGTCGGCGTGCTTGTGGGCGTCGGTCCCGGCCACGCCTGCACCTCTCGGCGCGTGCTGGGCATCGGCGTCCCGCAGGCGACCGCCATCGCGGACGCGGCGGCCGCCCGCCTTCGCCACATCGACGAGACCGGAACCTACTGCCACGTCATCGCCGACGGCGGCATGCGTACCGGCGGCGATCTGGCCAAGGCCATCGCCTGCGGTGCGGATTCCGTCATGATCGGCTCGCCGCTTGCCTCGGCATCAGAGGCCCCCGGCCGCGGCTTCCACTGGGGTATGGCGACCTTCCACGCCGACCTGCCCCGCGGCACGCGCGTCCAGGCCGGCATCCGCGGCACGCTCGAAGAGATCCTGCTCGGCCCGGCGCACCAGAACGACGGTACGCTCAACCTGCTCGGCGGCGTGCGCACCTCGATGGCGACGTGCGGCTACGAGAACCTCAAGACCTTCCAGAAGGCCGAAGTCATGGTCGCGCCCGCGCTGCAGACCGAGGGCAAGACCCTCCAGCAGTCGCAGGGCGTGGGGATGGGCCGCTAGTGACAGACTTCCACGATCAGCAGCCGACCGTCTTCGTTCTCGACTTCGGCGCGCAGTACGCGCAGCTGATCGCGCGTCGCGTGCGTGAGGCACGCGTGTACTCCGAGATCGTGCCGTTCTCGATCTCCGCCGAGGAGGTTGCGCGCCGCAAGCCGGCGGCGATCATCCTCTCAGGCGGCCCGGCAAGCGTGTACGCCGAGGGCGCTCCGCACATGGACCCGGCCGTGCTTGAGATGGGCATCCCGATCCTGGGCTTCTGCTACGGCATCCAGGAGATGGCGCTGCACCTCGGCGGCGAGATCCCAAAGACCGACATCGGCGAGTACGGCTTCGCCGAGCTTGAGGTCACCGATGCTGCGAGCGTGCTGCTTGCGGGCGTGCCGGCGACCTCGCAGTGCTGGATGAGCCACCGCGACTCCGTGGGCACTGCGCCCGCGGGCTTCTCGGTCACGGCTCGCACAGCCACCACCGCGGTCGCCGCGATGGAGGACCCGGCGCGCAAGCTCTTCGCAACGCAATTCCACCCGGAGGTCGCGCACACCGAGTTCGGCCAGCAGATCATCCGGACGTTCCTGCACGATATCGCGAAGATTCCGCCGGTCTGGACGATGGTGAACATCATCGACGAGACCGTCGCGCGCGTCCGTGAGCAGGTTGGCACCGACCGCGTCATCTGCGGCCTCTCCGGCGGCGTGGACTCCTCGGTGGTCGCCGCGCTGCTGCACCGCGCCATCGGCGACCAGCTGACCTGCGTGTTCGTCGACCACGGCATGCTGCGTCTCGACGAGGCCGAGCAGGTCGTGACCACGTTCCGCGATCAGTTCCACATCGACCTCATCCACGTTGATGCCGAGGAACGCTATCTCGGCCTGCTTGCGGGCGTCTCGGACCCGGAGCTCAAGCGCCACATCATCGGCGAGGAGTTCTGGAAGGTCTTCTTCGAGGAGGCCACCAGGCTCGAAGGGGTGAAGTGGCTGGCTCAGGGGACGCTCTACCCCGACGTCATCGAGAGCGGCAACAAGACCGCCGCCAAGATCAAGAGCCACCACAACCTCATCCCGTTCCCGGAGGGCGTGCACTTCGACCTCATCGAGCCTTTGAAGGCGCTCTTCAAGGATGAGGTGCGCGCCGTGGGATCCGAGCTCGGTCTGCCTGACGAGATCGTCCAGCGCCAGCCGTTCCCGGGCCCCGGCCTCGCGGTGCGCATCATCGGCGATATCGACCACGAGAAGCTTGAGATCCTCCGCAACGCGGACGCCATCGTGCGCGAGGAGATCAGCCGCTGGGACACGGATCGCGAGGTGTGGCAGTACTTCGCGGTGCTGCCGGATATCCGCTCGGTGGGCGTCATGGGCGACGAGCGCACCTACGCACGCCCGATCATCATCCGCGCTGTCTCCTCGGCAGATGCGATGACGGCGGATTGGGCGCGCCTGCCGCACGAGCTCTTGGCCAAGATGAGCAATCGCATCATCAACGAGGTCGACGGTGTGAACCGTGTGGCCTACGACATAACGAGCAAACCGCCGGGTACCATCGAATGGGAATGACCGAGTGACTCGCAGGCGCCGGCGCTCATTGCAGCCCGGCGTTTGTCGTCAGACGGGGCTACCGAGGAGCTGAGGCACATGGATGACATGAACAGGGATGCCGCCGAGCAGATCGCCGCGCACCGTACGCGCATCGACGAGATCGACTGCCAGCTCGTACAGCTCTTGAACGAGCGCGCCGTCGAGTCGCTCGCGATTCGCGGACTCAAGCCGCAGGTGCACTGGGGCCTCTACGACCCCAAGCGCGAGGAGGAGATCTTCGCGAACCTTGCTCGCTGCAACCAGGGCCCGCTTTATGGCGAGAACCTCCGGGAGATCTACGAGGCGATCCTGCATGTCATGAAGGAGCTGAGGGACTGATGGCGGCCGAGAAGGCCCGCGCCATCGGCGCTGTGGAGCGCGACGGTGCGTGCACGATCATCGCCGGGCCATGCTCTGTGGAGAGCCGCGAGCAGATGCGCGAAGTCGCCGGCACGCTCAAGGAACTCGGCATCAAGGTCATGCGCGGCGGTGCGTACAAGCCGAGGACCTCGCCGTTCTCCTTCCAGGGCCTCGAGGAAGAGGGGCTCATCATGCTCCGCGAGGCGGCTGATGAGTTCGGGCTGCTCGTAGTGACCGAGGTGACCGACTCGGCACACGTGGAGAAGGTGGACGCGTACGCCGACATCCTCCAGGTGGGCACGCGCAACATGGCCAACTACAGCCTGCTCAAGAAGATCGGCGAGGTGACCGCCGAGTCGGGCAAGCCGGTCGTCTTCAAGCGCGGCATGGCCGCCACCATCGAAGAGTGGCTGCAGGCGAGCAACTACATCACGATGTTCGGCAACGAGAACGTCATCCTGTGCGAGCGCGGTATCCGCACGTTCGAGACGGCCACGCGCTTCACGCTCGACATCTCGGCGGTGCCGGTCGTCAAGAAGCTGTCGCTCCTGCCGATCATCATCGATGTCTCACATCCCACCGGCTCGGCGGACCTCGTTCCGGCGGTCTCGCGCGCTGCGGTTGCGGTCGGCGCGGACGGCGTCATGGTCGAAGTGCACCCCAACCCACGTGCCGCCCTCTGCGACGGTCCGCAGTCGCTCGACCTCGACCAGCTGCGTTTGCTTGTGAAGGACCTCGCGCCCGTGGCACAATCGATTGGGCGGACACTCGGCTAGGAAGTTGCTGCAAACCTACCGCCAGGGACCTTCTCTTCGGAGGCGACGCTTGTGGCCGAGCCCATCTTGCACCGGTACTGCGCCCATTGTGGTGCGCAGGGTGAACCTCGCCTCGGATTTTGCGCCGAATGCGGCGGTCCTGTGTGCGCCCGATGCGGCAACACGCAGCACGTCAGGGGCGAGCACAAGGTCATGCACGACATCTGTCTCAAGCATGGCGAGACCAGCAACTTCTCGATGATCAAGTTCGTGAAGTAGAGGCTCGTTCCGCCTATCCTGCGTCCGCTACCTGCGTTAGACTTGTCACCCTATGACGACCTTCCTCGACGACCTCAATCCTGCGCAGCGCGACGCCGTCACCACGACCGAGGGACCGCTCCTCGTGCTCGCCGGGGCTGGTTCGGGCAAGACGCGCGTACTCACCTACCGCATCGCGCACATCATCGACGAGCGCCGCGTCTCGCCGGCGCACATCCTCGCTATCACGTTCACCAACAAGGCCGCGCTCGAGATGCGCAGTCGCCTTGAGAACGCCATCGGCCCCTCGGCGCGCTCGATGTGGGTGCTCACGTTCCACGCGTTCTGCGTACGCGTCTTGCGTGCCGAAGGACACCTGCTCGGCTACACGAGCAACTTCACGATCTACGACGAGGATGACTCCCGGCGCACGCTCGCTGCGGTGATGGTCGAGCTCGACATGGACCCGAAGCGGTACCCGCCCAAGATGATCGGCGGGCGCATCTCGGCCGCGAAGAACGACCTCGTGCTGCCGGAGCGCCTTGCTGAGCTTGCAGTGATTCCGCCGGATAAGGCTGCGGCGAAGGTGTATCCGCTCTACCAGCAGCGGCTGCGCGACGCCAACGCGATGGACTTCGATGACCTGCTCGTGAATGCGTGGCGTGTGTTGAGCGGGCATCCGGAGGTCCTGCGCTTCTACCAGGACAGGTTCCGCTACATCCACGTGGACGAGTACCAGGACACCAACCACGCGCAGTACGAGATCGTGAACATGCTCGCGGCCAAGAATCGCAACCTCATGGTCGTTGGCGACGACGACCAGTCGATCTACTCGTGGCGCGGCGCCGACATCCGCAACATCCTTGAGTTCGAGCAGGATTACCCCGAGGCCACCGTCATCAAGCTCGAGGAGAACTACCGTTCCACCAAGACGATCCTGGCGGCTGCCAACGCCGTGGTGGCGAACAACAGCGGCCGCAAACCCAAGACGCTCTTCACCGAGAACGCAGGCGGCGAGGCGATCACCCGCTACTTCGCCTCCGACGAGCGCGACGAAGCCCGTTTCGCCGCCGAGGAAGTGGAGCGCCTCCTTCGCTCGGAGCATCGCTCGTACTCGGACTTCGCGATCTTCTACCGCACCAACGCGCAGTCGCGTGTCGTCGAGGACATCTTCCTGCGCACGGGCGTGCCGTACCGTCTCGTGGGCGGGACGCGCTTCTTCGAGCGTGCCGAGATCCGCGACGCGATGGCGTGGCTGCGGGCGACCGTGAACCCGGCCGACGTGCAGTCGCTGCGCCGCGTGATGGAGAAGCGGCCCGGCATCGGCAAGACCACCATCGAGTCGCTCACCGCACACGCGTACGAGGAAACGATCACGCTCTCCGAGGCGATCGCTCGTGCCTCGGCCGAGGAGTGGCTCGGCGCTGCGGCACGCAAGCGGGTGGCGGACCTCGCGGTCGCGCTCGAGGAGGCGCGCACCCTCGAAGCGCCCACGTTGCGCGAGCGTGTGGAGGGCATCATCGGCCGCTCCGGACTGCTCTCGGCGCTGGCAGCGGAAGGCACGGATGAAGCGCGTGGCCGGGGCGAGAACATCCACGAGTTCTTCGGCGTGGTGGGAGAGTACGACCAGACGCACGAGGACCCCGCCGAGCGGACGCTCGAGGCGTTCCTGGAGTGGATCGCGCTTCGCACCGACCTCGACCAGATAGAGGACGACGACCGCGCGGTCACGCTCATGACGCTTCATACCGCCAAGGGACTTGAGTTCCCGGTCGTCTTCCTTGTGGGCATGGAGGATGGTATCTTCCCGCATGCGAACAGCATGTACGAGCCGCAGAAGCTCGAAGAGGAGCGGCGGCTGTGCTACGTGGGCATCACGCGCGCACGCGAGCGCCTCTACATCACCCACGCGAACTCCCGCCAGCTCTACGGCGAGACGCAGTGCAACGCGCCGAGCACGTTCATCTCCGAGATCCCCGATGAGCACCTACGCACCGAGGGTGTCGGTTCCTCCGGTTTCGGCACCTCCGCGCCCGGTCGTGGCCGAGGCGACCGCGGTGGCTCGATGCGCTGGGGCGCCGATCGCGTGCCGCCCGCCGAGGGGCGCGTCTTCGGTTCGGGAGCGCCAGCCGCCAAGAAGCCGGCGCAGGAGCGTCTCGAGCTTGCGCCCGGGGACGTCGTGGAGCACAAGACGTTCGGCCGCGGTGTGGTGCGCGAGATCTCAGGCGACAAGGTCACGATCGCATTCAAAGGACTCGGGACGAAGAGCCTGCTTATGGGGTACGCTCCGATACGTAAAGTCGAAGGCTGACGTTCCGGCACTCCAGAGGGGAGAGGGATGGGACCCGTCCTCGTCTTCGGGCACAAGAACCCGGACAACGACTCGATTTGCTCGGCCGTTGCATATGCGCACCTCAAGAACCTCACGGAGCCCGGCGACGTGTTCCTCCCGGCGCGCCTCGGGCCCGTTCCCGCCGAGACCCGCTGGGTCTTCGAGCGCTTCGGCGTGGACCTTCCCGATGAGGTCTCGCACGTCTTCACGCGCGTACGCGACGTCATGACCGAGGGTGCCGTCTCCATCGGTCCCGACGCCACGATGCTCGACGCAGGCCGCCTCATGCGCGAGCACGCCGTGCGCGCGCTGCCGGTCGTCGAGGACGGCGCCGTTCGCGGCCTCATCAACGTGACGACGCTCGCGGAACTCTACATCGAGGAGACCGACGTCCGTGGCTTTGAGGCGCACCCGGTGACGGTGGGGCATCTCGTCTCGGCGTTGGCCGCGGAAGTGCTCGTGGGCGATCCAGGGCTGATCCTCTCTGGCGGCGTGCTCATCGGCGCGATGGAGCCCGAATCGATGCGCGCGTACATCAAGCCGGGAGACACGCTCATCCTCGGCGACAGGCGCCGCACGCAGCCGCTCGCGATCGAAGCCGGCGTTGCCTGCCTCGTTGTGACGGGTGGATCCACCCCCGACCAGGAAGTCCTCACCCTCGCTGCCGAGCGGGGCGCAGCGGTCATCTCGACGCGTCACGACACGTACGCCGCAGCCCGGTTGGTGAACCTTTCTCACCCGGTCGGCGGATTGATGGATTCCGGGATGCTCATCACCGGTCCGGACATGCTCCTCTCGGAGCTTGCCGAGGACCTCGTCGAGTCACCGCATCGGGAAGCGGTCGTCGTCGGCGCAGACGGTGCGCTCGCAGGAATGGTGACGCGCACCAACCTCGCCCGGAACCTCAGGCGGCGCGTGATCCTCGTCGACCACAACGAGCTCGCGCAGTCCGCACCCGGCGTTGCCGAGGCCTCCGTGCTCGAGATCATCGACCATCACCGAGTGGGCGACGTGCAGACTGCCGCGCCCATCCTCTTCCTGAACATGCCGGTCGGTTCCACCGCGACCATCGTGGCCGAGCGGTACCGCGAGCTTGGCGTGGAGCCGCCCGTGGCGATCGCGGCGCTGCTGCTCTCGGCACTGCTGACCGACACCGTGCTGCTCAAGTCGCCGACGGCGACCTCTACCGACCGCGAAGTCGCGGCCCGGCTGGCAGCGCGCGTCGGGGTCGATGCTGTCGAGTTCGGGATGGAGATGTTCCGCGCCCGCTCGCACGGCCGGGTCTTCTCGGCCGAGGAGGCGGTTCGCACGGACCTCAAGGAGTATCGTTCCGGCGATGCCGTGATCGCGATCGGGCAGATCGAGACGGTCGACCTGAACGAGGTGCTCGAGCACCGCGACGAGCTCGTCTCGGTCATGGAGCGGCTGCGCGAGGCGCGCGGCTACGACCTGGCGATGCTCATGGTCACCGACGTCGTGCGCGAGGGCAGCGAGATCCTTGCAGTCGGGCGTACGCGTCTGGCCGAACGAGCGCTCGGGATCGACCTCTCGTCAGGTTCCGCGTGGATGGACGGGGTTCTCTCTCGCAAGAAGCAGGTCGCGGCGGGTATGCTTGATGCCGCCGGCGGATAAGGAGCGAACGATGGCGTGGGGAACAGGCGCTTCATGGCGTCGCGACACGCGTCCCGGCGTGCTCGTCATCATGTTCGGGCTTGCGATCGTCGGCTTCGGTGCGCTGTGGGCGATGCTCATGCTGCTACCGTCGCTTATCTCGCTCGACCACACGCTCTCCGCAGCGATCCGCTCGCTCGCGCAGCCGACGCTCGACGCGATCGCTGTCGTGTTCACGACACTCGGCGGCTTCGCGATCATGGGAAGCCTGTCGGTAGCCGTGTGCGCATGGCTGCTGTGGCGGGGACTACGCCCCGAGGCGGCGCTGTTCGCGGGGACGATGACGCTCGGCCCGGCGCTCGGCGAGCTCGTGAAAGCGCTCGCCGGCCGTGAGCGTCCGCCGCTCGAGTTCGCGCGCATCGTGCCGCCCACGAACCTGAGCTTCCCCTCCGGCCATGCGCTGGCTGCGTTCCTGTTCTTCGGGACGATCGTCTTCCTGCTCTTCACCGTCGACGAGACGCTTTCGCTGCGCACGAAGGCGATCGTCTCGGCGATCTGCGTGCTCTTCGCCATCGCCATCTCGATGTCGCGCGTGTACCTGGGCGTCCACTACCTGGCGGACGTCGTCGGCGGCTGGCTGCTCGGCGGCGCGGTCATGACCTTCACGGTAGGCCTGTACATCAGCGTGACGAGCGGGCGGACGTCCGGGCGCTAGACGGCTCGCGGTAGCGTCACCGTCACGGTCGTCCCCGCACCCGGCGATGAGGTGATCTCCACGGTCCCGTCGGCGCGCTCCACCACATGCCGCACAAGCGCGAGTCCCAGTCCCGTGCCGCCGCTGTCGCGGGTCCGCGACCGGTCGACGCGGTAGAAGCGCTCGAAGACGCGCGGTAGGTCTTCGGCGGGTATGCCGATGCCGGTGTCGTTCACCGAGAACGTGACGGTCGCTTCGTTTGCAGCAAGCGCGATGTTCACGGAGCCGGTCTCGGTGTACGAGATCGCGTTCGCAAGCAGGTTGTCGAGCGCGACCGCAAGATCCGTGCTGTCCGAGCGTGCGTACACGTCGATGCCTTCGACCGCCGAGAAGTCCGCGGTGAGCTCCAAGCCCTTCGCGCCCGCAGCCCGGCGATGTGCGGCGAGCGAAAGGTCGATCGCATGCCGCAGATCCGTCACGCTCGAGGAGTCCGGAGCGCGCTCGAGGCGCGAGAGGTCGAGCAGGTCGAGAACGAGCTGTCGCAGCCGTGCGGCCTCCGCCTCGATCTGCCCGAGGAACGCGAGCGCCTGATCGGTGTCGCCGTCCGATGCCGCGTTTGCGGCGCCTTCCGAGAGCAGCAAGATGGCGGACGTCGGCGTCTTGAGCTCGTGCGATGCGTTGGCGACGAACTCGCGGCGTACGCTGTCGAGCCGCATGCGATCGGTGATGTCAGCGATGACGACGAGGTGGCGAGCCGCATCCTCGGCAGGAGCAAGCGGGACGACCGTAAGGCGGAAGTACCGCTGCAGCGGGTCGGGGCCGGCCTCCCTGACGGTCACGGCACCGGTCGCGAGCGCATCCGATATGGCCGAGGCAAGCGAAGCGGGCAGGCCCGTCTCGGCGATGTCACGGCCACGCATCTCGGCTGCCGGCGGGCGGAACATGGTGGTCGCCGCCCGGTTCACGAGCCGAACCTGGCGGCCATCGAGCAGGAAGACGGCGTCGGAGAGCCCGTCGAGGACCGCGCGCAGGTTGCGCTGCTCCACCTCGAGGTCGTCGATGCGCGAACGCATCTGGGTGCGCAGCTGGCTGAGCGCTGCCGAGAGCGGTTCGAGTGCGCCGGTCTCGGCGGGGACGCTTGACACGAGATCGCCGGAGGCCATCGCGCACGCCGCGTCGGCGAGCCGCTCGACTGGTCGGGCTGTGGTGGTGGCCGTGCGCGCGCCGAGCACGAGCGCGAGGAGCACCGACAGAGCCAGCAGGATGAGGCCGGTCCGACGCGCGCCTGCCGAGAGCTCGCCGATCTTCTCGAGGGACTCCGAGACCCTGAGGGCAACGCGCTGACCCTCGTACGTGGCGGGCACGGCGACGTACATCTGCTCGATTCCCTGCGTCGCCGAGCGACGGACGTCCCGGCCGACGGTACCCTCGAGTGCCGCGACGATCTCGGGGCGGTCGCCGTGGTTCCCCATCGCGGAGGGGTCCTCGGCGCTATCGGCAAGCACGGTTCCGTCCGCAGCGACGAGCGTCATGCGCAGGTCGGTCCGCGCGACGAGCTCGCGCACCGTCTGCTCGGGCACGCCGGGCGTACGGGCGACCACGAGCACGCCCGCCTGCGCGACGCTCTGGAGGTGCGCCTGCTGCTGCTCGATGACCGCGTCGGTGAGCGGCCCGTAGAGGCTCCATGCCCAGGCACCGGCAAGTACGCTCACGACCAGCACATAGCCGAGGATCAGGCGGAGACGGTAGGAGTCCATCCATGTGGTGCGCGTCGTCATGACCCGGCTTTCGGCGTCGGTTCGAAGCGGTAGCCTACCCCGTGCACGGTGTGGATGTATTCGAATGCCGAGGGTTCTTCCACAGCCTGACGGAGGCGCCTGATGTGAACGTCGATAGTGCGTGAGGAGGGGAGGAAGTCGTAACCCCACACCTCGCTCGCGAGCCGTTGCCGGGACATGAGAAGCCCGGGATGGGACGCGAGAGCCACGAGGAGCTGGAACTCTTTGAGGCGCAGTCTCGCGGGTACACCGGCGACGCTCACGCGCACCTGCGCGGGTTCGATCAGAAGATCGCCGGTTTCGATGATCTTCTCCTCGGCAAGGACCTTTCGCTCGCGAACCCGACGGAGGTTCGCACGAACGCGCGCGAGGAGCTCCTCCATCGAGAACGGCTTGGTGATGTAGTCGTCGGCACCCGCGTCGAGCCCGCGGACCTTGTCGCGCTCCTGGTCGAGCGCAGTCACCATGATGATGGCCACGTCCTTGTCCTTGCGTCGCAGCTGCTCGGCGAAGGTGTAACCGTCGATGCCCGGCAGCATGAGGTCGAGCAGGATGAGGTCAGGCAGCTGCTCGATGGCGATCGTGAGGCCTTCCACGCCGTCGGCGGCGGTGAACGTGTCGAATCCGGCCCGGCGCAGGGCGTATTCGACCGTCTGCCGGATGATGGGATCGTCTTCGACTACAAGTACTCTGGCCACGATTCCTCCTGGTCATGCGTGGTATCACCTCATACACCTTGACGTGCTGATGCCCGAATTCAAATGCATTTAACAAGACCTTTACAGAACTTCCGGTTGTTTTACATCTCTGCAACCACTCACGGTGCGCCCCTCCCTACGATTGTCGTGTCCGGCAAGCGATGCCGGAACACCGTGTCTACAACGAGGAGAGGGATCACCAACGTGAAGAAGCTTGTTGCGTTCGGTCTGATTGCGGCTCTTGCACTGGGCGCGCTCGGACTCACCGGTTGCGGTAGGACTGCCGACAGCGGCTCTGGCACCACCGGGACCGACGCGGGTGGCGAGCTCACCGGCACGATCAACGTCGAGGGCTCCGATACCCTCGTCAATATGGCGACCGCGTGGTCGCAGGCGTTCATGACCGCCAACCCCGGCGTCATGATCTCGGTCAAGGGCGGCGGCTCGGGAACGGGCATCGCATCGCTCATCAACAAGACGATCGACTTCGCGAACGCTTCACGCGAGATGAAGCAGGAAGAGATCGACCAGGCGAAGGCCAACGGCGTGAATCCGGTGGAGTACACCGTGGCGCGCGACGGCATCGCTGTGGTTGTGAACCCCGCGAACGGCGTTGAGGACCTCACGCTTGAGCAGATCGGCAAGATCTACCGCGGCGAGATCACGAACTGGAGCGAGGTCGGCGGTGCCGACAAGGCCATCGTGATCCTCTCCCGCGACTCGTCTTCGGGCACCTACGAGTACTTCAAGGAGGCCGTGGTCGGCAAGGACAAGAACTACGCCTCCTCTGCCAAGCTGCTCCCTTCGAACCAGGCGATCGTGGATGAGACCGCCGCCAACGACGCGGCCATCGGCTACGTGGGCGTGGGCTACGTCGACGCGAAGGTCAAGGTGCTGAAGGTCGAAGGCGTGGCGGCTTCGGTCGAGACGGTCCTCGACGACACCTACAAGATCAGCCGCGGCCTGTACATGTACAGCGACGGCGAGGCCACCGGCGTCATGAAGGCCTACCTCGACTGGATCCTCGGCGCTGAGGGTCAGAAGCTCGTGCAGGACGAGGGCTTTGTCCCGGTCCAGTAGGCGGGCCGACATACGATGACGATGACTCCCTCCGAAAGGGCGGGACGGCTCCTGGGCCGCACGACGCGACGTCGTGCGGCCGAGGCCGTTGTCCGGACCCTCATATACGCTGCAGGTCTGCTGTCGATCGTGATCCTGCTCGCGATCGCGGTCTTCTTGTTTGTCGAGGCGCGAAAGTCGATCGCCGAGGTCGGACTCGGCACCATGCTGACGAGCACCCAGTGGTTCCCAACGGGCACGCCCAAGATCTTCGGATTCCTCCCTCTCATAATCGGTTCGCTCATGGTCACAGGCGTCGCACTCGTGGTCTTCGTCCCTATCGGCATCGGCGCAGCGGTCTTCATCTCGGAGTTCTCGGCGGGCTGGTTCAAAGAGGTCATGAAATCGGTCATCGAGTTCATGGCAGCGGTTCCCTCTGTCGTTTACGGCTTCCTCGGCGTCGCCATCCTCATCCCGTGGGTCAAAGCAACGTTCGGTCTGACCTCGGGCATGACCGCGCTCACCGGCGGTCTGGTGCTTGGCATTATGAGTCTCCCCACCGTGATCTCCATCTCCGAGGACGCGCTGCACGCGGTCCCCGACGCGCTGCGCCAGGGTTCGCTCGCGCTTGGTAACACGCGTTGGCAGACCATCTACAAGGTGGTCGTGCCGTCGGCGAGCTCCGGGATCTTCGCGGGCGTCATGCTCGGCCTCGGCCGCGCGATCGGCGAGACGATGGCGGTGCTCATGCTCACCGGCAATGCTGCCGTGATTCCCACCAACGTCTTCGAGTCGGTCCGCACGATGACCGGCACGATCGCCGCCGAGATGGGCGAGGTCGTCTTCGGCGGTCTGCACTACTCGGTGCTCTTCAGCGTCGGGCTCGTGCTCTTCGGCATCACCTTCGTCATCAACCTGGCGGCGGATCTGGTGCTCGAGCGGCAGCGGAAGCGGTGGCGCCGATGAGCGATCGCAACCGCCGCGCTCGCAATGCGCGCACCGTCGAGGTAGTGATGAAGGTCGTGACCGGCGCGTGCGTGGCGCTCGTCATCGGAGCCGCCATGCTCATCCTCGGCAAGATCGTGATCTCGGGCATTCCCGGGATCAGCCTGGAGTTCCTGTTCTCCAAGCCGGGCATGGGCATGCGTGCGGGGGGCATCTTCCCGATTATCGTCGGGACGCTCATGCTCGTGACGCTCACGGCCGTGCTCGTGCTGCCCCTCGGCATCATGGCTGGCATCTACCTGGCCGAGTATGCCCCCAAGAACGTCGTGACGCGCATCGTCCGGCTTTCGATCGCGAACATGGCGGGCGTGCCATCGATCGTCTACGGCCTGTTCGGCCTGGCGGTCTTCGTGCTGCTCATGCAGATCGGCAAGTCCCTGCTTGCCTCGGCGCTCACGCTTACATGCCTGACGCTCCCCGTGATCATCACCTCCACCGAGGAAGCACTCCGCCAGATCCCGTCGGACCTGCGGCAGGCGGCACTCGCGCTCGGGGCGACGCGCTGGCGCGCCATCTACAAGGTGATCCTGCCCGCAGCGGCACCCGGCATCGTCACCGGCTCGATCCTCGGCCTGTCGCGCGCTGCGGGTGAGACGGCTCCGATTCTCGTGACGGGGGCCGCGTTCTTCCTGCCGAAGCTGCCGGATTCGGTCTACTCGCAGTACATGTCGCTGCCGTACCACCTGTACGTACTTGCGACACAGGTTCCCAACGTTCCGCCCGAGATCACGTGGGGCACAGCATTCGTTCTCGTCGCCGGCGTCAGCATCGTGAGCATGATCGCCGGTGCGTGGCGCTCGGTCCAAAGGAGGAAGGTCAAGTGGTGATGTCAGCCGTTCTCGAAGAAGTCACGGCCGAGGCGCCGTTCGCGCTCTCGGAGCCGGTGCGCGTCGACGCCGATCGTGCCGAGAAGGTCTCGGGCAGCTTTTCGCTCAAGGATGTCTCGGTGGCGTACGGCAACGAGACAGTGATCGCTGGCGTGAACATGCTTGTTCCCTCGCGCGCGGTGACCGCTCTTATCGGGCCGTCCGGCTGCGGCAAGTCGACGCTGCTGCGCTGCCTCAACCGCATGAACGACGAGATCGGCAACGTCCGTGTCGGTGGCACGATCGCGCTCGACGGTCTGGACATCTACCAGAAGAGCATCGACCCCGTCGATCTACGGATGCGGGTCGGCCAGGTCTTCCAGCGACCGAACCCCTTCCCGATGTCGATTTACGACAACGTCGCGTTCGGGCCCCGGACGCAGGGTGTGCGCAAGCGAGACGAGCTCGACGCGATCATCGAAGCCGCACTCAAGGACGCCGCGCTCTGGGATGAGGTGAAGAACCACCTCAAGAAGCACGCGTTCGAGCTCTCGGGAGGTCAGCAGCAGCGCCTCTGCATCGCGCGTGCGCTTGCGACCAAGCCCGAGGTGCTGCTCATGGACGAGCCCGCCTCGGCGCTCGATCCGATATCGACGCAGCAGATCGAGGACACCATCGCGGAGCTCAAGGATATGGTCACGATCGTCATCGTCACGCACAACATGCAGCAGGCCGCGCGCATCTCGGATCAGACCGCGTTCATGCTGCGTGAATCGATGGACCAGCCCGCACATCTGGTCGAGGTCGGCGAGACCAAGCGCATGTTCACCAACCCCGATGACAAGCGCACCGAGTCGTACATAACCGGGCGCTTCGGCTAGGCGGATCGGGTAGCCGGAACAGTGAACGGCCCGCCTGGGGGGAGGCGGGCCGTTCTGTTCTTCCAGGGTTGTCCCGGAAAGCAAACGAGGCGCGTGGGGGGACGCGCCCCGTTCTGTCGAGCGGCGTCCCCGATCCGAGGGGGGAGGGATGGACCAGGTCGCACTACTCGGAAATGCAGAAAGCAACGAGCGTGCCAAAGTGGGTAGAATTCTAACCATCCCGATGAGAGGAATTGCCCGTGGAGCGAGTCTGGTTATCTGCCCTCGGAAGAGACGTTTCGCGTGTCGCACTCGGCACCTGGTCGATGGGCGGTTGGATGTGGGGCGGGGCCGACAGGGACGCCGCGTGCGCCACGATAGAACGCGCCCTGGATGCCGGCATCGACATCGTCGATACCGCCCCCGCGTACGGCTTCGGACTGTCCGAGGAGCTTCTCGGGGAGGTGCTCGACAGGCGCCGCAACAGGAGCGAAGTCGTCATCGCGACGAAGCTCGGACTCTCGTGGGACTCCCGGCACGAGCCATGGCGCGATTCCTCGCCGGGACGCATTCGCGAGGAAGTGGTCGCGTCGCTCTCACGTCTTCGTACCGACTACATCGATCTGTATCAGGTGCATTGGCCGGACCCGAAGGTGGCGCTCGATCAAACTGCGGCGGAGCTCGGCATGCTTGTCGACGAGGGTCTCATCCGTGCGGTGGGCGTCTGCAACTACTCGGGCGACCAGATGCAGGAGTTCTGCTCGGGCGGTCGCCTCGATGCGTCGCAGTTCCGCTACAACCTCTTCGAGCGCGCTGCCGAGGAGGATGTCCTTCCGTTCTGTCGCGCTCACGGGCTCGTGACGCTCGCGTACAGCCCGCTCGCGCGCGGGCTGCTCTCGGGGAAGATGAAGCGAGGCCATGAGGCGACCGACCAGGCGCGGCGGGGCGACATGTTCCACGGTGAGTCGTACGTGCGACACCTTGCGGCAGTGGAGCGGCTCGACGAGTTCGCGCAGGAGCGGTACGGTCGCCGCGTCATCCACCTGGCGATCCGCTGGCTGCTGGATCAGCCCGGTCTCACGATCGCGCTCTGGGGTGCGCGCACGCCCGAGCAGATCGATGCTGCCGAAGGCGTCAGCGGATTCACGCTCGATGTCTCTGCGATGGCGGAGATAGATGCGATCATCGCCGGGGAGCTTGGTGCCTGACTCAGCAGTGCACGCCCTTTTCGCACAGCAGCGAAGGGCGCAGCGCAAGGAGCGAGGAGTAGGCGAGCAAGACCGTCGCGCCAGCGAAGATCGACCACGGCACGGTGATCAGGTCGCCCAGCGCACCGAACGCGAGCGACCCGAACGGCATCATGCCCATGAACGCGATGACGAAGAGCGCCATGATCCGGCCGCGGAGGTTGTTGGGCGCCGCGGTCTGCAGGTTGGAGTTGATGCTCGAAACGCACGCGAGGAATGCGGCGCCAAGGAGCAGCAGCAGCGCGCACGAGAGCACGAACGAGCGCGAGAACGACAACGCGATCGCGCCGAGCGCCATGACCGCGAGCGCGTAGCGGATGATCCGTTCGCGGCGAACGCTGCGCGGTAGCGAGGCGACGGTGAGCGCGCCGATGAGCGCACCCATGCCATTGAAGACCATGAGGGTCGAGTAGCCGGTGCTTCCGAGGCCGAGGATGCTCTTGGCGAATGCCGGCAGCAGTGTCATGAACGGCATCCCGAAGATCGTCAGCATCGCGACGGTCAGCAGATGCATGGCAACGTGCCTGTGCTGGCGCGCGTACAGAACACCCGCCCCGAGCGTTCTGGCAGTGGATTGACCGTCCCTCTTCTGGACCTCCTGCGCGGGCTTGATAACCGCGAGTGCCCAGATCACGAAGAGGAAGCTCACCGCGTTCACAAGGAACACCATCGTGATGCCAAGGTTCTCGTTCTTGGCGAAGCCGAGCATGATTGCTGCGGTCACCACCGGCCCCAACAGGCGGGCGGCGTTGAACTGCGCCGAGCTCAGCGCGATCGCGTTCAGAAGAGACGATCGCGGTACGAGGTCGGGAACCATCGTCTGCCACGCCGGGAACATGAACGCGGATACGACGCCACCGGCGAGCGTGAGGCCGTAGATCCACTGCATCGTGATGTGGCCGGTGTAGTTGAGGTACGCGAACGCGCCAGCCTGGCCCATCAGGATCACCTGCGACCAGATAAGCAACTTGCGGCGATCGACGTAGTCCACGAGCGACCCTGCAAAGAGCGTAAGGAACAGGATCGGGATGCCCGAGAGGAAGTTCACGATGCCGAGCGACGAGGACGAGTTCGTGAGTGCGTAGATGACCCAGGAAAGCGCGACCGCCTGCGTCCACGTGCCCACGTTCGAGAGGAGTGCCCCGAAGAAGAAGTACGTGTAGTCGCGGTGGCGGAACGACTCGAACGTGGAGATTCCGCGCAGGATTCGCCGAGGAGGACCCGAGGCATCGGCCTGATACGTCGAGGTGTCCTCGGGAAGCGGAGCCTGTGGCTCATCCATCTTGGTAAGCGGGTGGTGCGTCATGTGGCTGACTCTCCTGTAACTCAAAGCGCCGCCTCCGGGAGCCCCGGAGGCGGCGCCGATTCGCGCCGAACTGTCAGTCTACACCTACTCGCTGACGATCCGCATTGCCTCGTCGCGCTGTACGTC
>RCMX01000001.1:69559-73123 GCA_004348925.1 Actinomycetota bacterium
CGCGGCCTCCTCGGTGAGTGCGAACACGTCGCTTCTGGAGATCGACGGGATGTCGAACTTTCGGCTGCCGCTCATGAACTGCTGCAGGCCCACTTTGATCTTGTCGCTGAAGGTGTACAGCGCGATCGCGCCGAGCGGCAGGGCGTCGACCTCGGTCCCGTACTTCGCTTTGAGTGTCTCGTAGCTCACGAAGATCTCTTCCTTGCTACCGCCGAACTCCGAGACCGCCTTGGGGAGGTTCGCCTCCTTCATCCATAGCTCGATGTTCTTGCCGACGAAGCCCGGGATCATGAGCGCGCGGCCCATGCAAACCGCCTTCGTGTGCGGTGCGCCCATGGCGAGCACCTTGTAGATGTGGTCCTCGCTGGAGAAGCCTCCGGCGATGGCGATGTCGGGAACGTATGCGTTCGGGCACGACGCACGTAGCTTGTTGACGAGATCGTTCGTCATGCACTGCAGGTAGAAGGTGGGGATGCCCCACTCCTCCATCATGCGCCAGGGGCTCATGCCGGTGCCGCCAGGGGCGCCGTCGATCGTGAGGAGATCGATGCGGGCGTTGCTCGACCACTTGATGGCCATCGCGAGTTCGCGCATGCCGTAAGCGCCGGTCTTGAGCGTCACGCGCTTCGCGCCGAGCGCGCGCAGACGCGCGACCTCGGCGTAGAAGCCCTCTTCGTCGATGAAGCCGAGACGGGAGTGGCGCTCGAACTGCCGGATGGCGCCATCCTTGAACGCCGCCTGGATGGCCGGGTCGCTCGGATCGGGTGTAACGAGGTAGCCGCGGCTCTGGAGTTCAAGAGCACGCTCGAGCGAGTCGACCTTGATCTCGCCGCCGATGCACTTGGCGCCCTGGCCCCACTTGAGCTCCATCGTCTCGACGCCGAGCTTCTCGACGACGTATTCGGCAACGCCGAGGCGCGTGTCCTCGACGTTCATCTGCACGAGGATATCGCCGTAGCCTTCGTGGTAGCGGCGGTAGTTCTCCACGCGGCGTTCCATGTCGGGCGCCTTTGTGACCTTGCCGTTGGCGTCGCGCTCGAGCAGCGGGTCGATGCCGCACACGTTCTCGCCGCACACGAGCGAGATACCGCTGATGGCGGCACCCACTGCGAAGTGCTCCCAGTTCTTGCGGGCGATCTCGGTGGAGCCGAGCGCGCCTGTGAAGATAGGCACGCGCATCTTGACCTTGTTCACATCGCCGAAGACGGTCTCGGTGTTCGCGTTCGGGAACAGCGTGTTGTCCGGGTTGCCGACTGCGCCACCGGGCAGGCCCTCTGCGCCCAGCGCGTAGCCCATGATGTTTAGGTGCGAGTAGTCGATCGGATAGTCCTTGTCGCCGCCGGCGGTGACCTCGCCGAACGGACCGGGGTAGATTACCTCTCGGCCGCGGAACGACGCTTTGAAGACCTCGCAGTTGCCCCGACAGCCGTCCACGCATCTCGTGCAGATTCCAGAAGCCGGTGAGACGTCGCGTGAGCGATTCGACGTCTGCGTCGCTTCGTTGGCGTTCGGGCGCTGCAAAGTCATGCCGTTCCCCTTCCCGATTTCGCGGTCCGGGCCCCCATGCCCGGCTGCTTTCGGCTATCGTAGCGTAACGTGGTAGAAACACAGCAGAAAACGTGAGGAAATCTGCGACGAATCCGAGGAGGGGGAGCGTGCCCGAGCAGCTGAAGCACGACGTGATCAAGACGATCAAGGATCAGAAGATCGAGTTCATCCATCTGTGGTTCACCGACGTACTCGGATTCCTGAAGAGCTTCACGATCGACGTAGAGGAACTGGAACTCGCGATGACCGAGGGGATGGGATTCGACGGGAGCTCGATTCAGGGGTTCGCGCGTATCCAGGAGTCCGACATGATCGCGCTGCCGGACGCCACCACGTTGCAGATCCTGCCATGGCGGCAGAAGGGCGCGCTCGTGGCGACGATGTTCTGCGACATCATGCGTCCCGAGGGCGGCTACTACGATGCCGACCCGCGTTACGTCATGCGTCGCAATCTCGAGCGCGCGGAGGCGATGGGGTATACGTTCTTCATCGGGCCGGAGCTTGAGTACTACTACCTCAAGAGCGATACCGAGCCCGAAGTGCTCGACCACGCCACATACTTCGATCAGACCACCCGCGACCTTGCCGTGGATCTTCGCAAGGACACGGTGCGGGCGCTGAAGCGCTTCGGCATCCAGGTGGAGTACAGCCACCATGAGGTCGGTCCGAGCCAGCACGAGATCGACTTGCGGTACTGCGAGGCGCTCAAGATGGCCGACAACGTCATGACGTATCGCGCCGTCGTGAAGGAGATCGCGCAGGAGAACGGCGTGTACGCCACGTTCATGCCGAAGCCGCTCTTCGGTGAGGCCGGAAGCGGCATGCATGTCCACCAGTCGCTCTTCAAAGACGGTCGCAATGCGTTTTACGACGCCGACGATCCGCACCACCTCTCGGCGACGGCGAAGTCCTACATCGCCGGTATCCTGGCGCATGCACGCGAGATCTGCGCCGTGACAAACCAGTGGGTGAACTCGTATAAGCGGCTCGTCTCGGGCTATGAGGCGCCCGTGTACATCTGCTGGGCGCATCGCAACCGCTCCGCCCTGGTGCGGGTGCCGATGTACAAGCCGGGCAAGGAGAACGCGACCCGCATCGAGCTCCGCTCGCCGGATCCGGCCTGCAACCCGTATCTGGCATTCTCGGTCATGCTTGCCGCCGGTCTTGACGGCATCGAGAAGGGGCTCACGCTTCCGGCCGACGTCGTCGACGACGTGTACGAGATGTCCGAGGAGCGCCGCGCCGAGCTTGGCATCGGTCAGCTGCCGGAGGACCTCTACGAGGCGATCAGGGAGATGGAGAAGAGCGAGCTGGTGCGCGAGGCGCTGGGCGACCAGGTCTTCGAGTGGTTCCTGCGCAACAAGAAGGCCGAGTGGAACAGCTATCGCACGCGGGTGACGCCGTTCGAGTTGGACGAGTATCTGCCGCTGCTCTAGTGCTGCATCTCAGCGCATGAAGAAGGGCCGCCGGGCGTGAACCTGGCGGCCCTTCGCTTCGACCACTCTCCGTGCGACCGTTCGTCAGCTTGACATCCAGACTAGCGTTGCCGATGCCGAGACAAAAGGTAGAATTGAGGTACTAAGCGGCACACACTGGAGGGGTGTTCGATGGCGAGCCTATGCAAGTACGCTGCGACCTGCCCGGTCTTCACGACTGCGTTGGGTCCGCTTCCGCACATCGGCTTGCGGTATCGCAGAGCATATTGCCGCGGCGGTTGGGGCGAGTGCGCCCGCTTCAAGGTGGCCGAGGCTGCGGGGCGCGCGGCCGTTCCCGCGGGACTGCTTCCGAACGAGCTGCAGGCGGTGCGCGAACTCGTCACCGCACCGTGAATTCCTGGTCTGAACGCACGCCACAGGTGTCGGTCTCCTTCTGAGGGACGGTGCGGGTCGTCGTGGTCGGTCGACGGGCTGCCAGGACGGATCGGCCCTAGGACGACTGCTTGATGACGGGGATGCCCTCGATCGAGTCCGGGATCCGGGTCTCGGCGTCAGAGGCGCCCGAGGCGATCCCGACGAT
>RCMX01000001.1:73137-167642 GCA_004348925.1 Actinomycetota bacterium
CGGTGGCGTCTTTGCCGATGCCCATGGACATGACGCCTTTGATGCGCAGCAGACGGCCGGCATGCTTCGTCAGTACCTGCTCGGCGCTCTGCCGTTCGGAATCGCGGGGCGTGTCCCCGGCGAGGAGCTTCCTGAACCATTTCTGGAGGGCTGACACGCGGGGCTTCCTCTCGAACGTCGCGGCGGCGGGAACGCTCTTGCGACCGTAACGTAACCCGAAAGAATCGTCTACGGAACGAGCGTTAGTCCTCTTTCGGGGCGCCACCCTTGTGGCACTTCTCGCATGACGCTTCGGCGAAGCCGTTTGGATGACAGTCTCCGCAGGGGAAGCTTCGGTAGCTGTGCTCCTCCATTCGAGGATGGCTGAAGACGGCGTCTTCAAACGGCGCCGATGGCTTGTGGCACGACCTGCAGTCCGCGCCGAAGTGCTTTGCCGGCGGCCTATGGCACATAGCGCAGGACGCCTGTGCCATGTCGTGGCAGTTGGAGCACGAGACGGCCGTGTGCCCGCCAAGGGCGGTATGGGCACCTGTCGCCGACAGCGACTCGCCGACCACGAGCGCGCCACCTTGCTGAGAGCCGGCCCGGAGGATTCCTGCCTTGTCGAGAGCCGCGAATGTGATCGTGTGGCCTGCGCTCGCGTGACACTGCTGGCAGGCGAGTTTCTTCGCGTGCTCCGCATGCGTCAGACCGTTGCCGATGTCGACCTCCACTGTCTTATGACACGTGGTGCACCTGGCATCCGGGACTTCGACGGACAGCGAGGGGAACGTCGGCCTGGTCGTGAAGTGGTTCCATACTTCCTTGAGCGCAACGAACTTGTGCAGGAACTGGGCGGTCAGCCCGGGATCGACATGGCAGTCAACGCATGATACCTCGGTGTGGGTGCCGACAGCCCATGCATCGTAGTACGGCTGCATCTCGTGACAGACCTTGCAGAATGATGGCCGCTCGGTGTACACGAAGGTGCCCGCGACAAGCCCGATCGCGACGAGTCCCACAACGAGCCAGATCAGTAGTCGTGCGGCAAGGGTGCGGCGCGGCTTCTCGGACATCGTGCCCCCCGGTCGACGGATACGCTTTCCAGTTCATACCACTTCAGAACGGGAAATCACGCGCCTACTGGACGGTTCCCAGGCTCCGGCCCCAGCCGTGTGCCGTGATGGCCGAGTTGAGCTGATCGCAGAGGCGATCACGTGAGTACGTCCCGGGCGGCAGGAGCGCGACGACAGCAAGGACGTCGCTCGCGATATCGGCCAGCTCGGCGCGTACGATGAACTCGAGTCTCGGCACCCGGCGCCGCTCGGCGAAGAGCGTGTCGATGAGTCTCTGCAGCGCTGCGTGGTCCTCGATTGAATGCATGGACGCATGATAGCCGACCTGGGAGGCGGCGCGTAGGGATTCGGCTAGCCGAGCCACCCTCGGACCGCGTTCTCGACGCCGTCCTTGCCCGCGTCGACGACGGCGGTGAAGCGCTGCTCCGCAGCATCGAGCTCTGCGAGTGCACGGGGTACGCATGCGTTCCCGGCAAGCTCCTGCACGCGGCCGAGCAACTCCACGCCCGAGAGCTTGGCGGCATCTTCCGGGAGCGGGTCGTCGTACAGCAGCCCGGTGAGCGCCTTGAAGACGTCGCCGCCGAACTTCGCCCAGTGCGCGGTGGAGACCACGAGCACCGGGTTCGCGTCGCGCAGCCTCTCGGCCACCTCCCATGCGACCGCGGTGTGCGGGTCCATGAGGTAGCCGGTCTCGTCGTAGACGCGCGCGATCACGCCGAGCGACTCGTCGTTGCTGACCCAGTCGCCGATGAAGTGCTCGCGCATGAGGCGGAACGTCTCGCGGTCCACCTGGAAGCGGCCCTCGGCGGAAAGCGACGCCATCCACTCGCGAACGCGCTCGGCGCCAGCGAGTTCGAAGAGCAGGCGCTCGAGATTGGAGCTGATGAGGATGTCCATGCTCGGGCTTGGCGTGGTGACGAACCGCCGCGCCGAGATATCGTACGTGCCGGTCGCGATGAAGTCGGCGAGCACGTTGTTCTCGTTGCTCGCGCACAGCAGCTTGCCGAGCGGCACGCCCATGCGCTTCGCGTAGTACGCCCCGAGGATGTTGCCGAAGTTGCCGGTGGGGACGCAGACGTCGATCTCGTCTCCGGCCGTCACGCCGCCGCTTGCGACCATGTCGGCATACGCGCTCACGTAGTAGGCGATCTGTGGCAGCAGGCGACCCCAGTTGATCGAGTTCGCCGAGGAGAGCCTGAGGCCGTGCTTCTCGTGGAGTTCGGTGTTGAACGCCTCGTCGTTGAAGGCGGCCTTCACGGCGTTCTGGCAGTCGTCGAAGTTGCCGCGCACGCCGAAGACGCTCACGTTCTCGCCGCGCTGCGTCACCATCTGCTTGCGCTGGATGTCCGAGACGCCCTCGGCGGGGTAGAAGACGACGATGCGCGTGTGGTCGCGGTCGGCGAAGCCCTCAAGGGCGGCTTTGCCGGTGTCGCCGGAGGTCGCCACCAGCACCAGGTAGTCGTCGGTGAGCTCGCCTCGGCTCTGCTTGAGCGCGATGCCCTCCGAGAAGAACACGGGCATGCACTGCAGCGCCATGTCCTTGAACGCCGAGGTGGGGCCGTGCCAGAGCTCGAGCACATGCATCCCGGCAATGACTTCCTCGATCGGTGCGATGCGAGGGTCGTCGAAGTTCTCGCCGTACGATAGTCGCATCAGCTCGCCGATCCGCTCGGCGGGAAGGTCGACGCCGAAACGCTCGAAGATGACCGCGGCACGCTTCCAGTACGGCATGTCGGCGAGCGCGAGCACTTCGGCGAGCGTGAAGGTCGGCAGGTCCTCGGGCACGTAGAGCCCGCCGCCGAGCGCGATCCCCTTCACGACGGCGTCGGTGAACGCGGGCCGCGTGGTGTCGAGCCTTCTGGTGTCCCGGTAGCGTCTGGTTTCCATGCGTGCATGGTAGCAGAGGAGCGTCGATGTGGGAGAATCCGAGACACCCGAAAGGAGAGGACCCGATGCAGCAGTTCGCGACGTTCATCCCTGGCGAAGGCCCGCTTGTGGCAGTCGCGCTGCACGCCGGGCACGACCTTCGCCCGGAGCTTGTGGGACTGTCGTTGCTCACGGATCTCGAGCGCTTGCGCGAGGAAGACCCACACACCGCCGAGTGGAGCGCATGCGCGCCTACGCGCGTGATCGTGAACCGTTCGCGCTTCGAGGTGGACTGCAACCGTCCGCGCGAGCGTGCGGTGTACCGCATTCCCGAGGACGCCTGGGGGCTCCCGCTGTGGCGCGAGCCGCTGACTGAAGCCGCGATCGAGGAGTCGCTCCGCGAATATGACGCGCTCTACGAGCGCATGCACCGGCTCCTCTCGGGCATCATCGCCCGGCACGGCGCGGCGCTCGTGCTGGATCTGCATGCGTACAACCATCGCCGCGACGGTGCGGATGCGTTGCCGGCCCCGCAGGCCGAGAACCCGGATGTCAACCTCGGCACCGGGCACCTCGATCACGTTCGGTGGAGGCGCGTGGCAGATACGTTCCGGAGCGGATTCGCCGGGGCGATGCCGGACGCCGATGTCCGTGAGAACGTGAAATTCCGTGGTGGTCATCTCGCGCACTGGTGCTCACAAACGTTCGGAAGCGCTGTCTGTCTGCTCGCGATCGAGTTCAAGAAGACGTACATGGACGAGTGGTCCGGGGAGCTCGACACCGCGGCCTGTGCGCGCATCAGCACCGCGCTCGAAGGTGTGGTTCCCCGTGTCGAAGAGGCGTTTCTCGCTCACGTGTGAGCCGCAGTTCACAGCGGCGTTCGATTCTTTGTGTCCTTGCGGTGAAATGCCTTGTCAGCGCCGGTTTCGGTGGCTAGTCTTGAGCGGCTGCAAATCCACCGTAGAAACGCGAGGATGCCCGTGCGCATCGGCTTCATGGTCAACGACATCGCGACAGAAGAGGCGGGGTACACCACCACGCGCCTGGCGGTCGCCGCTATCAACCGCGGTCATGAGGCGTGGGTCATGTCCGCCGGTGACTTCGCTTACGACCCTGATGAGAAGATCAAGGCGCGCGCCCGTCACGCGCCCGGTCGGAAGTACGCCTCCGGCTCGGCGTACCTTGCCGGCCTACGCGGTCCGAAGGCTCGCGTGGAACGCATCACCGTCGACGACCTCGATGTGCTCATGCTGCGCAGCAATCCCGCCGAGGAGGTCGGCGCGCGTCCGTGGGCGCAGAGCGCCGGAATCGAATTCGGCCGCATCGCGATGCGCAACGGGGTCATCGTGTTGAACGATCCGAACGGCCTGGCAAAGGCGATGAACAAGATGTACTTCCAGCTCTTCCCCGAGGAGGTCCGTCCGCGCACGCTCATCACACGCGATCGCGACGAGATCAAGTCGTTCGTAAAGGAGCAGGACGGCAGGGCGGTGCTCAAGCCGCTCCAGGGCTCCGGCGGCAGCGGTGTCTTCATGGTTGACCACGCATCCAACAAGAACCTCAACCAGATGGTGGAGGCGCTGACGCGTGACGGCTACGTCATCTGCCAGGAGTACCTTGAAGCCGCCGAGGAAGGCGACACGCGGCTGTTCATGATGAACGGGCAGCCGCTGCGCTACAAAGGCAAGTACGCGGCGTTCCGGCGGGTGCGCCAGGGCGACGATATCCGCAGCAACGTGCACGCTGGAGGCACCATCGCGCAGGCGTGTATCTCGGAGGCGCATCTTCGTATCGCCGAGATCGTCAGGCCGAAGATCGTGGCAGACGGCATGTTCCTCGTCGGACTCGACATCGTCGGAAACAAGCTGATGGAGATCAACGTCTTCTCACCTGGCGGCCTTGGCAGCGCCCAGAAGTTCGAGAAAGTGAACTTCGCCAACGGCGTGCTTGACGCGCTCGAACGCAAGGTGGAATACGCGGTGCACTACCGCCGCAACTTCAGCAACATTCAGATGGCGACGCTGTAGCGCTGCACCGGCTCTCCGCGTTGCGGTATCCTGGCTACCTGCAATGACCTGCACGACCATGCCGCTGCGCGAGGGAGTCGCCCGTGACCGCGACAATCAGAGAAGCCGCCCGCAGACTGCGAGGATTCCATGCGAGGGTGCGTGAGGGCTCTGCCGAGTTCCTTCACCTCGAGGTTTCCGGCTCGGTCGTACTGCTCATCGCGACCATCGCGGCCCTCGTACTGGCGAACTCGATCTGGCACGAAGCGTTCACGGAATTCTGGCATACGGAGATCGGCATCACGTTCGGCCACTTCGAGTTCCAGCAGTCTGCACTCCACTGGATCGATGACGGCCTCATGGCCCTCTTCTTCTTCGTCGTCGGTCTTGAGATCAAGCGAGAGATACTCGTGGGTGAGCTTTCGACGCTTCGCAAAGCGACGCTACCCATCGTTGCAGCGATCGGCGGCATGCTTGGCCCGGCGGTCATCTACGCGCTGATCAACCGTGGCGGTGCCGGCGCCGGCGGATGGGGCATCCCGATGGCGACGGACATTGCCTTCGCGCTCGGCGTGCTGGCGTTGCTCGGCAGCAGGATCCCAACCAGCCTGAAGGTGTTCCTTTCGGCGCTAGCCATCGCGGACGACGTCGGCGCGATCCTCGTGATCGCGGTCTTCTACACGTCGCAGATCTTCTGGGGTTGGCTGCTGGTCGGACTCGCGTTGCTGCTCGTGCTGGTGTTGCTGAACGTCATGCGGGTGGAGTCACCGCTGCCGTACGCCGTCGTCGGTGGCGTCGTGTGGTTCTGCTTCCTGAACTCGGGCATCCATGCGACGATCGCCGGTGTGCTCGTGGCGCTCACGATCCCGGCAAGCTCTCGTATGCAGCCGATGGTGTTCGTGGAGTGGGCGCGCCGCAAGATCGATGAGATTGCTGCGATGGATGTGCCCGGCGATCACGTGCTGCAGACTCCCGACCAGCAGCATTGTGCACAGGAGATCCAGGCGCAGGCGCGGTGGATCCAGGCACCGCTGCAGCGCATGGAACACTCGCTGCTGCCGCTGTCGACATTCGTGATCCTGCCGCTGTTCGCGCTGGCGAATGCCGGCGTGGTGCTCGTCGGCCTCGACATTCCCGGGCTGATCCTCGAGCCGGTGTCGCTCGGTGTCTTCTTCGGCCTCGTGCTCGGGAAGCAGCTTGGTATCACCGGCGCGGCGTGGCTGGCCATCCGGCTGAAGCTGGCCGAGCTACCGAAGGGCGTGACGTGGAGGCACATCTACGGGGTCGGTTGGCTCGGCGGCATCGGCTTCACGATGTCACTCTTCATCAGCGGGCTCGCGTTTCGGAGCGGCATCCTGCAGTCGGAAGCGAAGCTTGCGATCCTGGTCACGTCGGTGGTCGCGGGCCTTGGCGGCTACATGATCCTGCGAGGAGCACCGCGGGTCGATGCATCACTGCTGGACGATGATCTCACCGGTGAGATCGATCCATCGGAAGCCGCGTAGACTGACGGGTCACCCCGCGCCCTGATTGCCCTTCACCGGCAGCCGCAGCTCCACGGCGGCACCGCTTTCGGTCGTCACCGTCGCGAACGTTCCTCCGTGTCGTTCTGCGCGATTGCGCATGCTACGCAGGCCCATGTGCTCCTCGGGCAGCGCGTCCACGTCCTTCACGGCCATACCGGAACCGTCATCTGCGACGCGCACGACGAGCGTGTCGTCCTCGACTCCGACGGTCGCCACGACGCGGGTTGCCCCGCCGTGCTCGACCGAGTTGTTGATCGCTTCCTCGAGCACGCACTGCAGGTCCCAGCCGGTCTGTGCGGAAAGCACAGGAATCGCATCCGCTACCTGCAGGTCTACTACCACGCCGAGGCGCGCGGCTTGCTCGCGTGCGACGGACTCCAGTTGGGACCGTAGCGGATCGGTGCCGGCGAGCGATGCCGTCCGTTGCCGTGCATCGCCGAGGATGTCCTGCAGGTCGGTCACCGTGTCGCGAATATCGTCGGCGACTTGCTCGAGCGATCTGCCGACCTCCGAAGAGAGTGCCTCGCCGGTGATCTCTACGCGCTTTGAGAGTGCCGAGAGGCGGTTGTACACCTTGTCGTGCGCGTCTTGCTGTACGCGCTCCATCTCTTCGAGCACCAGAAGCTGCGTGATGCGTCGGCGTTCCATCAAGAACGCTGCGGGCGATGCCACGAGTGCCATCGCAAGCAGCACCGCTGCGCCGCCGAGGAACTGCGCCTGCCGCAGCGCAAGGAAGACCTGAACCTGCTGCCAGAACCGGCCCGAGGGTGTAAGGTCTTGCGAGCTGTATGCGGTAGGGGAGTCGTGCATCGTGGCCAGGACCACGAGGGTTTGCGGCGGGGTCACGGGGGAGGTGGTGAAGTCGACCACGCCCATCGCCGCTTGCGCGGTGTTGCCGTTCGCGAGCGACGTCATCATCCAGGTCGCGCCGTCTTCGTATTGCGATGCCTCGGCCGGCAGCTTCTCGGGCGAACCATAGTACGAGCTCCCGCGACTGGCCGGGGGCGGCCAGACCGTGTTGCCGAGGCCGGCCGTCTTCTCGGCGGTGGAGCCGGCCGGGATGCGCAGGGTTATCAGGCGCATCGAAAGGGGGCCTGCGACGAAGACGTTGCAGTTGTACTTCCGCGCGACCTCGTCCAGGCGCTCCCGGTACGTGGGCGCCTGGGGATCGATGGTGAAGAACGTGCGGTCAGCGCTGATGTCGGTACCGGGCATCGGCTGGGTGTCGGCCATGATGTCGGGCGTCGTGACCCAGACGTAGAAGTACGGTACCCGTCCAGGCGAGCGGACGCCCTCGAAGATCGCGCGCGCCTCGCCACCCGTTCCTGTCGTCTGATCGAAGTTGCCCGGGAATGGTGCATGCGCGGTGTAGGACTGGCGATTCTGCATCCAAGGTATCAGCCACGGGTCAGCGACGAGGGTCTCGATGTCGTACTGCGGACCACCCCCAAGTGGCGGGTATTGCGAGCGAATCTCGCTCGGTGTGGGGAGCAAATCGGGTCGGGGCACGCTGCTGGCGACGAGCGACGGCGCAGGCGGGTCGGGCAGGAAGTAGACGTATACCCGTGCGTCGAATCGTTTTTCGAATTCTCGCGCCGAGGCGAAGACAGGGTTGTCTGCAGGCCACCCTGGATCTACCGGCTCGCCGCTTGCCGAGAAGAGCTCGGACGCCTTGGAGCCCGTTGCATCGAGGACGTCTTGCGTCATCGTCTGGAAACTGTCACTCAGGGATGCTTCGGTCCGGCCATACTTCGCGTACGCGCGGTCGGCCGCGAGCCACTGCTCGGCCGCTGTCTTCTCGTCATACCCTTCGATGGGCGCCTCGCCTGATGCCTGCGCTATCGCCTGGTACTCGCGTACCGTGTCGATCTGGGCGCGGAGCCCGGTCGGCACCGCCAGCCAGACGAACGTCAGCAGCATGCCGGCGACGAGCGGAGAGAATTGCAGCACGCGGATGTACCAGCGTGTCTTGATCGCGACCTTCATCGTGCGCTCCTGCTTCGGGCCACGAGACGCTTGTACGCTTCTTGCCGTGTGCCGGCGCCCAGCACCTGGTACGCGGTCTTGATGCGCGAGTTCACCGTGTTGACGCTGAGCATCAGCTCATCGGCTATCTCCTTGGCCGACATCCCGCAGAAGCAGTAGAGGTAGAGCGTCTTCCGGATCGATTCGGTGAGGTCTCGGAACTCGGGCTCTGCCGGAAGCACCTCGGTCACGTAGTCGCCCAGGTCTGTCAGCGTGCCGAGCAGTTCGTCGGCGATCGAGCGGGTGAGCACGAAGCGGCCTTCGGCGGCACGCGCGATCGCATCGGCGATGCCGGCGGTGGATTCGTTCTTCCATACGTAGCCATCTGCGCCGGCCTTCACGGCGGCGACAACGGTTGCCGGCTCGTCTGACACGGAAGTCATCAGGATGCGGCACGCGGGGCACGCGAGCTTGAGGTCGGGGATGGCCTCGATGCCGCCCGTCGCATCCTTTCCGAGGCGTACGTCGAGCAAGATCACCTCGGGATTCGGCTCATGGTGCTTCGCGGCTGCGTCGAGGAACGCGCTTGCTTCCGCGGCACTGCCGACTGCTTCAAGCACCCGGGTACGCGCATCGCGGGCGACGAGCGCGCGAAGCGCTTCTCGGGCATAGTAGTCGTCGTCGACGATCAGCACGCGTACCGGAGCGTTGCTCGGCATTGGCTCCCCCTCAAGGAACGTACGACCTGAGCGAATCTTTGCACGTTGAGCCGGCAAGCGCATCACCAGAAGTTGGTGGGTGACACCGCGGGGGTACTCGCGTCTGCTACCCTTCGTGCTACGGACGCGCGGGTCAGGGAGGTTTCGGATGAAGCACGTGGTCGTGATATTGGATGGCGCCGCCGGCTGGCCGCTTCCCGAACTCGGCGGGCGCACGACGCTTGCCGCCGCGAACACTCCCAATCTCGACGCGCTTGCGTACGGGGGTCGCATCGGGCTTGCGCAGACGGTGCCGGACGGTGCGGAGCCGTCCTCATCGGCGGCGTGTACTGCGATTCTCGGCTACGATCCGGTCGCCAACTACGTAGGCCGGGGCGCCATTGAGGCGGCAAGCATGGGCATCTCGCTCGCGCCCGATGAGGTCGCCCTGCGGATGAACCTGGTGAACATCGCCGACGGTTGCATGGCCTCGTACGCGTGCGGGCACATCACGACACCCGAATCTCGCGCGATCGTCACCGAGCTTGGCGAGGCGCTCGGCGACGGGACGTTTCGCTTCTACCCCGGTGTGGCGTATCGGCACATCCTGGTCGTCAAGGGCCATAACGAACTCGTGGACCTGGGCTTCACGCCGCCGCACGATATCTCGGACAAGCGCGTGGATGGTCAGCTGCCGAGAGGCGCGGGCAGCGAGCTGCTGCTCGATCTCATGGCGCGTGCCCGCGAGGTGCTGGCGACGTCACCGGCGAACCTCGCGCGCGCCGCTGCCGGCGGGCTGCCAGCAACGGACATCTGGCCGTTCTGGCCGGGCGTCGCGCCAGCCGGTCTGCGCTCGTTCTCGGAGGTGTACGGCGTCAGCGCGGCGATGACGTCCGGTGTCGATCTGCTCAACGGGCTCTCGGTGTTGCTCGGCATCGACCGGTTGGACATTCCGGGCGTCTCCGACGGCGCCGACAACGACTACGTCGCGCAGGCAGAAGGCGGGCTCGCCGCGCTTGAGGATCACGACCTCGTGGTCATCCACGTCGAATCGCCTGACGAAGAGGGGCATGCTGGCAGCATCGACGGGAAGATCGCGGCGATCGAGGACATCGACCGCATGGTCATCTCCCGCGTGCGAGACTACCCCGGTCAGATACGCATCCTGTGCATGCCGGACCACCCCACACCGATCGCCATCAAGACGCACGTGGGCGAGCCCGTCCCGTTCGTCCTCACGGGTCCGGGTATCGAGCGATCGGGTGCCACCGGATTCGACGAGAACGCGGCCGCAGCCACCGGGCTACGCGTCGACCCGGGCTTCGGCGTGATGCGGCTGCTCCTCGGCTGAGGCGCTTGCCTGCGCCCCGCCTCGGGTATCTCTTCTTGCGTACGGCAGTCGACGCAAGGAGCACTCATGCCCCGCAGCATCTGGAAGGGCGACATCAGCTTCGGGCTGGTGACGATACCCGTCTCCCTTCATCCTGCCGAGGAACGCAATGAACTCGCATTCCATCTGCTCGACGGACGCGACATGGCGCCTGTCAAGCAGCAGCGCGTGAACAGCGTCACCGGCGAGGAGGTGCCGTGGGAGGACATCGTGAAGGGGTACGAGCACGAGCCGGGTCGCTACGTCGTCGTGACCGATGAGGACTTCCGCGCTGCGGACGTCGAGGCTACGCGCACCGTCGACGTGCTCGCCATGGTCCGTGCCGAGGAGATATCCGCACTCTTCTACGATCATCCCTACTACCTTGCGCCGGCGAGTCAGGCAGCACGCAAGCCGTACGCGATTCTGCGCGACACGCTCACGCAGACGGGGTACGTGGGCGTGGCGAGCATCGTGATCCGAACACGCCAGCACCTCGCGGCGCTCATGCCGCTCGGCGACGCGCTCGTCCTCGATGTCCTGCGCTACCCGTACGAGATCCGCTCGGCGGATGATCTGGATCTTCCGGGGGATCCTGCCGGGCTCGGTGTGACCGCTGCCGAGATGAGCCTGGCGTCGCAGCTCGTGGACGCGATGACCGGGCCGTGGAACCCCTCGGCCTATCGCGATACCTACAGAGAGGCGCTGCTTGCGCTCATCAAGCGCAAAGTCGAGACCGGTGAGGTGCTCGAGCCACCGCCCGTTGCCGAGGAGCGGCCAGCCGCTGGCGAGGTCGTTGACATCATGTCGCTGCTCAGGCGGAGCCTGGACGAACGGCGTGCCGCCGGGGGAGCGTAGCCGATGCCTCTTGAGGAATACCGGGCGAAGCGGCACTTCGACCGCACACCGGAGCCGGCGGGAGGCGCCGAGCCGGATGCGCCGCTGCGACGCTTCGTCGTGCAGAAGCACGCAGCCTCGCGTCTTCACTACGACTTCCGACTCGAGATAGACGGCGTGCTTCGCTCCTGGGCGATTCCGAAAGGACCGAGCCTCGATACCTCGCAGAAGCGGCTGGCCGTGCACGTCGAGGACCATCCGCTCGAATATGGCGACTTCGAAGGCACAATCCCGGCGGGCGAGTACGGCGGCGGCACCGTGATGGTGTGGGACCGCGGTACATGGGAGCCCATCAACGACCCTGTCGAAGGGTACGCGCGCGGCGACTTCAAAGTGCGGCTCTCCGGCGAAAAGCTCACCGGTGGCTTCGTGCTGGTTCGCCTGAAGCCGCGTGCAGGGGAGAAGCAGACGAACTGGTTGCTCATCAAGGAGCGGGACAGGTATGCGCGCCCGCTCTCGGAAGGCGATGTCCTCGACCTCGATCGGTCGGTCGCGACGGGTCGCACGATGAACGAGATCACAGCCGGTGCTCGCACGACAGGCGCGCCGGACGGCGGTGACGACCCGTCAGCGTTACCGGGGGCGGTCGCCGCCCCCTCACCCGAGCGCATAGAGCCGATGCTCGCTACTGCAGTGGAGACACCACCGGATGGTGCGGGTTGGCTGCACGAGATCAAGCTGGACGGCTACCGCGCGCTCTGTCGCGTTCGTGGCGATGATGTGCGCTTCTTCACCCGTAGTGGCGCGGACTGGACGTCGCGCTTCTCGGCAGTGATCCCGGCGGTGCGCGCGCTTGGCCTCGGCGACGCGTGGCTTGACGGTGAAGTGGTGGCGCTGCTGCCCGATGGTCGCTCGGGGTTCGGAGCGCTGCAGGCCGAGCTCAAGCGCGGTGACGCGGCGGACATCACCTACTTCGCGTTCGATCTGCCGTATCTGCGCGGATGGGATCTCCGGGCCGCGGCGCTTGAGCACCGGAAGGCGCTCCTCGGCATGCTCCTCGGCGCGGCTACCGGACGTGTGAGGTACCTCGAGCACGTTCAAGGAGAGGGAGCGGAGTTCCACCGGCAGACGTGCGCGCTCGCGCTTGAGGGCGCGGTGAGCAAGCGCGCCTCGGCACCGTACCGGGCGGGGCGTGGACGCGACTGGCGAAAGCACAAGTGCAGGCTGCGACAGGAGTTCGTCGTGGTGGGCTACACATCGCCCGCGTCAGGGAGCGTCGGCGTCGGTGCTCTCGTCCTGGCGGCCCGGGGACCCGGCGGTGAACTCGCGTATTCGGGGAAGGCGGGAACGGGGTTCTCGGCGAAGGAGTCGGCGATGCTTCGGCGCCTCCTCGATCGGATCGCCACAGAGGAGCAGCCCGTGCTCGACGTCCCCGCGAGGGAGGCCGGGGGCGTGCGGTGGACCCGCCCCGAGGTGGTGGTGGAAGTCGAATTCGCCGAGTGGACCGAGGGTGGCCTGCTCCGGCAGGCGTCGTTCGTGGGGGTGCGCGAGGACAAGCCGGCGGCCGACGTGCGCCGGGAGCTGTCGACGGACGCGACGCTCACGCCGGAGGGCGTGACGCTCACGCATCCCGACAAAGTGCTCTTCGATGGCATCGGGGTCACGAAACGCGAGCTCGCCACCTACTACGAGCGTGTGGCGGCGCACCTGCTTCCCGAGTTGAGGAATCGGCCGCTGGTCCTTGTCCGCTGTCCGCACGGCACGGGGCAGTCATGCTTCTACCAGAAGGAGGCGACCGTCGGCTTCCCGGCAGGGATGCGGACGGTTCCGGTGCGGCATGAGGACGGCGTCGTCAACTACGCGCTCGTCGACGACATCGAGGATGTGCTCGGCCTCGTGCAGCTGGGTGTGCTCGAGATCCACACGTGGGGTTCGCTTGCCGACGACGTCGAGCGACCCGATCGCATCGTGATCGACCTCGATCCGGGCCCCGGGGTTCCGTGGAAGGCCGTCTGTGACGCGGCGCTTCTTATCCGGGATGGACTTGAGGGCATCGGGCTTGGCGCGTTCGCTAAGACGACGGGAAGCAAGGGCCTGCATGTGGTCGCGCCGATCGTTCGTGACGGTGACTGGGGCGTGGTGAAGGAGGTTGCCCGCACGTTCTGCGAGGCGGTGGCGCGCGCCGATCCGGCCCGGTTCACCACGAACCCGCGCAAGGCGCGGCGCAACGATCGCGTCTTCATCGACTACGTCCGGAACTCGCGCGGTGCCACCGCGGTCGCCGCGTACTCGTCCCGGGCCCGACCCGGGGCGACCGTGTCGGTGCCCGTCCGGTGGGACGAGATCGAGGCCGGCGTACGATCTGACGCGTATACCATCAGGAGCGTGCCGAGACGGCTGGCCGCGCTACGCGAGAGTCCGTGGGCGCAGTACGAGGCAGCGCGCCGCGCGCTCGACGAACGCGTGCGAAACGCGCTCGGGCTCCTCTGATTTCACGACACGTTGCGGTTTCTGGTGAACACGAAGTACACGAACGCGCATCCGGCGACGGTTGCCACCACCGCGAGCGCCAGATCATCGGCGATCGTCCCATCCGGCTGCTCGGTCGTGGCGAATGGCGAGGTGGTCCGGGCGGTAACCGGCTGCGCGCTGGTTTGCGCCGCGTTGTCTTGCGCGAAGGAGATTGCGGGCAGCGCGACCACGAGCGTCAGCGTGACGATCGTGGCAAGCGCGATGCGTATGAGCATTCCTGGCATGTCGTGGTCTCCGCGCTCGTGAGTCTCCGGTGTTCGCGTTTGAGCGAATCCCGTACCGGATGCTCACTCCGCGGAAAACTGGGCCGCGTGCAGCCGCGCGAACAGGCCGTTTCTCTGGAGGAGTTCCGGGTAGGTGCCTTCCTCGACGATGGTCCCGTGATCGACCACGACGATGCGGTCGGCATCACGGATGGTCGAGAGCCGATGCGCGATCACGAAGGCGGTCCGTCCGCGAAGGATATCGGTGAGCGCTTCCTGGATCAGCAGCTCGGTCCGGGTGTCCACGGACGATGTCGCCTCGTCGAGCACAAGGATGGACGGGTCCGAGAGCACCGCGCGGGCGAATGCGATCAGCTGCCGTTGGCCGGTCGAGAGCAGGACGCCCCGCTCGCCCACCGGCGTGTCGTAGCCGTCGGCGAGGCGATCGATGAAGGTGCTTGCCCGAGATGCCCGTGCAGCAGCTCGGACGTCTTCATCCGAGGCATCCAGACGACCGTACCGGATGTTCTCGGCGATCGTGCCCGAGAAGAGGAACGGGTCTTGCAGCACCACGCCCAGGTTCGACCGCAGGGAGGACAGGGTGATGGCGCGCAGGTCGGTGCCGTCGACGAGCACGCGGCCACCGGTGGGATCGTAGAAGCGGGCGAGCAGGTTGATCATCGTGCTCTTGCCGGCGCCGGTCGGGCCGACGATCGCGAGCGTCGTCCCCGCCGCCACATGAAGGTCGACGTCGTCGAGCACGACGCCGCCGGTACCGTACGAGAATTGCACGTGCTCGAACGTGACGCTGCCGTCAGGGCGGCCCAGGTCGATCGCGTCGGGGGCATCGGTGACCTCGGGCGGGGTGTCGAGCAGATCGAAGACGCGTTCGCCGCCCGCGAGCGCGGATTGCGTCTCGGCCCAGAGGCTCGAGAGCTGGCTGACGGCGTTGAAGAAGGAGCGCGAGTAGCCGAAGAACGCCACGACGACGCCCACGGTGACCATGCCGCCCGCAGCCAGGAACCCGCCGTATGCGGCAACGAGCGCCGTCGATGCGGCAGAGATGACCGCCAGCACCGGTGGGAACGCTGCCGAGACGGCGGACGCCGCGATGTTCGCGTCGCGGTTCGTGGCGTTGCGCTCGGCGAACTCGCCGCGGTTGCGCTCGGTGCGCACGAACGCCTGCGCCACGCGGATGCCTGCGAGGTCCTCGGCAAGGCTCGCCGAGACATCGCCGATCGTCTCCTGGCGGCGTCGGAAAACCCGACGGGCGAGCGAGCCGAAGAGCCAGCTCGCGACGTACATCACCGGCACGACGAGCAGCGTCACCAGTGCAAGCCGCCAGCTGACAAGCGTCATGCCGACGAGCGTGGCGGTGAAGCCGAGAAACGCGCCAAGCACGCGACGGAATCCCTGGGCGAGGAAGGAGTTCACCTGCTCGATGTCGTTGATGAGCCTGCTCATGATGTCGCCCGACTCGGCGGTCTCGAAAAACGCTACCGAGAGATCCTGCACCTTGTCGAAGACCTCACCGCGGAGTTCGAAGAGCGCTTCCTGACCGACAGTGCCCAGCACGAGGATCTGCATGCGCTGGGAGTACCAGCCAACGAACGTCGAGACGAAGAGCGCGACGATGGGGAGCGTGAGCGCGGCGGTTCGGCCGCCGGCTTTCGCACCGGCGATGGCGGTATCCACGATCCAGCCGGTGATGGCCGGGGATGCCGCTGTGTTGAGCGACGAGAGCACAAGCCAGAAGAACGCCACGATCACGCGACGCCGGTGCGGCCTGAGGTAGCCGAGGAGCCGGAGTCCGGACGCCCGGATGTCGCGGGCGCGGTCGCGCTTCGCGAGCGACGTGAGCGATCCTGTCCCGCGTGCCACGGCTACTCATCCTCCAGCGTGCATGAATCGGGGCGGTCGAGCTCTTCGCCGCCGACGAGCTGGCTCGCGGCGATCTCGGCATACACGCAGCTCTCGGCCAGGAGCTCCTCGTGCGTGCCGCGAGCGACCACGATGCCGTCTTCGATGACGAGGATCGCATCCGCACGCTTCACGGTTGAGAGCCGCTGGGCGACGATGAACGTCGTCCGACCGCCGATGAGGACCTCCAGGCTTGCGCGCAGCGCCGATTCGGTCTCGGCGTCCACGGAAGAGGTCGAGTCGTCCATGATCAGCACGCGTGGGTCGATCAGCAGCGCCCGGGCGATCGCGATGCGCTGCCGCTGACCTCCCGAGAGCTTGATGCCGCGCTCGCCGACCCGGGTGTCGTAGCCCTCGGGCAGCTGAGCGATGAACGCCTCAGCCTGCGCCGCTTGTGCCGCCGCTGCGATCGCCCCGGCGGTTGCATCCGGCTTGCCGTACGCGATGTTCTCGGCGATCGTGCCCGAGAACAGAACGCTGTCTTGCATGACGACGCCGATGCGACCCCTGAGCGATGCGAGCGTGAGGTCGCGAACGTCATGGCCGTCGAGGAGGACGGCGCCGCTGGTGACGTCGTAGAAGCGGGGCACCAGGTTGACGACCGACGTCTTGCCCGAGCCGGTGGATCCAACGAGCGCGACCGTGGTTCCGGGCTCCACCGCGAACGATACGCCGGCGAGCGTCTCGGCATCAGAACCCGGGTAGCGCAGATGCACGTCGCGGAACTCCACGCGCCCCTGTGCATCCGCAAGCTCGATGGCGTCCGGTCGCTCCGGGACGTCCGTCTCGGCATCGAGCACCTCGAAGAGGCGGCTGGCCGAGGCGCCGGCCCGCGCGATGGTCTGCGCGCCGAAGCCGAGAATGAAGAGCGGCTGGAGAAGCAGCATGAGGTAGCTGGTGAACGCGACGAGTTCGCCGATGGTGAGCCGTCCGTGCGCGACCTGCACCGCCCCTGCCCACACGACAAGCGCCACGCCGAGGTTGCCGACGCTGAAGAGCAACGGGAACGCGTTTGCCACCGTTCGACGAACGGTGAGTCCTTGCTGCAGCAGTGATTCGTTCGCCGCGCGATAGCGCGCAGCCTCGAACGGCTCGCGGGCGAACGCTTTCACCACGCGGATGCCGGCCACGTTCTCCTGCAGTACCGAGTTGAGCGCCGAGAGCCGTTGCTGGAAGCCGCGGAAGAGGGGTCCCAGTCGCGAGACGAATCGCACCAGCACCAGGATCGTGAGCGGGATGGCGACGAGCGCGACGAGGGCGAGCTGCCAGTTCATCACGAGCAGCAGGACGACAGCGCCTACGAGCATGATCGTCGCAGCGATCGCCTGGACGAGCCCGCCTCCGACGAAGTCGCGCACGAGGTCGACGTCGGAGGTAAGGCGCGTGATGAGCTGCCCTGTCTGGACGCGATCGTGGTACGAGAACGACAGCGTCTGCAGACGCTCGAAGATCGCTTCGCGCATGTCGTACGCGGCTCCGTGACTTGCCCGTGCCGAGAGGAACCCCTGCAGGAACTGCGCGATTCCACCTGCTGTGGCAACGCCGATCAGCATGACCGCGCCGCTCATGATGACCTCGGTGCGGCCCGCGGTGATCCCCTGGTCGATGACGCGTCTCAGGATCTGCGGTGCGATGAGATCCGCGACCGACGATCCGAGCACGGCCAGCACCGCAGCGGCCGCTACCAGGCGGTAGCGGCGCATGAAACGGAGCGATCGCAGGAGGTCGGTGTTCACGGGGCTCCTCGGCATGTGGCTACCGTCAGGATAGCGCACGCATCTGACCCGTGACGCACGACAACCCGGGGACGGTGCCCCGGGTTGTCGCGAGGGAGGGGGTGGGAGGAGGCCCGAGGGGGTGGCCGCCTCCCCGAACAAGGGAGGGAAGGGAGGGGGAGTGTGTAGTGGCTAGCCTCTCAGTGCAGACACTATGACGTTGTACTGGTCCGTATCGATCTCGCCTTTGGCAAGCCGCTCGCGTGCGATCGCGAGCGCGTTGTCCTGGGCGCCACCCGCGGGGTACGTCGCCTGCGGCTGGTTGCACATCGCCATGTGATGCATGCCGTGCTTGCGTCCGGCGACGAGCCAGATGACCAACACCGCGACAAGCGCGAGAAGGAAGAAGCTGAAGATCAGACCTCCGAAGCCAAGACCGCCGCCGACCATGTGGCCGACTCCATAGCCGATTCGTCCGTAACCCATCATGTCGAGGACTCCTTCTCAAGACGTGTGTCTTTGTGTGCTGAAAGGAGTATCTCCTGCACGTGTGCAGCAACGATGAGCGTGATGTGAAGAACAGATGCGCTTGCCGAGGGCGCGACCGAGGCGGTCTATGCCTCGATCGGGATGCTCTCGGGATCGGGCTCCGCGTAGGGCGGTCGGGGTGGACGCGTCGGCGCGGTCGTGGTGAGGGCAACACCGGCCACGATCACGGTCATGCCCGCGAGAACCCAGCCGTCGACCGGCTCGCGGAGCACGAGCCACCCCAGGAACACCGCGATCACCGGATTCACGTACGCGTACGTCATCACTTTCGAGGCCGGTGCATTGCGCAGCAGCCACACGAATGCCGTGAACGCCACGCAGGAGCCCATCACGCTCAGATAGACGATCGCGCCGATGCCGCCGGGCGTGAGCACGAAGCGCGACCATTCGCCGAAGACGGTTCCGATGCCGAGCAGCACTACGCCCGCAACACCCATCTCGTAGCCCGTCGCCACGAGCGCATCGGTCTTGACGGGATGTCGCTTCGAGTACATCGATCCCGCCGTCCACAGCCAGGTGCCGAGGATCTGGATGCCGATACCGATGAACTCCTCGCGGGTGCCGTGAAGCCCTACCAGTCGCGGCGCCATGAGGATGCCGAGTCCCGAGAATCCCACAACAAGCCCGAGGATGCCGCGCCACGAAGGGCGCTCCATGCCGGGCACGAGATACTCGGCAAGGGCGGTCCACAGCGGCAGCAGGGCGACGATCAGCGCGGCGAGGCCGGAGGGGATGCTTCGCTCGGAGAGGAATGTGAAGTACATGCCCCCCACGAGCAGGAAGAGCCCGACGACGCTCACGACGCGGAACTCGTCCCACGGGATTCGGATGCTCGAGCCGCGCCAGCGGGCGAAGGCCAGCAAGATGACGGCCGCCGAGGCGAGCCGTGTGCCGGCGAACAGCGCCGGAGGCAGCGCCGCCTGAAGACCGATACGGATGCCGAGGTATGTCGAGCCCCACACCACGTAGAGCACGGCGAAGGCGACGATGAGCTTGACTTTGTGCGACCAGCGCAACGGATTGAGTCCCAACATCCCTCCTCGACATGCGGGTGTCGGAACAGGATACACCCGCGTTAGGTGGGCGAACACGGTCAACTCAGGTAGATTGAGCGCATGGGTGATTCAGGGTATCCAAAACCGGCGATGAGCGGCGACACCGTGGTGGTCCGGGGCACCGGCCCGGACAGGGAGGTGCTGCTCATCCGTCGCGGTCGGCAACCGTTCGAGGGTGCCTGGGCGCTGCCCGGAGGCTTCATCGAGCCGTTCGAGCGTCCCGAGGACGCGGCGCGTCGGGAACTGGCCGAGGAGACCGGGCTCGCGCTCACGCAGCCGTTCATGCTCGTCGGTGTGTACGGTGAGCGTGGACGTGACCCGCGAGGATGGACCGTCTCGGCGGCATATACGGTGCGGTTGACTGGCGATGCATCGGCTGTGTGCGCCGGAGATGACGCCGCAGAAGCACGTTGGTTCCGGGTCGATGCGTTGCCGGACTTGGCGTTCGATCACGACGCCATCGTGGCGGACGCGCTTGTGTCGCTCGGCTGAGAAAGGGGCACGGATGAACCGCGGATCTCGGGGCATCACGTCTGTAGCCGTCGTGGCGGCGCTCTGTGCGGTGATGGTCAGCGCGCCGGTCTCTACGAGAGCTGCAGGCGGGACGAGCAAGCCGGGCAGTCCTCTCGGGCAAGTCCGTCCGCTCTCTATCATCTCCCCAACGGCGGTGGACGATGACGTCCCCGGTGTCGCGCTCGACACCTATCCCATCGCGTCACGTACGGTGACCGGCACGCTTGATGCGGACCCGATATCGCTGCCGCCTGAAGACAAGTGCGATGTCTACTCCGTGTATCTTGCTCCCGGGGAGCAGATCACGCTCGATCTGACCGGACCAGCGGGCAACTTCGACGTGCTGCTTCTGGCGCCGGACACCATATCCGTCAACGCGCCGCGCTACGTGCAGATCTCTGATGCGCCCGGCTCGACGGAGCACATCTGCTATACGGCTGCCGGGTTGTTCGGTGCGGGCACGTACTTCGTGGTCGTGACGACCGACAACGCCGAAGGAGCGTACGAGCTCTCCTGGCAGATCTCGGGTCGCTCGGACGGCAACGTGCCGGGCACGCGCCTTGCGTCGCAGATGGTGACGGGCACTGTCGACCCCGTCGACGACCCCGACGACGTCTATCGGATCCCCCTTGAAGTCGGACAGACGCTCACCGTGACGGTCACCGTCGATCCGTGGGGCGAGTCCATCGGCCTGGGGGTACTGCCGCCTCGATGGAACAACGCGGGCACCTGGGAGCAGACAGAGGATATCTGGTTCTGTGCCGACGGCACGTTCGGGCACGGCAGCCGGGTCACGCACTACATCCACGTAGTCGAGGGTGAGGATGTCTCGGGAGACTACTACCTCGACGTGTACGCACCGGATGTGGCGGTCGGCTACACGCTGGAGTGGGAGGTTCTTCCGCAGCTCGCACCGGGCGCCCCGCTGCCGCCGAGTCCGGTGGTGAGCGAAGTCGCGACGAAGACCGTCTACGAGATGCGTCTGCGTGCGGGCGACACATTCCGCGGCAGCATCGATGCGTCGCCGGGTGCCGAGATCGGCGGGCGGCTCTACGCGCCCGACGGCTCGGTGGCATGGGAGAACGAAGGGCTGGCCGATCCGAAGACGTTCTCGTATGTCACGCCTGTTGCCAGAGAGGGCTACTACCATCTTGAACTGACCCCGTGGGTCGGCGGCGGATGTCGCCTCGATTGGGCGATAGCCCGCGCCAGCACGCGTCTGCAGGGTGCCGACCGGTACGACACCGCGGTCCAGGCGTCGCGGTCGACATTCCCGGAAGGCGCCGATGTCGTCGTGCTCGCCAGTGGCGCCGACTTCCCCGACGCGCTTTCTGCCGCTGGCCTTGCCGGAGCGTACGACGCGCCGCTGCTGTTGGTGCAGCCGAATGCACTACCCGCAGCCGTGTGGGGGGAGATCGCACGCCTCGGCGCTACGCGGTGCTTCATCGTCGGTGGTGAGGCGGCCGTCTCGGCGCGAGTCGCCGACGCGGTCGTCGCGGCGACAGGTATCGCGCCGGTTCGCGTCGCCGGCGCCGACCGCTACGCGACTGCCGCCGAGGTCGCCCGCCGCGTCGTCGACCGTCTGGGCCCCGACTACGACGGCGGTGCGTTCGTCGCGCGGGGCGACCTGTTCCCCGACGCGCTCGCGGCGGCGCCGTTCGCGTGGCGCAGCAGACGCCCCGTTCTCCTTGCGCGCCCGGCAGCATTGCCGCCGGTGACGGCATCGGCACTTGCCGATATCGCGGCGACCGACGCGGTCGTGCTGGGAAGCCAGCTCGCCGTGAGCGAGCCGGTGCGCCTTCAGGTGGCGGCGATCGTCGGAGCTGCGACGCGGGTCTGGGGCGGTGATCGATACGCAACGGCAGTCGAGGTCGCGAAATGGGGTGTGAAGACCGGCTTCGCGAGCTACCGGTACGTCGGTATCGCCACGGGCACCAACTTCCCCGACGCGCTTGGCGGCGGTGTCGCCGCAGGCGCCGAGGGCGGGGTGCTGCTGCTCACGCGTCCGGATGCGCTATCGACACCCACGGCGGGACTGATGACCTCCGTGAAGCCATCGTTGCGATGGGTGCGGCTGTTCGGGAGCAGCAAGGCGATCTTCCCTGCGGTGAGCACCGGGCTGAATACGCTGCTCAAGTGAGATTGACACTGTTCGCCTCGCTCCGTAGACTGCGACGAAACCTATAGCACAGCCTTTGATGGGGATGAGTACGCGGAGGACAGGTCTTCCAGAGAGCCGGGAAACAGCTGAGAACCGGCGGCCGACAAACCGCAGAACATGGCCCCTGAGGCATCCGGAGGAAACGCGAAAGCGGAGTAATGCCGGACGGAAGCCCCCGTTATCAGAGGCTGATTGAGCATCGGACCCCCTCGGCGAATCACTCCCGCCCGCCGAGCGGAAACCACCACCGGTCCCGTGCTCGAGAAGAGGTCGCGAAAGCGGCGAAGTCGGGTGGTACCGCGAAGGCAGATGACGCCTCTCGCCCTGACATGACAGTCCGGGGCGGGGGCGTTTTGTTCTTGCTGGAGGTGGTTTGTGTGGCGAAGACATGGGACGAGATCAACGCGCGCATTGCAGCGGGTGAAGCGGTCGTGATGACGGCCGAGGAGTTCGGTGCGCTCGCTGCCGAGGAGGGCGTCCCGGCGGCGGCGAAGAAGGTCGATGTGGTGACCACGGGGACCTTCGGGCCGATGTGCTCATCCGGCGTGGTGCTCAACTTCGGACACGCCGACCCGCCGATCAGGATGGGCGAGATCACTTTGAACGACGTCGAGGCGTACGGCGGCCTCGCGGCGGTCGACACGTACCTGGGCGTGACGCAACCCAGCCGCACCAAAGGCATCGAGTACGGTGGCGCACACGTCATTGAGGATCTCATCCGTGGCAAGGCCGTGCGGCTACGCGCGCAGAGCGCCGGCACGGACTGCTACCCGCGTACAGAGATCGACACGTGGGTCACGCTCGACGACCTCAACCAGGCGTACTTCTTCAACCCGCGCAACGCGTACCAGAACTACGCCGTCGCGGTGAACACGTCGGATCGCGCGATCCACACGTACCTCGGCACGCTCCTGCCGCATCTCGGCAATGCGACGTACTGCTCGGCGGGGGCGCTTTCGCCGCTGCTGAACGACCCGACGTACCGCACGATCGGCGTGGGCAGCCGCATCTTCGTGGCGGGCGCAGCGGGGTACGTGGCCTGGGAGGGGACGCAGCACAACCCGAATCAGACGCGCGACGACAGCGGCGTGCCGGTCGCTCCTGCGGGCACACTCGCGGTCATCGCCGACCTCAAGGCCGCAAGTCCCGAGTTCTACTCGGCAGCCACGTTCACCGGCTACGGCGCCTCGGCGTTCGTGGGGATCGGCGTTCCGATACCGGTGCTGGACGAGGAAATCGCCGCCACGCTCGCGCTCACGGACGCCGATATCACCGCGACCGTCATCGACTACGGCGTCGCGCGTCGCAGCCGTCCGTCGCTCGGTCGAGTCACGTACGCCCAGCTCCGCAGCGGCGAGATCGAGATCGATGGCAAGAAGGTTCAGACCGGCCCGATCTCATCGATCGCGAAGGCCCGACGCATCGCGGAGGAGCTCAAGTCCTGGATCACCGAGCAGCGATTCGAACTGGTGAAGCCGCTGCAGCTCCTGCCGCAGCCCGGTTCGCAGGGCGTGAAACCGCTCGAGATCCGCTCCGAGGAGGCGAACTAGCATGCCGCGCAAGCGATTCGACCTGACATTCCCGCCGAACCAGGCGACGAAGCCGATCACGTACCACCTGGTGAAGGACTACGACCTCACGCCGAACATCCTGCGGGCGCAGATCCAGCCAGGCCAGGAAGGGCGCATGCTGCTCGAGATCACGGGTCCCAGGGAGTCCTTCGACGCAGGTGTCGCCTTCCTCGAGCAAGAGGGCATCACGGTGCAGCCTGCAGCGACCGACATCCGCCTCGACGAGGACGCGTGCGTGCTCTGCGGCCTGTGCACCGCCGTGTGTCGCCCGGGAGCTCTCACCATGAGCGCCGAGACAGGTGCGCTGCTCTTCGACAAGGACAAGTGCGTGTACTGCGAAGCATGCGTGGTAGCCTGTCCGAGGAGGGCTATCACGCTCTCGTTCTAGCTGCATGCCGTTCGTGTGTTCCAAGGAGGAAGTCGTGCCTCAGCTCGCATTCTTGCAGGCGCTCGTCATCGCTGCGCTCGTGTCGTTCCTTCTCGTCGTGGCCGCATTTCCGGTCGGCGCGAAGGTGAGCTGGCGCGCCGGGCGGGCGCTGGTGCGCCTGTCGCTCGGCGTGCTTGTCGTCGGGCTTGCGGGCACTATCGCGTGGGGCTCCTCGAACGGTGAGCTCGTCACGTTCCAGAGCACGCTCGGGCCGGATGCGGCGCTCCAAATGGGGATGTTCTTCCTCATTGTCTACGGTACGGGTTTCATGTTCGTGAGCCGCCTCATCGCTTCGATGGCCGCAGAGCCGGCAGGGAAGGAAGACACCGATGCCTGATATCGCCCGCCGTCTCGGCGTCGATGTTCTCGTGGTCGATGGCGCGATGGGTACGATGCTGCAGCGTGCGGGAATCCCGCCCGAGCAGTGCAACGAGCAACTCAACCTCACGGCCGCTGATGTCGTCGAGCAGATCCATCGCGACTACGTGCTGGCCGGAGCGGACTGCGTGACCACCAACAGCTTCGGGGGCACGCGCCCGAAGCTTGCCGAGTACGGGCTCGCCGACCAGGTCGCCGAACTCAACCGGGCCGCCGTGCGCACCGCCCGGCAATCGGGCGCGCAGCACGTCCTGGCCGATGTCGGTCCGACCGGTCTGGTCATGGAGCCGCTCGGCACGGCGACGTTCGACGAGGTGTACGCGCACTTCGCGGAGCAGGTGCGCGCGCTTGCATCCGAGAACCCCGATGCGATCCTCATCGAGACGATGACCGATATCGCCGAGGCCCGGTGCGCCGTGCTCGCCGCGCGCGAGACATGCGACTTGCCGGTGCTGGTGACGGTCTCGTTCGGACTCTCGGGCCGCATGGAGCTCTCGGGCACCGACCCCGCGACGGCCGCGGTCATCCTTGAAGCCGCTGGTGCCTCGGCTGTCGGCATGAACTGCGGGCTTGGCCCCGAGCAGATGCTGCCGCTCGTCGAGCAGATGGCGGCCGCGACCGCGCTGCCGATCATCGTGCAGCCGAACGCCGGCCTCCCGAAGCTCGTCGACGGGAAGACGGTCTTCCCCGGCACGCCCGACGAGCTCGGCGAGTATGCGGCGCGGTTCGTGGACGCAGGCGCGTCCATCGTGGGCTCCTGTTGCGGCTCGACGCCGTCGTTCACGGGCGCGATCGGCGATTTTGCGAAGGAGCGTCCCGTTAGAAGCGACCGCTATGGGCTTCCGGGCGTGGTGGTTGCGGGGCCGCGGGGTATCGCACGGCTCGGGGCAGGGCTGCCGCTTGCGGTGATCGGCGAGCGCATCAACCCCACCGGCAAGAAGGCGCTCGCGGCATCGCTGCGCGACGGCTCGATGGCGATTGTGCGCGAGTACGCTGTGGAGCAGCAGCACGCGGGCGCACATCTGCTCGACGTGAACGTCGGGGCCGCGGGTGTGGACGCGGCGAGCGTGTTCCCTGCGGCGGTTAGTGCGCTTGCGGGACTCACGGACCTGCCGCTCGTGCTCGACAACACCGATCCTGCCGCGCTGGAGCCCGCGCTGCGGTCGTACCCCGGCCGCGCGCTCGTCAACTCCGTCAACGGCGGCGAGGAGTCGCTGACGGCAATCCTGCCGCTTGCCGCTCGCTACGGCGCGGCGGTGGTGGTGCTGGCCCTCGACGACGACGGAATCCCCGCTACCGCCGAAGGGCGCCTTGCGATCGTCGACAGGATTCGTTCGCGTGCGCACGCCGCCGGACTCACCGACAGCGATCTGGTCGTGGACTGTCTGGTGCTCACGGCGGCTTCCGATCCTCACGCCGCACGGGCAACGCTCGAGGCGGTCAGAGAGGTCTCGAAGGCGCGAGGGCTGGCCACGGTTCTCGGCGTGAGCAACGTGAGCCACGGTTTGCCGGGCCGGCCGGCGCTCAACGCCGCCTACCTCGCTATGGCGGTGGGTGCCGGTCTGGACGCCGCGATCATCAACCCGTCAGACATCGAGGCGATGCGGGCCGTGGCGGCCACCGATGCGTTGCTCGGCTCGGATCCGCAGGCGGAGCGCTGGATCGCGCATGCCGCGGCGTGGACCCCAGCAGTCCCTGACGTCTCCGCTGCGCACGCGCAGCCGCGGCAGACGTCGACCGCCGCGGTCGGCATCGCCGAGCGTCTTGCTGCCGCCGTGTCGCGTGGCGACGCCGACGGCGCTCCCGACCTTGTCGACGAGCTCATCGGCGGCGGCAAGGCCCCCGGAGAGGTCATCGCTGACGTGCTCACGCCGGCCATCCAGCGGCTTGGCGACGGCTACGGCCGAGGCGAGGTCTTTCTGCCGCAGCTCATCGCAGCCGCCGAGGCGATGAAGTCCGCCGTGGCACGGGCGAAATCGCATCTGCCCGAGGGCGCGGGCGAGAAGATGGCGCGCGTCGCGTTCGGAACCGTGAAGGGCGACATCCACAGCATCGGCAAGGACATCTGCATCTCGATGCTTGAGAGCCAGGGCTTCGAAGTCGACGATCTTGGCGTCGACGTTCCCGCCGAGCGGTTCGCCGAGGCGGCCGCAACGGCCGACGCCGTGTGCCTCTCGGCATTGATGACGACGACGCTGCCGGCCATGGAGGCGTCCGTGAAGGCCATTGCCGAGAAGACGACTGTGCCCGTGTTCGTTGGCGGTGCCGTGGTGACCGCCGAATACGCGGCTTCGATCGGGGCCGGTTACTCGGCAGATGCGCCCGGGTGCGTGAATGCGGTACGTACCGCAGTGAAGAACGCCTAGCGACTGTTCGGAGGAACGCGCGATGATCATCACACGCCCCCGCGACTGGGGACGCATAGAGGCGAATCTTGCCGAGGTGGGCGCGAAGAGCGTCTTCATCATGGGCTGCGGCCAGTGCGCCACCGTTGCCAGCACCGGTGGCGAGAAAGAGGTGCTGCAGGCCAAGACCGCGCTCGAGCAGGCCGGCTATGCCGTGAGCGGCTGGGCCGTTGGCGAAGTGACGTGCCACTCGGGCGGCACCAGGCTTGAGACGCGCAAGCATTTCGGCGACCTGGAGGCTGCGGACGCGGTGCTCGTGCTGTCGTGCGGGGCGGGTGTCCAGACCGTCGCCGACGCGGTGAAGAAGCCGGTCTTTCCCGGACTCGAGTCGGTGTTTCTCGGCAACGTGGTGCGTCACGGTGTGTTCGAGGAGCGCTGCCAGATGTGCGGCGATTGCGTGCTCGACCAGACCGCCGGCATCTGCCCGGTCACGACCTGCCCCAAAGGCCTCCTCAATGGCCCGTGTGGCGGCATGTGGGACGGCAAGTGCGAGGTGCTTCGCGACCGTGACTGCACGCACGTGCGCATCCAGCGTCGCCTCATCGAACAGGGCCGAGGCGGGACGAAGCTGCTCCCCGCCAAGGACTTCTCCAAGAAGCTCAAGCCGGGCTCGGTCAATCTTCGCGAGAAGAAGGGTGGTGCCAGGTGAGCCGGCTTCGCGACGCGCTCGAACGCGGCGAGTTCGTCGTCACCGGCGAGATCGCGCCGCCACTGGGCACCGACCTGACCGCGATGCGCCGCTCGATCGAGACGATCGGGCCGCACTGCCACGCCATCAACATCACCGACAACCAGGGAGCCTCGCTTCATCTTTCGAGCCTGGCGGCATCGCGCGCCGCGCTTGAGATGGGCTTCGAACCGATCTTCCAGCAGACATGTCGGGATCGCAATCGACTCGCGCTGCAGTCCGACCTCCTGGCGGCATGGACGCTCGGCCTTGAGAACGTGCTCATCGTGACCGGCGATGATCCGCGCTCGGGTGATCATCCCGAAGCGAAGGGCGTGTTCGACCTCGATTCCACGCAGCTCCTCGAAGTCGCCGCGCAGATGAACGCGGGAACCGACATGATCGGCCGACCGCTGAAGGGTGGGACCGACTTCTACCTGGGTGCGGCCATGTTCCCGGAAGCCGAGCCGTGGGACATCCAGCTCCTGCGCGCGGCACGCAAGGTGGAGGCGGGCGCACGGTTCTTCCAGACGCAGGCGATCTTCGACATCACCAAGCTCGAGCGTGCGGTCGAGGAGCTTCGCCCGCTCGGCGCGAAGGTCATCGCCGGCGTGCTCGTGTTGCGCAGCGCCAGGGCGGTCGACTTCATCAACAAGCGCCTCGCGGGCCTCATGGTGCCCGAGGCGATCGGCGCGCGCATCAAGTCGGCAGACAACGCCGCAGCCGAGGCGATCAAGCTCGCCACCGAGCAGGTCCGCGCCGCTCGTGAGGTGGCGGACGGGGTGCATATCATGACGCTCGGTCTCGATGACGCCGTCCCCGAGATCCTCGAAGGCGCCGGCCTGGGCTAGCGATGGCAGGTGCCGTGGTCCGAGACGCCTGTGGGCAGCATGCCCGGGGCGGTGCCCGTAGGAAGGAGAGGCTCCGTTGACGCTTCGTCGGATCGCTGTGTACTCGGACATCCATGGCAACGTCGGCGCGCTGGAGGCCGTGTACCGCGACATGGACGACGCCGGGCTTTTGGAGCGGTACTGCCTCGGCGATCTTGTCGGTTACGGTGCGGATCCTGCGGGCGTGGTCGCACGCGTGCGTGAGAGCGGCGACCCGGTCGTGCAGGGCAACTACGACCGGGGCATCGGCAACAGGCTCGGGGATTGTGGCTGCTACTACGCGACCGAGCAGGCACGACTCGACGGGCAGGCATCGTACGACTTCACAACGGCGGCGATCGCCGATGACGATGCCGCGTGGCTCGCCGGTCTTCCGGATCAACTGCGACTGGAGCACGAAGGCGCGCGCCTGCTCTTCTGTCACGGTAGCCCCCGAAAGGTCAACGAGTATCTGCTTCCGGACCGCTCCGATCGGCAACTCGAGCGGCTCGCCCGTGAAGCAGCAGCCGATGTCGTGTGCGTGGGGCACGTGCACATCTCCTACCATCGGTCGCCGGCTCCGGGCGTTCACTACGTGAGCAGCGGCTCGGTCGGTAAGCCGAAGGACGGAGATTCCCGGGCGTGTTGGGTGGAACTGGTGCTCGGCGATCCCGGGCACGTTGCGCGCCTCGGCGATCCGGCCGCCGCTGCGGCGGGGGCGACAGACACATGGCTCGCCGTGGTGACCCATCGGGTCATCTATGCGATCGAGACCGAGGTTGCCGCGATGCGTGCGGCGGGCCTGCCGGAGTCGCTTGCCCGCGCGATTCAGGGCTGACGCGAGCGACGGCGGCTCCGGAGTATACTTTCGCCAACTGTTCGTGACGCGGGAGGTGCCGCATGGAGCCCAAGCATGAGAAGCCATCGCTCGACGCATGGCTTGCCGAGTTCAAGTCGGGTCGAGACGCCGCCGGCACGGGCATGTATCTTGCGCACAACGGCGTCGTACGCGGATCATCCCGGGACGGACGGCCGGTCACCGGAATGGTGCTGAGCGTCGATCACGAACGACTTCAGGAGATACTGGCCAGTGCGCGTCTGATGGAAGGCGTGACGCATGTGCACGCCTGGGTGAACGAGGGCGAGCTGGCGGTCGGCGATGACATCATGTACGTGATCGTCGGCGGCGACATCCGCGACCACGTCTTCGAGGCGCTCGGGGCACTCGTACGGATGATCAAGACCGAGGTCGTGACCGAGGAGGAACTCCGCCCCTAGGGCAGCAGCACGCCCGAGTCGGCGAAGCGGAACGGCGTCCCCTCGTTCTTCGACGCGTACATCGCCATGTCCGCCGCGCACATGAGCTCGCTGAACGAGCGACCGTCTGTAGGGTAGAAGGCGATGCCGATACTGAGATCGATCGGCACGGCACCCTTCTCGGTGAGTACCGGATCCTCGATAGCCTGCGTCATCTTCCGTGCGACGAGCGCAGCAGTCTTCCGGGAGTTCACTTTCGGGAGCAGCACGGTGAACTCGTCGCCGCCGAGGCGAGCCACGGTGTCACTGCGGCGCACCACGGACTGCAGCCGCTGCGCGACCTCCGAGAGGAGCTTGTCCCCGATGGCGTGTCCGAGGGTGTCATTGACGATCTTGAAGTCGTTCATATCCATGAACATCACGGCGAAGCTGCTGTCGTCGCGTTCCGCGTGACCGATAGCGACCGCGAGGCGATCGTCAAAGAGCGCGCGGTTGGGGAGTCCGGTGAGCATGTCGTAGTACGCCATCTTCCGGATCGTGTCTTCGGCGCGCTTGCGCTCGGTGATGTCGTGCGCAACCGCCTGGACTGCGGGGTGTCCGTGATACATGAGCGGCGTGGACGCCATCTGCAGGTCGATGCGCGAGCCGTCCTTCCGGATGAAGCGCACCTCGGTCGGCTCCGATGGTCGGCGGTCTCGGGTCGTCGTGCGCAGACGCTCGGTGGCGATCTCGATGCTGTCGGCGTCCACGAGCTGGAGCACATGCACCCCGCAGACTTCGTCCGGGTCGCCGTACCCGAGAAGCCGGGCACCCGCCGGATTCATGAACGCGATGACACCTTCGATGTGCACGAGGATCAGGTCCGGGGAGAGTTCCACGAGGCTGCGGAAGCGTTCCTCGGATTCCCGAAGCGCCTTCTCGGCCCTGCGGCGCTCGACGATCTCCTCCTGCAGGTCCGCATTGGATCGCTCGAGTTCCGAGGTGCGCTCGCTGACGCTCTGTTCAAGGCGTTCGTTGTACTCCTGCAACGCGAACTCGGCCTTCTTGATGTCGCTTATGTCCTTCGAGATCTCGACGACCGACTCGACGCTGCCGTCTCCGTTGAAGACCGGATACCACATCGTCTCGAGCCAGTGCTCACGCCCGGAAGCGTTCACCTCATGCTTCACGGCCACGGCAGGTTCACCGCTGCGCAGCACGGCGTCGAAGCGACAGGCCTCGCAGATGGTCTCGGAGCCGAGGATCGCCTCATGGCATCTGCGTCCGACGATGTCCTTCACCTCGATACCGGTGAGCTCCTCGGCCTTTCGATTCGCGTACTGCACCGTGAGGTCGCTGCCGAGGATGAGAATGGCGTCGGGATTGTTGTCGTAGACGAGCTCGAGCTTATAGCGTTCGTGGTCGAGGGCGCGGGTGGTGTGGATGTTCGCGTCAAGCTTGCGCTGTATATACCAAGCGCCGCCGAGAACCAGGATCGAGACGGTGATCCGCGTGAGCAGCGCAACCACACTTGAACTCATCGTGATCCCAAGCAGTGTCACGGTCCCGTTTGAGACCGCGGTATGCGCCAGTTCGGAGCCGATCATGAAGATGAGGACTGCGGCGCACGCGGCGAGGAAGAGCCGCGGCCGATGGTGCATGTCTGTGCGCTCAGCGCGATTCATCGATGCGCCTTCTTCGCTGACGTCCGCCCCCATGGTTTGGCCGTCCTGTAGACGGTATCGGCACGCCAGCGACCCCCCTTTACGCATTGTGAACGTTCTCACGAAATCGTTCCCAGTGGCGGGTGACGCGATTCGACAGGCGGAACCATGGGACGATGAAAGGTAGCGACCCACGTGCCCGGACGTGCATCGCGACGATGGTACAATCGTCCGACACATGAACGGTACGAGGGAGGTCTGACATGCGGATCGTGGTGCTTGGCGGTGGCCCCGGCGGCTACTCGGCGGCATTCGAGGCGGCACGGCTGGGCGCCGAGGTGGTCCTGGTCGAGCGTGAGCGTCTCGGCGGCACCTGTCTCAACTGGGGCTGCATCCCCACGAAGACCATCCTTCGCTCGGCGCACATCGTTGCCGACACGCGTGCGGCCGCGACCTTCGGGTTGAGCGCGACGGTCGCGAGCGTCGACATCGCCGGATTGCGCGCCCGCAAAGAAGGCGTGGTCGACGAACTCGTGTCGCAGATCGAGGGCAGCGCGAAGCGCCTCAAAGTGCGTGTCGTGCCCGGCGAGGGCCGGCTTGTGGCTCCCAGGACCGTCGAAGCCGCGCTGGCTGACGGCGGCACCGAGCTCATCGAAGGCGACGCCGTCATCCTCGCGACCGGCTCGATCGTCTTCAAGCTCCCGAATATCGATCACGAGATGGAGGGTGTGTGGACGAGCGACGACGCCGTCTCGCTCGCTGACATCCCCAAGGACATCCTCATCATCGGCGGCGGGGTCATCGGCCTGGAGTTCGCGTGCGCGTACGCGGCCTTCGGCAGCAAGGTGACCGTCGTCGAGCTCATGGAGCAGGTACTTCCCGGCAATGACAAGCGCGTCGTGAAGGCGACGCAGGCCGCGCTCGAGGAGATGGGCGTCGAGTTCCTGCTCGGCGATGCTGTCGAGAGCGTGGAGCGCGTGGGCGACCGTATGCACTCGACGCTTCGCAGCGGCGCGGTCGTGGAGAGCGGCATCGTGATGTCGGCGGTGGGACGCGTCCCCAACGGCCTCGGCTTCGGTTTCGAGGAGGCCGGTATCGAGATGGACCGTCGTGCCGTGAAGGTGGACGAGCACCTGCGCACCAACCTGCCCGGCGTCTACGCCATCGGCGATCTCATCGGCGGCATGATGCTTGCGCACGTGGCGGATGAAGAGGGCATCGTCGCTGCGCGCAATGCGGTCGCCGAGCTCACCGGCGAAGGCCATGCCGAGACGCTCCGCTACGACTGCATCCCCGCCTGCGTCTACACGTTCCCCAACGTCGCGGTCGTCGGAAGCAGCCGCGACGGCGCGAAGGAGCGCGGCATCGACGCCGTGCAGGCGGTCGCCAAGTTCGCCGCCAACGGCAAAGCGCTCGGCGAGGGCGAGGCCGACGGCTTCGTGCAGATCGTTGCCGAGAAGGGCACCGGCCGCATCGTTGGCTGCCAGATCGTCGGCCCGCACGCCGTCGAGACCATCCACGAGGTCGCGCTCGCCATGAAGCACGACATCACCGTGCGTCAGGTCGCGGAGATGGTGCACGCGCACCCGACCGTCTCGGAAGTCATCAAGATGGCGTGCGCCGACGCCGCCGGAAAGTGCGGCTGCTAGCTCATGGCGTACGAGCACGGAGCGTCGGCCAAGCGCATGCCCGAGTGGATGAAACGGCCCATCGCGCGCGAGGGCAGCTACGACTCGGTCAAAGAGCTCATGGAGCGACTGGAGCTCCACACGGTCTGCCAGTCGGCGAAATGCCCGAACCAGGGGGAGTGCTTCGCCTCGGGCACCGCGACGTTCCTCATCATGGGAGACGCGTGCACTCGCGGATGTCGCTTCTGCGCGGTCGACACGCGTCAGCCGGCGCCACTCGACCCCGAGGAGCCGTCGCGCCTTGCCGAGGCGGTCCTTGCGCTGCGCATCAAGCACGCGGTCATCACAACCGTGACGCGCGACGACCTGCCCGACGGCGGTGCGGCACACTTCGTGGCGGTCATCGAAGCCGTCCGCGGGGTGTCGCCCGGTACGCGCATCGAAGTGCTCACGAGCGATTTCGGCGGCCGCTTCGAGAGCGTGGACACCGTTGCCGACGCGCTCCCTGACGTCTTCAATCACAACCTCGAGACCGTGCCGCGGCTCTACGCAGAGGTGCGCCCCGGTGCCGTGTACGAGCGCAGCCTCGCGGTGCTCGAGCGCGTGAAGTCGCGACACCCGGAGATGCCGACGAAGTCCGGGCTCATGCTCGGCCTCGGTGAGACGCATGATGAAGTGGTCGCCGTCATGCGCGACCTGCGCGCTTCGGGGTGCGACATGATCACTCTCGGCCAGTACCTGCGCCCGAGCGCGAAGCACCTGCCGGTCGCCGAGTTCGTGACGCCCGGGGAGTTCGAGGCACTTGCCGCCGAGGCCGAGACGCTCGGCTTCTGTGCGGTTGCGAGCGCGCCGTTCGTGCGCAGCAGCTATCACGCCGGCGAGATGGCGGAACGCGGATAGCGGCTACGGGGCGCCGAGGACGATCGGCGTTCCCGCGCGGTCACGTCCCGCCTGCTTGGCAGCGTAGAGCGATTGATCGGCTGCCGCGAGCAGTCGGTCGAGGCTTCTCGGCACGGATGCCGGCGGATCGACGGCGACCGCGCCGCCGGCACTGATGCTGAGCGGCACGCGACGTCCCTCGGCGTCCTTCAGGTCGATCATCCGTACCGTCTCGACCATCCGTCGCAGGAGTGCTGCGAACTCCTCGGGTTCGGCCTCGGGCGCGATGATCGCGAATTCGTCACCGCCGTAGCGCACCAGCAGATCCGAGGACCGCACCGCGGACTTCAGCGCGTCGGCCACAGCGCACAGCGCTTTGTCGCCGAACGTGTGACCCCGTGCATCATTGAGGTTCTTGAACAGGTCGATGTCCACGAGCGCGACGCCAAGCGGGCGGCCGTACCGTGCCGACCATGCCGACCATTGCCGCAGGTGCGTGTCGAGCGCGCGGCGGTTATGGATACCTGTGAGCGGATCGCGTGTGGCGTAGATGGCAAGCGCAAGGTTGTCGCGCCAGGTGCGGTTGAGGATTCCAGCCAGGAATGCGGCCAGCGACTCCTCTTCGTAGTGGTGCTCGATCGCCTCGATCAGCCGCTGCAGATGCGCCGAGTATGCCTCGTGGCGACGGTCGGCGCGCGCCGGTTCGGTGAGGTCGATGAGCTCGCCGAAGATCGGGTCGATCATAAAGAACTCGATGCGCGCTGCGACCGCGAGCATCTCGTGGTCCGTCAGTTCCGCCAGAGCGTTCGGCAGCGACCCTTCAAGCTCGGCACGCAGGCTCTTGAGCCGTTCGATGAGTGCACCGGTGTCGTTCACCAGATCGGGGAGCAGGCCGCGCTCCCACGCGCCGAGCAGGTCGTTCCACCACGCGACGTGCGTGCCTTCCTCGACGGCCATCTTCTTGAACGTCTTCGCGAGCTCCTTGTTGTCGCAGTGCGTCGCCATAACGCTGTACGCTCGTTGCGCCAACAGGTCCATCTCTATGCAGAGCTCCAGTATCTGGCGCATAGACGTCCTTTCGGTCGCTTCATACAGCATATCCCACAGATGCTGGTACGATTACCGCATGTCGTATGAACCCAGAACATATCGCGCGCGCATCGACGTCCCCGGTCTCGTCACGTTCGAGGTCGTGTACGCGGAGACGGACCTGCAGATCAGCGCGACGCGCGACCTCTCGGTGCGTTCCGAGACCCTCGTGCGCGGTCTTCGCGCGGAGCTTGAGGCGTACGTTTCGGCCAACCCCCGGTTCGCCGAGAGCCATGTGCCGGTCGAAGTCGGAGCGGGCGCACCCGCGCTTGCCCGTGAGATGGCCGATGCCGCGCGCATCGCCGGCGTCGGGCCGATGGCGTCTGTCGCCGGAGCGTTTGCCGAGGCGGTCGCCCGCGGGCTTGCGGGCGAGTCGGCGGAAGTGATCGTCGAAAACGGTGGCGATCTGTTCATCATCGGGTCACACGACCGGACCGTGCTGCTGTGGGCGGGCGACTCGCCGCTCTCCGGGGAGGTGGCGCTCATCGTCTCGGCGGCGATGCAGCCGGTCGCGGTGTGCACATCCTCGGCGAAGGTCGGTCCGAGCCTGAGTTATGGCAGCGCGCACGCGGTCACGATCATGGCCGAGAACGGCGCGCTCGCGGATGCCGCTGCAAGCGCCGTGGGCAACGTGGTACATGGTCCGGACGACATCCCGATCGGGCTCGAGCGCGCGAAGAGCATCCCGGGGGTGCTCGGAGCTGTCATAATCGCCGACGACCGTATCGGCGCGACCGGGCTTGCTCGGCTGGCGCCGGTGCAGCGCGGGTAGGATTACAGACGGGCCTACGTGCCCGAGACGGAAGGGGCAGCATGGACAGCATCGACGAACTAGACCTGCGGGAGGCCGAGTACCGCATCAAGCTCTACGAGGAGTATCGCGGCGCCGCCGGCGTCTTCAACTACTACATCGAGACGGAGTTGCGCGCGTATCTCGCCAACGACGTCGTCGTCGAGCCGGTCGTGGCGGCCGGTGGCGTGTACTTCAAGGTGACCCTCACCGACGTGTGGATCTACGAGGCGGAGCGCACCAACCGCTTCGTGCCCGAGACGGTCATCTACTCCGTGAACGACGTGCACGTCCAGAAGCTCAAGGCCGAGGGCGAGTAGTGACCGAGGGCGTCGACACCTCGGCAAGTATCGAGGAAGCAGCAGCGCGCGCCGGGAAGCTCAGAGACGAGCTGCGGTATCACGCACACCGCTACTACGCGCTCGATGCGCCCGAGATCTCCGATGCTGCGTACGACGCGCTCGTCCGCGAACTCGAAGCGATCGAGGCGCGGTGGCCGGAACTCATCACGCCCGATTCACCCACGCAGCGCGTCGGTGCGGTGCCCTCCGGGCAGTTCGCCCCGGTGCGCCACGCACAGCGGATGTACTCGCTCGACAACGCGATGGACCTCGGCGAGCTCGACGCGTGGCTCGAGCGCGTGGAGCGCGAGGTCGCCGGCAGGAACTGCGCGTTCGTTTGCGAGCTCAAGATCGACGGCAGCAGCCTTGCGCTCACGTACGAGGATCGCATGCTGCTTCGTGCGGCGACGCGGGGTGACGGCACGACAGGCGAGGATGTCACCGCGAACGTCCGCACGGTGAAGAGCGTGCCGCTGAAGCTCCTTGTGGGCGGCGTCGCTCCGGTGCAGGACACGCTCTTCGGAGCCGAGGCGCCATGGCGTGTGGAGGTCCGTGGCGAGGTCTACATGCCCAAGGAGAGCTTCACTCGCCTCAATGCCGAGCAGGAAGCGGTGGGGCTGCCGCTCTTCGCGAACCCGCGCAACGCCGCCGCCGGAGCGGTGCGTCAGAAGGACCCGGCGATCACCGCGTCGCGCGACCTGTCCACGTTCATGTACCAGGTCGTCGAGCCGCGCGCTCTCGGCCTGGAGTCGCAGTCGGCAGCGCTTCAGTGGCTGCGCGACGCCGGTTTCCGGGTGAATCCCGACATCAAGGCGTGCGCTGCGGCACCCGATGTCCATGCGTTCTGCGAGTGGGCGCTCGAAGCGCGCGACACGCTTCCGTACGAGATCGACGGCGTGGTCGTGAAGGTCGACAGCTTCGCGGTGCAAGAGGAGCTTGGCTTCACCAGCAAGGCACCCCGCTGGGCGATCGCCTTCAAGTTCCCGCCCGAGGAGAAGACGACCGTGCTCCGCGAGATACGCGTGCAGGTCGGCCGCACGGGGGCCCTCACGCCGGTCGCGGAGTTCGATCCGGTCTCGGTGGCGGGTTCGACGATCGCGCGGGCTACGCTTCACAACGAAGACGAGATCCGTCGCAAGGATCTGCGGATCGGCGACACCATTATCGTCCGCAAGGCGGGCGACGTGATTCCGGAGGTCGTGGGACCGGTCACCCGCCTTCGCACCGGGAGCGAGACCGAGTGGTCGATGCCCGCGACGTGCCCCAGTTGTGACAGCGAGGTGTGGCGCGAGGAGGGCGAGGTCGTCCCCCGATGCACCAACGCCGGATGCCCCGCACAGCGTCTGGAACGTCTCGGTCACTGGGCCGGCCGCGGCGCCCTCGACATCGACGGCATGGGTTCCGAGATCATCACGCGCCTGGTCGAGCACGGCCTGCTCCACGACGTTGCCGACTACTACCTGCTTACGCGCAACACACTCGCGTCACTCGATCTCGGTCGCACCAGGAAGGACGGCACACCCGTTCTGCTCGGCGAGACCATGGCGGCGAAGCTGATGGCAAGCATCGAAGCCAGCAAGACGCGTCCGCTTGCGAAGCTGGTATTCGGCCTCGGTATCCGCCACGTGGGTGCGACTGTGGCCGAGGCGCTCACCGCCGCATACAGCTCGCTCGACGCGCTCATGGCGGCATCGGCCGAAGAGCTTGCTGCGGTCGAAGGCGTCGGTCCGGTCATCGCCGGTTCCGTCCGCGCATTCGCCGAGAACGCCGTGAACGTCGACATCGTGCATCGCCTGCAGACCGCGGGAGTCCGTACCGCCGAGGAGCGCACGGCGCCAGAGCATCCGCAGACGCTTCTCGGCACGACGTGGGTGCTGACCGGCGCGCTCCAGCGGTACACCCGCGATGCGGCCGGCGCAGCGCTCAAGGCGCTTGGGGCGAAGGTTGCGAGCAGCGTCAGCGCGAAGACGACGTACGTCGTTGCGGGAGTCGAGGCGGGTAGCAAGCTTGAACGAGCGCTTGAGCTGGGCGTGCCGGTGCTCGACGAGGCCGCCCTCCAGGCAGTCATCGACTCGGGCGATTTGCCGAAGGAGTACCTCTCGTGAGCGACCTGCTTCCGCCGCCGCCCGTCGCACCGCCGATACCGGGTCCGCCGCCTCCGGCGTCTGCGTCCGAGCGTACGGTGACACCACAGCACGACGTGCGCGCCATCGACTTTGGCGGGCACAAAGGGACGCCGCTCACGCCGGTCGGCTGGCCCTGGCCGTTGATGTTCGTACTGGTGGCCATCGCTGTCGCCTCGACGTACGGCGGCTCGTGGATCGCGTACCGTTCCGGCATCTTGCGGGACATGACGCCGGATGTTCGCGCGATCGCCCTGACGACGATCATCTTCCTGCAGTACCTCCCCGCCATCGTGGTCGCATTCCTCTGGGCACGCGGACGCGGCGTAGGATTCTCGGAGGCGTTCGCCGTGCGTCGCTTCAAGCTCGGCGCAGGCATCGGCATGGCGATCGGGCTTGCCTTCGTGGGCCGCGCGCTGGGCGTGCAGTATGCGCTGTTCATGAACCGACTCGGCGTTGTCGCCCCCGAGACACCCGATATCACCCGCTTCTTTCCGGCGTCGCCGATCGGGGTCATGGCGACGATCATGACCGCCGTTGTCATCGCTCCGCTTGCCGAGGAAGCGATCTTTCGGGGCGTCGTGTTCCCCGGTCTTCGCGAGCGTTGGGGCCAGATCGCCGGGATCGTCGTCTCCTCGGCACTCTTCGCGCTCATCCACTTCCAGTGGTACCAGTTCGTCCCGATCCTCCTGCTCGGCGTCCTGCTTGCGTGGGTCACTTCGGCGACTCGCTCGATCTGGCCGGCCGTCGTGTGTCACGCGGTCTTCAACGGATCCGGTGTGGCGCTGCTGTACCTTCTCCGAGCGCTGAAGGTGGGAGGATGACGTCACGGGCGCGGCTCGTCCTGAACCCCAGGGCATGTGACCGTTGCGGGCGATGCCTGCCCGCGTGCGACCACAACGCGATCCGGGTCGGCCGTGCATACATCATGGTCGACTGGAGCCGCTGCGACGGCTGCATGGAGTGCGTTCGCGCATGTGATAGGGGCGCGATCGGCAGCGCCGCTACGGACGCGGCGTCTCGAGCCCGCACTGCGACGCGGCCGAAATCATCCGCACCCGCCCGGCAGGTCGTCGCAGCGACGCCTCGCGCGCTCTCCGCGCACTCGGTCAGGGTCGGTGGGTTCACCTGGACCATACTCGAGGCCGCGGCGATGCTTTCGGTCACGTTTGCGGCCTTCATGGTCAAGGAACTCTTCCTTGCGAGCCGGGTCGTTCAGGACCTTCCGTCCGAGGTAGTGGTGGGCGCGCGCGCGTTCGCGCTTGCGATCTACTACGCCGTGCAGGTGGTTTCGCTCCGCTATCTCGTGCGCAGACGGGACGGGTCGTTCGGCGACGCGCTCGGACTCACGCGTCAGCACGAGTCCGCTGCAGACATCGCCACGTCGGTCGGGCTGGTCATCGGCGGCCTCGCGGCGACACGTGTGATCGCGACGATCTACAGCATGATCACGCGTTCGCTCGATCTCATGCCGAGCGCGGGCGCCGACACCATCACGCACGTGTTCGGCACATCGGTCGGCGGCCTCGTGCTTGCCTCGGTCATGCTGGTGCTCGTCGGGCCGTTCGTTGAAGAGTGCGTGTTTCGGGGAGCGCTCATGCGCGGGCTCGAGGCCCGCATCGGCGTGTGGCCCGCGATCATCGCGCAGGCCGTGCTGTTCGCTGCGTTCCACCGCTCGTGGTGGCTGCTCTTTCCGATGACGGTGCTGGGCGTCGCGCTTGGCTGGCTTGCGCATGAACGCAAGAGTCTGTGGCCCGCCATCGCGCTCCATGCGGCCTACAACTCGCTGACGGTCGGCGCGGTCGTTTGGCTGTCGCGCGCGATAGGCTGAGAATCGCGCGGCGTAGCCCGGGTGCGGGCGCGCTCGTTCGCCTCTTGCCGTAGAATACTGAGGTCAGTCGCACGTCGAAAGGACGACCCCGCATGTCCATCTCGGAAGCTGATGTCCGCCACGTGGCGATGCTTGCCCGTCTCGCGCTCTCAGACGAGCAGATCACCCGGCTTCAGGGCGAGCTGAACTCCATCCTCGGCAACATCGAGAAGATGCAGGAGCTCGACCTCGAGGGCGTTGAACCAACGTCACACTCGATCCCGTTGCGCAATGCGACCCGGCCCGACGTCGTCAGGCCCGGGCTCTCGCGCGACCTCGCTCTGCTCAACGCTCCCCAGGCCGAGAACGGCGCGTTCGTCATCCCGCGCATCGTCGGCGCGGAAGAGGGGGCGTGACGCGGTGAGCCAGAAGACCGATCTCGCAGGACTCTCGGCACGCGCGATCCGCGAAGGCATCGCCGGGAAGCGCTTCTCGGCGGGGGATGTCGTCGAGGCGACGTACGCGCACATCGACGTGCATGAGCCCGGCATCCACGCGTTCAACGAACTGACGCCGGACCTGGCCCGGGCGGCCGCTGCCCACATCGACGCGAAAGTCGCAGCGGGCGAGGAGCTGCCGCCGCTTGCTGGCGTGCCTGCCGCGCTCAAGGACAACATGAACCTCGTGGGGACGCACACGACGTGCTCGTCGAGGATCCTCAGTGATTTCAAGAGCCCGTACGACTGCACGGCCGTTCGCCGGCTGCTCGACGCGGGTGCGCTGCCGATCGGCAAGTGCAACATGGACGAGTTCGCGTTCGGGTCATCCACCGAGAACTCCGCGTTCGGCGTGACGCACAACCCGTGGGACCTCTCGCGTGTGCCCGGGGGTTCTTCCGGCGGCAGCGCCGCGGCGGTTGCCGCGCGCATGGTGACCGTCTCGCTCGGCAGCGACACCGGCGGCTCGATCCGCCAGCCCGGCGCGCTGACCGGCACCGTCGCGATGAAGCCGACGTACGGCCGCGTCTCCCGCTACGGCATCGTGGCGTTCGCCTCGTCGCTCGATCAGATCGGGCCGTTCTCCCGTTCGGTGGAAGACGCGGCCCTCGTGCTCAACGCCATCTCGGGCCATGATGACACGGACGCCACCTCCGTTCGCGAGCCCGTACCCGACTTCACGGCGACGCTTGGCGACGGCGTGAAGGGACTGCGCGTCGGCCTCGTCCGCGACATGCTCGACCTCGAGGGTTGCGCCGCCGAAGTCCGCGAGGCGACGGAGATGTCGGTCCGCACCCTTGAATCGCTCGGCGCACAGGTCGGTGAGATCGACCTGCCGATGTCGCAGCATGGGCTGGCAGCCTACTACATCATCGGCCCCGCCGAGGCGAGCTCCAACCTCGCGCGCTTCGACGGCATCCGCTACGGCCACCGCGTGTCCGACCCGAGCGACGTCGTCGACCTGTACATGCGGTCGCGCGCCGAGGGCTTCGGTCCCGAGACGATCCGACGCATCATGCTCGGCACGTACGCGCTCTCCGCCGGCTACTACGACGCCTATTACGGCACCGCCCAGAAGACCCGGACGCTTATCACCCGCGAGTTCGACGCTGCATTCGAGCAGTTCGACGTGCTTGTTACGCCCACTTCGCCGACGGTCGCCTTCAAGATCGGGGAGAAGGCGGAAGATCCGCTCTCGATGTACCTCTCGGACGTGTTCACGATCCCGCTCAACCTCGCCGGTCTGCCCGGTGTGAGCATCCCGTGCGCCAAGAGCGAATCGACCGGCCTGCCGATCGGCGTGCAGATCATCGGCAAGCACTTCGACGAGGCGACGATGCTGCGGGTGGCCGCGGCGCTGGAAGGTGCGCTCGACCTGGACATGAGGCCGCCTGCCGCATAGTGCGTCTCGCACCGCACCGGCTGAAACGCGGCGATGGCACTGCTGCATTAGCGCGGCGCGCCGCCCTAGTGCGGTAGAATCAGCGGAGCGCGGGCGACGCCGTCCGCGCTCCGTGACGTTTCGCCTTCTTCGAAGGAGCTCCAGACGTGGCCAAAGACCGTCTTGCCGGTGTGCTTGAGCGCTACGAGGCCGTGATCGGCCTCGAGATCCACACCGAGCTCACCTCGCTCAACTCCAAGATGTTCTGCGGCTGCCCGGTGGCGTTCGGCGGCGAGCCGAACACCCGGGTGTGCCCGGTCTGTCTCGGTATGCCCGGCGCGTTGCCGGTGCCTAACGAGGCCGCCGTTGAGGCGACCGTTCTCGCGGGTCTCGCGCTCGACTGCGAGATTGCGCCGTTCTCGCAGTTCCATCGCAAGCAGTACTTCTATCCGGACATGCCGAAGGACTACCAGATCTCGCAGTACGACCTGCCGTTCTGCGGTCTCGGTCACCTGGACATCGAGGTGGACGGAGAGGGTGCGAAGCAGCGCGTGGACCTCGACGGAGGACCGTACGCCACCCGCATCGGCGTGACGCGCATCCACCTGGAAGAGGACACCGGCAAGATGGTGCATGTCGGCGGTTCCGAGGGACGCATCGCGGGGGCTGACCACTCGCTCGTCGACTTCAACCGCGCCGGTACACCGCTCATGGAACTCGTCAGCGAACCCGACATACGCACGCCGGAAGAGGCGCGCCGCTTCGCGCAGAAGCTGCGCCTCATCATGCTCAACCTCGGCGTGAGCGACTGCAGCATGGAGGAGGGCTCCATGCGGGTCGATGGGAACGTGTCGATTCGACTGCGCGGCGAGACGGAGCTCGGCACCAAGACCGAGATCAAGAACATGAACTCGTTCAAGGCGCTCCACGATGCTCTCGCCTTCGAGATCGTCAGGCAAGCAGATGTGCTCGACGAGGGGGGTCGCATCGTGCAGGAGACCCGCCACTGGGACGTGACCGCCAAGCGGACGAGCGCGCTGCGCTCGAAGGAAGAGGCGCACGACTACCGCTACTTCCCGGAGCCCGACATGGTGCCTTTCGAGTTCAGCGCCGGGTGGATCGACGCGATCCGCGCCCGTCTGCCCGAGCTGCCCGATGCCCGTCGCGAGCGCTTCATGCGCGACTTCGGGTTGTCTTCGGCCGATGCACGCACGCTTTCAGAGGATGTCGAGTTCGCCGCCTTCTTCGAGGAGGCGGTAGCTCTCGCCGGAACGCCTCTCGCGAAACCGATCGCGAACTGGATGCTCGGTGATTTCTCGGCGTACCTCAACGCCGGGACCGTGGCGCTCTCGGATGCGAAGGTCACGCCAGCGATGCTCGCCGAACTCGTTCAGGTCATCGATGCGGGCACCATCTCGGGCAAGCAGGCCAAGCAGGTGTTCACGGAGATGGCCGAGACCGGCGACGCGCCGGGCGCCATCATCGAGATTCGGGGAATGAAGCAGGTGAGTGACACCGGTGCTATCGAAGCGGCGGTGGAGCGCGTCATCATCGCCAATCCCGATGAGGTCGCGAGCTACCGCGCAGGCAAGACGACGCTCATCGGCTGGTTCGTCGGCCAGGTCATGCGCGAGATGCGCGGACAGGGCAACCCGTCACTGGTAAACGAGATCCTCGTCAAGAAACTAGGCTGATCACATGGGCGACACGGAGCGATCATTCGCTATCATCACCGACAGCACCGCAGACCTGCCGGGGGCGCTTGCAGCCGAAAACGGGATCGCTGTCGTCCCGCTGTTGGTCAGCTTTGGGGACGATTCCTTCCCGGATGGCACGCTCACGCAGCAGCAGTTCTTTGCGCGAATGGCCGCAGCGACGAAGCTTCCTACGACCTCGCAGCCTTCCGTCGGGGCCTTCACCGAGGCATACGAGCACGCACTGGAGACTGCGGACGAGGTCCTATCCATTCACATCTCTTCGGGGCTCTCGGGCACTGTCGCGGCCGCGCGTCAGGCCGCCGAGTCGTTCGCAGGACAGGTGCACGTCTTCGACTCGCGGAACCTGTCGGGAGGGCTCGCTCTGCAGGTGCTCGATGCCGCGCACGCCCGTTCCGCCGGAATGAACGTCTCGGACACCATTGCGCGGCTCGGGAAGACGCGTGATCGCGCGAAGATGATCGTCGGCCTCGATTCGCTTGAGAATCTCGCCCGCGGCGGTCGGATCGGCAAGGTCTCAGCGTTCGTCGGGTCGCTGCTCGACCTGAAGGTCACGCTCACGCTCGACGAGGACGGCAAGTTCACACCGGTGAAGCGCACCCGCGGCGAGAAGGCGGCTCTCGCGCACACGCTGGACTGGATCGAGGCGGCGATGGGCGGCGCGCAGACCGGGGTCTTTGCGGTGGGGCATGCGATGTCCGCCGAGCGCGCACGCATAATCCGTGACCAGATCGAAGCGCGTTTCGACGCAACCGACATCATCATGTACGAGGCGGGATCGGTGGTTTCGACTCACACGGGCACCGTGTGGGGCGTCGCCGTCCTTCCTGCCTCGGTGTAGGCGAGGAGCCACTATGGCCGGCAGGCAGCGCAAACCGATGAAGCCAGGGGAAGGGCAACAGCCCAATCGCGGAACGGGCCCCTGGAAGGGCCAGGGCGCAGCGTCGTCCGGCGCCCGGTACCTTGAGTCGTGCCGTCGGCGTGCGATCGCCGTGAAGAGCAAGCGAGAATTCGGTCAGCTGAACGTAGAAACGCTCGTCTATGTGGCGTGCGAGCACCGCCTCGTGACGATGCGGTTGGGAGCGATCAAGAGTCTGGAGGCGGGGGATACGAAACGGCACCTCTCCGCGCTTCGCAGCATCGAGCGCTGCGAAACCGCGGGTCCGTCGGTGCGTACCGCGGCCTACCAGGCAGCGAATGTGGTGCAGGCCCGGATGGAAGCCAAGTAGCCACTTCGTGTCAGTGAGCTGTGCCGGACCATTCAACCTCGTGGTGTGCCATTGAGCGATGCAAGGGAACCGAAGGGCATTGATTTGATACCGCTCAGCGACAAACCGTGCATTTCTTGAAATAGCCCTTGCGTGGTCGAACTCAGTGCCGTATCGTCGTTCTTGTCCCGAGAGGTCGGATCGGGCGAACCGCGAAAGGTAGCGTACCAGTAGCTGCCGGCGGGGTACCTGAAGGAGAGGCTCAGCGCAAGCAGTGCCCGCCCGGATGGTGGCTCCAAAGGTGTGAAACGGGAAGCTGCGGATTAGTGGAACTCGCCGGACGAGGTTTCTCGGGACACCTCTTTGTCTGGTGCAGGGCTGGGTCCTCGGATCCGGCCCTTGCTGCTTTTCGGGGCGAGCCACTACGTCGCTGGCTTGAACTCCCTGGGCAGCTCGAGCGTGAAGGTCGATCCCACGCCTGGTGTGCTTGTCACAAGGATCCGTCCGCCGAGGAGCCCGGCCAGGCTCCTCGCGATCGACAGTCCAAGTCCGGTTCCCGCCTCGAGTGCCGCCTGCTGAGGCGGGCTTCCCTTGGTGAACGGCTCGAATATCCGCCCGATGTCCTCAGGCGCGATTCCGCGGCCGGTGTCGCGCACGTCGACAGCGAGCGTTTCGCCCTCGACGTGCGTACGTACCTCGATGCTGCCGAGGTCGGTGAACTTGATCGCGTTGCCCACTATGTTGAGCATGATCTGGCGGACGGCAAGCCTGTCGGTAGTGCAGAGGATCTCGCCCTCGCAGGCGAACGCCAGCGTCAGCCCGCGCTCCGCCGCAAGGGGGCGCAGCAGGGAGCACACTTCATCGAGCAGCAGGCACAGGTCGAACTGCTCGGGCAGGACCTGCTCATTCCCTGACTCGATGCGCTCGATATCGAGGATGTCGTTCACGAGCGAAAGCAGGTGCTCGCCGGAGTACTTGACCATCGACAGTTGCCGGGTCTGTTCTTCTGTAAGGCTTCCAGCATGACCGGCAAGCATGATCGCGGTGAATCCGATGATCGAGTTGAGCGGCGTTCTGAGTTCGTGGCTCATCTTCGCGAGGAAATCGCTCTTCGCTCTGTTGGCCGCATCGAGGTCTTCATACGCCGACATGAGGTCTGCGGTCCGCTCGGCGACAAGCTGCTCGAGCTGCGTCCGGTATCGAACGAGCTCGACCTCAAGCGCTTTGCGTTCGTTCGCGTCCTGAATCACTGCGATTAGGTAGTCGAGGTCGCCGTCAGGGGTTCTCACGGCCGAGACCGTCACGGAGCCCCAGTACGCCGAGCCGTCCTTCCGGAGGTATCGCTTTTCGATGGTGCTGTCGTGCACCCGGCCCGAGATGATGTCGGCGATGAAGTCCGCGGAGTCCGCTCGGTCGTCCGGATGTGTGAGTTCGGCCACCGTCAGACCGCCGAGCAGTTCCTCGCGTGAGTATCCTACCTGGTCGCAGAAGCGCTGATTCACCCGCACGAAATGCCGGTCAGGGTCCACGTGTGCGATGCCGACCGCGGCCTGCTCGAACGTGGCACGGAAGCGCTCGGTCGACTCCACGAGGGCCCTCTCGGCCAGCTCGCCCTCCAGCCTCAAGAAGTACAGCAGCACGATGAGCGACAGCCCCGCGGTTGCAACCACCGCCAGCGGGTGCGTGGCACCGGGGTAGATGAAGACGAATCCGAGCGCGTGAGCGGCTCCCGCGAGGGACACCGCGATGAGCCAGTTGTAACTGACCGGCGCCTTCTTCTTGAGCGTCGCACGGCCGGTGAGCAGGGCAGCGATGACGAACAGCGAGACGAAGGCTTGAACGCCGGTGCCGGCGATGCCGCCAAGGGCAGGGCTCACGAGCGAAGCCAGGATGGTCCCCGTGCCTGCAGCCGCGGACGCACCGAACGCGAAACGCAACGGAATCGGCCGGAAGTAGCTCAGCGCACCGGCGACGACGAGGGTGAGGCCGGCCGCCACCGCGCTGGGGTACAGCGGCGTGTTGAGCGAGATCCAGAGTGCGGCAAGAGGTCCCGCTGCCAGGAGAAGCCAACCACCGACAAGCATCACATGTCCGGCGGTCCGGCTTCTGGCGAGCATCTCCGCAAAGACGAAGAGGGCTGCCACGCGCACGATCGCGAGTGCGAGCAATGCTATCGCAAGCGGGTCGCTGGCGGTCACTCGGATCCCCTCGGTCCGTGTCTCGAAGTGCGTCGAGCGTCCGGATCGCACTCCTTGGTGTCCGTGGTCAGTATAGCCGTCGTCCGACAGCGACGCTTCGTTTCGGCTAGAATGGGCCCATGGCGCAGACACGTGAGACAGACACACGATCGAAGCAACCGACGCAGATAGACCACGCGTGCGGTCATCGCTTCACGCACATGATGCCACCGCACGGCGAGGGGCTTCTCGAACTCCTCGAGGTCTTCGCGTCGCATCCCTGTCCGGTGTGTATGTCCGGTCTCGTTGACTGGAGCATGGTCGGTCACGGCGACGATCACGGAGATACGAGCACGGGGGTCTGTTGATGTCGGCCGCACGATCGCTTCCCACCATCGCGTTCGTAGGGACTGGCGTGATGGGCCACTCGATGGCCGGTCATCTCCTCGACGCCGGGTATCCGGTCGTGGTGTTCAACCGAACGCGCGAGAAGGCCGCCGGCCTGATCGCCCGCGGTGCCCTCTGGGCTTCGAGCGCGGGTGAAGCCGCGTCACTGGCAGACGTGACCATCACCATCGTCGGCTATCCCGCCGACGTTGAAGCCGTGTACCTGGAGCCCGGCGGTGTCATAGACCGCGCCCGTGCGGGCAGCGTCGTCATCGACATGACGACATCCACGCCGACGCATGCGGTTCGAATCGCTGCCGCTGCCGCCGCCCGGGGAGTGCTTGCACTCGACGCTCCGGTGTCCGGAGGCGACGTTGGCGCGCGTGAGGCGCGTCTCACGATCATGGTGGGCGGGGACGACGAGGCGTTCGACCGCGTGCTCCCGATCTTCCAGGTGCTGGGCAAGACGGTGACGCACATGGGCGGTCCGGGTCTCGGCCAGCACACGAAGATGGCCAACCAGATCGCCATCGCTGGCACGATGCTGAGCGTGGTGGAAGCACTTGCATACGCGAAGGCGACCGGGCTGGATGCAGAGCGTGTTCTCAGCGCGATCTCTGCCGGGTCGGCCGGGTCGTGGTCGATGTCGAACTACGGTCCCCGGATTCTTGCGGGTGACATGGCTGCAGGTTTCTATGTGAAGCACTTCCTCAAGGACTTGCGCATCGCCTTGTCGGAAGCCGAGGCAGTCGGTCTCGAGCTGCCGGGTCTCGATCTCGCCAGGCGGCTGTACGAGCGGCTCGCAGACGAGGGCGGCCAGGATCTCGGCACCCAGGCGCTTTGGGGTCTCTACTCGTAGTCCGCCTTTCATGTCAGACCCTCCGCGTACGCTGTTTCCAGGGGCACGGAAGCGGCGCTCCGAGGAGTCCAGGAGGCGAGACAATGAGCACATCGACCAGCGCGGCTCTGCAGCGCATTCTCGGGCTCTTGCACCGACTCTGTGACGCATCGTTCGCCGATGTCGGCATCACGCTGCTCGCCGTTATCGAGGACGGCTGCACACGGGTGATCCTCTCGGCATCGGGCACGTCGTCGGAGATGCCTGCGGGTTCGGGAGCCTCGTTCCGTTTCACGCACGCGCGCCTCGACACCCTGCTCGGGCTCGGCGTGACAGAACATGATCTCGCGACCGCGGCCTACCGAGAACTGCTCGACCAGCTGGCCGCCTCAGCGCCCGACAAGACCGCGTTCATGCGCGGCGTGTTCGAGCGGTTGGGGGCCGAGTGTGATCACGATGGGCCGGTGTCAGATGAAGTACATCGGAGCGCGATCGGCGTCTAGCGCGTCCTGGCGGGCGGCCAGCGCCGCGAGTGTGATCGACGCGAAGTGCGCCTCAAGGGTAGCGCCCGCGGACTGCCATGCCTCGGCCGACGCAAGCCCGGACCCCATGGGCGCATCGAATACGGTCCCCTCGACTGCCCTCACGATGTCAGCGAGCGATGTCTCCTCGGCGGGTCGAGCAAGCGCGCAGCCGCCTCCGGTTCCGCGGCGGCAGAGGAGCAGTCCGCGCTTGGCGAGCGCGGTAGCCTGCAGCTCCAGGAAGCGGCGGGGCAAACCGAGGCGCTGGGCGAGTTCTCCTGCGCCGATCACCGTATCGGGAGGTTGCTGCGCGAGCGCGATGAGAAGGCGCAGGGAGAAGTCGAGTCGCTGGGATATGCGCATCTCAGGCGATGCCATCCCAGAGCGGCGTCGACAGGTATCGCTCACCGGTGGAGGGAGCGACCGTCACGACGGTAGTCCCGGCCATCTCGGGTCGAGCAGCTACCCTGAGCGCCGCGGCGACGTTGGCGCCTGAGGAGATACCGACGAACACGCCCTCCTCGGCGGCGAGTCTCCGAGCCATCGAGATGGCGTCCTCGCCAGACACGGTGAGCACCTCGTCGAGCAGGTCGATGTCGAGCGTTTTCGGAATGAAGTTCGCGCCGATGCCCTGGATCATGTGGGGACCCGGCGTGAGTTCTTCGCCCCGCAGGCACTGCCCGATGATCGCGGACTCCGCCGGTTCGACCGCGATGATCCGCGCGTCCCCGAAGCGCTCCTTCAGGTAGCGCCCTGCACCGGAGATGGTGCCGCCGGTGCCTACGCCTGCAATGAATGCACCGAGCGGTGCGTCCGCAAGAATCGCCTCGATCTCCGGGCCGGTCGTTCGGTAGTGAGCGGCCGGATTCGCCGGGTTGTCGAACTGCCCGGGGACGAATGCATCGGGGGTAGTGGACGCGATCTCGTTGGCGGCATCGACGGCGCCCTTCATGCCTGTGGCCCGCGGCGTCAGCACAAGTTCCGCGCCATACGCTGCGAGCAGCTTCCGACGCTCGACCGACATCGATTCGGGCATCGTCAGTATCACGCGGTAGCCGCGGGATGCGCCGATCATCGCCAACGCGATACCGGTATTGCCCGATGTGGGCTCCACGATCACCGAGGTGCCCGGCGTGATCAGTCCGCGCTCCTCGGCGTCTTGAATCATGCCCCAGCCGATGCGGTCCTTGACCGATCCCCCGGGATTCCGCGATTCGAGCTTGATGAGCACGCTGGCTCCGAGGCCCCCGGCGAGGTGGTTCAACCGTACGACAGGGGTGTTGCCGATGGTCTCGATGATGCCTTGTACTGCGTCCATGGTGTCTCCCAACGTGGACGGATGGCTTCGTGGCTTCACCGTACGCGCTGCGGGAGCGGGCTGCAAGGGGGGTAAGCGCACTAACAACATGTGAATACGCGCTTAGTTGTCTTGCGCTCCTCGCATCAGCGGCCGCGAACCACGATGCCTCCGCCCACGACGGCATCGTCCCGGTACAGCACGACGGACTGCCCCGGTGCGACCGGAGCCGAATCGCGGTCGAACTCCACCGTGATCTCGCCACGGCCGTACACGGCTCTCGAGGGGATCGTCGCGGTGCGGTACCGCGTTTGCGCCTGAACGACGGCGCCTGCCTCGCTCAGGTGCCAGACAGGATCGCCGAGGCGCACGCTGCGTATGACGGTGGCCGTGCTCGGCTCGATGACCACGGTGTTCGTCCCGGGTTCAAGTGCGACGACCCGGTGCGGCGCGATGCCGCCGATCCCAAGGCCGCGTCGCTGTCCGACCGTGTAGTACGCGAGTCCCCTGTGCATGCCCAGTACGGCGCCGTCTGCGGTGGTGATCGGACCGGGCATGAACAGCTGCGGGTGAGACGAGCGCAGGATGGCCTCGCGCTCGGCCGAGAAACAGAGGTCCTGGCTGTCCTGACGGGAGGCGACCGCCAGTCCAAGCGACTGAGCGATTCCACGCACCTCGTGCTTCTCGAGGTTGCCGAGCGGGAAGACCGCACGCCGGAGCATTTCCTGTCGCACCCGATACAGGAAGTACGACTGGTCCTTCTCGGCATCGCGGCCCCGCGACAACAACGGGCCGGTCTCACCGTCCGCAATACGCACGTAGTGGCCCGTCGCGAGCAGCTCGATGCCGAGTCTGCGCACGCCGTCGACGAGCGCACCGAACTTCACGTGTTCGTTGCACCACACGCACGGGTTCGGAGTCGTCCCGGCCGCGAGTGCGGTGCCGTACGGCTCAAGCACGGCCGAGGCGAACTCCTCGGACATATCGAGGACGACATGGCGGATGTCGAGCGCGTCGCAGACACGGCGAGCATCGAGCGCGTCCTGCTCGCCACAGCATGCCCGCCCGGCTGCCTCGGCCAGCCCCAGGCGCATCGTCACGCCAACCACGTCGTAGCCGTCCTCAAGAAGCAGGGCCGCTGCCACCGAGGAGTCGACGCCGCCGCTCATGCCGACCGCGATCATCGTACTCATGCGTCCGTGTCGCCGCCGTCTGTGGTGCCGGTGGCCGAGGTGACGATGGCGACGGCGAGCTCGGCGCGCAGGTTGGCGCCGACGTGCACGGCGTGCACGCCATCGGTCCGGGTGTTCGAAGCGAGGGCAATCTCCTTGAGCACGACTCCGCCGTTTGCGGTGACGAACTCACGGAAGTCCTTCAGTGTCGTGTGGTGGATGTTCGGCGTGTCGAACCAGCTGTACGGGATGGTCCTCGAGACCGGCATGCGACCGCGCAGTGCGAGATACCCCCGCACTCGCCAATGCCCGAAATTCGGGAACGACAGCACGGCACGCTCGCCGACCCGAAGCATCTCCCTCAGCACGAGCGCGGGGTTGCGGACTACCTGGAGGGTCTGCGACAGAATCACAAGGTCGAAGGATCGGCTCGGGAATCCCGCCAGGCCGCAATCCAGGTCGTCCTGCACGACGGAGAGTCCGCGGGAGATCGACTGGGCGATGCCCGCGGCCGTGAGTTCCACGCCTCGAACACGGCACCCGCGTTCGTCGCGCAGATACGCGAGCAGGTCACCGCCTCCGCAGCCGAGGTCAAGGACCCGGCTCCCTTCGGGGACCAGCTCGCCCACGAAACGCAGATCGGACCGCAGGAGGTGGGCAGCCGTCATGATGCAACGCCCTCGGCCGCGTAGACACTGCTCAGGAACGGTTCGATGAACCGCGCCTGTTCCACCGGCTCGAGCAGGAATGCATCATGCCCGTACGGGCTCTCTATCTCGGCGAACGAGACTTCGGCACCCACCGCCTTGAGCGCGTCTACGAGCTCGCGCGACTGATACGTGGGGAAGAGCCAGTCACTCGAGAATGAGAGCACCAGGAACCGCGCGTCGATTCCGTCGACTGCGCCGGCCAGGCTCGGGAAGCCCGTGCTCAGATCGAAGTAGTCCATCGCTTTGGTCATGTAGAGGTACGTGTTCGCATCGAAGCGCTCGACGAACTTGCGCCCCTGATACGCCAGGTAGCTCTCGACCTCGAACTCCGTCACGAACTCGAACGCGTGCTCTTCGCGCTCGCGGAGCCTTCGTCCGAATTTCGCGCGCATCGAATCGTCCGACAGGTACGTGATGTGTCCGATCATCCGGGCGATCGCGAGCCCGTGACGGGGCTGTCCTTCGTCGTAGTAGTCACCGCCGCGGAACGAGGGGTCGCCGAGAATCGCGGTCCGTCCCACCTCGTTGAATGCGATAGCCTGTGCTCCGAGACGCCATGTGGTCGCGATCGCGAGCACGCTTGCGCATCGCCCGGGATACCGCCGCGCGAATGCGAGTGCCTGCATGCCTCCCATCGAGCCGCCGACCACTGCAAGCAGCCGGTCTATTCCCAGCGAATCAAGAAGGGCCGCATGGACATCGGCCATATCCTCGATCGTCACGAGCGGGAACCGCAGTCCGTACGGTCTGCCGGTCGCAGGATCCTCGGAGCCGGGGCCGGTCGTGCCGGAGCAGCCGCCGAGCACGTTTGCACACACCACGAAATACCTGTCGGTGTCGACCGCTCGACCCGGGCCGACCAGGTCGCTCCACCAGCCATCCCTCGGCTGGCCGGTCGCGTCGGGCCCGTCGGCGACATGCGAGTCGCCGGAAAGCGCGTGGCATACCAGAATCGCATTGGCCTTCTCGGCATCGAGCGCACCGAACGTCTCGTACGCGACCTCGATGGTCGTGAGTGTCTGACCTGATGTGAGGGTGTGGCCCCCGGGGAGCAGCAAACTCCCCGGGGTCGCCACTGTCTGCTTCATAGCTACGCCTGTCCGAGCGCCTGCTCAAGGTCCTCGATGATATCCTCGATCGCCTCGATGCCGACAGAGAGTCGTACGAAGTCCGGACCGATGCCCGCGCGGTCCAGCTCCTCGTCGTTGAGCTGCGAGTGCGTTGTCGACGCCGGGTGGATGATGAGGGACTTCGCGTCACCCACGTTAGCCAGATGCGAGAAGAGCTTGACGTTCTCGATCAGGGTGCGACCCGCGTCCTGCCCGCCCTTCACTCCGAAGACCACGACACCGCCGTACAACCCGTGGGACAGGAAGGTGTCGGCGTTCGCTTTCGTAGGATGATCATCCAGACCCGGATACGTGACCCAGGCGACCTTCGGATGAGCCTGAAGGTACTTCGCAACGGCCAGGGCGTTCGTGCTGTGACGCTCGACTCGCAGAGACAGCGTCTCTATGCCGAGGAGGATCTGCTGGGCGTTGAACGGCGAGATCGAAGCGCCAAGATCCCGGAGCAGCTGGACCCGCAGCCGAATGGCGAAGGCGACATTGCCCAGGCCCGGGAAGTCACCGAACACCTCCCAGAACTTGAGCCCGTGGTACGACGCGTCGGGATCGGTGAACTGGGGGAAGCGGCCTCCGCTCCAGTCGAAGTTGCCGCCGTCGATGATCGCGCCGCCAAGGGACGTTCCGTGGCCTCCGATCCACTTCGTCAGCGATTCGACCACGATCGCTGCGCCATGCTGGATCGGTCGGCACAGAAACGGCGTCGCGAACGTGTTATCCACCACGAGCGGCACGCCGAGCGACCGACCGGCGTCAGAGAGCGCCTGGATGTTCGGGACGTCCAGACGCGGATTTCCGATGGTCTCTACGAACCATGCTTTCGTCGTGTCATCAGTGGCTGCCACGAACCCCTGTACGTCCGTCGGCTCGACGAACCGCACCGAGATGCCCAGGCGCTTGAAGGTGTGCAGGAAGATGTTCCACGTACCGCCGTAGAGCGAGGTCGAAGCGATGATCGAGTCTCCAGAACCCGCGAGGTTGAGGAGCGCGAGGTTCTCGGCAGCATGACCGGATGCCACCGCGACTGCGGCCGTGCCGCCATGGAGTGCCGCCAGGCGCTGCTCGAGCACATCGGTGGTGGGGTTCATGATGCGCGAGTAGATGTTCCCGAATGCGCGCAGACCGAAGAGATCCGCGGCGTGGTCGGTGTCCTTGAAGTTGTACGCGACCGTCTGGTAGATCGGGACAGCGCGCGAGCCCGTGGTGGGATCCGGGGATGCGCCGCCGTGTACGGCGACGGTGTCGAAACGGGGTGCCGATGCGCTCATGGTAGGTTCCCTTCGTGTTCGTGTGTGATGGATGATACCCGCGACGACCTAACGGTGCGCGGGAAGCGGAAGCCGCCCGGAGTCAGCGCATGCGCGCAAAGACCCGGGCCGGGTCATCATCATGTCCATCATCATCACAAACACGTACGGTACCATGGTGCTTCGGTTCACCTCCTCGGGGCATCCGGAATGGTTCGAACGAAGGTACAGCGCGCGGCGTGCGTCGTCCAGCCACGAAAGCGCACCAACCTGCGCGATTTCTCTATCGATTCGGCGAAATCGGCTCGTCCGAGACAATGAGCGTCGCGACCTCGACATCCGGCAGCGGATGCGACCCGGCCGCACGGTCGATAGCCCCCGCCTCGCGAAGCGCGAGCAGTGCCACGATCGCCACCGTGATGCCACCGGCGATGAGTGTGAGCTGCACCCCGAAGACGGCTGCGAGCCAGGGAGCGAACGCGAGCGGCAGCAGCTCTCCCGCTTGCCTGTGGACCTGTGCGGTCCCGGTGATGCGACCGACCATGCCCGCCGGGGAATCGCGGTGCAGGAGCGTTCTGAGCAACGGCTCAAGCACGCCGATGACGATGCCCCACATCACCGCCCCGACGGCCACCACACGGATGCTCGATGTCCCCACATACGCGATGCTGCCGAGCCCTGTGAGAACCACGGCGATGCACAGCCCGCGTGCCGAGACGACCTTCTTCGGCAGCCGCTGGAGCAGGAGCGCTCCAGCCAGGATGCCCGCCCCGAAGAGCGAATTCATGTAGCCGATCGCCTCGACGCCCGTCTTGAGGACGTCTCGGAAGAACAGCGGCTCGAGCGCACTGAAGGCGCCGAACCCGAGCCAGACGACCGTACCGGCGAGCACGTAGAAGCGCAGCGATCGCGCACGGTATGCGGTCGCTATGCCGTCGCGGAACTCCCGGAGCGGAGTGCCGTGCTCGTGCTCTCGCCGGGGATGCACGAGAATGGTGCGCGCCACCAGGACCGCTGCCACGAGCGACGTGGCGGCGTCGATGTAGAAGACCCAGTCGACGTTGGCGTAGTGGACGATCAGAGAGCCCAGGGCTGGCCCGGTGATGAACGCCGCAGAGCCTGCCGACTCAAGCCACGAGTTCATCTTCCGCAGCTCGTTCTCGTCGTCGCCCACGAGGAACGGCGCGAACGACGCGCCCGATGTCATCACCGGTGCGCCGACGAGACCCCAGAACGCGACCAGCGCAGTGAGGGAGCCGATATCGCGCGCGAAGGCGACGGCGAGCGTTGCGGGCACGAAGAGCACTTCGGCGCCGATGAGCACCCGTCGTGGACCGTACCGGTCCACGAGCACGCCGCCGATGACGCTTCCAAGAATGGACACGACGCTGAGCACGAACATCAGGCCGGCGATCTGCGATGAGGTCGCGTTGAAGTCGAAGGCCGCCTTGCCCCAGACGCCGACGAAGAAGGCCGCTTCGCTTCCTGCACGAGACAGGTACCGGGCGGCGATCACGCGCACCACGTCACGCTTGCGTGCCATGCATCCTCCACATCGACATCGGCACCCCATGCAAGCGGAACGTCGCAGTATACGCAAGACCCTGCGGCGGAGTCGCTCGATCGCGGGTGTCGACCATGCAGCGTCGGTCCGATGTCCGACATGCGGTCTAGTCGGGGGTCTTTCGTATGATGTGCGCGCAGCGCCGGTTCGGGGTACCGTGGAAACAGGCGCCGAGAGGGAGCGAGCGATCATGACATCCGAGGCTCGAGCATGCGTACCGGTGATGCTGACCGACCTCTACCAGATCACGATGGCGTACGCGTACTGGCGAGCCGGCATCGCGGAGACGGAGGCGTGCTTTCACGTCTCGTTCCGCCGCACCCCGTTCGGCGGCGGCTACGCCGTCGCCTGCGGACTTGAGCAGGTGGTGGATTACCTCGCGGGGATTCGCTTCTCGGAGGAGGACGTTGCATATCTCGGCACACTGACCGGCAACGACGGCAAGCCGCTCTTCGCCGCAGAGTTCCTACAGTGGTTGCTCGGCTTTCGATTCACGTGCGATGTGGACGCCGTGCTCGAGGGCACGGTCGTCTTTCCGAGAGAACCTCTCGTGCGCGTGATCGGCCCCATCGTCCAGTGCCAGATCGTCGAGACGGCGCTGCTCAACATCGTGAACTTTCAGACGTTGGTCGCGACCAAGGCGGCACGGGTCTGCTCGGCAGCGCAGGGCGATCCGGTGCTTGAGTTCGGGCTTCGTCGTGCGCAGGGACCGGACGGTGGCCTCTCGGCAAGTCGCGCCGCATACATCGGCGGCTGCTCGGGCACGAGCAACGTGCTCGCCGGACAGCGCTTCGGCATTCCGGTCGGCGGGACCCATGCGCATAGCTGGGTCATGGCGTTTGATACCGAACTCGAGGCGTTCCTTGCGTATGCGGAAGCGATGCCGAACAACGCCACGTTCCTCGTGGACACCTACGACACGCTCGACGGCGTGCGACATGCCATCGCGGCGGGCCGTCGTCTCGCCGAGCGCGGATACTCGATGATCGGCATTCGAATCGACTCGGGGGACCTCGCATGGCTCTCGCGCAGGGCGCGGGAGATCCTCGACGAGGCGGGGTTCGCTCACGTGAAGATCTACGCGAGCAACGAGCTCGACGAGTATCTCATCGAGAGCCTGAAAGACCAGCGCGCTGCGATCGACGTGTGGGGCGTGGGCACGCGACTCGTCACCGCTGAGGGGCAGGCGTCGCTCGGTGGTGTCTACAAGCTGTCGGCGGTTCGTAAGCCCGGCGGCGCCTGGGAACCGCGCATCAAGGTGTCCGAGCAGACAGCCAAGGTCACGATGCCCGGCGTGCTTCAGGTGCGAAGGTATACGCGCGACGGTCGGTTCGATGGTGACATGATCGTCAACGAAGCGGCGCCGCCAGGTGAAAGCTCCACGATGGTTGATCCCGAGGACGCGACACGGCGCAAAGCATTCGGAGGCGGGCTCTTCGAGAACCTGCTGACGCCGGTATTGCGTGACGGCATTCCGGCGACGGCGTTGCCACCGATCGGGGCTTCTCGAGACCGCGCCGCCGCCCAGCTGGCAATGCTGGACCCGAGCGTGAAGCGGTTCCTGAATCCGCATGAGTATCCTGTTGGCGTGGAGCTTGGTCTGCACGAGCTTCGTACACGTCTTATCCTGAAGGCGCGAGGGCTTGAGAGCATGGAGGGCGGTGTGCTGTGAGAGCGTTGATCCTGGTGGACATCCAGAACGACTTCATGCCGTTTGGCGCTCTACCTGTTGCCGACGGCGACGCGATCGTGCCGGTCGCGAACGCGTTGATGCCGCGCTTCAGCCTGGTCGTCGCGACCCAGGACTGGCATCCGGCAGGGCATGGCTCCTTCGCTTCCCGCCACCCAGGTGCATCGCCGGGGGATGTCGTGCAGCTCGGGGGAGTCGAGCAGGTCCTGTGGCCGGATCATTGCGTACAGGGCGCGCCTGGCGCCAGCTTCCATTCCGCACTGGATGTCGCTCGCATCGACCGGGTCATCCGCAAGGGAGCCGATCCCGGTATCGACTCGTACAGCGGCTTCTTCGACAACGACCATCGGTCGGCCACCGGGCTCGATGCGCTGCTTTCACAGCAGGCGGTCGACGAGGTGGTGATCCTTGGACTCGCCACGGACTACTGCGTTCGGGCGACCGTGATGGATGCGATCGGCCTCGGCTTCGGCGTGACCGTTGTCACCGACGGATGCCGCGCGGTGGACATAGCGCCAGGAGACGGCGATCGGGCCCTTGCGGCGATGCGCTCGGAAGGCGCACGTCTAGTGACAAGTGACGAGATCTAGCGATCAGAGGAGCGGCTCATGAAGGTTGTGGCATTCAACGGAAGTGCTCGCAAGGGCGGCAACACGGCGATCCTTCTGGAGCGCGTGCTCGAGCAGCTGCGATGCGAGGGCATCGAGACTGAGCTCATCCAGATGGCCGGGAAGAAGGTTCACGGGTGCACCGCGTGCCTGAAGTGTCGCGAGACCAGGGATCATCGCTGCTCGGGCCTGAAGGACTTCGGCAGCGAATGCATCGAAGCGGCGGACGCGGCGGATGGCATCATCATCGGATCGCCGGTCTACTTTGCAGACGTGACCGCCGAGACCAAAGCGTTCATCGATCGCCTCGGCTACGTGGGTCGGGCCAATCCGGAGATGCTCCGCCGCAAGGTGGGCGCCGGTGTCATCGCGGTGCGGCGTGCGGGCGCGGTGCATGCGCTCGACACGATCAATCACCTCTTCTTCATATCCGAGATGATCGTGCCGGGGTCTTCGTACTGGAATCTCGGCATCGGGGGCCCGGCGGGTTCGGTCGTCGACGATGCCGAGGGACTCGGGACGATGGACACCCTCGGCCGCAACATGGCGTGGCTGATGAAGCGCGTGTGCGGCGACGCCTAGAAGATAGCCCGGAAGTCCTCGAAACTCTCTTGTAGATGGTCGAGGTTCCAGTCATCCACGGACATGTAGAACCGCGGGTTGAAGACCAGGCCCATGTCCTCCGTGAGCGCGATCACTGCCGGCAGGAGCGCCGGTCGGTCGAGGCATGCGTCGAGGAGCTCCGGATGTACGAAGTCCTCCTCGGCGGAGGGTGGGGTCCAGAAGATCGAACGGCCGTCGATGCCGACGGCGAGGTCGAAACAGAAGTTGCCGGCCGTGGACACGCTGAGCGTGATGTCCGGATCGTCATCCAGCGGCTTGGTCCATGCCGAGCGGTCCTTCGTGAGTCCGGCGACTCTTGAGAGCGTGGTCTCGTCGATCGCCATCGAGCACGGATAGCCCGGAAGGGAATCCAGGACTTCGCGCAGATTGAGCGCGGCAACCAGCACGCGCTCGCTCACCGATTCCCGCAGCATCCCGAGGGCCAGATTGGCCTCGACACGAGAACGAGCGTTCACGACGATTCGGACGAGGTCTTCCTCGGCATCGATGTGTTGTTTCAGAAGCGGGATGGTGGCAAGTGCACTGACCATGGCGAGACTCCTGTGCGTGGCTACACAGGATGCATCGGCGCCGTAGGGCGCGACTTGAGTGAACCGCGTCACCGTTCCGGTTGCGACGCGACGAACGGTCGCCCTACGGCTTCGCCATCCTCGGGTGGAATCGTCCGACGAGATAGGTGAAAAGCGGACCCAGGATCGCCACACCGGCAAGCGCGGTCATCTGGATGAGGTCAAGGTCGTACTTGAAGCCCCACCGGAGGTCGGGAAGGCGCCACACGGTCTTCGCGCCCCATTGCCAGAGGAACCAGGCGACCTGAAGGCCGAGAATCGACTGGATAGCCAGCGCGGTCGCCACTCCCAGGGAGAGCCAGCCGGGCGTGAAGCCATGGCGCGTGCCCTTCGCGGCGGGGCGGAAGAGCAGGTAGATCTCGCCGGCGACCAGGCAGCCGATGAGTCCGGCGATGACCGCTTCGATCATCCGCCCGTTGAAGAACGCCTGTACCTGCGACTCTTCGTTGAATGCCGAAAGCGACCACGCGAAGCGGTGAACCAGGAAGAACAGAGCGTTGTAGACGACAAGATACGCGGCCGATCCCGCGAGCGCGGCGACGAGCGCCCGCCACGAGGCGACGCCGATGACGCCAAGGATCGCGAGCGCGGCCAACGACAGCCCAAGAGCCATCGGGAGTCGGTCGGCGCGATCAGCCTTCAGGCGCGCCGCCTCCGCATCGGCGGTCACCTGCGCGAGATCGCTCGCCGAGCCAAGCGACGAGATGTCTTTGATGGCGGCCTGCCCGTTCAGTGTTCGCGCATACGCGAGGTCGAATCCGATTGCGCGCACGAAGTCGGCGTCTTTGGCGCGGCCGTTCGGGTCGGCGAGTAGGGCGTCGACTGCAAGCCCTGCGGCGTACTGCGGTGCCTGCATGCCGGCGAGTACCGCGATGGTAGGTGCGATGTCTTGCAGGAGCGCCGTCGAGCTCCCGCCTTTCACGCCGGGGCCCGCGAACGTGGCCGAGGTGTGGATCACCGGGTCTTCCCAGCCACCGTGTCCGCCGGTGGCTACGTGCCCGTGGTCGGGAAGCACGACGAAGACGGTCTCGCCGTCATCGACTCCTTCGATGAGCCGTTCGAGGTCCGCATCGACCTTCGCGACGACATCGGCGTACTCCTTCGACCCGGCGCCGTACCCGTGCCCCGCTTCATCAACATCGGGGAAGAGCGCGAAGATGAAGTCCGCGGCGTTCTCGTCGGCGAGCCTTATGGCGTCATCGACGATCGTGTTGGTGATGTAGCCGCCCTCCGGCCAGTCGGTGAGTGCAGTGGCGGTAGCGATCGTCGAGACACCGAAGAGCGTGTCGAGGTCCGTCGGCCCTGCGACGACGAGCGAACGCCCGGAGCCGGCGGCGACATCGAAGAGCGACTCGACTGCCACACGCTGCTCGTACCAGTTGGTCGTCACGCCGCTCACGTTTGGTGGAGCACCGGTGAGGATCGTCGTCCACGCGGGATAGGAGAGGCTCGGTTGCGGCACGGTGAGCGCGACATCGTTGCCGCGCTTGCGAAGCGCGTTGATGCTGGGCATGGTGCGTGATGCCGCGTCGGTGAGACCATCGATAAGCACCAGCACGACGCGGCGAGGAGTCGCATCCGGTACGGCTATGGACAGCGGGGGCCGCTTGCCCGTGAACGTGTCGGTCGGCATCGACGTGAACGGGCTCTTGTAGTCCACCACCTGACTCCAGGAGTAGCCGGCCAGCGTGTACGCCGCGTACGAGATGCCGAGCGAGACGAGCACGCCGAGCACGAGAAGCGCCCACGGCTTCAGGCCGAGACGTGCAGGGTGCTTCTTCGGAGTCATCTCGTTTGCAGGGGAGTCCATGGTGCCTCCTTGTATGGCTGTTGATGCGAGTGTGACCATCCGGACCCCTCAAGGGCAAGTGCTGTCTTCGCTGGCTGCTGCAGCCTGGACGTGTGGACCGGGAACCGCCACCATAGGAGGGTCGCTCGGACGCTAAAGGAGGAGCCATGGCGGTCAGCATCGTCACCGACAGCACGTCGTACCTGCCGCTCGCGGAGCGCGCCCGCTACGGCATCGGCGTCGTGCCGCTCTCGGTTCACCTCGACGGTGTCGAGTATGTGGAAGACACGCCGATCGTGGAGAGTTTCTACGCTGCGCTTGCGGCATCGAAGGCGTTCCCGACGTCGTCGCAGCCATCAGTCAACGTGCTCGTCGAGGCGCTGGAGGCGCCGGTCGCCCGGGGCGATGATGTGGTCGCGGTCTTCCTGTCTTCCGAGATGAGCGGCACGTACTCGACCGCACTGCTTGCTCGCGACATGGTGCAGGAGAAGCACCCCGAAGCGAACATCGAAGTGATCGACTCGCGGTCGAACTGCATGGAGCTGGGCTTCGCCGTTCTTTCGGCGGCACGTGCCGCGGCAGGCGGCGGCACGCTCGATCAGGTGGCCGAGGCGGCGCGCCGCACCATCGCGCGGACACGGTTCCTGTTCGTGCCGGACACGCTCGAGTACCTTCGGCGTGGCGGGCGGATGGGCGGCGCACAGGCGCTGCTCGGCACCTTGCTGCAGATACGGCCGATCCTTACCGTCGTTGACGGGCGGACCGAGGTGTTCGCCAAGGTGCGGACGAAGAGCAAAGCACTCGCTGAGATCGTTGCGGCGTTCAAGCGCGACATCGACGCGAAGGGATTCTGCGACGCCATCGTGCACCACATCGACGACGAGCCGGAAGGCGCGCAGCTCGCGAAGATGGTAGAGGCGGTGACCGGGGTAGCGCCGCAGGTCATCGGCATCGGCCCCGCTATCGGGACGCACGTCGGTCCGTCAACCGCAGGCCTCGTCTACAGCACTAACGAGGAAATGCACAAGTCCGTCTCCGGAAAGGAGCAGCCGTGACCGGCCGCCCCATGCTCATTGTCGACTCGTGCTCGGACTTGACGGCGGAGATCGTTGATTCGCTGGACATCCACGAGATTCACTTCCCGTTCACCATCGCCGGCGTGGACCGCGAAGACGACTTTGGTCGCACGTTCCCGCATGCCTCCTTCTACCAGGCCATGCGCGACGGGAGCGAGCCGACCACCGCGCAGATTCCCCGGACGACGTTCGCCGAGGCGTTCCGTCTCGCTGCGACCGAAGGCCGCACCGCGATCTACCTCGGCTTCTCTTCGGGATTATCCGGAACATTCGACAGCGCGTTCCTCACGCGGCAGTCGGTGCTTGAGGAATTCCCGGACGCTGACATCCGCATTCTCGACACGTTATCGGCATCGATCGCCGAGGGCCTCATCGTGTACGAAGCCGCCCGCATGCTCGCCGCTGGCGCGTCTGCCGATGAGCTCGTCGCGTGGGCAGAGGCGAATCGCATGCGGGTGAACGGCTTCTTCACGCTCGACAACCTCGAATCGCTCAAGCGCGGAGGGCGCATCTCGGATGCCGCCGCAGCTGCCGGTGCGATGCTCGACATCAAGCCGATCCTGCTCCTCGATCGCGAGGGCAAGCTCACGCTCAAGCGCAGCGTCCGCGGCCGGAAGAAGTCGCTCTCGGCGCTCATCGATATCATGGCCGAGCGTGCCGAGCAGCCGGTTGGCACCATGATCGTCGGTCACGCCGATGCGCCCGAAGATGCCGAGAAGGTGCGCGCGATGGTCGAGGAGCGATTCTCGCCCGCTGAGATACTGATGCTTGAGATCGGCCCCGTCATCGGTGCGCACGTCGGCCCCGGAATGGTCGCCGTGAGCTTCTGGGGCGCCGAGCGTTAGCCCTTTCTGAGTGCAGCACGGCCGCCGCCCGGGAGGGAACCCCTCGCCGGGCGGCGGCCGCTTCTGTGGCTTCTAGCGCAGGCCGTGCTTGTCGCAGAAGGCCGCGACGATGTCGTCGATCGTCGGCTCCGATGCATCCGTGACCGCGTAGGTGGCCCGGACGGTCGGTTGCGGGATCGTGATCAGTCGCGACAGATCGATCGGCGTTGCTACGATCACCACGTCGCAATCGGTCCCGGCTATCGTGAGCTCCAGGTCGCGCAGCTGTTCTGCCGAGTACCCCATCGCTGGCAGCACCTCGGTCAGATGCGGATAGGCCTCGAGGGTTCCCGCTATCGAGCCGACTGCCGCTGGCCGCGGATCCACCAGCTCTGCGGCGCCAGCATCGCGCGCTGCGATCGCGCCCGCGCCGTACGGCATGCCGCCGTGCGTGACGGTGGGGCCGTCCTCGATCACGAGCACACGCTTGCCACGCACGCTCTCCGGATCGTTGAGGGTGATGGTGGATGCGGTCTCAATGAGGACCGCATCGTGATTGAGCGATGCCGAGACCGCGCGCAGTCCGGCGACAGCCGCGGGGTCGGCCGTGTTCACCTTGTTGATGACGAGCACATCGGCGCGCAGGAAGTTGGACTCTCCCGGATAGTAGAGGCGCTCGTGCCCGGGTCGGTGCGGGTCGAGTGCCACGATCTCCAGATCCGACTTGTAGAACGGCAGATCGTTGTTGCCGCCGTCCCAGATGATGACGTCAGCTTCCTTCTCGGCCTCGCGCAGGATCGCCTTGTAGTCGACACCGGCGTACACGACGATGCCTTCGATGACGAGGTGCTCGTACTCCTCGCGCTCTTCGATCGTCACGCCGTAGTTGTCGAGGTCCTCGATGGTCGCGTACCGCTCGACGCGCATCTTCAGCAGGTCGCGGTAGGGCATGGGGTGTCGGATATCCACGGCACGCAGCCCGCGCGCCTTAAGTGCCGAGACGACGCGCTTCGAGATACCGCTCTTGCCAACACCCGTGCGTACGGCGCACACGGAGATGACCGGCTTGCTCGACGGAATCATCGTCGGATCGGCGCCGAGCAGCATGAAGTCGGCTCCCTCGGCCAGCACGAGCGATGCTTTGTGCATCAGGTCGACATGCGCGATGTCGCTGTACGCGAAGATGACTCGCTCCACGCCGTCTTCGCGGATGAGCCTGGTGAGCTCGCGCTCGTGGACGATCGGGATACCGGCGGGGTAGAGCGGGCCGGCGAGTTCGGGCGGGAACGTCCGGCCTTCGATGCCCGGGATCTGCGTCGCCGTGATCGCTACGATCTCCGTGGTCTCGTCATCTCGGTACCGCACGAGGAAGTCGTGGAAGTCACGACCGGCGGCGCCCATGATGACCGTGCGTGTACGAGGCATGCGAACTCCTTCGTCGTCGGGTCACGTTACTGCTCCCGATTGGACGAGGCGCCCTGTTGTTTGCATACTTTCGCAGCACGAGCGCATACTCGCCCGCTCATTGAGTCACAATTAGAGCATACCCCTACCACGCGGCCAGATGACAGCCGATGTTGGATTCGATGGTTCCGCCGCCGTGCCCGCTCTGTCAGGATGAGCAGGCACCCTCCGGAAGAAGGTTCACGTGGACGTCGTTCTCGCAGTGCTCGGTTGCGTCGGTGGCTTCACCGTGGGGTGGCTCGGGGGGTTTCGCCTTGGCGCGCTCGTGAGCGACAGGGGCGCCTGGCTCTACTGGCTTCTCAATGTGCTCGCAGTGATCCTCGGGGTGGCGGGCGACTTCCTTGGGTTCGTGTTTGGGCAGCCCTGGTTGTGGATCGCCTCGATCTCGCTTCTGATAGCCACGCTGACCGGGCTCAAGTACGGCCGAGGCAAGACCGTGGGGCGTGGCAGTCTGGACCGTCCCGAGCCTGAGGAACGCGACCTTCCGTCGGTCTGGGAGGACTAGAGCGCTACCACGCCAGTGACCACGCTGTGGTATGCGAGCACGTCGTGAACCCTGACGCTCTCGAATCCGGCGGCGGACAACTGACGTGCGATCTCATCGACTGCAACGCGGTGCTCGATGGGGGGACCTTTCGGCGTTGCCTCACGCTTCCAGTCGACGATAGCGACCGTGCCCCCGCGGTGCAGCAAGCGCCTCGCCTCGGCAAGCATGCGTGCGGGGTCATCGAGCTCGTGGTGAAGGTTCACGGTGTACACCAGGTCCGCGATGCCGTCCGGGAGCGGAATCGAGCCGGCGTCTGCATCGGTCACGACGATCTCGGCAGGGGAGTCGACGCTTGGGTGGTCGCGCATCCAGTCGAGCATCACGGGCTCAGAATCCACCGCGTAGAGCGTGCCCGCGGGCATCCTGAGCGCGAACTCGCGGACGAACATGCCCGTACCGGCTCCGATCTCAACCACAGAGGTGGCACCAGGCGTGCCGAAGGCCTCCCACAGTGCCTCGGGATTCAGATCCACAAGGCGACCGACGTCGTTGAGTCGATCCAGTTTGGCGGGGTCGAAGCGATGTGCGACCATGAGGACTCCAAGTCCGTTAGCAGATTCACGAGACACCAACCCTCGGTTCACACGACGTACATACCCGGGGGAGACACTCAGTAGCGTACAAGGAACTCCCTATCCGTACCATTGCAGGAGGTGCACGACATGAATCGAAGCAAGTCCATCGCGCTCGTGGCAGTCGGTCTGATGGCTGGCCTGATCCTGGGCAGTGTGGGGTTTGCGTATGCCGCTCCGGCCGACACGCAGCCGACGAATCCGGTGCTCGCAAGCGGGCTGCATCTGGGCCAGAGCATCCGTGACGCGGGAGGGCGACTGGTAGACATCCTCGCCTCGATGACCGGGCTTTCCACCGATGAGATCCAGGCCGAGCGCGCGGACGGCAAGTCGATCGTGGACATCGCCGAGGCGAACGGCGTGAGCGGCGACGCGGTCGTTGACTCGGCACTCGATGCGCGTACTGCAGCGCTCGACGCCGCTGTGAAGGCGGGCACCATCACGCAGGAGCAGGCGGACGCGTGCGAAGCCCAGATGGTGGATCGCGTGACCGAGCGTGCGACGACCGACGAAGTCGGACCTCCGAGCTGGGCCGGTGGCGGCCGCGGTGCCGGCGGCGGCGGTTGTGGCGCTGGCGGCGGCATGGGCGGCGGTTGTGGCGCTGGCGACGGGACGTGCCTCGCGCAGTAGGTGCGATTCGCTCTTTAGGACGTGTCAGCATGCACGAAGGGCGACCCAGTCGGGTCGCCCTTCGCCTTGCGACAAACATTGGAAAACGCTGAACTTTCCTTTAAGGTTACGGGGAATTCGAACGATAACGGGTGTAGGGGCGAAATACCCTGACGAACCGTACCCAAAAGCGGTGAGGCACACATGGGACGTTGTATACATCTTCGAAGCGACAGCGGGTTCACGGTCATGGAGTTGGTGTGGTCATCCATGATTATGCTCGTCGTTGTGATGGGCGTTTACGGGGTGCTGACATTCGCGGCGCAGAGCACGCAGTTGAATGCGACCCGAGTCACGGCACTCAATCTCGCTAATCAGCGAATCGAACAGGCGCGCAATCTCAGCTATGACAACGTTGGTGTGACGTACGCTGACGGCACCCAGGGCAACCCCGCCGGTACGATCGCCACCCCTGAGGTCGTCGACTCCCGGTTCACGGTGACGACGACGGTTTCCTGGGCGCGCGATCCGGCCACGAACCGTGCGCTGTACAAGAACGTTCATGTGACGGTCGCGTGGACCGAGGGTCGCGCAGGTCATGTCGACGTAAGCACGAGCATCTACGGCAAGAGCAACGTGGCGAATGCCGGCGACCTCTCCGTGGTGGTTCGCGACCGTGACACCGACGAAGCGCTTGCGGGCGCGGTGGTCACGGTTCGACCCGCGTCCGGGACTGCCAGGGTGGTCACCACCGACGCGAACGGCGAGGCGTTCTACGGCTACCTGCCGTCAGGCACGTACGCCGTCACGGTGGTGAAGGGCGACTACATCTTCGATCCGGTCGTACTTGGATCCGTAACCGTACAATCCGATCTTCTGACGTCTGTCGTCGCCTACGCGCAACATCCCAGTACCGTACGCGTACTTGTTGACGATGGTGCATCGAACCCCGTTGCGAACTCCGCCGTGACGCTCACCGCTCCCTCGGGCGCGGTTGTCACGGTCAACACCGACGGCAGCGGGGTTGCGACGTTCGATAACCTGCTTGTAGGGAACTACCAGGTTGCTGCGCGGTACACCGGCAGAACGACGGCGCGCGGCGTCGTCAACGTCGCCGCCGGAGGGCAGACGTACGACATCGCCCTGTCGCTCTCGCCCAGGGTCGGCCTTACCGTACGCGTCATCGACAGCTCGGGCGTGGCGGTGCAGGGTGCGACCGTGACTGTCCGGGGTCCGACCCCGTCGACCGCGAACGCGCCCGGAAGCCCCGCAGCTACAGCGAGCAACGGCGAAGTCTCGTTCGGCACGCTTGAGGACGGTGTCTACACCATCACCGCGACGAAGAGCGGGATGGTCGACGCAGCGCCCCAGCAGGTGACATACGACGGCTCAAGCGTCACGGTCCCGGTTCTAACGCTGGGTCTGAACCAATACGGGACGCTCGAGATCCACATCTTCGACAAGCACGGCAACCCGGTCACATCACGAACCCGCGTGAGCGTATGGGGCCCGAACGGCTACACCGCGAACATCCGGTCGGCCAGCACGTCCAGAGACGTGATCGTCATAACCCAGCTGAGCCCGGGCCAGTACAGCGTGCAGCCGGATGCCGGAGGCCAGATACGCACCGTCGATGTGCAGGCGGGCCAAACGTCCATCGTGAATGTGAACCTGCCATGATGCGCCGCCGATTCCGTGACGACGCCGGATTCACACTCACGGAGTTGCTCGTGGTCACGCTTCTCATGGGGATGGTGCTCGGCCTCGTGTACGTGGTCATGGGCGCCGTAAGCTCAACCGCTGACTCTCTTGAGGCCAGAACGGTGGCCACCGAGGAGAACCGACAGATGATGGACCAGGTCACACGCGAACTCCGCCAGGCCCAGGAGATCGTGGAGGGCGAGGGGGTCTTCCTGCGGGCGCAGCCACGCCAGTGCGCGTTCTACGCGGATGTGGACCACGACGGCGTTCCCGAACTCATCGAGTACCGGGTGCAGGGCCAGACCCTCTACCGGTCGGAGGCACGCTCGCAGACCGCGGTGCCGCCATACACCTTCGGCCAGCCCGGTGCCGAGACGGTCGTCGCCGAGTCCATGAGTAGTGGATTTACCGGCAACGTGTTCACGTACTACGACAACGAGGACCCCGCCGGTGAGGTCGCGAGCGGCCACCCGGAGGACGTCTCGGCTGTGAAGCTGCGGCTGGTGACCGGCAAGACCGTCAACAGGAAGACGGCATTCGTCGACCTCTCGACGTGGGTGAAGATCCGTTCCGTCCACAACACCATCGACTAGGCGCGATGAGATGATGAGGACACACACGACACCCGGATCCACCCGCTCGACGCGTTCGTGGCGAGACAGAATCGCCGACGATAGCGGCGTGGCACTTGCCACGGTCGTGGCCGTCTCGGCGATACTCTTCCTGCTTGCGACGATGGTGATCATCCTCGCGAACCTTCTGACCACGAACACGCAATCACAGGAGGGGCGGACCAAAGCGCTCCATATGGCAGACGCTGGCCTGAACGCGTACCTGTACGAACTTCGCCGCGACCCGGGCTACTATGTGACGAATCCCACCCTTGGTCCGACAAGCCAGGATGACGGCGTATGGACGGTAACCGCGGAAGCGCCGGCGCTGAACGAGCCGCTTCGTCTCACCGCGACAGGCTCGATACCCGGCCTTGATGTCACCCGGACGGTCGTGGCCTCGGTGCGGTTCCCCACGTACGCGGAGTACATGTTCCTTTCGAACGCGGATCTCAACATCGGCGCAGATGCGCTCATCGACGGTAAGATCCGGAGCAACGGGAACGTGGCCAACGCCGGTGAGGTCACAGGCAAGGTATCTGCCTCTGGCAGTGTCACCGGGAGCGGGACGTTCGGGCAGGGCTCCGAGGGAAACGTGCCTACGATCGACTTCAGCCAGGTCACTGTGGACATGGCGAACATGAAGTCGGTGGCGGTCGGCTCGAACGCGTACTTCAGTGGTTCTGGCGGCTATGGCTTCCGCGTGGTGCTCAATGGATCGAGCGCGCGCATCGAACGCGTCACTGGCGGGACGGGAACCGGGAACCTCACGACCACCCTCATTCGATCGCTGACAGTGCCGTCGGAGGGCGTCCTGTACTTCGATGAGGACGTTTGGGTGCAAGGCAACTACTCGACCATGGTGACCATCGGCTGCTCGCGGGACATCTACGTTGCGGACAACCTGACACCGTCCCAGCCGAATCGGCCCTTCACCTGTGGGCTGGTGGCGGCGCGAAGCGTCATCGTGCCCTCATGGTATCCGAGCATGCCTCAGTTCATGACGCTTGATGCGGCCATGCTTGCGCAGACCGGCACGATCTACGGCGACTACCGTTCTGGTGTGACTAAGTCGAAGATCACGATCACCGGTTCTATGTCCTACAACACATTCGGCTACTTCGCCCTCTATACAGGCAACACCGTCACTGCGGGCTTCCGTCAGCGCGCGTACCTCTATGACCCTCGTCTCGAGCTCTATCCGCCACCGTACTACCCGATGCTTCGCGACGGGTCGCTCAAGGTGTCGACCTGGGTGGAGCAGTAGCGGTCCAACAGGAGAGAGCGGCCCTGCAGGGTCGCTCTCTTGCGTTCCCGATGGGGTACGATGAGTGCGGAGCGAGCATAGTGCCGCCCCGCACACCGGGAGGAATCATGGCAGAAGAAGCACATTCACTTGCCGTGCTCATCGACTTCGAGAATCTCGTGCTCGGCTACGAGCGTTCGGGGACACCGGCGACCCCTGGCGGGCGCGGAAGACGCTTGCCGAAGCCGACGGGCGACGCCGGCTTCGAGGTGCGACTCGTCATCGAGCGGCTTGTGGAGAAGGGCAAGGTCATCGTCAAGCGCGCGTACGCCGACTGGGGCCGCTTCTCGAAGTATCGGGAGATCATGCATGACCTCGGCATCCAGATGATGGAGATTCCCGAGCGGGGCATGACCGGCAAGAACTACGCCGATATCCAGCTCGCCGTCGATGCGCTCGACCTGTGCTATGCGAAAGAACACATCGACACGTTCGTCGTCGTCTCGGGCGACTCGGACTTCACGCCTTTGGTGGCCAAGCTCAAGGAGAACGGCAAAGCGGTGATCGGCGTGGGCATGAAGGACTCCACAAGCGACCTTCTGGCCGCGAACTGCGATGAGTTCATCTACTACGAGGACATCGTGAAGGGCCCGGTCGCGGCTCCGAGCGTCACCGCGACCACCATCCCGAAGGCAAAGCGTCCGGCAATCTCGCTGCTCACCGAATCCATCCAGGCTCTGCAGCGCGAGAACAAGGACGTCATGTACTCGTCCATGGTGAAAGACACCATGAAGCGCAAGCAGCCGCAGTTCTCTGAAGCGTCGTACGGCTACCGGTCCTTCTCGGACTTGCTGCAAGATGCCGAGAAGATGGGTCTGATCACGCTTCGCACCGATACGAGGTCCGGCACGTGGGTGGTCGTGGGGTTCACGGAGAAGCAATGACCGCCACGCGGGTGCTCGCACCACAAGGGCAGCCTGGCGCGAGTCCCTACGCGCTCTTCTCGGCGTACCCGCTGCTGCGGGGAGCGCTCCCAAGAGTGCCGCTTGGACTGTGGCCAACGCCCGTAGATTCCCTCCCTCGCCTTGCGGATGAGCTTGGCGTGGGGCCGATCTACGTCAAGCGCGACGATGTGAGCGCGTTGCCGTATGGCGGTAACAAGATCCGCAAGCTTGAGATCCTGCTCGGGGATGCGCTCTCGCGCGGGGCGACCGACGTGATCACATTCGGCGCGGTAGGCTCGAACCACGCATTCGCGACCGCTCTGTACGGCCGTGCGCTCGGCCTCAACGTGACGTCGATGCTGACGCCGCAGCCAAACGCGGGATACGTGCGCCGGAATCTGCTCGGGCATCTCGCCTCGGGAGCATCGGTGCGCTTCAGCGAGAACCGTGACGAAGCGCTGCAGGAGGCGGAGCGTCTTCGGGCGAAGCTCGTTCGGGACACCGGGATCGAGCCGTACGTCATCCCCTTCGGCGGCACCACGCCGATGAGCACCGCCGGAGCCGTGAGTGCGGGACTCGAATTCGCCGGTCAGGTCGCTGCGGGGAGCGTCCCGGCACCTGACGTCATCTACGTTACCCTGGGTTCGATGGGCACTGCCGCAGGTGTTGCGCTTGGCGTGGCACTCGGCGGGCTGTCGTCGCTCGTTCGCGCGGTCAGGGTGGTGCCGGACACCATCGCGACCAGCGAGGCATTCGAGGAGCTGCTTGGCGCATCCGCGGCTGTGCTTCGCGCTGGCGACCCGGCGATCCCGCGTGACGTGGTGGCGCGCGCGAACGTCGAGATCGTCGAGGGGCATCTCGGCGAGGGGTACGCTCGGTTCACTCCCGAGGGGATAGGAGCGATTCGGCTGGCGGCCCTGGATGGGCTGCACCTCGACGGCACGTACACTGGCAAGACGATGGCTGCGCTTGTCGCAGACGCGCGTTCGGGGCGGCTTGATGGCATGACGACGCTGTTCTGGGACACGTACAATTCCAGGGACACCGGTGGGCTGGTGGCCGGCGTGCAGTACCGCGATCTGCCGGAGCCCGGACGAGCCTACTTCGAGACGGGCGTGCAGCCCCTGGACATCGAAGGGAACTGAGCAGTGCCTGTCGTATTCGCCGATGCAGCCCTTGCGGCGCGCCTTGAGGGTATCTCGGCAGCCGAGAACGAGCGTTTCGGAGAAGCCGCGGCGCTCGTGCATCCCGAGGATCACCCTGCGATTCTGTGGGTGGCCGGAGGCTGCGCCGTCTACTGCAGCCCTGGCGGCCCGCTCAATCAGGTCACCGGTCTCGGCTTTAGCGAGCCTGTGACTGCGGCCCATATCGACGAGCTCGAACGGTTCTTCGGTGAGCACGGTGCGAAGGTGCAGGTCAACGTGTGCCCGCTCGCCGACCCATCGCTCATGGCCGAACTCTCGCGGCGCGGGTATGCGGCACATGGCTTCGAGAACGTGCTCGTACGCGAGCTCCTGGACGGTGACCAGCTGCCCGAGCCGGACCCGTCGATCGACATCCGCATAGTCGATCCCGAGGAGTTCGACCTGTGGGGCGAGCAGGTTGCGCGAGGGTTCGCCACGGAAGGGGAGCCGACCGAGGCCGACCTCCGCTTGGGCGAAGTCGTCGGTCGGCAGCAGGACGTCGTCCGGTTGCTGGCCTGGGTTGACGGCGAGCCAGCGGGTACCGCAGAACTTGCCGTCCGAAGCGGTATCGGATGGTTGTCGGCGGACACGACGATGCGCAAGTTCCGAGGTATGGGGATCCAGACAGCCATGCAGCAGCGGCGACTCCATCTGGCGCGCGAGGCCGGGTGTGGGCTTGCTGTGACCGAGGCGCATCCGGGAAGCGGGTCTCAACGCAACATGGAGCGGCTCGGCTTCCGTATCGTATACACACGTATCGACATGCTTCAGACCGAGAGGTGAGACCGTGCGCATCGTTTGCGTGACAGATACCTACGTGCCCGAGGTCAACGGCGTCGTGACGAGCATCGACGCCCACACGCGGATCCTCGCGTCTCGCGGGCACGAGATACTCATCATCGCCCCCAAGTACGGCGCCCATGAGGACTCGCCGGCACCAGGGATCAGCGTTCGCAGGTACCCGAGCTTCAGCTTTGCCACGAACAAGGCCACCCGCATCGCGCTGCCCACCATCATGTCCATGGCGCGCCAGCTGTCGCGCTTCGAGCCCGACCTCGTCCATATCCATACGCCGCTCTCGATGGGCGTCGTCGCGTTGCTGGCATGCCGCGCGCAGCGGCTACCGAACGTGCAGACGTACCACACGTACATCCCTGATTTTATGCAGTACGTGGAGCTCTCGCGCCTTCTCAGGATCGACGACCTCCAGGATCGCGTGACGAGCTCGCTCGTTTTCGAGCGCGCGATCGAGTCCGGTGCGTGGCAGCGGATCGTCCGCTCGCGTGCCCTGATCGAAGAACGTGCTGATGAGGTTCTCGACGCCCTTCTCGGCGCCACCGAGGATGTTGCCGAGGAACGGCAGGAGCTGACAGCGCGGTTCGCTTGGCGCTACACACGCATGCTCTACAACCGGGCGAACCAGGTGGTCACGCCATCGCTCACGCTCAAGCGCGAGCTCATGCGGCACGGCGTGACGGCGCCGGTCAATCACATCAGCAACGGCATCGACCTGGATCTGGTCAGTCGCAAGACATCGTACGAGTCGACGGGGCGCATCCTGCACGCCGGTCGGCTTGGAACCGAGAAGAACGTGGACGTGGTGATCAAGGCGTTCGCACGGCTTGCTCCGATCGTGCCGCATGCGATTCTCGACATCGCTGGCGACGGGCCAGCGCGCAAGGGGCTCGAGCACCTGGTCGACAAGCTCGGACTCTCATCCCGCGTGCGATTCCTCGGCTTCATGGACCGGTCTCGCCTGGCCACAACGTACCGGGATTACGACTTCTTCGTCACGGCGAGCACCATCGAAACGCAGGGGATCGTGCTCCTGGAGGCGATGGCAGCCGGCGTGCCGGTGGTCGGGGTCCGTGCACTCGCCATTCCCGAGATCGTTCGAACCGGCCGAGACGGCATCGTCGTTGCCCCCTTCGATGAGCAGGCGCTTGCGCGTGCGATGGAGCGGATGCTTGCCGAGCGGGCGCTTCGCGAGCGCTTCGGCCGCGCCTGTCTCGAGGACGTGCAGGCGCACGCGCTCGAGCGGGTGGTCGACGACGTGGAGCGGCTCTACGCGCTCACGGCGGCCGAGGGACGGTAGCGGCTAGGACGCGGCGATCGTGATGGCCGCCACGGGGCACAGCTCGACGCACGACTCGATGTCCGCGTAGAGCTCCGGTGCGGGATCGGAGTCGATGGTGTACGCGAGGCCGTCCTCTCCGATGCGGAACACCTCGGGACATGTGTCCTCGCAGAGCCGACAGCCGATACACAGATCTCGGTCAACGACGGCTTTCATGGTCAGACCTCCAGAAACGGGGGACACCCACACGTTGAAGGTACCCTCGGCCTTGGCTGGCTAGACCCGCTCGGGGAGAGCAACGATGTACTCGAGCATCACGACATCGAGCCATCGATCGAACTTGCGGCCGACTTCGTGCATCGTGCCGATGGTATCGAATCCGAGGCGAGTGGCCATGGCGAGACTGGCGGCGTTCTCGGAACAGATGCGCGAGAGGATGTTGTGTACGCCGACTTCGGGCGCCAGGCGGAGCAGCTCTCGCGAGAGCGCGCCGCCGAGTCCGCGTCGCACGTGGTCCGGGTCGATATAGACCGACATCTCGACTGTGCTCGCATAGGAGCAGCGGTCGGACCATGGTGAGAACGCGCCCCAGCCAACGACCACGCCGTCTTCCTCGGCAACGATGACGGGATGCTGCCTCGCTCGGCCAGCGAGCCAGGCGGTCCGGTCCTCGACCGTCTTGCGTTGTGTGTCGAAGGTAGCGGTCGTGTGCTCGACCGCGTGGTTGTAGATCGAAGCGATTGCGGCTGCGTCGGCGGGAATGGCCGCCCGTACGGTGACTGACACATGGTCTCCTCGGTCTGGGCGCATATGCGCGTCTGCTTGAATCAGCGCTGTGCATGGAAGGTGACAATCCACGCCGCTCCGTTGTCGGTGCTTCGCACGTAGCGTACACTAAGCACTCCGCGAATCACGACCGGCGCAATTGCGTCGTTGCCATAGCGCACCCTATGTACGGTTGATCGAAGTCCCACGAGGACTGCATGCACGAGGAGGGGCTGTCTTGGAGGACAAGAAGGTCATGGAGCTCGACGAGCTGCTGCCGATCGAGAGCAAGATGAAGGACGTCAAGATCAAGCTTGACGACACGACCTTGCGCGATGGCGAACAGACTGCGGGCGTCGTGTTCACGAACGACGAGAAGATCAAGATCGCCCGCATGCTCGACAAGCTCGGCGTGGAGCAGATCGAGGCCGGCATTCCGGTCATGGGCGGCGACGAACGTGAGGTCATCGAGCAGATCGCCAACATGGGCCTGAAGGCGTCGATCCTCGGCTGGAATCGCGCGTCGATCCCGGACATTCAGACGTCACTCGACTGCGGCTGCGACGCAGTCGCGATCTCACTCGCGACAAGCGACATCCACATCAAGACGAAGCTTCAGAAGGACCGCGCATGGGTCCTCAACTCGATTCGTGAAAGCGTGGCCTTCGCCAAGAGCAATGGCGTCTACGTCTCGGTCAACGCCGAGGACGCATCGCGCACGGATTTCGGCTTCCTGATCGAGTACGCCAAGGCCGCGCAGGCCGAGGGCGCGGACCGCATCCGGTTCTGCGACACCATCGGCGCGATGGAGCCGTTCCGCATGTATCAGGTCGTGAAGGCCCTCATCGAGGAGACGGGTCTTGAGGTCGAGATGCACACACACAACGACTTCGGGATGGCCGTCGCTAACGCGCTTGCCGGCATCCACGCTGGCGCGACCTGGGTGAACGTGACCGTTGGCGGGCTCGGCGAGCGTGCCGGCAACGCAGCGCTCGACGAAGTCGTCATGGCGCTCAAGTACCTCGAGGGAGTTGACCTCGGCACCGACACCACGATCTTCCACGAGGTCACGGACTTCGTGATGCGCGCGGCCGGCCGCACCATTCCCGCCTGGAAGCCGATCGTGGGCAGCAATATCTTCGCGCATGAGAGCGGTATCCACGCCGACGGCGTGCTCAAGAATCCGAAGACATACGAGATCTTCCCGCCCGATGAGGTCGGCCTGGAACGCCAGATCGTCGTCGGCAAGCACTCCGGCTCCAAGACGATCGAGATGAAGCTGGCCGAGTTCGGCATCTTCGTCTCCCGCGAGGACGCGGCCGCGCTGCTGCCGACCGTCCGCTCGAAGGCCATCGAATTCAACCGGTCGCTCTTTGACAAGGAACTCGTGAAGATCTACAAGGACTTCACCGAAGTGCGCGAAGCGACCAGCACGTCTGCCAGCTAAGTCTCGTGGTTACGATCAAGGAGCGTGATTCCTCTGTCCGGTAAGACAATCGCCGAGAAGATCTTCTCGGCTCACTCCGGCACCGACGCCCATGCGGGCGATATCGTGGTCGCCGACGTGGACTTCGTGATGGGCCAGGACGGCACTTCGCCGCTAGCCATCCGCGCGCTTGAGAACATGGGCGTGACCGAGGTCTTCGATCCCAAGAAGGTCGCGGTCGTGATGGACCACAGCTCGCCAAGTCCGATCGAGGGTGTCTCGGCGCTGCACACCATGATGCGCGAGTTCGGCAAGCGTACGGGCGCGAAGGTGTACGACGTGGGCGAGGGCGTGTGCCACCAGCTCATTCCCGAGAAGGGCCACGTCGTGCCGGGCGACCTCATGGTTGGCTGCGACTCCCACACCTGCACGTACGGCGCGCTCAACGTCTTCTCGACCGGCGTGGGCTCTACCGACGGCGCTGCCGCGATGGCCGCCGGCAAGCTCTGGTTCAAGGTGCCCGAAAGCATCAAGGTCACCTACACCGGCGCGCTCAAGCCGGGTGTGTACAGCAAGGACCTCATCCTGCACCTCGCGGGCGAGCTTGGCGCGGACGGCGCCACCTACGAGGCGCTCGAGTTCCACGGCCCGGTCATCGACGACCTGTCGGTAGAAGGCCGCATGACGATCTCCAACATGGCGATCGAGCTTGGCGCGAAAGCGGGTCTCATGAAGGCCGACGCCAAGACGCTTGCGTGGTTCCAGGGCCGAGGCGAGAAGACGCCGAATCCGCAGGATCCCGACGCGGACGCCGTCTACGAGCGCGAGCTCACCTTCGACGCGAGCGCGATTGGCCCGCAGGTCGCCAAGCCGCACGCGGTCGACAACGTGTCGCCGATCGAAGAGGTCGAGGGCACGCCCATTGCCGAGGGAGTCCTCGGCACGTGCACGAACGGGCGCCTCGAAGACTTCGCGATCGCCGCGAGCATCCTCAAGGGCCGCCGCGTCCATCCCGACGTGCGCTTCATCGTGGCGCCCGCCTCGCGCCAGATCCTGCTGGACGCAATCGAGGCCGGCTACATCCAGACGCTCGTGGAGGCCGGCGCGGCGCTCGTCACGCCTGGCTGCGGCCCGTGCGTGGGAACCCATAACGGCGTGCCGAGCAACGGCGAGAACGTGATCTCCACCGCCAACCGCAACTTCAAGGGCCGCATGGGCAACAGCAACTCGTTCATCTACCTGGGAAGCCCGGCCACCGTGGCCGCCTCGGTCATCGAAGGCAAGATCACCGACCCGCGGAAGTACTTCGAGGGAGGGGAGCGCTAGATGACCATCTCGGCCAAAGCCTTCAAGTACGGCGACGATATCAACACCGACTACATCATCAGCGGCAAGTACAAGTTCAAGAGCAACGACATGGAAGCCATGGCGCAGCATGCGATGGAAGAGCTTGACCCGAACTACTACGAGAAGGTGAAGCCGGAGGGCGGCTTCCTCGTGGCGGGAACCAACTTCGGGATGGGCTCCAGCCGGGAGCAGGCGCCGCTCGTGCTCATCCACAGCAACACCAAGGCGGTGCTTGCGAAGAGCTTCGCGCGCATCTTCTACCGCAACGCGATCAACACCGGCCTTCCGGTCGTGGAGTGCGACACCGACCTCATCAACGACGGCGACGTTCTCGAGCTCGACTTGCAGGGTGGTGTGCTTAAGAACGTGACGCAGGGCACGGAGATCCCGTTCCCGCCGCTGCCGCCGGTCATGGCGCAGCTGCTCGCCGACGGTGGACTTGTGGAGCACTTCAAGAAGCACGGCGGATTCGCGCTGTAGGATAGGCGCTCACCGAGAATGTGACGAAGGCCGCCTACGGGCGGCCTTCGTCACATTTCCGCGCGAGCCGGTCTCGTGGCCCTTAGTGCAGCGCTCGCGTGATATCCGGGCGCGCCGCCTCAACGTACTTGGCGGTGTCCCAGTAGTACTTTCTGATCGGTGCGAGGTACGCGACAGCTGCGCGCTCGGCGGGGGCGGACGCAGCCGCGCGCATGAACCTTTGGCGTTCGTCGGCCGATATCCCAAACTTGTTGATGATCGCGCGCTTCGCTTCCACAAAGCGCTCATTACCGAGTGCATGGTTCGTTATGGTCCCGGTCGCCTTCTCGATGGCCTGCGCCATCTTCTTGAGGTCTGATTCGGCTCGATCCAGCATCTGCGGGAAGCTCGCATGCACGGTTTGCAGCGACTCGATGGTTCGCTCATCAAGAGCCCTGGACGTTGTCGTCCGGTCGGCGCGGATGCCCTCGATGATGTCGGCAGCCCCCTGTCCGGCGAATCGATCCCGGAGCTCCAGCAATTCGCTCGCGATACGATCGGCGTGGTTCACATAGAGTGGCGCGGTACCCTGATCGCCGATGGCCGCAACGACCGACGCTCGTATGTATGTGCGGATTTCTGCAGGACTCTGCGAACGATGATGCCGTAGGAATCCGTCCAGCGAGCTGAGCACTTGGTCCAGACAAGAAAGCGCATAAGACACCCGGTTCGCCATCAGGTCACGTACGTCGGAGAGTGCCGCGTCTCGTGCGTCGCTTCGTGCGATGAGGTGTGGCTCGGCCATAGCGACCACTGAAAGTCCTGGGCGTTCGATCACCGCCCGGTAAAGCCTCTCCTGCACGCCGGCATCGCTTGCGGTGTCGTCGGTCGTCGCCAGATACACGGCGCTTGCGTACAGAAGCTCGGCAGTCGGGTTCGCCTGATACGCCTCCCAGGCAAACTGCTCGGCGTCGGTGGCGCTGCCAGCCAGCAGGCTCATCCTGGCAAGTGCGGCCAACGAGAGCGCCTGCTGCTGTGGCGAAACGCCTGCTGCGTACCGGATTGCGAGCTTGTAGTGCTCGACGGCCTCGTCAGGTGCGCTTTCAGCCTCGCTTACCTGAGCGAGCAGGTGATGAGCACCCCACTGGTACGGCTCTTCTTCGAGCGAACGGCCCGCCTCCGCCCGGGCCTCCGCGAGCAGTCCCCGCTGCAGCAGGCTGAACGCGCGCCGTTCGAACTCCTGCGCCTTGGTCCGCGAAGGGGCGAGGGTCGCCTGCGCAATGACCGACAGGAGAGCAGTCTGCAGATGTGCCTGTCGATGCAGCGCGTCCATGCCGCGCTCGAGCGAGTATCTCAGGTGCAGAATCTCATCGCCCACGCCTCGCAGATTGTCGCCGAGCGCGCCGAGCATCCTTGTCTGCTCGGTCAGGCTGGATGAGAGAGCGGCGTTGGCGGAGTCGATGCTGGCCACGATCTGCCTGCCCGTGCGGAGCTGCTCGTCTCGCATTCCCTGTACTGCGTCCCGAAGGACATCATCGCGTGTACGTAGCTGTCCGCTTCTGTCGAACGACCCGATCGTCGGCTCAGATCCCATGAGGCCTCATTCCCCGAGACTACGTTGCAGGTCTCATTCTTCCATAATCTGAGGGAATCGTCTGAGCAGGAACGCGTGCGACTCTACCGCGCGGTCTCGATAACCCCGACGAGAACCTTCTCGACCGCAGCTGCGGCATCGGCGATGTCAGCCTCGGGGTAGAAGTCGCCGATCACGCTCGGCTTGAGCGTGCTGATGAACCGCTCACCATTCTGCTCGTAGACGACGACCGGGCAGGGGAGCATGAGCGCGATCTTCGGGTCGGCGGCGAGCACGGCGTGTGCATGCTTCGCGTTGCATGTCTCGATGATGGTGAGCGGCTCGCGCTCGAAGCCCTTCTCGGCCAGCGTCTCTTGCACGTCGTGCACGAACTGAACGCGGAAGCCGCTGTCTGTGAGCGCCGTCTGGACGGCCTCGACAGCCTCGGCGAACGACTTCTGCGTGGTGACGGTGTAGTCGAACTGCATGGTGGCTCCTTCACGAACGTCTGTCAGGCGGGCCTGGAGTGCCCGAATCAGCATACTGCGCGGTGCTGACAAATACCATAGGGGGTATCGGGAATTCCACCGCCATGCCGCCTCGTCCTCGCTGCCCCTCCCTTCGGTCGGCCTACTCGCGTACACTGTTCTTCGTTCCCGGCCGCGGCGCTGTGACCCGGCCCTGATACGCAGGAGGCTCTTATGGCCAAGCACGTTGTTACCCTCATACCCGGCGATGGCATCGGTCCCGAGATCACCACCGCCATGCGGCGCGTCGTCGACGCGACCGGCGTGGACATCGAGTGGGAGATCGCCGACGCAGGCGAGCATGTGATGGCCGAGTACGGCACACCGCTTCCCGAGCACGTCATCGAGGCATGCCGCCGCAACAAGGTCGCCATCAAGGGCCCCGTCACCACGCCGGTCGGCACCGGCTTCCGTAGCGTGAATGTGGCGCTTCGCAAGGAACTCGACCTCTACGTGAACCTCCGCCCGGCGTTCTCGATCCCCGGCACCGGTGCGCGCTATGAGGATGTCGACATCGTCATCGTCCGTGAGAACACCGAGGACCTCTACGCCGGCATCGAGTTCGAAGAAGGCGCCCCCGAGACCGCCGAGCTCATCAGGTTCTGCGCCGAGAAGGGCGTCGGCACGATCCGCCCCGACTCGGGCATCTCGCTCAAGCCGATCTCCATCACCGGATCCGAGCGCATCGTGCGTTACGCGTTCGAGTACGCGCTCGCCAACGGCCGCAAGAAGGTCACGGCGGTGCATAAGGCGAACATCCTCAAGTACTCCGATGGCCTCTACCTCGACGTCGCCCGCAAGGTCGCGGCCGAATACGAAGGTCGCGTCGAGTTCGAGGACCGTATCGTCGACATGACGTGCATGGGCCTCGTGCTCTATCCCGAGCAGTTCGACGTCGTGGTGCTCCCGAATCTTTACGGCGACATCGTGAGCGACCTCGCCGCCGGTCTCATCGGCGGTCTTGGCATGGCGCCCGGCGCCAACATCGGTGCCGAGTGCGCTGTGTTCGAGCCAGTTCATGGCAGCGCGCCGAAGTACGCAGGCAAGGATATGGCTAACCCGACCGCCGAGATCCTCACCGCGGTTCTCATGCTCAAGCACCTCGGAGAGTTCGATGCTGCCGAGAAGATCCTCGCCGGCGTCAAGACCGTGCTGGCCGAGGGCGTCAGCGTCACGTACGACATCAAGCGCACCAACACCGGATCGACCGACGGCGCCGTGGGCACGCAGGCGTACGCCGACGCGATCATCGCCACGTTCTAGAACACCGCGGAGGCGAGCATGGAGGAACATCCTCCTCAGCCGACAGATGCAGCAGAGTGGGCGCGTATCGAGCGCCGACGCAAGCAGCTCGTCTGGGCGGGGATAGGGCTCGCGGCACTCGCGGCTGTCGCTGCGGGGGCCTGGCTGCTGTTCGGTCGGGCTCCGGCAGCGACGCCCTCGGCCACCTACGAACCCATCCCGGGCTCGAAGAGCGCATCCGGCACCGTGTCGGTAGACGAGACCGCAAGCGCCGCGGCGACCGAATCGATCACGGCCACCGGCACCCCGGGGGTGGTCGATCCCGCGGCGAAGCCCGGCGCGGCGACTTGCACGGTCGCCTATCGTCGGGCAGGCAAGCTGTGCGTGGCTCGCCGGGACGGCTCTGGAGAAGTGGTCGTGGCTGACTCCGAGGATGGCGTCTTCGCACTCTCCCCGGATGGACGTACGCTGGCGTTCGTCGACTCGGCGAAGCGTCATCTCATGCTTGTGAACGTCGCCACCGGCACGCAGGTGGACGCGGGACAGGCGGCGCTCGAGCGACCGGCGTGGCCGCAGGACTCCGGATGGTGCGTCTTCACCGGAGATGGCGCCCGCTCCGGTGTGCGTCGTGTGTCAAAGGACGGTACGGGTGGCTCGGCGCTCTTCGCCGGGACGTCGCCGGCGGTTTCGGCCGACGGTGCGACGGTCGTCGGCATTCGCGCGAACGCCGATGGCTCCTCGGCGATCGTGGCATACCGCGGTGGCAAGGCAGCGACGCTAGGTGTGAGCGGCTACGCCGTTGACGTGGCGGCCGGCCCGGACCACGTCTACTACGCCGTTGCCGCGGATGACCTCGCGCCCGCCGAGATCCGCTCTATGACGTTTTCCGGCGGCGGGGGAGTAGTCCTGAGGAGCGGGCCGCAAGCGGGGGCACGTGCTTCATTCCAGGACCTGTGTCTGAGTACAGACGGCGCGCGTCTCGCATTCGCCGAGGTGGGCGATGACGGATACTCGCGCCTGTTCGCCGTGAACGCGGCGGACGGCGGCGCACCCTCCTCGCTCTCCGTGCGACGCGATGACTATCCGCTCTGCTGGGGTTGTGACGAACGCCTCTACTTCATCGAGGGCAACGCGTGGCAGGGCGAAGCGACCAAGCTCATGGCGGTGCGGGGTGACGGTACGGGGCGGACCATAGTCGTTGAAGGTGCACGGCGCTGACCGTATGCGCTACCGTGTGGTGGCCTTGCGGCACGGATAGCGCTTCTTGCCCGTCCCTGGCTGCTCGGCTATACTCCGAGCCTGATCTTCACATATGGAAATGGCGTTGACGGGGACAGTAGAGGTCAATCCTGCAGCAGAGAGCCGGGGACGGTGGAAGCCCGGCGCAGGACGCTTCGAAACTCACCCCTGAGCCGCTCGAACGAACGGACCGGCAGCGATCGCGAATGACCTTCGCAGCGACCGGAACAAGTAGATCGGGTCGGTGGCATCCGTTACCTGCCGCATGAGAGGGCGAGCACCTGCGGGTGCTTGCCAAACGGGGTGGTACCGCGGGAGCTTTCGTTCTCGTCCCTGGTCGGGGCGAAGCGTGCTCTACGCGGTTCTGTCGTATCCGGCCTCCCGTTTCACTCGCGTTGCATGCGGCACTGGCGAATCCGCCGTCCCCTGAAGAAGGTGGGCGCATGGAGCTTCGCAGCGATCGCATGAAGAAGGGCCCCAACAGGGCCCCGCACCGGAGCCTGCTCAAGGCAGACGGACTCACCGATGAAGAGATCTCGCGGCCGCTTATCGCCGTCGTCAACTCGGCGAACGAGATCATCCCGGGGCACCTCCAGCTCGGCGCGATCGCCGATGCGGTCAAGTCGGGCATTCGAATGGCCGGTGGTACGCCACTCGAGTTCTCCACGATCGGCGTGTGTGATGGCATCGCCATGGGCCACGCCGGCATGCGCTACTCGCTCGCATCGCGCGAGATCATCGCGGACTCGGTGGAACTCGTCGTTCAGGGCCATGCGTTCGACGCGATGGTCATGATCCCGAACTGCGACAAGATCATCCCCGGCATGCTCATGGCTGCCGCCCGGCTCGACATCCCCACGGTGGTCGTCTCTGGCGGCCCTATGCTCGCCGGCAAGTGGAAGGGCAAGGACGTCGACCTCGACACCGTCTTCTCCACGGTGGGCGCCGTCCGTGCAGGCACGGTCACCGAGGATGAGATGTGCGACCTCGAGAACGCCGCATGTCCCACGTGCGGTAGCTGCGCCGGGCTCTTCACCGCCAACTCGATGAACTGCCTCACCGAGGCGATCGGCATGGGGCTTCCGGGCAACGGCACGATCCCCGCGGTCTACTCGGAGCGCATCCGGCTGGCGAAGCACGCCGGCATGCAGGTCATGGAGCTGCTCAAGCGTGGCATCACCGCCCGCGACATCATGACGCCAGCCGCGATCCGGAACGCAATGACGCTCGACATGGCGTTCGGCGGCTCGAGCAACACGGTACTGCACCTCACTGCGATCGCGCACGAAGCAGGCGCGGATATCACGCTCGACGACTGGGCCGAGGTGAGCGCCCGCACGCCGAACCTGGTCCGCGTCTCGCCGGCGAGCGACTTCCATATGGAGGACCTGTACTTCGTCGGCGGTATCCAGGCGATCCTTGCTGAGCTCGCGAAGCGCGACCTCATCGACGAGAGCGTCATGACCGTCACGGGCGAGAAGCTGCATCACAACCTCAAAGGCAATCCGGGTGCTGATGGTCGCATCATCCACTCGATCGACGAGCCGTACTACGCAGAGGGCGGACTACGCGTTCTCAAAGGCAACCTTGCTCCCCGCGGTGCGATCGTGAAGCAGTCTGCAGTAGCCGCCGAGATGCGCCAGCACAGCGGTCCGGCTCGGATATTCGACTCGGAAGAGGCCGCATCGGATGCCATCCTCGGCGGGAAGATCGTTGCCGGCGACGTTGTCGTCATCCGCTACGAGGGCCCCAAGGGCGGGCCGGGTATGCGCGAGATGCTCGCGCCCACCTCTGCCGTGAAGGGGATGGGGCTCGCGGGAAGCGTTGCGCTCATCACCGACGGGCGCTTCTCGGGCGCGACATCCGGCGCGTCGATCGGGCACGTAAGCCCGGAGGCTGCCGAGGGCGGACCGATGGCGCTGCTCGAGGAAGGCGACATCATCGAGATCGACATCGATGCGGGGACGCTCACGGTCGACGTCACCGACGAGCGTCTTGCGATGCGCCGGCGCGAGTGGGTCGCACCGGCACCGAAGGTCACCGATGGGTATCTCGCGCGTTACGCGCGGTTCGTATCAAGCGCCGATGAAGGTGCGGTGCTCTCGTGAGGCAAACAGTCGGAACACAACGGTCACAGGAGGTGACGAGATGAGGATCTCTGGCGCGCAAGCGCTCGTGCGATCCCTTCAAAACGAGGGGGTCGAGGTCGTTTTCGGGTATCCCGGTGGGGTAGCGCTGCCGATCTTCGACGCGCTCTTCGACGTGGAGAGCCCGCGGACGATCCTCGTCCGGCACGAGCAGGCCGCAGTGCATGCAGCCGATGGTTACGCTCGCGTCACAGGCAGACCCGCGGCGGCCATCGTCACGAGCGGTCCCGGTGCCACCAACACGGTCACCGGTATCGCGAACGCATTCATGGACTCGATCCCGATGGTGGTATTCACGGCGCAGGTCGCCACGCACGTCATCGGCACCGACGCGTTCCAGGAATCGGACATGACGGGCATCACCATCCCGATCACCAAGCACAACTACCTGGTGAAGAGCGCCGAGGAACTCCCCGGTGTCATCAAGGAGGCGTACCACATCGCCTCGACCGGTCGTCCCGGCCCGGTACTCATCGACATTCCTGTCGACGTGAGCAAGGGCGAGATCGACTACCACTATCCCGAGACGGTGAATCTGCCCGGTTACAAGCCCACGTACAAGGGCCACACCAAGCAGATCAAGCAGGCGGCGGGTCTCATCGCCAAGGCACGCAAGCCGCTCCTCTATGCGGGCGGAGGCGTACTTGCCTCGGGCGCATGGAAAGAGCTCAAGGAACTCGCGGAGCTCATGCAGCTGCCGGTCGTAACGACGCTCATGGGCAAAGGCTGCTTCCCCGAGGACCATCACCTGTTCGTGGGTATGCCCGGCATGCATGGCGCCAAGTACACCAACTACACCATCACCGAGACGGACCTGCTCATTGGCGTGGGCGTCCGCTTCGATGATCGCGTGACCGGCAAGCTCTCGAGCTTCGCCAGCAAGTCGAAGGTCATACACATCGACATCGACCCTGCCGAGATCGGCAAGAACAAGGCCGCAGACGTGCCGATCGTCGGCGACGCCAAGAACGTGCTCGCGGCGATTGTCGCCGAGCTGCGGAAGATGGGCGCCGAGCCCCACACCGACGCGTGGATGCGCGTCATCGACGACTGGCGCTCGCGCTATCCGTTCCACTACCACACCCCCGAGGGTGTGCTCATGCCCGAGTACGTCGTCGAGCGCATACGCGAGCTCACCAAGGACCGCCCCACGGTCATCACGACGGAGGTCGGTCAGAACCAGATGTGGTCGTGCCAGTACACGCACATCCGCGAGCCCCGCACGTGGGTCTCCTCTGGCGGGTTGGGGACCATGGGTTTCGGCTTCCCGGCCGCGATGGGCGCGCAGCTTGGGCGACCGGAGCATCTGGTGATCGACATCGCTGGCGACGGCAGCATCCAGATGAACATCCAGGAGCTTGCCACCGCGAAGATCAACCATATCCCGGTGAAGATCGTGATCCTCAACAACGGCGTCCTCGGCATGGTGCATCAGTGGCAGGAGCTGTTCTACGGAGAACGCTATGCCTCGTCGATCCTCAATCAGGACATCCCGGACTTCGTGAAGGTCGCCGAAGCGTACGGTTGCCTTGGGCTACGGGTGACGGACCCGGCCGATCTTGACGCCACGCTGCTCAAGGCGTTCGAGTACGACGGCCCGGTCATCGTGGACTGCAGGGTTCCCTCGAGCGAGAACGTGTACCCGATGGTCGCTCCGGGTGGATCGATCGATGAGATGCTTGGCGGCATACCCGGCGGGCCGGTGAGCGAAATGCTTGACGACGAGCTTCTTGAGGAGGTGTGGGAGTAATGCATCACACCCTGTCGGTACTCGTGGAGAACAAGCCGGGTGTCCTTATGCGCGTGGCATCGCTCTTCGCGCGACGCGGGTTCAACATCGACTCGCTCGCAGTCGGCATAACCGAGGACCCCACGCTTTCCCGCATGACGATCGTCGTCTCGGCAGAGGACACGCCGCTTGAGCAGGTCACGAAGCAGCTGCACAAGCTCATCAACGTTCTCAAGATCCAGGATCTGGATCCCAAGGAGATGATCGACCGCGAACTCGTGCTCTTCAAGGTGAACGCGCCACCGGAGCGACGCCACGAGATCATCGAGATCGCGAACGTGTTCCGGGCGAAGATCGTCGATGTCGGCAAACAGAGCCTGACGATCGAGGCGACCGGCACGAGCGAGAAGCTGCTCGCGATGGAAGACCTGCTTCGCACGTACGGCATCAAGGAGCTGGCACGAACCGGCAAGATCGCGCTCGCGCGCGGCTCGAAGGACGCATAAGCAAAGCAACTCCCCGGGGGACCGGGTAATCGATCAGGAGGGCATCATGGCCACCGTATACTACGAGAAGGACTGCGATCTGAGCCTCATCCAAGGGCGCAAGGTCGCTGTGATCGGCTTCGGCAGCCAGGGTCACGCGCACGCGCTCAACCTGCACGACTCGGGCGTGGACGTCCGCGTCGGCCTTCGTCCCGGCTCAAAGTCGTGGGACAAGGTCAAGGAGTCCGGCCTCAAGGTCGCGACCCCGCGCGAGGCTGCGCAGGAAGCCGACTTCGTCATGATCCTCACGCCGGACGAGACTCAGTCGCACACGTACTACTCGGAGATTCACGAGTCGATGACGCCGGGCAAGGTACTTGCCTTCGCGCACGGCTTCAACATCCACTTCGATCAAATCGTCGCGCCCGAGGGCGTCGACGTCGTGATGATCGCCCCCAAGGGTCCGGGCCACATGGTTCGCCGCGTCTTCACCGAGGGCTCCGGCGTGCCGTGCCTCATCGCGGTTCACCAGGATGCCAGCGGCAAGGCGACCGAGCTCGCGCTGTCTTACGCGATGGGCATCGGCGGCGCACGCGCCGCGGTCATCGAGACCACGTTCGAGGAAGAGACCGAGACGGATCTCTTCGGCGAGCAGGTCGTGCTCTGCGGCGGTCTCACACACCTGGTGCAGGCTGGCTTCGAGACGCTTGTTGAGGCTGGCTACCAGCCCGAGATCGCGTACTTCGAGTGCATGCACGAGGTGAAGCTCATCGTCGACCTCATGTACGAGGGCGGCATGGCCAAGATGCGCGACTCCATCAGCAACACCGCCGAGTACGGCGACTACGTGACCGGACCGAAGATCGTCACCGACGAGACTCGCGAGGCCATGGCCGAGGCGCTCTGGGAGATTCAGAACGGCACGTTCGCGCGCAACTGGATCCTCGAGAACCGCGCCGGTCAGCCGCACTTCAAGGCGATGCGCCGCATCCACGCCGAGCACCTCATCGAAGAGGTCGGCGCCGAGATGCGCAGCATGTTCGCATGGATCAAGAAGGACGCGTAGGCACTGACGAGCAACGGATTCAGGCACTACCCGGCTACGAACGCCGTCGATGCCGGGCGACGGCAGCAGTCATGTAGCGGATTGGGAGCGTAAGAGATGAAGAAGCAGTACCTGATGACACCGGGGCCGACCCCGGTACCCGCCGAGGTCATGCTCAAGATGGCCGCGCCGATCATCCATCACCGGACGCCGGATTTCTCGGCGGCCTTCAAGGATGCGGTCGAAGGCCTCAAGTACGTGTTCCAGACCGAGGGCGACGCGCTGCTCTTCGCGTGTTCGGGCACCGGCGTCATGGAGTCCGCGATCGTGAACTGCTTCTCGGCGGGTGACACGGTCATCGTATGCCGCAACGGCAAGTTCGGCGACCGGCAGAAGAACATCTGCGAGGCGTATGGCGTGAACGTCATCGACCTCAAGTACGGGTGGGAAGAGGTCGTGAACACCGCCGACGTGGCGAAGACGCTCGCCGAGAATCCGGGCGTGCGTGGCGTCATCGTGACGCAGTCCGAGACCTCCACGGGTGTGCTGAACGACGTCAAGGCCATCGGTGAGATCGTGAAGGGGTACGACGAGTGCGTGCTCATCGTCGACTCCATCACCGGCATCGGCGCCGTTGAGTGCAAGACCGACGAGTGGGGCCTTGACGTCGTCATGACCGGCTCGCAGAAGGGCCTCATGCTCCCGCCGGGCCTTGCGGCGTGCACGGTGAGCGCGAAGGCATGGAAGGCATACGAGCGCTCGACGCTGCCGAAGTTCTACTTCGACTGGATGAAGTACAAGAAGAACATCGAGAAGGACACCACGCCGTTCACGCCGGCGGTCACGCTCGTGCTCGGCCTGAACGAGGCGCTCAAGATGATCCGGGACGAGGGCATCGAGAACGTTATCAAGCGCCACAGCATGCTTGCCGAGGCGACCCGCAAGGGCTGCGAGGCGCTGGGGCTCAAGCTGTTCGCTCCCGCCGAAGGTCGCGGCAGTGCGGTCACGCCGGTGTGGGTGCCCGAGGGCGTGGACGGCAAGGCCATCGTGAAGATCATGAAGAGCAAGTACGGCGTGACCATCGCCGGCGGCCAGGATGACTACGCGGGCAGGATCTTCCGCGTGGGTCACCTCGGCTACTTCGGGGAGTTCGACATCATCACCACTCTTGCGGCGCTTGAGATGACGCTCGCGGAGCTTGGCTATACGTTCGAGCGCGGTGCCGGCATCAAGGCCGCCGAAGCCGTCTTCATGGGGGAGTAGCGATGAAGGTACTGGTAGCAGACAAGATCTCCGACACCGGCATTCAGAAGCTCATCGATGCGGGTCTCGACGTCGATGTGAAGACCGGCCTCGCCGAGGACGAGATCGTCGCGATCATCGCCGACTATGACGCGATGGTAGTCCGCTCGGCCACAAAGGCGACGCGTCCGATCATCGAGGCGGCAGCGAAGCTCAAGATCATCGGCCGCGCGGGCGTGGGCGTGGACAACGTCGACGTTGTCGCGGCGACCGAGCGCGGCATCGTCGTGTGCAACGCGCCGACCTCCAACATCGTGTCAGCCGCCGAGCAGACGATCACGCTCATGCTGGCGAGCGCGCGCAACACCCCGCAGGCGAACGCGAGCATGCACGCGGGCAAGTGGGAGCGCTCCAAGTTCACCGGCACCGAGGTCTACGAGAAGACGCTTGGCGTGGTGGGTCTCGGCCGCATCGGCACGCTTGTGGCGGAGCGCGCACGCGGCCTCGGCATGAAGCTCGTGGGGTACGACCCCTACATCTCCGAGGAGCGCGCCGCGGCTCTCGGCGTGGAGCTCGTCGCCACCATCGACGAGATGCTCCCGAAGGTCGACTTCCTCACGGTGCACCTGCCCAAGACGAAGGAGACCATCGGCATGTTCGGTGCCGAGCAGTTCGCGAAGATGCGCACCGGCGTCCGACTCATCAACACGGCACGCGGCGGCATCTACCAGGAGGAAGCACTCGTAGCGGCTCTCAAGAGCGGCAAGGTCGCCTCGGCGGCCATCGACGTCTTCGAGGTCGAGCCATGCACGGAGTCGGCGCTGCATGCGATCGAGAACGTCATCCTCACGCCGCACCTGGGCGCCTCGACCGACGAGGCGCAGGACCGCGCCGGCGACCAGATCGCCGAGCTCGTCATCGCCGGTCTCAACGGCGACATGGTGCCGACGGCCGTGAACATCGCGCCGGTCGCGCCCGACGTCATGGAGAAGGTCGGACCGTTCATCACGCTTGCCGAGGGCCTGGGCGCAGCGGTCGCGCAGTTCGCGCGCGCCGGCATCGATGAGCTTGATGTGCTCACCGTCGGTCAGCTCGCGGACACCGACACGCGCATCCTCAAGACCGCCGTGCTCAAGGGCCTGCTCGGACGCGTCTCCGATGAGCCCGTCAACTTCGTGAACGCGAACTACTACGCCGAGCAGCGCGGCCTCAAGGTAACCGAGACGAAGCGCGCCGAAACGCATGACTACACCAACATGCTCATCGTGCGTGCTGCCACCGCCAGTGGGCCCGTGGAGATCGCCGCGACGCTCATCGGCAAGGCGAACGAGCCGCGGCTCGTCTCGCTCTTCGGCTACGACCTCGACATGGCGCCCGGCGAGTTCATGGCGTTCTTCCGCTATCCGGACCGCCCCGGCATGATCGGCAAGGTCGGCACCATCCTCGGCGACGAGGGTATCAACATCGCATCCATGCAGGTAGGACGCACCGCCGCCGGCGGCACCGCCCTCATGGGTCTCGTCGTCGACACGGCGCTCTCCGAGGAGATCCTCGCCCGAATCAAAGCGACTGCCGAGATGACCGACGCCTGGAGCATCGAGCTGTGATCCATCGCCCGACATACGTGACGCATGGTCTCCGACTTACCTGGCCGGTGGACCTCATCTGAGGTCGCCGGCGGGTAGGTTCGCATGCGACGACACCACGATGGAGGGCACACCATGAGCACCGACAGAGTCCAGATATTCGATACCACGCTGCGCGACGGAGAGCAGTCGCCGGGTGCAAGCATGAACACCGAGGAGAAGCTGGAGATCGCGCGCCAGCTGGTGCGTCTCGGCGTCGATGTCATCGAGGCCGGCTTCCCGATCTCGAGTCCCGGCGACTTCGAGAGCGTGCGCAAGATCGGCGCCGAGGTCGGCGACGCGGTCGTGGTGTGCGCGCTGTCCAGGGCGATCCCGAACGACATCGAGGTCGCGGTCGATGCGCTCGCAACAGCCAAGCGGCCGCGCATCCACACCGGCATCGGCGTCTCGGAGAGCCACCTGCGCGACAAGCTTCGCATCAGCGAAGACGAGGCGCTCGAGCGCGCCGTCGCGGCCGTGAAGTTCGCGCGCAACCTCGTCGGCGACGTCGAGTTCTACGCCGAGGACGCCGGACGAGCGGTCCCCGAGTATCTGTACCGCGTGATCCAGGCGGTCGTCGCCGCTGGCGCCACCGTCGTGAACATCCCGGACACGACCGGCTACGCGTACCCCGAGGTCTTCGGCTCGCTCATCGGCGGGCTCATCGAAAACGTTGACGGTATCGAGAACGCGATCGTGTCTGTGCACTGCCACAACGACCTCGGAATGGCGACCGCCAACGCGCTCGCGGGCGTGAAGGCGGGCGCACGCCAGGTCGAGTGCACCGTGAACGGCATCGGCGAGCGGGCGGGCAACACCGCACTCGAAGAGGTTGTGATGGCGCTCAAGCAGCGTCCGGATGTCTTCGGCGCCGACACGCGCATCAACACCCGAGAAATCACGCGCACGTCGCGCCTCGTCTCGAGCATCTCGGGCATTCTCGTGCAGCCCAACAAGTCCATCGTTGGCGCGAACGCGTTCGCGCACTCCTCGGGCATCCCTCAGGACGGCGTGCTCAAGGAGCGCAGCACCTACGAGATCATCGATCCGGCGGATGTGGGGGTGGGCGGCTCGAGCATCGTGCTCACCGCGCGGAGCGGCCGTCACGCGCTCAAGCACCGCCTGGGTGATCTGGGTTACGAGCTGCAGGATGCGGAGTTCGATCGGGTCTACTCGGCGTTTCTTGAGCTGGCCGACAAGAAGAAGGAAGTCTACGACGAGGACCTTGAGGCGCTCGTGGGCGAGAGCGAGCGGACCCTGAACGAGGTCTACCACCTCGCGCAGATCCACTTCACGAGCGGCGAGCCGGGGATCCCGACGGCGACGGTCGAACTCGTCACGCAGGAGGGAGAGCACCTCATCGACTCCAGCCACGGCACCGGCCCGGTTGACGCGGTGTACAAGGCGATCAATCGCATCGTGGATGTGGAGAACGACCTCACCGAGTTCCGGGTCGAGGCCGTCACGCGCGGCATCGACGCCCTCGGCGAAGTCACCATTCGCATCAAGAGCGGCGACGGCCGGATCTTCACCGGTCGCGGCGCGCATTCGGATATCATCGTAGCTTCAGCGAAGGCGTACACCAATGCGCTCAACCGGCTGCTTGTCTCGCAGGCCCCCACGGTACCCGAGGAGATCTAGACCATGAGCCGACCGATGACCATCACCGAGAAGATCCTCGCCGCGCACGCCGGCCTACCGGAGGTCGAGCCCGGGCAGCTCGTCAATTGCAGGCTCGATCTTGTGCTCGCGAATGACGTCACAGCGCCGATCGCCATCAGGGAGTTCGCGAAGATAGGCATCGATCACGTCTGGGATGCCGGGAAGATCGCGCTCGTGCCCGACCACTACACCCCGAACAAGGACATCAAGAGCGCCGAGCAGGCGAAGCTGATGCGTGAGTTCGCCAGGGCGCAGGGAATCTCTCACTACTATGAGATCGGGTGCATGGGCGTGGAACACGCGCTCCTGCCCGAGCAGGGCGTCGTGGGTGCCGGCGATGTCATCATCGGCGCCGACTCGCATACATGCACGTACGGCGCGCTCGGCGCCTTCGCTACCGGCGTTGGCTCCACCGACGCCGCCGTGGGCATGGCGACCGGCGAGGCGTGGTTCAAGGTGCCGCCGAGCCTCAGGTTCAACGTGACCGGCACGCTCGGCCGCTGGGTGAGTGCGAAGGACATCATCCTGCACATCATCGGGCTCATCGGCGTGGACGGTGCTCTCTACCAGGCCATGGAGTTCACGGGTGACACTATCGAGTCGCTCAGCATGGAAGGTCGCATGACGATCTGCAACATGGCGATCGAGGCTGGCGGAAAGAGCGGCATCATCGCGGTTGACGACACGACCCGCGCCTACATGAAGGGCCGCACTGAGCGCCCGTGGACCGAGTACTTCTCGGATCCCGACGCGGTGTACGCGCAGGTGTACGAGATCGATGCGACGGCCATCAAACCGACCGTCTCGTTCCCGCATCTGCCGAGCAACACCCGTCCCGCTGAGGATGCGCGCGACGTGTGGGTGAACCAGGTCGTCATCGGCTCTTGCACCAACGGTCGTCTTGAGGACCTTCGCATCGCCGCCGAGATACTCAAAGGCAGGCATGTCCATCCCGACGTGCGGCTCATCATCCTTCCGGCCACGCAGCAGATCTACCGCGATGCGATGCATGAGGGCCTCTTCGACATCTTCCTGGACGCGGGAGCCGCGGTCTCCACGCCGACATGCGGGCCATGTCTCGGCGGACACATGGGTATCCTCGCGGCAGGGGAGCGCGCGATGGCGACCACGAACCGCAACTTCGTAGGTCGCATGGGCGACCCAACGAGCGAGGTGTATCTCGGCTCGCCGGCTGTCGCGGCCGCGACGGCTGTTGCCGGTCATATCGCCGTGCCGGAAGATCTGGGGTAGACGCGTGGGGTACAATCGTCTCAGGCTCAAGGATTCTTTCTGGTTCTTGCCAGACAGGTCCGACCATTGCACCGGGGGTGTGTGAGTGACAGACGCGACGGCACCGAAGGCTGTGCCTTCGATCTCACGTCTTCGTGAGGTTGTCCGATACGTGCTGCCGGTGATTGCATTCGTTCTCGCACTCGGTGGTGCCGTTGCGACGGCAGACACGATGCCGGTCGACTTCACCAACTGTGCGGATTGCCATTCAATCACCTATCAAACACATCCGCTCACCAACTGTACGGCGTGCCACACCTACTACTTCGGCTCTGATATCGATCACCAGGGGGCCGACTTCACCACACGACCAGCGGGGTCATGCGTCGCGTCGTGTCATATCACCACGTGGCCGAACGTCACGACGTACGTGCACGGTACGTCGGCATCGCTGGATGCGGGGTACGTCTACTTCCCGCTCTCGCCGCTCGGGCGCCAGTCGGGAATCACCTCGCGCTTCTACGATTGCACGGACTGCCACAATCCTGCCTATCCGAGCATCTACAGCCACGATGCCTCTGCGATCGATTCGCAGCACGACGCCGGCATCACGGGGACCGTGTGCGCGAGCTGTCACGAGAATTCGCTTCTGGCGGAGCACGTGAAGTACCCGACCGAATCGGCAGTGAAGTTCAACTGCGCGACATGTCACGAGAGCACGAAGTCCTTCGTGATTGCGGCGATCGCTTCGGGGACGACCGAATGTGGCGCCTGTCACCCGAATCAGCACGAAGCGACATGGAGCTATCCTGACTACTACTCATGGACGACCGGTGCAGGTGATGGGAGCGGCACGCCGCTTTCCGAACTGGGCGCCAACCCCGCTAACCCGGGCGTACACGCCAACTACCTGGCCAACACGGCCAAGTGCGGCATCTGTCA
>RCMX01000001.1:167779-179263 GCA_004348925.1 Actinomycetota bacterium
CAAGTGCGGCATCTGTCACTCGGTCCACCGCGCGAACGCGAGCGGCGTCAAGCTGCTGAACACCGCGACCGCGACGTGCGCCGGTTGCCACAAGGCCGGCACCTCGACGGTCACGGACGTTCTCGTGTCCTGGCAGTCCGGCGGCCCGCACAGCTCCGGCACCGACGCGAGCTGTAACACCCGAGGCTGCCACCTCAACAACCCGCACGGCGCGGGCGCGTCGCAGTACAAGATCTTCGCTGCGAAGCTCATCGGCAACATGCCGAACCTGGCCGACTCCGGCGCCAAGGCCGACCTCTCGGTCGCCGCCGCCGTTTCGAACCCGACCAGCTCCGGTGTGACGGCCAACCTCCTGAACGGCTTCGAGGAGGACGGCACGACCCCGCTCGACAACGGCACCCGTCAGGCTGTGGTCGTCGGCTACACCTGCAACAGCTGGGGCTGCCACGAGCAGACCATGCTGCCGGTGATCAACAAGGGTTACGCCGAGGATCGTCTCACCAAGTACCCCGAGTCCTTCGGCACCGAGGTCCTCAAGACCGGTCACATCACCGCGTCTGCCGAGGCAACCTCTGCCCACGCTTCATACAATCCGATCTACGGCTGCACGAGCTGCCACGACCAGACCGACGACGCCACGCGCTCCGGTTTCACGTTCCCGCACTCGCAGACGGCTGTCGGCGCCAGCAACCTGGGCGCTGGCCGCGCGTGGCTGTGGATGGGTATCGCAAGCAACGCCGCCGGTTCAGACCTCACCGCCATGAGCGACCCGAACATGAAGTCGTTCGACGGCGCCTGCCTCAAGTGTCATCGCAGCAGCGACGGCGCGGCAGGCGTGGGAGCCTCGCACTAGGGTTGCCGGTAGTCTCTCGGCCAGGCGCTTCGCCACGAGAACAGCTGTCGCTTGAGGATCTCGGTCTTGGGCGTGCGTACGTCCGTGAACGCGAGGTCGCATGGGATCCTCGGGACGAGGATGGCGCCCATGGCACGCCGGAGCGTGTAGAAGCCCCAGGAAAGCACGCGCTTGCCGCGCGGATAGCCGCGGCCATGCGACTCGGCCAGGCGGTTGAAGTCCGAGTGGAGAACCTCTGCGATCGTCTCGGACTTGCGCCCAGGCTGGTGGCGGTCGACGGCGGTGATCCTCGAAATTCGCCGGAAGACGCGACCCTCGCGCTCGAGGCGAAGCCAGAGCTCGTAGTCCATCGCGAACTGGTAGGTCTCGTCGAGCATCGGCTCGCGGAGCGCGCGGCGCCTGATGAAGGCGACTGGCTGGCCGATTAAGTTCGTGACCTTGAGTACCCGCCGCCAGAACGGCGGAACCCAGATCATCCAGATGATCCGACCGTTCCCATCGACCTGTGCGGCGTGGCCGTACACCACATCGACCTCAGGATGACGCTGGAAGAAACGCACGACATCCTCGATGACGCGGTCGTCGAAGTACGCATCGTCCGAGTTGATCCAGCCGATGATCTCCCCTGTGGAAAGCGCGAACGCCTTGTTGATCGCGTCGGCTTGACCGCGGTCCGGCCCTGAGCGCCACGTGATGCCCTCGGCCTCTTCCAGCAGCTCGACGCTGCCATCGGTGCTCCCACCGTCGATCACGATGTGCTCGATGTCGGGATACGTTTGCAGCGCGACCGAGCGAATGTTGCTGCCGAGCCATTCGGCCTGATTGAACGACGGCGTGAGGATCGAGACCAGAGGTTGCTCGCTCATCGGTACCCCTCCGGCCATGCGGTCTTTCGCGAGAACAGCTGTCGGCGCCACAGGCCCGCGAGCGGGTTCGGAGGCGCGTCGAACGCGAGTTCAGTCGGAATCCGTGGAATCCACATCGCGCCGAAGAGGCGCTGCCGCAGGTAGAAGCGCGATCGTGCCCGGTCGTTCTGGCCGGGCAGCGCAGCGCCGTACGTCTTGGCCAGGCGCTGCGAATCCGCCTCGTGCACGTCGAGCATCGTGAGCGACTTGCGCGCTGGCTGGTGGCGGTCGATCGCTACGATCCGGGGCATGCGGGCGAAGGTGGTACCGCGATGCGCGAGTCCGAGCCACAGATCGTAGTCCAACGCGAAATGGAAGGTCTCGTCGAGCATGGGCGCCTCGAGCACGCGTCGACGGATGAAGGCAGTCGGCTGGCTAATGAAATCGACGGTACTCAGGAGCCTGACGTCGAACGGGGGCGCCCATAGCACCTGGATGACGAGGCCGTCCGCAGTCGTTTGCAGGCAGTGACCGTACGCGACGTCGACCTTCGCGTTGCGCTCGAAGAATGAAACGACGTCCGCGAGGACTCCTGCGTCCACATACGCGTCGTCGGCGTTGATCCAGCCGATGATATCGCCCGTCGACGCCTCGAACGCCTTGTTGATCGCCTCGGCCTGGCCGCCATCGGATTCGCTGCGCCAGACGACGCCGTCGCCAGCGCTCTCAAGCAGCTCGACGCTGCCATCGGTGCTGCCGCCATCCATGATGACGTGCTCGACGTTCGGGTAGGTCTGCGTCGCGACCGAGCGGAGATTGTCAGTGAGCCACTCGGCCTGGTTGAACGACGGGGTGAGTATCGAGACCCTGGGGCGGCTCATGATCGACGCTCCCGTCTGGCGGCAGTATCCGCGTAGTAGCTCAGATACGACTGCGCCTGAGCGCGTACCGAGAACCGTTCTCTCGCGCGCTTCTCGCCGTTCGCGCCAAGGTGGGTTCGCACGGCGGCATCACCCAGCAGCAGCGTCAGCTTCTCGGCCAGGTCGATCGCATCTCCTGCACGGAAGAGCAGGCCGTTCGCGCCGTGCTCGATCACCTCCGGGATGCCGCCAACGTCGGATGCCGCCACCGGCAGGCCGCACGCCATCGCTTCGATGATGGTGAGGCCGAGGACTTCGGCCTGCGCGGGGTGGACGTAGACGTCGGCCGCACGGTAGTACGTCGCGAGGGCTGCGGAGTCCGAGATGAACGGAGCGAAGCGGACTTCCATTCCTCCGAACCTGCGCGGCGGCGCGTCGCTGCCGATGGCGATCAGCTTGGCATCGCTCCCGCGTCCCGCCAGGCGTTCACATGCTTCGACCAGCGTCTCGAAGCCCTTGTACGGGTTGGTCGCGATGTCCTTCCCGACGCTGAGCAGCACTGTCGCATCGGGCGCGATGCCGAGCTTCGCTCGTGCGACGTTGCGGTCGCCCGGGGAGAAGATGTCGGTGTCGATGCCGTTGGGGATGACGCGCGCGTCGAGTGCTGTCTGAAGAACGCCGCTCTTCTCGGCCATGTCGAGCAGCCACCGCGAGGGTGATGCGAACGCGATGCTGCTCGCGCCGAGGGCGACACGCTTCACGCTGAAGTTGTCGGCTGCGGCGTCGGCCATCAGCGGCACGTAGCGGTCGAGGTAGGGGCAGGTCTCGCAGCCGGTGAGCCAGCGTTCGCATTCGAAGGGATGGGCGCAGTGGCCGGTCATGAGCCAGGCGTCGTGCAGGGTGAGCACGGACGGCACTCGGGCGGTGAGCTGCGGCAGTCTCCGGATGTCGAAGTACGAGCCGTGTAGGTTGTGGAAGTGCAGGACCTCCGGTATCCGGGGCGTCAGCTCGAGGAGGTGGGCGGTTCCGGGCTGGTCGAAGTCCTCATGGCCTCGCGCCACGCGCGAGTAGCGGCCGGGCTCTGCCGCCGAGCGGAGCGCGCGGTCGGCATACCACCACAGGTCGCGGTTGCTGGTGCTGCGGCGGGCCGCTGCGGACGCGGCGCGGCGCAGCGTGCGGGCCCACGGTGAGCGGTAGCGGTCGTTCGGCACCGGCATGACACCGGGTCGCTCGGCATTCGGGTTACCCACGAGCAGCCACGCATCGTGCCCGAGGCGCAGGTATTCGGTGTGGAGTGCGAGCGCGACAGCCTCGGCGCCACCGCCGAGAACCGATGCGTTTATCGTGGCGATCCTCATGCGTTCGTCCACACTCTCGAGCGGCAATCCCGGAACGGGGACTACTGTACACTAGCCGTGCACGCAGTCGGAGAGCCGGGGTGGCGCACACGGGCATGCGGGTCGCATATCTGAGCTTGCAGGCGGTCGTCGACGGCCAGGACAGCTGGGCCGCGGTGACCGAGATCATCAGCGGGTTCGAGGCCCTCGGTTGGGTGGTCGACCGCTACTTCGCGACGTACGGTGAGGACTCGCCTCCGCCGCTCGCTCGACTCGCCGAGATGCGCCGCGTGCAGCGGCAGCTCGCGGCGCGAATCGCCGACTACGACGTGCTCTATGTGCGCGCACACCCGATGGCGTTGTATGCGGCGAACGCCGCGCGTCGCGCGGATGTGCCGGTGATCCAGGAGTGCAACGGTCCCTACGAGGACCTCTTCATCGCGTGGCCGTCAACGCGCGTAGCCCGCCCGCTCTTCGAGCACCTGCAGCGTCACCAGTACCGCAACGCCGCCGCCATCATCTCGGTCGCCGAAGGGCTTACTCGCTGGCTCGTCGCGGACACCGGCAACCCGAACGTCTTCACGAACGGGAACGGCGCGAACACGCGCATCTTCAGCCCGGACGCATCGCGCCGCGAGGGGCTGCCCGAGCGGTTTGCGGTGTTCTTCGGCCAGTTCCCGCCATGGCAGGGAATCGGCACGCTCCTCGACGCGGTTCGCGATCCCTCCTGGCCCGCGGACGTGTCGCTCGTCTTCGTCGGCGACGGTGCGATGCGCCCCGAGGTCAGGCGTGCCGTGACCGAGATGCCCGATCGGGTCGTCTACCTCGGCAAGCTGCCGTATGCCGAGGTCGCAGGCGTGGCTGCGCACGCGGCACTCTCGCTCGTGCCGATGCTCGCACCCGAGCGCGAAGAGAAGTTCTCGCCGCTCAAGCTGTACGAGTCGATGGCGTGTGGCGTACCGGTGGTAGCCTCGGACACGATCGGCATCTCCGAGATCGTGCGCGAGCACGACTGCGGGATACTCGTGCCCGCAGGTGACGCCCCCGCGATCGCGGCCGCGGTGCGGGATCTGGTCGCGGATCCGGCGCGTTCCGGTGCGATGGGCCGCAGGGGACGGGATGCCGCAGTGTCCCGCTACTCGTGGGAGGCGCGAGCCCGCGAGCGTGCGGCGATCATCGAGCGCGCGCTGGTGTGTCGGCGTTCTCAAGCATAGCCGCGTACATCGCCAGGTAGGCGTCCACCATGCGATCGAGCCCGAAGTGGCCGCGCACGTGCAGGGCCGCAGCGACGCCCATCCGCAGGAGACGCGCCGGATCGCTCGCGAGCGAGACGACGGCCGCCGCGAGCGCCGCGTCGTCTCCTTCGGGCACGAGCAGGCCGGTCTCGCCGGGCAGGATCGTCTCGGGAATGCCGCCGACGGCGCTTGCGACGACCGGCAGACCACAAGCCTGCGCCTCGAGGATCGACAACGGGAAGTTCTCGCCATGCGCCATGTGTAGGCCGATATCGGCGGCGCGCAGGTATCGGGCTATCTGGACGGGCTCGCTCAAGAAGGGAACGTTGATGACGCGGGCGTCCGTTGAATGACTCTCGGTGCCGAGCGCGACGAGGAGTACGTTCCGACCGGGTAGCTTGTGGGCGATCGCGGGTAACGCGCGTACGACCGTGGCGTAGTCCTTGAAGGGGTTCGCGCCCGCGGCGCTCGTGATGACGATGAACGCATCGGACGGAAGACCGAGCACAGCCCGGGCGGCCGAGCGGTCACCGGGCGTGAAGACGGCCGTGTCGATACCGTTGGGGATGCAGAAGGTCCTGACGATGGCGTCGGCGAGGATCGAGCGCTCTGCCTCGGCAAGCACCCATCTCGACGGTCCTGCAACGAACACGCGGGAGCGCCGGTACACATCGCGCTTGCGTCGCCAGTTCGCGGCCGAGGAGTCCCGCGGGATAGCCATCGGCCGCGAGATGTCGGGGCACTTCCCACAGCCGGTGATCCAGCGCTCGCAACCGAGCGAGTAGGCGCAGTGTCCCGCGAGCAGCCAGGTGTCGTGCAGCGTGATCGCGGTGGGGATCGCGGCTGTGAGACGGGGGAGCGCCCGCAGGTCGAAGTACCCGCCGTGCAGGTTGTGGAGATGCAGCACGTCGGCCGGCTCCGGAAGCAGGGCGAGAAGCTCGCGTGTCGCCGGGAAGCTCATGTCCTCGAGGCCGAGGAGCTGGTCGTGTATGTACTCACGGTCAGCGCGTGCGCGGGTCGTCCGTACGCGCATGCGCGCGGTGAGAGATCCCGATGTCGCGACAGGCGGACCGGGGATCTCGAGCGTGTTCGGAAGCGAGCCCTTCTTCGAGCCCACGGCGAGCCAGGCGTCCAGGCCGCGAGCGAGGTACGCGCGGTGCAGGTCGGACGCGACCCGCTCGGCGCCGCCTCCCATATCGCTTGCCGAGACTTGTTGGATACGCATGCTCTCTCGATTCACTCCTGCACGCCACTCGCGGCACCACATTCTAGCGCGCCATGCACGCAGCGGTCTTAGGTATGATAATCGCTTAGATTGATCCGGGCGTACCTGTCTACCCCGATGAATGGGACGCGCAGTGGAATTCGACATCTTCAAACTGCTCCCGCCATGGACCCGCAGGGTCGCCAGGGCGGTTCTCCCCGCTGCGTTCATCGATGCGGTCCGGGGAAGGTTGTTGCACACTGTGTACGGTATCGGCAAGGGCGTCGTCAGCCGCGAATCACGTCTGGCGACCCTGCTTCGGCGTCGGGTTCTTCGCGCCAGGCCGGTGCTCTACCACCTGGACGTGCATATCGCCGACCACTGCAACATGCGATGCCGCGGCTGCTCGCACTTCAGCAACATCAGCAAGCCGTATCTGACCGACATAGCCGAGTTCTCTGAGGACATGCATCGACTTGCCGGGCTGCTGTCGGTACGTGAGATCTATCTGCTCGGCGGTGAGCCCCTGCTGCACCCTCAGGTCGACCGGTTCGTCCGGGAGGCGCGCGATGCGTTTCCGCGCACGACCATCTACCTGTTCACCAACAGCACGCTCGTGATGCGCATGCCCGAGTCCGTCTGGCGCGCGCTGGCCGAGACCCACGTGGTCCTGTACTGCGATCGCTACCCCGTGGACCTACCAGTCGACGAGATCGATCGCACGGCGGCCGAGCACGGCGTGAAGGTCAGATGGACCGAGGATCGGAGCGAGTTCTTCACCATCCCGCTCGACCTGACGGGCTCGCAGGATGCTGCCGCATCGTTCGCGGCATGCAGCGGTGTCGACAACTGCGTGAACCTGCGCCACGGGCGCCTCTATCCATGTGCACGGATCGCGTACATCGACATCTTCCGAGAGCATTTCGGCCGAGAAGACCTTGCCGCCACCGACGCCGACTCGATCTCCATCTACGGCGATGTGGATCGGTGGGCGGTCATGGACTTCCTCAAGACACCGGTGCCGTGGTGCCGACACTGCGACCAGGAGCATCTCTACCGGTACCCGTGGTCCAAGAGCGGAGCCGAGTCGGGCATCGAGCAGTGGACTGCCACCGGCCCTTCCGAAACGCCGGAATCCAACGAGGGGGAATCGCGATGAATGTGTTCTCGGCGATTCCCGGTCCCATCCGCAAGGCCGCTCGAGCCCTCTTGCCAGCGAGCTTCGTCGACGGCGTGAAAGACACGATCATGCGTCGCTACTACGTGAAGGGGTACGTCTCGCGAACCGGTCCGGTGGCGTTCTGGTTGCGCCGCTACGTGCAGAGGCGGCCGCCCGTGCTGCACCGGCTGCTCTTCCACGTGACCGATCACTGCAATCTCAACTGCAAAGGCTGCACGCACTTCAGCAACATCAGTCCGCAGCGCTTCATCGACCCCGAGGACTACCGTCGGCAGATGGCGCGGCTTACACACGTCTTCTCGGCGATCACCGAGATCTTCCTGCTCGGCGGAGAACCGCTCCTGCACCCGCGACTCGAGTCGTTCATCGAGATCACGCGCGCCGCGTACCCGCACTCGCGCATCAACGTGATGACCAACGGCGTGCTCGTCCCCAGGATGCGCGACTCGTTCTGGGATGCGATGAAGGCGGCCGATGCCTGGCTGCTCTGCGACGACTACCCGGCCGGGCCGTCGAAGGCCGAGATCGACACGCTCGCCCTTGAGCGCGGCGTGAACATCGAATGGACCGACCCACGCGAGGAGTTCTACAAGCTACCCATCGACCTCACGGGCTCGCAGGACGCGGCGACGTCGTACCGGCAGTGTCGGGGCGTCATGAACTGCCCCGTCCTGCGCGACGGCCGCCTCTACCCATGCGCATACACCGCGTTCATCGACATCTTCCAGAAGCGATTCGACGTCAAGGACATCGAAGCCGGCCCGGCCGACTCGATCTCGATCGAGGAGAAGCCGTACGACATCATGCGGTTCCTCACCCGTCCGGTGCCGTGGTGCCGCCACTGCGACTTCGAGCATCGCGAGTTCTACGAGTGGACCCGCTCGGATCGAACGATCGTCGAGTGGCTTGCGGCTCAGCGCCCCAGAGCGAACCACTGATCCAGCTGCGCCGAGAACTCCTCGGCCCCAAGCGCTGACATCGAGCAGCGGGGGATCGCGAAGCGTCCGGTCCAGGGGAACGAGAGCCCGAAGTCGGTGGTGAACGCGCCAACGAAGCCCGTCTCGGCCACGATCGCCCGCGTCGACTCGCTTACCGCGTCAGGCCCGCCGAACGGGTAGCTGAAGAGCGTGACCTCCCTGCCGAGCAGCCCCTCGAGCGCCGTCTTGCTGCCCTCGATCTCTGCGCGCTGCCGCCCGGGGTCGAGCGCCGCGAGCGCGCCGTGGCTCACGGTGTGCGCCCCGATCTCCACGAGCCCGCCCTGTGCGAGCTCCACGACCTCGGCGGCTGTGAGCGTGCGGTTCCCGGCACGCGCGGGTCGCTCGCGCCCGAGCCCGGCCGCAAGCGCGTCGAGGGCCGCTTCACGCGCAGGCGCGTCGAGCGTGCGCAGCAGCGCATAGCGAGCCGGGTCGCGGTGCTCGCCCTCGAGGAACGCAAGTTCGTCCCACCAGCGTTCGCGCGAGGTCCCGATCTCGCCGGTGCTCACGAAGGCTGTCGCCGGAATCCGGTGTCGTTCGAGGATCGGCTTCGCGTAGGCCAGCAGGTCGTGGTAGCCGTCATCGAAGGTGACGACGACACTTCTCGTCGGAATCCGGCGCCGTCGCGCGATCATCTCGCAGAGCGCGGTTGCCGGGATGATGTCGAACCCTGCGGAGAGCGCCGCCATGTGCGCGTCGAAGACATCAGGCGCGACCGCAAGGTCGTACGGGTCATCCTCGGTCGTGATCACGCGATGGTACATGAGCACGAGCGCGCTTCCGCCGACGACTGAACGCGCAGTGCGTACCACACCGCCGAGCCACGCGCGTGCTGCGGACGCCTCAGGCATCGGACGCCTTCGTCGCCACGATCGCCACGATGAGCTGGTAGTCGGGCTCACACCGATCCAGCTTGCGGCTGCTGATCCGCTCGGCGGGGACGCCTTGCAGGAAGCAGACGGCGGCGAGCGCGTTGCCGTACGTGCTCACGCGGACGCCTTCGGGGCCGAACCTCTCCGAGAAGAGCTCGTTCGCCGAGAGAGACGTGAGGCGCCAGCGATCGCCCCAGCGGTCCATGTCGAAGCGGCTGATCTGGCTGATGCCCGGCACCGTGCAGAGCACCGAGCCGCCCGGCTTGAGGATCCTGGTGAGTTCAGCGACGCCTGAGCCCATGTCGCGAAGATAGTGAAGCGTCTGCGTGAGCACCACGCAGTCGTAACTGTCCGAAGGGATCTCGGGGCATGACGCAAGGTCGCCCACGTACGTGACACCTTCGTCGGCCGCCGCGCTCAGCACGTCGCTCAGGGTCACACCCGCGCCGAAGCGCCCGGTATAGCCGCGGTCGCCGATCTCGAGCACCGCGCCGGCGATGAGGCCCCGTTCGCGCTCCAGGAAGCGCTCGATGTAGTACCGGTCGACGGGGGTTCCCTCGGCACTGCCGAAGGCCGGGTTGATGGGTGCCGTGCCGCGCATCCCATAGCACAGGTAGAAGCGATTTCGCAGTGCTCGTCGGAGGGCGCTCAGCAGCTTTCGCGGCGACGATGTGTCCATGGTGCTCCGCTTCGGTGTGACTCGGGGGACGTGCATCGCTACGATGCTATCATGACCGCTCCGAACTACTACGGAAGTCGAGGGTCGTGACCAAGGAAGCACGAACAGGAGGCTCGCCCCGCAGGCGAAGCATCGTCGCCAACACGGCGATGAACGGCGTGGCGCAATTCGCGTCGCTCGTCTCCACGCTCGTCTTCTTCCCGCTGCTGGTAGGGGCGTTTGGCGTAGGCGACTATGGCGTGTACATCATCGCGCTTTCGGTCACCGGCACTGCCGGGATGTTCGACCTCGGCATCGGGGCGTCGACGGTGCGGCTGGTCGCCCGGCATGCGTCGCTCGAGGACGACGCGGGTTTCGCACGCACGGTCTCCTCGGCAGCCGGGCTGTTGCTCGTCGTCGGGGTCGTGGTCGCATTGGCGATCGCCGGCATCGGTCTGGTCGCGGCGTCCATCTTCCACGTTGACGCCTCTCAGGCGGTGCTTCTCAGGCGGCTGCTGTTCATCGGGGCCGCGTCGCAGGTCTGGTACTGGCCAGCGACCGTCGCTTCGCACGTCCTCGGGGGCCTCGAGCGTTACGACATCATCGCGCGAACATCGGTGTTCGCAACGCTTGCCAACGTCGTTGCCATCGCGATCGTGCTTGCCACGGGTGCCGGTCCGATCGTGCTCATGGTCCTCGGAGTCGCTACGATGATCGTCGCGTCGCTCATGAACTTCTTCGCGCTTCGCGGCGCGCACGCCGGGCGGCGCCTCGCGACGCTGCCGAGCCGCCCGGTCGCGCTCGAGATCCTTTCCGGTGGACTTCCGATCTTCGCGGCTGGCATCGCGCAGTTCCTCAATCGCGAACAGGTGGACCGGCTCGTCATCGGCATCTTCATCGGGCCTGCCGCCGTCGTCGTCTATCAGGCCGCGAGCAAGCTCTCCTCGCTTGTCGCGCAGTTCACCGGCCTGTCCACGTCGGCGCTCCTTCCGGTTGCCTCGGGCATGGTCGCATGCGAGGACGACGCGGCGTTGCGTGACCTCTTCGTGCGTGGCAGTCGGTGGGTGTCACTCGCTGTGGCGCCGATAGCGGCGACAGTGATCGTTCTCGCCTCGCCGTTCGTCCGCGTGTGGATGGGACCCGGCTTCGAGGGTAGTATCATCGTCGCGCAACTCCTCGTGCTCTCGCAGCTGTTCGTGCCGCTCTACCAGGTGGGCGATTCCGTGCTCATCGGCAAGGGTCGCTTCTCGGCGTGGGTGCCGAGAGGTGTCGCGCTCGCATCTCTCAATCTCATCTTGAGCCTTGTTCTTGTGCGGCCCCTCGGCATCACCGGTGTCGCCATTGGCACGCTTGTCTCCGGGTTGCTCGAGCTGCCGCTCTACGCGCAGTTGGTGCTGCGCGAGACCGGCATCAGCGCGCGAGCGTGGTTGGCCTCGGCGGGCACGGTGTACCTCACGCTTCCCGTG
>RCMX01000001.1:179271-257607 GCA_004348925.1 Actinomycetota bacterium
TGTCGGTTTCGGCGGAGCGCTTACGCCGCTCGGGGAGAGTCTTCCCGGTGTGGCTGCGATCGGTGTCGCCTGCGTCCTGGGCTGCTGGGCCGCGGCGTACTTGCTCGTGCTGGGGCCTGACGAGCGTGCTGGCGTGCTGGCGCGGCTGGTCGCGTTCGCCGGCGGCCGAGGAGGCGGAGCGGCATGAGCGAGCGCACGCGACCTATGATTTCGGTGGTAGTCCCTGTCTACGACGTCGAGGCGTACCTGCCCGCGTGCCTCGATTCGATCCTGGAGCAGACGTTCGAGGACTTCGAGGTCGTTGTGGTCAACGACGGCTCCACGGACGGCTCGCAGGCGATCATCGACCGCTATGCAGCCAGCGACGGCGACCGGGTACGTGCGTTCGTGAAACCAAACGGCGGACTTGGCGATGCCCGCAACTTCGGCATCGAACATTCGAGGGGCGACTACCTTGCTTTCGTCGACTCGGATGACACGATCGAACCGACGATGCTTGAGGAGATGCTCGCCCGTGTCCGTGAGACCGGTGCCGAGATGGTCATCTGTGGCATCCGGCGTTTCGCGGACGGGGAGCCGGATTCGCCGTATCTGCCGGAGCCCGACATCAGCGCCTTCGGCCATTCACTTGCCGAGCGGCCCGACCTGCTCTTCCGGGTCGACGCGAGCGCTTGCGACAAGTTGTACGCACGTGTGCTGCTCGACCGCACGGGCGCGCGGTTCCCTCGCGACATCGTCTTCGAGGACGTTCCAACGGTATTCGTGCTCGCAGCGTGCGCGAATCGCATCGAGAAGATCGACGAACCGCTCTATCGGTATCGTCGCGACCGCGCCGGGTCGATCACCGGTGGCCATGGGGAGCGCCACCTCGAGCTTGTCGAGGCGTTCCGCCGTCTGGATGAGCGCCTTGCCGCGTCCGACATGTGCGGTGCGGCCACCGATGATGCGCTGCTGCGCCTGCATCTGACACACCTGATCGCGGGCCGTTACCCCGACTTCCTGCTCCTCGCCGACGGTGTGGACCGTGCGGCGTTTCTCGGCGCGGCGTTCGAGTTGATCGATGCGAGGTTCCCCGGCTGGCGTGACAGTGCGGTCTGTGGGGAGCTGTGGCCGAATGCGCTGCTCCGCCGCATCAGCACCCATCGTTCGCTGCTGGTGGCGTTCTGTCGCATGCCGAGACGCATCTACCTCTCAGCGCTCCGCCGCATGGGGGCATTCGACCCGCTCCGCTAGAGCAGGTGCTCATTCTGTGAATCGATGTGAACACATTGTTAGTGTTGTGTGTGCGTATGGCACCGACGTTGCTTGAGTTGATGCAGGAAACCGATGTCGATTCGAGCGAATCACCTCGAAGTCGATGTGTGAAGCTCGTGAAGACGTGCGTGGATGCAGTACACTGGCGCGTGGCCGCTGCCGGGCGGCTGCGCGAACCCATGAAGAACGCCCAGGAGGATCCATATGTCTGACGTCCTGCCGCCTATCGAGGTGGATGAGACCGAGTCCGAGAACCGCATTGCGGCGAGACCGCGCTCCGGGATGATGGACGATCCCGTAGTGCGCAAGATGACATACCTGGCTGTCGGCCTGGTCATCGTCTTCCTGCTCGTTGTCGTGACGGCCCTGCTCACGGGTGTGGCGACCCCGTCTGGCCCGCGAACGCTCGCGGAACGCGAAGTCGCCGTGGCCGGTGCGGCCGTTCAGGCCGGCAGCACGGACACTGCCGTCTGGGGGCAATACGTCGCCGCGCTTATCGCGGACAAGCAGTACGGTCGGGCACGGGACTTCATCACCCAGGGTCGTGAATCGCTGGATGACTCGAAGACCGCCGAGTTCTCGCTGGCGGAGGCACGTCTCTATTCAGCGCAGAAGCAGTACAAGAAGGCCATTGAGCTGGCCGAGAAGACGAAGAAGCAGGTCAAGGATGCATTCGATGCGCGCATCGCTCAGGGCGGGATGGTCAAGAAGACCGCGGAGCTCGAGGGTATGCACTCGAACTACTACGATGCCGTTCTCGTAGAGGCGGAGGCGTATCGGTCGCTGGAGGATTGGGCGAACGCGATCACGCAGTACGATCTCTACATCAGCGGCAACGGGGGAGCGTCGGACATCCTTGTCGATCGCGCCAACGTTAAGATCGAAGCTGGAGATGCCGCTGGCGCCGAGAAGGACTTCAAAGAGGCGCTTCGGTTCGTGCCCGACGACCCCGAGGCACTGGCCGGACTCAAGAGGATCGGAGTTGCGAAATGAGTGTCGGTACCGACTCGGTAGCCCCAACGCCCTCGAGCCAGGTCACCCGGTCACGTCGCGGTCGTCGGATTCTCGGCGTTGTTCTCGCGGTGCTGATCCTCCTGCTCGGTCTGTCCACATACTTCCTCTACAGGATGGTCACCCCGGTGGGCGGCAATGTCGGCGGCTCGACAGCGGTCGACGATGGGGGACTCGTCTGGGTCCGATCGATCTACGGCAAGAGCGACGCCCCGGCCGATCAGTTCGACCAGACGCAGGGAGTCGCTTCCGCGGCCGACGGCTCGCTGTGGATCACAGACGGTGGTCATTTCACCCTTATGCACTTCGCTGCCGACGGCCGCTATCTGGGCGAAACCAAGGGCCCTGCCGACACTCCGTTGCAGGCACCGTCCCGTCTCGCCATCGGCGAAGACGGCAAGATCTACGCATGCGAGACCATGGGGGACTCCATCCGGGTGATCGATCCGAGCAACGTGACGACTGACGCGGGATCATTCAACATCCCGCAACCCGTCTCGGTGGCTGTGAGCGACGACAGGATCGCTGTCGGCGCCGTCTCGGGTTTTGCCATTCTCGAGAAGTCCGGCAAGCCGATCAAGGTGTTCGGATCGCGTGGCAAGGGTGACGATCAGTTCGACTACGTCCATGGCATCGCCTTCGACGAGCAGGGCAACGTCTACGTCGCCGACTCCTACAACAACCGTCTCAGTGCGTATGACAAGGATGGCAACCGGCTGTGGATCATTCGAACCGGCAAGCCGTCAAACTCCGCCGAGCAGGTCAACGACAATCTCACCGTCGCCGAGCCGACGGATGCCGCGCTGAAGGGTAAGGACGCCCTCCAGCTGCCGCTGGGGCTTACTGTTGACGGGGCTGGCCGAGTCGTCGTCATCGATATGTACGATTGCACGCTCGCCGTGTTCAATGCCGACGATGGGTCGTTCGTCGGCAAGTACGGCATCGAAGGTGCTGATGACGGACAGTTCTTCTACCCGGCAAGTGTGTCCTACGACGCGGGGCGTGATTGGTTCACTGTCGCTGACAGCCTGAACAATCGGGTCCAGATCGTCCGGATTCCCGGATCGGCAGGCGGATCGGGTGTCGTCGCGACGGTGCGTCGCGCCATAGCGGGCCCGCTCCGGGCATGCATTTACCCGTTCCTTCTCCTGCTCGTGGCCTTCATCGTGTGGCTCGTGGTGCGGAGGCGCCGACAGAAGCGTGACCTGGATCACGAAGCGACCGATAGTGACAGAGAATTAAGGAATCTAGCGCCGACTGAATGAGAGTTGGCTGAGGATTTGCTCACATATGCATGTTGTGTGAAGAAGATGTTCGCAATTCCTTGAGAAGATGTGCTCAGCACGATATAGTTGTCGAGACAGCAACGCGTTCTGTGATGCCCGAAGGGTGATCGGAATCGCTATCTGTGAATTCAGCTCAAGACAGGAGGTGAACATATGAATAGAGCGTTCTTCCCTTCAATCAACAAAGGAGTCTCCATGAAGAAGACCCTCATCGTTCTCGCGCTCGCGGTCGCCCTCACACTTGCCTTCTCGGCCACCGCATTCGCGACTTCGGCGAAGACCTGGAACTTCCAGGAGGATTACTACAGCTGGGGTTCAGTCTCCGGTAACGGCATCGGTCAGGTTGGTTTCGAGCTTGGCAGCGGCGGTAGCACCACTACCGTTGGCCTTGCTAACGTCAACCCCGCCAATCCGGGCGTGCACGCCAACTACCTGGCCAACACGGCCAAGTGCGGCATCTGTCACTCGGTCCACCGCGCGAACGCGAGCGGCGTCAAGCTGCTGAACACCGCGACCGCGACGTGCGCCGGTTGCCACAAGGCCGGCACCTCGACGGTCACGGACGTTCTCGTGTCCTGGCAGTCCGGCGGCCCGCACAGCTCCGGCACCGACGCGAGCTGTAACACCCGAGGCTGCCACCTCAACAACCCGCACGGCGCGGGCGCGTCGCAGTACAAGATCTTCGCTGCGAAGCTCATCGGCAACGTGGCGGACCCCGCCTCCGGTGCCAAGGCTGACGAGTCGGTCGCTCGCGCACTTGTCGACTCGGTTGCCTCGGGCATCACCGCTGACATGCTTAACGGCGTGACCGCGATCGACAACGGCACGCGTCAGGCGATTGTTGTCGGCTACACCTGCAACAGCGCAGGCTGCCACGAGCAGACCATGCTGCCGGTGATCAAGGCAGGGTACTCCGAGGACCGTGAGACCATCTACCCGGGTGGTTCTTTCATCGCGAAGACCGGTCACATCACCGCTGCAGCTGACGCAAGCTACACCGTCGGCGTGACCAGTGGCCCCGCTGCGCACTCGTCGTTCAACCCGATCAACGGCTGCACGAGCTGCCACGATCAGACCGACTCGCTTACCGGCTCCGGCTTCACGTTCCCGCACTCGGAGACCCCGGCCGGCACGAGCAACCTGGGCGCTGGCCGTGCGTACCTGTGGATGGGTGTCGCGAGCGACGCCTCTGGCGCTGACCTCACCGCCATGAGCGACCAGAACATGAAGTCGTTCGACGGCGCTTGTCTCAAGTGCCATCGCTCGGGCGCCACGGGTATTGGTGAGACCCACTAGTACTTGAATTTGGAACCTCGGTTCTGGATACGTGTTCGAAGGGGGTCGGCTCCGCAAGGAGTCGGCCCCCTCGACTTCCCGGCTCGCACCCGTCCCGACGTGTCGCGCATGGCATCTCGGGCGCTGGGTGCGCTGTGGTACAGTTGGTTTTCCTCGATCATCTTCCTGTCAACTCGAGATCCCCGGGTAGGCTTCCGTGCGAATCCCTCGCCCCAAGACCATACGGCATGCAATCATCCTTGCGGCGGTGATGGCGTTTGTCGGCGTCCTTATGGCGACGAGTTATGTGACCATCACGCTTCCCGGCTGCGTCGCCTGCCATTCCAAGGGAGCGTTCGGGTCAGCGACCCAGGCTGCTCCGCATGCGGGGGTTGCATGCGCCTCCTGCCATGTCTCCTCATCGGTAACCGGACGCATCGCATTCGGACTGCAGACGACGTTTCACATGCTGGTTCCGATCGTTTCGGGTGACGGACGGGAGTGGGAGCGGGTTCCCGACGGGCGGTGTCTCACGTGTCACCAGGAGGTGCGGACCAAGGTCGTCACTGTGGGCGGCATTCGAATCGCACATTCGACATGTGATGTCGACTCGGCGTGCACGGATTGTCACTCCACGACGGCTCATGGTGCGGCGACCACATGGATCCGCACGTACGACATGAACACCTGTCTGCGGTGTCACGTCACCGAGGCATCGACGGCATGCGATCTGTGCCATGCGGAGGGCCGTCGGCCCGCTGACAGGATAACCGCGGGGGTCTTTGCCACCACGCATGGTCCTCAGTGGCAGAAGACGCACGGTATGGGAGACTCGGCGACGTGCATCGTGTGTCACACCACCGCCACGTGCGCGAAATGCCATGGACCTGGGTTGCCGCATGAGGCGAAGTTCATCCAAACGCACCCGCAGTATGCATCGTCTCCGACTGCCAAGTGCGATGGTTGTCATGAGAAGCGGTTCTGTGATGACTGCCACGGTCTCGAGATGCCGCACACCGCCGCGTTCACTGCCAAACATGCGACAGCGGCAGCGGACAAGGCCCTCTGCGATCGCTGTCATGCAGCAAGCGATTGCACGGTCTGTCACCTCAAGCACATCCATCCCGGTGGAGCGGTGGGGAACTTCCCCAATCGACCGCAGGGGGGTGGTCGGTGATGGCGGAGCTTGGACGCACGTTGCAGCTGCTGCTGAACCGGCTCGTCACGCTGTTCGTCGACCCCACATCGAACCTGTCGGCTGCCTTCGTGCTGTACGGCATCATCGCGCTCGCGGTCCTGATCCTGCTCATCATCGCGATCCTGTACATCATGTCGACACCTGAAGAAGGTGAGACCGAGGTAGGTGAGGCGTCCCGACCGAAGGCCACCAGCGAGTCTCGCGTGTCACGTCCCCGGGCTCCGCGTCCGCCGGTCACCGCGCGTACCGTCTGGTTGCGGGTAGGCGTCACCGCCGCCCTCCTGCTCGGTGTGGTCATCGTTACCGGCCTGTCGACCTCACAGAGAGCACTCTGCCTGGGCTGTCACGCCGTCAGCCCGCACGCGGCCGCAGATGTGAAGCGTGATACTCATGCAACGGTTGCCTGCGTGGGTTGCCATGAGCCGATGGGCACGCTCGGTCGCTATACGAGCGCCGTTCCTGGACGAGTCACGCACATCATCAGGGCGCTGGTCGGTGTGGACGCGACGGGGGATTACGGCTCCGTGACCCGTTCGGCATGTTCCAACTGCCATGCGAAGGACATCGCGAACACCACGCTGAACACCGACCTCGGTCTGAAGATGTCGCACGTCGAGCCGGCGGCGACGTCCATTCGTTGCGTCGACTGCCACAAGCTTGCGGGCGGCATCGTCTCCGTGCACAACGCTGGCATGGACCCCTGCCTCAGGTGCCACGATGCGAAGACGGCATCGAGCGATTGTTCCACCTGCCACGACAAGCAGGTTGCCGCTGCCGCGCGCTCGCGCACGACGTCGATGACGGCGGAGCAGATCACCGACGTGAGATGCGGCGGGTGTCACGATGAGAAGAAGTCGTGCGACCCGTGCCACGGTACCCGCATGCCCCACACCCGGGAGTTCATGGCCTACGCGCATGCTCGCGCCGGCGCCGTCGATTTTTGGTACAACGGCGGCAAGGGATGTGCGGTGTGCCATACGTCGACGCGCCGCCCGTGCACGAAGTGTCACTCGCCTCGACTCGGTCGCGCACATACTCCGAGCATGGCGCTCGGCCACACTACGGGGAATTCGTCCGGGTGCAGTTGTCACCAGCAGTGGGCGCTGTCTCCGCAGCGTGACTTCTGCAAGGACGTCTGTCACACCCCGGCAGCTATTGCAGGAAGTCCGCGATAGACATGTCGCGCCCGGGGGATGGCAGGCGGGTGAGCGGCGGGCAGACGGTGCTCATGGCCGGACTCCTCCTCGCGGCATTCGTCGCTCCCGGAGCATGGTTCGTCACGCACATCCCTCCGGCGCCGGCAGCGAAACTGCTCATGCTGGTCACCGCAGGGCTGTGGTTCGGGTCCGGTGCCCTCGGCATCTACTCGTTCCGGCGTATCGACCGTCGTGTCAGGTTCGCGCTGGCGGCGCTGCTTGTTGCGGTCGCGGCTTCCTTTGTTGCGGGTGGCTGGCTCTACGAGGTCGCCTTCTTCGACCTGTTCGCCGACATGCCGCTGGTCGCTTGGCTTGCGTTTCCCGCCGTCTTCGCACTCGCATCAGGGATGCACGTGCGAGCTGATGCAGTGAGGATGAGCGCCGCGACAGTGGTTGTCGTAGGCGTCCTGCTCGCGCTCGTGATGGCCTTTCAATTCCTCACGACCGGGACGAGTCACGTCTTCGGAAGCAGCGCGTACAGTGTCACGGCGCTCGTCCCCGTCGTGCCGCTTGCCGTCGGGCTGGGGCTCGACGCTCATGGACCCAGGCGCGTCGCTTGGCTGACCGGCGCGGGGCTTGTCCTCGTATCGCTCGGCGCGTTCTCCGGCGCACTGACGGGGACCGTGGCGGCTGCGTTCTCGGGAGTCGTTAGTACTGCGATCCTCGGCGTTGCGCTCGGCGGCACGCGGGGTAGGGTGATGCGCACCATCGGGGTCGTGCTGGCGGCGCTTGCGGTCGCCGGCATGCTGTTCGTGCAGGTTCCAGCGCTCAGTTCGAGATGGGTGAACCCGCAAAGCATGGGCGCGTTCGGGAAGAACGTGGTATCGCGCACGTACATGTGGTCGGGCGCGCAGGAGATGCTGTTGGCACGCCCACTGCTCGGGTTCGGACCCTCCGGGTACCGTCTGCACGCTGCAGAGTACCTTGCCCCGGAGGCGCTGCAGTTCGGCCCCGATATCGCGGGCAACGCCGACCCGACGGTCTACAGTCCGCAGTCGCCTCACTCGATTCTTTGGGAGATCGCAACACGGCTTGGCGTTGTCGGTTTGCTGGCGTTCGCGGGTTTGCTCGCGACCTGGCTGTCGGCGGTGATCGGGCTCGTCGCATCGAAGGACATGGCGACGCTGCGCACCGCGTTGGCCGCCGGATTCCTCGCGGCTATCTTCGCGACGCTCGTGAACCCGGTTCTGTTCCCGATCGGGCTGCTGTCGACGGCCATCGCAGGGCTGTCGATAGCGCCTGTTGCGAGTGAGACGACGCGTGAGCCTGCGCCTGCGGCGCGTTCGAGAGCGTTGTACGCCGTTCTCGGCGTGGCGGTCATCGTGGCTGCTGTCTGGCTGTATGCCGGGGAGTGGCGAACGTACACCGCAGACTCGAACAATGCGAGCGTGTTGATCGACACGTATGAATCCGCGCTGCGGATCACACCGGGACAGCCGACCGCCACGCGGCTCCTCCTGGACGCCGAGCTCTTCTCGGCAACAGATGACGCGTCGATGCGGGCGATTCAGGCGCGAATCGATGCCGGTCCGGACTACATGCTGAAGTTCGCGCCGAACGCCGTCGACCTGGTCGCTTACTCGCTCATGCAGGCAGAGCGCACGGGTCGCACTGATGTATCGTGGGAGCAGGCGACCCTCGATCGTGCTGCATCTGTGCTCCCCCCGATACCTTCGCTCGTGGCCGAGCAACTGCATATCGCGCTCATCACAGGCGACGAACGGGCGGTGGGGGCCGCGTTGCCGGCGGTGCGGCAATGGGGGCGGTTGTATCCGTACAGCGATACGTACATCCGGCGCGCCGAGGAGCTTCTCGGCATCGTGAACTAGTTGCCGAGCTGCTCGCGCTCGGCGAAGCCCGGCTCCAGCCGCTCCACCAGTTCGCGCATGACGCCGCTCCTGGCGTCGATCGCCGCATCGATGAGCATACGGACGTCGGTCGAGAACGTGGTTGATTCGGCCGATGACCGGCGCACCCGGAGAATCTTCTTGCGCGTGGATGGTTCGAGCGACTCGCTTTCGGTGACGAGCGACTCGTGGAGCTTCTCGCCGGGACGAAGTCCGATGAACTCGATGTCGGCGGGCACGCCCGAAAGAGCGATCATCTTGCGTGCAAGGTCGACTATGCGTACCGGATCGCCCATCTCGAGAACGAAGATGTCGCCGGGCGTGCCGATCGCTTGAGCCTGCAGGACCAGTCTCGATGCTTCGGGGATGGTCATGAAGTAGCGAGTGACGTCGGGGTCGGTCACCGTGAGCGGCCCACCGTGGCGCAGTTGCTCCTCGAAGATCGGTACGACCGATCCTCGGCTGGCCAACACGTTGCCGAACCGCACCGCGACGCCGTTCAGTACGCCCGACGAGACCGCATCGAGCATGATCCTCTCGGCAAGCGACTTGGTGAGCCCCATCATGTTCACGGGAGCCACGGCTTTGTCCGTCGAGACGAGCACGAATCGACCGACGCCGTGAACGCGGCATGCCTCGATGACGTTGAGCGTGCCGAGCACGTTGGTCTTGATCGCCTCACGCGGTGCGATCTCCATGAGCGGAACGTGCTTGTATGCGGCAGCGTGCAGCACGAGCTGCGGTTGATGCGTGCGCATGAGCGCATCCAGCCGGGGGGCGTCGCGCACGTCGCAGATGCACATGACCGGGGCCGTCGAACCGCTAGAGGTGAGCTCCAACCACAGCTCGTACAGGCGCGTCTCGTCGATCTCCATAAGCAGCAGTGTCGCAGGCTCGAACCGCATGATCTGGCGGCAGAGCTCCGCACCGATCGAGCCTCCGGCGCCCGTGACCGCGACGACCTTGCCGCGGATGGTGCCCGCCACCTCGTCGATGTCGATAGGGGTGAGCTCACGGCCGAGCAAGTCCTCGACATCGACGCTGCGCAGGTCGCGCAGGTCGACCGATCCCTTCGCGATGACGAGCTCCGGCATCACACGCGTCTCGACACCCGCGTCTGCAGCCTCGTTCAGCACGCGGCGGACGAGTTCTTTCGGCGCCGAGGGAAGCGCGACGACGATCTCCTCGATCCCGCGCTCGCGGACCACTTCGGTCAGCTCGGCCGTGGTGCCGAGGACGGGCACGCCGCTGATGGTGCGGCGCTTCAGTGCCGGTTCGTCGTCGAGGAAGCCGACCGCCGAGAGACCGAGGTCGGGGCGGTTCTGGATCTCACGAAGGAGGAGCGACCCGGCACTGCCTGCGCCGACGATGAGCACCCGTCGACCGCTTCCGACGTGCGAGGTCCGCAGGTAGAGGTACACGCGCGCGGTCATCCGCGCGGCCGCTGCGCCGAGAAAGACCAGCACCGCCTGGATGAAGAGCACGCCGAACGGTACGGGTCGCATCCCCGCCTGAAGCGGCGCGATGACGTCTGCGCCAAGAAGCACCGCGAAGCACAGTGCTGTCGCGGCGGCGAGGCGAAGCAGCGTGTCGACGCCGACGAAGCGGAGCACGAGGCGGTAGAGACCGAAGACGGCGAACGCGACGCCGTAGAGGAGCGTGGCTGCGATGACGAGCGGGACGACCCACGACGTGAACGGCTCGGGCGTCGCGCCGTCGAACCGCGCGTAGTACGCAGCGATCGTCGCGAGCAGCACGATTGCGGCATCGAGTGCGATCAGCAGCGTGTTCCACAGGCGTCCGGTCGCTCGCGCCCGGGCGAAGACGGATGAGCGCGTCATGATGCCGCGACCTCCATGACCTTGCGGACGGCTGCGATGGTGTCGTCGATGTCTTCGGCAGTCAGCGTCGGGTGCACGTAGAACGCCAGCTGCGTTTCATGCGCCGCGGCCGCCCCTGGCAGGCGGTCCGCCGGGCCAAGTCCCGCTGTCGTGAACGCCCGCTCACGGTAGATCTCGCAGCAGCTGCCGTACTGGCAGGGCACGCCCTCGGCGACGATGGCCGAGATGATCCGGTCACGGTCCCAGCCCGGCGCGAGGGCCTCGGGCAGTACGTGCGCATAGAGGCGGTAAAACGCGCTTCGGGTCCCGCCTTCCGGAAGCGGCACGCGAAGTCCGGGCGCCCCCGCGATGCCAGCCGCGAGTCGCTCCGCATTCGCGCGCCGCGCCGCGAGCATCTTCGGGAGGCGTACCAACCCACCGCGCGCGAGCACGGCGGCCACCTCGTGCATGCGCCAGTTGGTGCCGAAGCTCTCGACAAGCCAGCGGAATGAGGTCCCCGATTCGTCGCCGCCTGTCTCGGCTATGCGGGCGAGCGACTTGCCGTGATCCTTGTACGCCCAGGCGCGTGCGAACGCGTCGTCATCGTCGAGCACGAGCATGCCGCCTTCTCCCGCCGAGATGACCTTGTCCTGGCAGAAGGAGAACGCCGCAGCATGGGTGCCGGGGGCGCCGACCTGCCGGCCGGCCATGGTCGCTCCGTGCGCCTGCGCGCAGTCCTCGATCACGATGAGGTCGTGTGATGCGGCGAGGGCCGAGAGCGACTCGATGTCGACGGGCCAGCCGCCAACGTGCACCGCGATGATCGCCCTGGTGCGGGAGGTGAGCACGGCTTCCGCGGTCGCCGCCGTCAGGTTGCCCGAGACGGCGTCGATGTCTGCCACGACGGGAGTCGCACCAACGGCCGTCACGGCGCTTGCGGTGGCTATGAACGTTCGCGACGGGATGACGACCTCGTCGCCCACTCCGATCTCGAACGCGCGCAGGGAAAGCTCCAGAGCGACGGTGCCATTCGCCACCGCGATCGCGTGTGCCCGACCGAGCGACGCCGCGTACTCGGCCTCGAGCGTGCGACCGTGTGTGCCGGTCCAGTAGTTGGCAGTCCCGGCGCGCAGGATATCCACGACAGTCGCGACATCGGCGTCGTCGTAGACGGGCCAGGAGGGCATGGGTTCGGTGCGGATCGGCGAGCCACCATCTATGGCAAGGTCGTGGGGCACGCTCAGGCTCCGATCGGTCGGATGGGCTGCGCCGGAACGCCAGCGAAGACCATGCCGTCCGGCACGTCGCCGATGACCGCAGCGCCAGCGCCGACGACGCTGTTGTCGCCGATGCACGCTCGCGGCACGACGCTCACGCCAGCGCCGAGCAGCGTGCCCGTCCCGACGCTCACTCCGCCGCAGAGACTCGCGGTGGGGCCGATGAGGACATGGTCGCCCACGACACAGTCGTGATCGACGGTGCAGCCGGTGTTCAGGATGACGTCCTGACCGACGCGCGCATCGACATTGACGATGACGCCCGCTGCGACGAAGGTGCCGGCTCCAAGCGTGACCGTCTCGGCGATGACGGCCGTGGGATGCACGACCGTGGCGGGAGTCAGGCCCTGCGCGACATACGCCGCGAACGCCCGGGCGCGCGCTGCGTTGTCGCCGATGGCTGCGATGAAGACGTCGAACGCGACATCCTGAGCAGCCAGCAGCACCGGCACGCCGAGAAGCGCCTCGGCGCCACCCTCGTGTCCGACTGCGGCAACCACATCGAATCCCGCGAGGCGGGCGGCATCGATGACGACCTTCGCGTGCCCGCCCGCACCGACCACCAACAGTCTCACAGATCCTCCTTGTGGTCGCCGGATGCGATATCGGGGTCGAACGGCCGCACCGTCGTCCTGCCCGGTGCGTCCACGCCGCGACCGCCTACGAGGGCGCCAACGGTTCGAGCCAGCACGCGGACATCGAATAGAAACGACCGATGGTCCACATAATAGACATCCATCGCGAGGCGCTCGGGCCAATCTACGGCGTTTCGGCCGTTGACCTGCGCCCATCCGGTGATTCCGGGCCGGACCTCGTGCCTACGAGCCTGTTCGGTATTGTACCGCGTGAGGTAGTCGGTTAGCAGCGGACGCGGTCCGACGAAGCTCATGTTGCCGACAAGCACGTTCCACAGTTGCGGTAGCTCGTCGAGCGAGGTGACGCGGAGTGCCCGGCCGATGCGTGTCAGCCGCTCCGCGTCCGTGTAAACCGCCGCGAGATCGCCGATGTCTCCGGGCGCCTGCCGCATCGTCCGGAACTTGAGGATCGTGAAAGGGCGCCCGCCGCGACCGGGGCGGCTCTGCGTGAAGAGCACGGGCCGACCGACGTCGATCATGACGAGCACCGACACGAGGAGCAGCAGCGGGCTCACAAGCACCAGCAGGAATGCCGAGAACACGATATCGAGCAGGCGCTTGACGGCGTCATACACGCGATGCGACGGCTTCACCGTACAGCTCCTCGTAGTCGGCGATCACGGCAGCGAGCGAGAACTCGCGGACGGCGCGTGCGCGGGCGGCCTCGCCGCGACGGCGCGTCTCGGCAGGGTCGGCAGCGGCCTCGTCGATGGCCGAGGCGAGCGCAGCGGCCGTGGCCGGAACGATCCACCCGGCATCATCCCCGACCGCGTCGCTGATGCCACGCGTCTGCGTCCCGATGACCGGCCTGCATGCCGCCATCGCCTCAAGCACCGAGCGGGGCAACCCCTCTCGAGCCGAGACGAGTGCCAGGGCGCTGCTTGCCGCAAGCACTGCGGGGATGTCGTGCCGGTAGCCGGCGAAGCGCACCCGCTCCGCGACTCCGAGCGCCGTCGCCGCTTCGCGCACCTCGGCCTCAAGCGGGCCCTCGCCTACAAGCAGCAGCACGGCGTCGGACGCTCTCACCGCCGAGAACGCCTCCAGCAGCAGTCGGTGGCGCTTCACCGGCGCGAACTCGGCGATCATCGTGAGAACGAAGGCATCCTCCGTAACGGCCAGCTCGCGGCGCAGGGCCGCGACATCGCCCTCGCAAACGGCCGATGTGCTGTAGCGCTCGACGTCCACGCCGATGCCGGGGATGAAACGTACGCGCGCCGGGGCGATGCCTCCCAGCGACTGCGCGGCCGCGTAGTCCTCGGCGTTGATGGTGACGAGGAAGTCGGTCCACCGCGCGGCGACCTTCTCGAGCGTCCGGTACAGAGCATGCGGCACTGCCGGCTGGCCCCGGTAGAAGTGAAAGCCGTGCGCGGTGTAGATGACGATCGGACGAGACGGACCGCGCTGATGCCTGAGCGCGAAACGCGTCACGAAGGCGGCGATCGGGGTGTGAACGTGCACAATGTCGTACGCGCCCTCGGTCACGATCGCACGGATCCGTGCCGCCGTGCCGATGAGATTGGATGGCGAGAGCGGATTCCGGGTCCAGGCCACATCGAAGCGCCTGTCGAATTCGCGCTCAAGGGCGTCTGCCTCGGTCGCGCCGTTTGCAAGTGCGTCGACGCGCCAGCCCTGCGCCCGGAAGTGACGGGCGAAGGGGAGTAGGAAGGCTTCAAGGGTGACTGGAACGGTCGTCACGAAGAGTGCCGAACGGCCCACAGTGCCCGCCTCCTCGTCGTGTCGTTCACTGTCACGGTTGCCCTTCCGCGGTCGCGTTCATAGTAGCGTACGCGCGATGCTGCGGCACGCCTGCGGAGCTACGGGAAGCCGCGACGCGTGGTATGTGCTAGGATTCCTGCCCAGGCAGTCGAATCGCGCAGGAGGCGGGTCATCGTGGAGTTCCGCGGCACAGTCCATAAGTACGGTCGCGACATCGATACCGATGTCATCATCCCTGCCCGCTATCTCAACACATCCGTGCCCGAGGAACTTGCGGAGCATTGCATGGAGGATCTCGATGCCGGCTTCGTCGGCAAGGTAGCCGCAGGCGACATCCTCGTAGCTGACGAGAACTTCGGCTGCGGCTCGAGTCGCGAGCACGCACCCATCGCGATCAAGGCCGCTGGCGTGAGCGTCATCATCGCGAAGAGCTTCGCGCGCATCTTCTACCGCAACGCCATCAACACGGGACTCCCCATCATGGAGGCGCCAGATGCCGTTGACGGCATCAGCGATGGCGACAAAGTGGTCGTGGATGCCGATAGCGGGACCATCACGAACGAGACGACCGGCGCGACGTACCGGGCGCAGCCGTTCCCGCCGTTCATCAAGGACATCATCGAGACCGGTGGCCTGATCGAATCGGTGAAGCAGCGCGTGCGCGGATAGCCGGCTCACTGCCATTCCAGCCGAGGAGAGCGTCGTGATTCCTGGCATCGAACTCGACCCCACCAGCGGGCCCGCGCCGCGGCGTCGACCGCCCGTGAGCCGGGCCTCGATGATGGCCGCGATCCTCGTGACCATCATCGTCATCCTCGCCGCTGTCGCCGTGATAGTCGTCTACGGGCTGAGCGTGTCCAAAGCTCCCCGGACCGCGGTCGAACGGGCGACAGCGATCGCCGAGGTTGCGACCAGCCAGCAGCCCACAGTCGCGACCAACTGGGTCGACCTGACGTACGCCTACATCGCAGAAGGTCGCCATTCTGACGCGCGTCGGGCGAGCGCCACGGGCAAAGCCGCGGGCGATCTACCGGCGTTCTACATCGCCGACGCGCTTATCCTTGAGCGGGAGGGCGACCAGAGCGGGGCTATCGCAGGCTACGAAGCCGCCAAACAGAAAGCGATCTCGTATCACGAAGGTCTCGTATCGGCAGCTGCCGATAAGGGCGTGTCCTACTCGGCGTTGAACGAGGACCTTGCGGACGCGGCGATCTACAAGGCGCGTCTGCTCGTGAAGGCGGGAGACGCCGCGGCGGCGGTAGCCGAGTACGGTATCGCTCTCACGATCGATCCCCGTATGGCCGACGTGCTCGTCGAGCGGGCGGGCGCGAAAGCGACGCTCGGCGACCTAGCGGGCGCGAGGGCAGACTACGCGGCGGCGCTCCGGTACATCCCCGACCTGCCTGAAGCGCTCGATGGGCTCTCAAGACTCGAGGAGGCCCGATGAGCGCACCGAATGCCGACGCCGATCGTCGTAGCGTGGCTGCCCTGAGCGTGGTTCTCGTGCTCCTCCTGCTGGTTCTTGCCGGGGTCGGTTACTTCTTCATCCGCATCCTGGTACCGGCCGGCAGCCCCGCGCCATCCAATGCCGATTCAGACATGACGTGGGTCCGTTCCATCTACGGCTACGGGCCGTCCGCCGCCGAGCAGCTCCTTGGCCCATCCGCGGTGGCCGCGGCGCCCGATGGCACGATCTACGCGACAGACCCCCAGCGCGGGCGGGTTCTGGCATTTCACCCCGACGGCACATTCAAGGGCCTCATCGCCACCGAGGCGAGCGGAACCGCGACCGGCGGCCTGGGACGTCCGACCGATGTGGCGGTGGACGCTGACGGGTCGGTCTATGTGAGCGACTACGCGAACGGCAAGGTCCTCGTGTTCGCGGAGGACTTCACCTTTTCCCGCGAGTGGAAGGTGCCCCTTGCCATGGGCATCGACGTCGTGGATTCGACCGTGTACGTCCGAAGCGGCGGCCAGGTCGTCACCTTTGCGACAGACGGGACCGAGCTCTCCCGGATCGTCCGTCCGGGCCGCGGCCCGGACGCGGTCACGTACCTGGCGGGCGGCATCACCGCAGACGCACGGCGCGTGTACGTCGCCGATGCGCTCAATCAGAGCATCAAAGCGTTTGACGCTGGCGGCAACCTGCTCTGGGCGCGATCTCGGCCATCCGAAGTCGCAAGCGGATCGGTTGTCGGTACGTCTGCCGCGACGCAGAGCGCAGCGGCTCAGATGGACCTTCGGATCGACCTGCCGCAGGACGTCGTGTTGGACGGCGCCGGTCGGCTGATCGCGGTCGATGCCTTCAGCTTCAGCGTGCTCGCGCTCGACCCCGAATCGGGCGAGATCGAGGCCGCGTACGGTGACGAGGGTCGGGCGGACGGGCAGTTCGTCTATCCGTCCAGCATCGCGTATGACGCCCGGCGCGATTGGTTCGTCATCGCGGACACCGCAAACAACCGCCTGCAGGTCGTGCGCATCACGGGTTCGGGAGGCGGCATCGGCGCAGCAGCGTCTCGAGCGCTGGCGAGTCCGTTCAGGGTGTGCGCAGTCCCGCTGCTGGCCTTGGTGCTTGCTATCGGCGTCGTCGTCGCGACGCGAGGTCGGCGAGGCTCGTCAGCTTCGGCCACCGGGGAGCGAGACACCTCGGGCACAGGGCCCTCTATTCCTGGCGCAGAACCGCCGAGCTAGGGCGCGGCATGGCACCCGTCGCACCGCGGCGGAGGCAGCGTGACGCTGCCGAAGTCACGGCCGGCGGCGGCGGCCATGGAGGGGTCGCCCTCGTGGCAGACGAAGCAGGCGTTCAGGGCGCGCTCGCCGTCGTGGCACGTCAGGCATCGGCCCATCACCCCGCGACCCGCCGCGCCGCTTCCATGGCCCACCGATGCGTGGCACTCGAGGCACTCCATGCCCGCAGCGATGATGTATCCGTGCTCGACGACGATTCCTCGCTCCGAGGTTGTCGTTCCCCCACGTATCGCTCCGTGGCAGCCGAGGCATCGCAGACTCGACACGCGCTTCCGTGCGACGAGCGTATCGCGTCCGGCTACGCTGGCCACCAGATGCCGCGTCCGGGTCATGGCGGCGTCTGCCACAGACGTCTCGTGGCAGCTCACGCATCGAGATGAGGCGTGCGGCGAAGCCGACCACGCCGAGGAGGCGTCTTGCATGCTGTGGCACGTCCCCGAGCAGTAGGAATCGGTGCCGCTTGAGACATACGTCGAGACAAGTGCGATGAAGCAGAGCAGGGCGATGATCGGTGCTCGGCGGCGGCGAAGCAGAGTCGCGACCGCGGACGCTCGGCGTTCTGCGGGGGGTGTGTCGACCCCAGCGGCGCGGGAGTCCTTCGGACGCACGATGAAGATCATGATGACCACTGCGATGACGAGCACGAAGACCACGACGACCGCAAGCGCGAGCGATGCGGCCGCCATATTCGATGAAGGGTTTGAGACCAACTGCCGCAGTGATTCCAGAAGCGAGGAGAGATCCATGGTCACTCGCCTCCAGGCTCGGGTGCGCCGCTCGTCGACGCTGATGCCCCGGCATGCTCGTCATGGCATCTGCTGCAATCGGCCTGCCTGTGACACGCCAGGCAACGCGCGTCTGCGGGACCGCGGGCGGCTGTGCCGTGCTCGGCAAGGAATCCAGCGGGGTGGGGCATCTCTATCTGATGGCATGCGTCGCAGAACGCCGCCCGGTCATGGCATGTGAGGCAGGTGCTGTCCGCTTTGCGCGCGTCTACGCCGTGGCGCCCGGGGAAGTCGTCACCGTGGGGCAGGGCGATCTTGTGGCACCTCACGCAGAACTCGGTCTGATGGCACGTGCGACAGTATCGGATCTCGTCCAGGCCGTGAGCGTCGCTCCAACCGGTGGCGTGCGTGGTCGCCCAGGGGGCCTTCTTGAGGCGGTCCGCGGTGGTCCTGAGCGTGTGGCAGGAATCGCACGCTGCGGGAGCCTGGACGTCGAGATGACAGGCGACGCATGCTTCCATCGAAGGCGAGCGCTTCCATCGCACCGCGTCGCCGTGCGCGGCCGCCGCGTGACAGCCGTCGCAGGTGCCATCGACAGCGCACGTTTCATGACGGATCCTGAGCCCGTTGTTCTCTGCTGTTCCCTTGCCCACGTCAGCGTGGCAGCGCAGGCATGCGGCCGCCGAGAGTAGCGACGTCGGTCGGGTGAGCGTCGTCTCGCCGGCCCGCGGATACATGCGACCGAACTCCGCCAGCTTGAATGCGGGGTAGTCCCACGCGCCGGCCTGAAGGTGGCACGAGTAGCAGCTGACAGCGGCATGTGGTGACGCATCGAGCGCCCGGATGTACGGCTTCATCGAGTGACAGGCGCCGCACACCGCAGTCGACGACGTCACGACGGAGACGACGATCAGCGCCATCGCGATGAGTGCGAGCAGGGGGACGGCGATGCGGCGCGATGCTTTCGTCACGCGTTCGTCTCCGTTCCGGCGGGTCGTTGGATCGGCCTCGTGCGACGTGATGGGCCCGGTCAATGATAGTCGGCGCGCGCGCGTGATGCCAGAAGTGCTCCCGATCGTCTGCCTGTGTCCTCGCGCGCGTGCTTGACCCGCGCTACAATGTCCCGAATACTCTCAGGCCACGAACGGGAGATTCGCGCATGAGCCGCACGACCTACCACATCTGCCTCCTGCCGGGCGACGGTATCGGTCCCGAGATCACCGCGGAAGCCGTCAAGATTCTCGGCGTCCTGGGAGACCGGTTCGGCGTGGCGTTCACGTTCGAGGAGGCGCTTCTCGGCGGTGCTGCGATCGACGCTACCGGCTCTCCGCTTCCTGAAGCGACGCTCACCGCGGCGCATGCTGCCGACGCCGTGTTGCTGGCGGCTATCGGCGGGCCCAAGTGGGATACCACCGACCCCGCAAAGCCGCGTCCCGAGCAGGGGCTGCTCGGCATACGCAAGGCGCTCGGGCTGTATGCGAACCTGCGTCCCGTCAAGCTCTTCGGAGCACTTGCGGCGGCGTCCTCGCTCAAGCCTGAGTACCTCGAGGGTGTCGACATGCTCATCGTTCGCGAACTGACCGGTGGTCTCTACTTCGGTGCGCGCGCGCGAGAGACCGGCGTCGCGGGCGCGGCCACGGGCGGCGGCGAGGGCATGCGGGCGTACGACACGATGGAGTATCGCGAGTTCGAGATCGAGCGGATCGCGCGAACGGCATTCGAGGCGGCACGCAAGCGCGGCGGCAAGGTGCACTCGGTCGACAAGGCCAACGTGCTTGAAAGCAGCAGGCTGTGGCGCGAGGTCGTGCACCGTCTGCACGCAGCCGAGTTCTCCGACGTGGAGTTGCTCGACCAGCTCGTCGACAACACCGCGATGCAGCTCATCCGCTGGCCGGCGCAGTTCGATGTCGTGGTGACCGAGAACATGTTCGGCGACATTCTGTCGGACGAGGCGTCGATGCTCACCGGGTCGCTCGGCATGCTGGCAAGCGCGTCGCTCGGCGACGGCACGGCGCTCTACGAGCCGAGCCACGGCTCCGCGCCGGATATCGCCGGTCAGGGCATCGCGAATCCGCTCGCCATGCTGCTCTCGGTGGAGATGATGCTGCGCTACAGCTTCGACATGCAAGAGGCAGCCGATGCGCTTGCCTCGGCGATCGAAGACGTGCTGGCCGAGGGATGGCGCACCCGCGACATCGCCGACACCGACACGCTGCCGCAGAAGATGGTGGGCACCACGGCGATGGGCAATCTTGTCGCCGAGCGTCTGGCGGCTGTTAGGCGCTAGTATTGGAACACGTCACGCGGGCGGGGGCTCACGGGGCACTACCGGAAGGGGAACGGCCATGGCACTGCCCAAGGTGGATTTCATCTGGATGGATGGCGAGCTTGTCGAGTGGGATAAGGCGCAGGTTCACGTCCTCACGCACGCGCTGCACTACGGCTCCGGCGTGTTCGAGGGCATCCGCTGCTACGAAACGCCCGACGGCCCTGCCGTCTTCCGTCTCCGCGAGCACATGGAGCGCTTCGAGCGTTCCGCCAAGATGCTCTTCATGGACCTCGGGTACTCCGTCGACGAGATGGTCGAGGCAGTCAAGGAGACCATCCGCGCGAACAAGCTGCCATCGTGCTACATCCGCCCGATCGCGTTTCGCGGGTACGGCGTCATGGGGCTCGATCCCATCCCGGCGCCGGTGAGTGTGTCGATCGCGTGTTGGCCCTGGGAGACGTACATGGGTGAGGAAGCGCTGACGAAGGGTGTTGACGTCGGCGTGTCGTCGTGGCGCCAGCGCGGCATCAACTCGATGCCACCTGCGATCAAGGCGACCGGCAACTACCTCAACAGCTCGCTCGCACGCATCGAGGCAAACCGTCACGGCTACAGCGAGGCCGTCCTTCTCAACGAGGAGGGCAAGGTCTGTGAGGGCACCGGCGAGAACCTGTTCATCGTCCGCGACGGTGTCATATCCACGCCGCCCGTCTCGGACGGTCTGCTCGCGGGAATCACGCGGGAATCGATCATGGTCATCGCGGATGCGCTCGACTATCCGGTGATCGAAGAGTCGCTCGTGCGCACGGATCTCTACACTGCCGATGAGATGTTCATGACCGGCTCCGCTGCCGAGGTCGTGCCGGTCCGCTCGGTGGACGGACGGGTCATCGGCGATGCCGGTCCCATCACGCTCGAGCTTCAGAAGACGTTCTTCCGCGTCGTCCACGGCGAAGAGGCCGATTTCGAGGACTGGCTGGAGCGCCTGTAGCAGATCCGCGCGCTCAACCGAACCGACAACCCATGCTCCATACGGCACGCATTCCTGCTCGATGTTTACGTTCGCTGAACGTACATTAGGTGATACGATTCTCGTGATCGCGTCGGCAGCCGTCAGCTGCAGGGCTCGAGGGGGCGCGGCCGGCCGGATCGTTGTGGCGATAGCCCGGGTCCGGTACGCGCGGGGGTTGTGGAACGCGAGGCAGGGAGCGAGGTCTGGTGCGCAGGCGCGGACTCATCAAGGCGCTCTTGTTCGTGACAGTAGCGCTCTCCGTCGTCCTGGTGCTGATCCTGGCTCTCGAAGGCTACCTTTGGTACCTGTCGAGCCACCTGCCGGACGTTCAAATGGACTCCGGTGCGTTCCAGGTCGCCGAGACGTCAGTCGTCTACGCCGCGGATGGAAGCGTTCTGGCCGAGTGGTACGACGAGCAGGACCGAACCGTCATCGACGATGACCTCATCCCGGGTCATCTGAAGGCCGCGGCCGTCGCGATCGAGGACCGGCGTTTCTACGAGCACGGCGGCATCGACATCAAGGCGATCGCGCGTGCTTTCTCGCGGAATGCCCAGGAGGGCGCGGTTCGCGAGGGCGGCTCTACCATCACGCAGCAGACGGTGAAACTGCTCTATACCGGCGGGGAGCGAACGCTCAAGCGCAAGCTTCAGGAGGCGATGCTCGCCATCTCCCTGGAGACCCAGGCCGATAAGGACCAGGTGCTCGGCATGTATCTGAACACCGTCTACTTCGGACGGGGCGCGTACGGCGTCGAGAGCGCGGCGCAGCGCTTTTTCGGCGTGACCAGCAAGGACCTCACGCTACCGCAATGCGCCCTCCTGGCGGGCTGCATCCAATCTCCGTCGCGGTTCGATCCGCTCGTGAACCCCGGCCCGGCGCTCGAGCGTCGCAACATCGTGCTTCGCGAGATGCGCGAGCAGGGCATGATCACCGCCGAGCAGGCGCGGATTGCTTCGCGCGAACCACTCGGGCTCTCGCGGGACTCCGATGAACAGCAGCCTCGATTCGCGCCGTACTTCGTCGAGTACGTCCGGCGCGATCTGCTGACCCGCCTCGGTTCCGAGAAGCTGTATCGCGGTGGGCTGCGCATCTACACGACGCTCGATCCGGCTGCGCAGCGTGCTGCCGAGGCTGCGGCGAAGGTTCTACCCGACGCGAAGACGGACCCGGAAGTCGCGATCGCGGCCGTTCGCTGGAGGGATGGCGCGGTGGTCGCGATCGTGGGGGGTCGGGACTTCACGAAGGAGCAGTTCGACCTGGCGACGCAGGGGAAGCGGCAGACAGGCTCGGCTTTCAAGCCCTTCGTGCTCGCCGCGGCACTGGAGAACGGCTATCGACTCGACTCGAAGTGGGATGCCTCGCCGTTCTCGACGCCGGTCAAGGACGAGACCTGGCGGGTGGAGAACTACGAGAACAGCATCCGGAGCGGCACCTACACGCTTGAACTCGCGACCATCTGGTCGATCAACACCGTGTATGCTCGGCTTATCACCGCTGTCGGTCCGGCCGATGTCGTCGATGTGGCGCATCGGATGGGAATCACCACGCCGATCGACCCCGATCCGGCGATCGCGCTTGGCGGCCTTACGACCGGTGTCTCGCCGCTTGAGATGGCTTCGGCGTTCGGCACCATAGCCAACAAGGGGCTTGCCGTTCCGCCATCAGGGATCGACCGCGTCACCGATGACAGCGGCGCGATACTCTACGCACCGGTCAAGAGCGGGACGCGCGCGATAAGCGCGGCGAACGCTGCCACGATAGGCGGCGTTCTGAACCAGGTGTACACGAAGGGCACCGGCAGCGCGGCGAATACGGGCCGATGGGGAGCCGTCAAGACGGGTACGGCACAGTCGTGGCAGGACGCCTGGGTTGTCGGCTACTCGGGCGATATCAGCACGGCGGTATGGATCGGCTTCCCTGAGGCGCAGAAGCCGATGACCAACGTACATGGCATCAAGGTCACGGGCGGTAGTTACCCCGCGGAGGTCTGGAAGCGGTTCATGTCGGTTGCGACAGCTCCGGGGGCGACGACGGGCCCCACCGAGACGACGGTCGTCGATGAGTCGAGAGAGACCATGATGGTCTACACGCTGTGTCCGGAGTCGCTGCTGATCGCACGACCCGGTTGTCCGGAGAAGATGGAACTGGAGCTGCCGGCGGGATCCATGGTCAGGGACCTCTGCGATCGGAGGCACTGATCGCGCTCCATTCGCGGGGCAGCCTGCTCCCTCGGCCCGTCTCGGCTACAATGTTGTCTCACATGCGAGGCACAGTGACGGTCTCCTTGTCGGGAAGGACCGAGATCCATGTTCACCCTCTACGACACCACACTGCGTGACGGAACCCAGCGGGAGGGGATGTCCCTCTCGGTGGAGGACAAGCTGCGCATCGCGATGCGCCTCGACGATCTCGGCATCGACTACATCGAAGGCGGGTTCCCGGGCTCCAACCCGAAGGACATCGAGTTCTTCGAGCGCGTGAGGAACGTGTCGTTTACGCATGCCACCGTCACCGCGTTCGGGTCGACGTGCCGCAAAGACATCTCGGCTGCCGAGGATACCGGACTGCAGGCGCTGCTCGACACCGGCTGCGAGGCGCTGTGTATCTTCGGCAAGGCGTGGGATATCCACGTCACCGAGACTTTGCAGGCGTCGCTTGAGGAGAACGTGCGCATGGTGCGCGACTCGGTCGCCTTCCTCAAGGCAGCTGGCCGCACAGTCTTCTTCGACGCCGAGCACTTCTTCGATGGCTACAAGCACAACGCACCGTACGCCAAGGCGGTGTGTCGGGCCGCTGCCGAGGCGGGCGCAGACGCGATCGTGCTCTGCGACACGAACGGCGGAACGCTCCCGCACGAAGTCGCGCTGATCGTGACCCTCATGAACGATGAGTTCGAGGTGCCGCTCGGCATACACGCGCACAACGACGGCGCATGCGCTGTCGCGAACTCGGTCGTTGCGATCGACGCGGGATGCATACACGTGCAGGGCACCATGAACGGCTACGGCGAGCGCGCGGGTAATGCCGATCTCACCTCGATCATCCCTGCTCTCAAGCTCAAAATGGGCATCGACTGCGTGACCGACGACCAGCTCCGCCTGCTCACGGAGGTCTCGCACTTCGTCGCCGAGACGGCGAACCTCTCGCCGTACCCGCAGCAGCCGTACGTGGGCGCGAGCGCATTCGCACACAAAGGCGGCGTGCATGCGAGCGCGGCGGCGCGTCTGTCCGAGGCGTACGAGCACATCGATCCCTCCTCGGTGGGCAACCTCGCACGCGTCGTCGTGAGCGAGCTCGCCGGACGCGCAAGCCTCGTCATGAAAGCCGCCGAGATGGGCATCGAGGTCTCGGCCAACGACAGCGTGCTGGCGGGCGTGCTCGACTCCATCAAGGAGAAGGAGTACCGCGGCTACTCGTTCGAGGCCGCGGATGCATCGCTCGAGATCATGTTGCGAAAGGCGGTCGGCACGTACGCGCCGTTCTTCAGGCTGGAGAGCTTCCGCTGCATCATGGAGAAGCGCGAGGACGGACGCGTCATGACCGAGGCCACCATCAAGGTGCACGTGGAGGGTCACCGATTCATCGCCACGGCCGAGGGAAACGGTCCCGTCAACGCGCTCGACCGGGCTCTGCGTATTGCGATCGGGCGCTTCTATCCTGCCCTCGAGCCCATCGAGCTCACCGACTTCAAGGTGCGTGTCCTCGACGAGAAGAAAGGCACCGGCGCGGTCACGCGCGTGCTCATCGAATCGGCCGACGGAGACAAGAGCTGGGGTACGGTGGGGGTCTCGGAGAACATCATCGAGGCCTCCTGGGAGGCGCTGGTCGACTCGGTGGAGTACGGCCTTTCTCACCCGAGGCAGGAGAACGGACGTCAGTAGTGGAACTGAACCACTAGGAGTTCACCGCTTATCCGCCCACGGGAGCCAGCATGAGAGTCGTCCGCATATTCCAGGATGAGGACGTTCGCTACGGTCTTGCGGACGACAGCATGATCACGCTCATCTCGGACGAGCCATTCGCCGCGTGGGAGGCTGAAGGCGTCGTGCCGCTCAGCCAGGCACAGCTGCTGTCTCCGGTGATTCCGACGAAGATCGTCTGCGTCGGCATCAACTACCGTGAGCATGCGCGTGAGATGGGCCACAAGATCTCGGACGAGCCTGTGATCTTCCTGAAGCCCCCGACCGCCGTCAACGGCCCTCGAGGCGAGATCCGGGTCCCGGACTCGATGGACAGCGTCGACTACGAGGGCGAGCTCGCGGCGGTCATCGGGCGCAGGACGCATAGGGTGACCGCCGAGGCCGCCCGGGCGCACGTGCTCGGCTTCCTGTGCGCGAACGACGTCACGGCGCGTTCACTGCAGAAGGTCGACGGGCAATGGACCCGCGCAAAGGGCTTCGACACCTTCTGCCCCGTGGGTCCCTGGGTCGAGACCGACATAGATCCGCTCGACCTGAAGATCGAGACGTATGTGAATGGTGAGATGAAGCAGTCGGCGCGCACCTCGGACATGATCCGGGATCCGTTCGAGCTGGTGAGCTTCGTGAGCGGCATCATGACCCTCCTCCCGGGCGATCTCGTGCTGACCGGTACGCCCGGTGGCATCGGGCCGATGTTCCGTGGTGACGTCGTCGAGGTCCGGATCGAGGGCATCGGGAGCCTGATCAACTCGGTCGTGTGACGTGCGTGTCAGTCGCGTGAGATATACTGCGTGAAACTCTCCCTGTACCAGTCTGCGCCGCATCGCAGTGCCGAGGAGTCGTCTTGAGGAACCGTTGGCTATCGTGTGTCGTCGCGCTCGGCGTTATTGCGGTGTTCGCGATTCCCGCGAGCGCGCCGGCGTTCATGGCCGACTTCTTCGACGGCAGCGCCTCCGGGAACGCTGTGTACGAGGAGATGGCCATACGCCCCGAAGCCCTCTATGACAGCACGACCGGCAAGACGATCGTGGCGTACCAGGGCTTCGGCATGAATCCGTACGTCGCGGCGTACGACCAGGCGACGGGCGAGTGGGAGGGGCCGTATCAGGCCGGCGCCAATCCACTAGATGATGACGCGCACGGAGGTCCGTCGCTGGTGGTGGATGCCGAGGGGTACGTCCACGTCTTCTACGGCGCGCACGGCCGCTCGCTGCTGCACTCCAGAAGCGTGCGACCTCACGACATATCGGAGTGGAGCGAGCTTGGGCCGGTACGTGCCGAGTGGCGCTCGGGCGAGACGACCGTGACAGGCATCATCCCGGCGACGTACCCGCAACCGTTCTTCGACGCCCGCAGCGGGAAGCTCCGGTTGTTCTATCGCAGCTCGGCGAATGGCTACTGGTACAGCATCACCTCCACTGGCGGCGCGGGCGTCTGGGCCGAACAAACGACCGTCTTGCAGGGGGATTCGAAGTCGGAGTGGTACTACGCGAACTTCTCGCAGGCGCCGGATGGAGACATCCTCGGCGCGTTCCTGATTCGCGACTTCGCCGAGGCGCCGACATCGAGCGACTACTTCATCCGCCGCAACGCCTACTACATGCGCGAAGATGCCGACTCGGGAGTGTGGATGACGGCGACCGGGGAATCGGTTCCCGCGACGATGACCCGCGAGGCTGTCGACGCCTCCTGCACCGTCTACAACTCCGGCACCGAGTACCTCAACCAGATCGTGGTGCGGGACTCCCCGGACGGGCCGTGCGTCCTGTTCGTGAGCGGCTCGCACGAACCCACGTCCACGTATACATGGCACTTCACCAGGTGGTCCTCCCCGGAGAGCACATGGACGGTGCCGACCGATATCGTCGACACAGATCACTTCTTCGATGCCGGAACGTTCCAGGTGCTGCCTGACGGGACCATCGAGGCGTTCCTCGTGACAGGTGGGACACCAGACGAGTCGGCGACCCTCGCCGACGCCAGGCTTGCTGCGCGAGGCGGTGATGTCGTCCGTTTCACCTCCGAGGACGGCGGCGCGACTTTCGAGCGCCGCCAGACCCTCAAGTCATCGCCGGGCCCCTGGGCCCGCTATAACGATCCGCAGATGGTCGACGGGTACGACGGTGGACCGCGGGTGTTCTTCTCGGAGTGGAACAACGACTTCGCGAACTACGTGCACAAGGTGTATCTCTGGGGCGATGAGGGATTCGCCGACCGGGAGTTCACACCGCAGTCGAAGCGACTTGCGGGGACGAACCGGGTCAGCACGGCTGTTGCGGTTTCTGCGCAGACGTTTGCCTCGGGTGCCGAAACCGTGATCATCGCATCCAAGTCGAACTATCCAGACGCGCTCTGCGGCGCTCCGCTCGCATACTCGCTGCGGGCGCCGGTGCTACTCACGGACTCACGTTCGCTCGATGCGAGTGCCGCCGAGGAGATCAGGAGGCTCGGAGCCTCGAAGGCGATCGTGCTCGGCGGGGCATCCGCGATCTCGACCGGTGTGGCGTCGGAGGTCGCTCGCACCCTTGCGCGCCCCGCAAGCGTGAAGCGCCTTGGCGGCAGCAATCGCTATGAGACGTCGGTGCTCATCCAGCGGGAACTCGCGGCGACCCGCGGCAAGCCGGAGCGGGTCGTGATCGCCTCGGGCGCGGATTTCCCCGACGCGCTCGCGATCTCGCCATTGGCGTCCCGGAAGAACATGCCGATCCTGCTGACCGACCCCTCGAAGCTCGTGACCGTGACAGCCGACGCCATCGCCGCGAGTGGCGCCACCGGCGCGATCATCGTCGGAGGTGAAGCGGCAGTGAGCGAGGCCGTCAAGGAGTCGGTCACGCGGATCACCCCGTGGTTCGCGCGCCTCGGTGGAGACGATCGGTGGCAGACCGCTCGCATCATCGATGAGTACTCCCTGTCGCAGGGGATGTCCCTCGAGCGATTCGTGGTGTGCACGGGCGAGAACTTCCCCGACGCGCTTGCGGGGGGCGTGCTGGCCGCCCGCATGAACGGCCCCCTCCTGCTCACGCAGCGCGATCGGCTCGCGCCGGCAACAGCCGGATTGCTCGTTCCGAGACCCGACACACTGTGGTGGTATGTCCTTGGCGCGGATGCGGCCGTCTCACCCGACGTCGCCAACGAGATCGCGGCCCGGTTGTTCGAAGAATGACGGCCCACGCTTGACCTCGGTCAAGTCCCCGTGTCATGTGCAGGTGAGATGATGGCTCCCGAACAGGCAGCTGCCGAGGAGACCATATGGATGCCGATACGCATAAGCTGAGATTCCGTGACTCGTATGCGCTGCTCTACGCCCTCACGCTACTCATCTTCATCCCTGCCATCATCGGTCTGGGCACGCAGCCGTACTACTCCTACACTCCGGCGTATCTCGCCTTCATGGTGGCGCCGCCACTCGCCGCGATGCTCATCCTTGTCTTCACCCATCAGCGGTCGGCGACACCCCTTCGCACTGCTGGGAAGGCTGTGCTGTTCGGCGTGGTCAGCATGATCGGCGGTGGCGCACTGTTCCTCACGTCAAGCTTCTTCCTGGCGTTTCTCGGCCCTGCGTTCGAGTCGCACACGTTCGGACCGTTGCAGATCGGTGTGGGCGTGATCATGCTCGGGTTCGCGACACCGCTCGTTTTGTCCGCGATCAGCAGAGTACGGACGCTTCGTCCCGGTGCGCTTGTCGAGGCAGTCGCCCTGATCGTCGCACTCGTCGCGTTTGCCTGGATCGGGTGGGTCATCCTCACACAGCAGGGCACGCTCCAGCAGGTGCTTCGCAAGGACCAGGTGTCGTACCTTGTCGGCGGCGTTCTGTGGTACATACCTGCGTACGCTCTCGTCGGCTCGATCATCCGCTCGATCGGGGTGCTCTGAGGCGTTCCGCGCGATGCGTCTGCGGCCCGCGCCGCCTATCGGAAAGCTCCATCCGCTCGGCTGCATAGAGCCCAGCATCTCGTCGTCGAGTGGTAGGATTGGCACATCATCTTGTGTGTCCGCGACGATCCGGGGAGCAGCTGCTCATGTCTTCCGACCGCCTCCGTACGCCCGAAGTAGAGGCCCTCTTGCGCGCGCTCCTCACGCTCGAGAACGATGATGATGCGTATGCGTTCTTGCAGGATCTGTGCACGATCCGTGAGATCCAGGATATGGCCCAGCGGTACGCGGTCGCCCGGATGCTCGACGCTGGCGAACACTACACCAGGATCCAGGAGGCGACCGGAGCGTCCACCACGACGATCAGCCGTGTCAGCCGCTGTCTCAACTACGGCGCCGAGGGCTATCGCCGCGTACTCGATCGCGCGGCTGACGGTTCCGCGAAGGCGGGCGAGTAGCCTTCATGTCGCGGTTCGTCCACCTGCACACCCACTCGGAGTATTCGCTGCTCGACGGCCACGCCAAGATCGAGGGGTTGCTCGATCGGGCGGCTGAGCTCGACATGCCCGCGCTTGCGCTCACCGATCACGGCGTGATGTTCGGAGCCGTCGAGTTCTACAAGGCGGCCACCCATGGCAACCCGAAGACCGGCCGAGAGCCGATCAAACCGGTCATCGGCTGCGAGATCTACTTCACGCCGGACTCGCGCAAGAAGCGTGACGGCAAGCCGCGTCTCAATCACCTCCTCTTGCTCGCACGAAACGACACCGGTTACCGGAACCTCATGGCGATGGTCTCCGAGGCGTGGACGACCGGCTACTACTACAAGCCGCAGGTGGACGAGGAGCTCCTCAGGCAATACTCCGAAGGCCTCATCGCCACCTCAGCGTGCATGAGCGGCATCGTCAGTAAGTCCTTCGAGCACCGCCAGCCGGAGGAAGCGCGCCGGTGGGCGGAGACGTATGCCTCGATCTTCGGCGATGGGAACTTCTACCTGGAGATCCAGGAGCAGGGCATCGTCGCGGACAACGGGGTGTCGCAAAAGGAGCTCAATCGCGAGATCGTCGGTCTGGCGAACGAGCTTGGCCTGCCGATCGTCGCCACCAACGACATCCACTACGTAAAGGCCGCGCATGCCGAGGCGCAAGACATGCTGGTGTGCATCCAGACCGGCAAGACGGTCGATGATGAAAGCCGCATGAAGTTCTCCTCGGATCAGTTCTTCATGAAGTCAGCCGAGGAGATGGAAAGCGCGCTGCCGGAGTACCCGCACGCGTTCGCAAGCACGCTCGAGATCGCGGAGCGCTGCGACGTGCACCTCGAGTTTGGCAAGATCATCCTGCCCGTCTTCGAGGTGCCGAAAGGCTTCTCGGAAGACGAGTACCTTCGCGAGGAGTGCATCGAGGGTCTCAAGAAACGCTACGGCGACCCGATTCCCGACGAGCCGATGCAGCGTCTCACCGACGAGCTCAAGGTCATCACCGACAAGGGTCTCTCGGCGTACTTCCTCATCGTGGCGGACTTCGTCAAGTGGGCGAAGGGCAACGACATCGGTGTCGGTCCCGGCCGAGGAAGCGCCGCCGGATCCATCATCAGCTACGCACTCGGGATCACGAGTCTCGACCCGATCGAGCACGGATTGCTCTTCGAACGCTTCCTGAACCCCGAGCGTACTGAGATGCCCGACATCGATATCGACTTCGACGACGAACGTCGGAGCGAGGTTATCGACTACGTGAAGGACAAGTACGGCGAGGACAAAGTCGCGCAGGTCGTTACGTACTCCACGATGAAGGCGCGCGCCGCCGTGCGCGACGCCGGGCGCGTGCTCGGCTACCCGTTCGGCGTGCCCGACAAGATCGCCAAGCAGATCCAGGAAGGCCCCGACGCCACGATCGAGGGCTCGCTCGCGACCAACCCGGATCTCAAGGCCGACTACGATGCAGGCGGCGACACGAAGCGCGTCATCGACGCAGCGCGCTCGCTTGAAGGCACGGCTCGCGGCGAGGGCATCCACGCGGCCGCTGTCGTTATCTGCCGTGACCCGCTCTCGTGCTACACCCCGGTGAAGCTCGACACCAAGGGCGGCGCGATCATCACGCAGTACGAGGGCAACGTCATCGCGGACCTCGGCCTGCTCAAGATGGACTTCCTCGGCTTGCGTACGCTTACTGTGCTCGCCAAGGCCGTGAAGGCGATCAAGGAGAATCACGGCGTCGAGATCGACCTCGAGACGCTCCCGATGGACGACAAGCCCACGTTTGAGCTGCTGCAGCGCGCGGATACCGACGGCGTGTTCCAGGTGGAATCACCCGGCATGAAGCGCGTGCTCAAGGACCTCAAGCCCACGGTGTTCGCCGACATCGTCGCCGTTGTGGCGCTCTACCGCCCGGGCCCGATGGACTCGATCCCGGACTTCATCGCTCGCAAGCATGGGCGCAAGGCGATCTCGTACTACGACAACCGCATCAAGTACATCCTTGAAGAGACGTACGGCGCCATCGTCTACCAGGAACAGGCGATGCGCATCACGATGGAGATGGGCGGCTTCTCGGCGGCGAAAGCCGACAAGTTGCGCAAGGGTATGGGCAAGAAGATCCAGGCGATCGTCGACGGTCTCAAGCCCGAGTTCATCAAGGGTGCCGCCGAGCGCGGCTACGACCCCAAGATCGCCGAGAAGGTCTGGTCCGACATCGAGGCGTTCGCGCAGTACGCGTTCAACAAGAGCCACGCTGCGGCATACGGCCTTCTTGCATATCAGACGGCGTACCTCAAGGCGCACTATCCGCTCGAGTACATGGCCGCGAACCTCACGAGCTATACCGGGAAGTCCGAGACGATCGTGAAGTATGTCGCCGCGTGCAACAGCGCGGGGATCAAGGTCCTACCGCCGGATGTGAACTCCTCGGGGAAGGACTTCACGGCCGTCGAGGGCGCCATCCGCTTCGGGCTTGCCGGTATCCGCAACGTCGGCGAAGGAATCGTCGACACCATCGTCGCCGAGCGCAAAGCGGGCGGCCCGTTCACGTCGTTCCACGATTTCTGTGCGCGGATCGATCAGAAGCTCATCAACAAGAAGACGCTCGAGGCGCTCATCAAGGCGGGGGCGTTCGATTCGACCGGCTACACCCGCAAACAGCTGATGGAGTGCATGGACAGCGCGGTAGAAGGCGCGACCAAGCGGCAGAAGGACATCGCGAGCGGGCAGGGTTCGATCTTCGACATGTTCGAGCCCGAGGAGCATGGCATGGACGACACCATCCCGCCCGCCGATGGCGTGGAGTGGGACAAGGGCGTGAAGCTCGCGTTCGAGAAGGAGATGCTGGGCATCTACGTCACCGATCACCCGCTTTCTGACATCGCCGAGATGATCAGAGCTTCACGCACCGTCTCGCTCGGCGATGTGGAGTCGCTGCGGGACGGTACGACCGGATGGTTTGCCGGCATCATCACGAAGTCGGACCGGATCGCCACGAAGGCCGGCAAGCTGATGGGGACGTTCGTGCTCGAGGACCTCGAGGGGTCCATGGAGGGCGTGCTCTTCCCGCAGATGTACGACAAGTTCCGCGATCTGATCAAGGTGGACGGCGTCGTGCGCGTTCGCGCCAAGGTGGAGTCTTCGGACCGGGGCACGAAGCTTATGGTGCAAGACGTCCAGCCGCTGGGGGACAGTGGCAGGTTCGAGAAGCCACCGGTCGTGCTTGTGGTACGAACCGATGCTTCGATGCTCAGCAACGGCAGGGGTGCGGCGTTCAAGGAGATCCTCAAGCACCACACGGGTCGCGACAAGGTTCATGTGCAGCTCGTCAGCAACGAGGGTACGAAGGTACTCGAGATGCCGGCGGAGTTCCGGGTGGACGCGTCCTCGGCGGGGCTGCATGCGGAGCTCAAGGAGCTGCTCGGCGAGGGGTCTGTCTGGGAGCAGTAGCGCTTGACGCGAGGGGGGCTCCATGCGATACTGCGCTACGCTACCACTCCACCGTGATAAAGTACCGAGAGGTGAATGACATGCGCCCGCAGACGCCGAGGGGATTCAGGGACGTGCTCTTCCAGGAGGCAGCCGAGCGCGAGGCTGTCTCTCGTGCGATGGGTGACGTATTCGCCGCATGGGGTTACGCACCGGTGGAAACGCCCGTCGTCGAGGAGTACGCGGTGCTCGCCGCAGGCGTAGGCGCTGCTGCCGAGCGAACCGCGTTCCGACTGTTCGACCTTGATGGCAGCCTGCTGGCGCTCCGTCCCGAGATGACTGTTCCGATCGCCCGTGTGGCTGCATCACGACTGGCCGAGCAGCCGGGTCCGCACCGCGTGCGGTACGTCGCCCCGGTCTTCCGCGAGCACGCCTCGCTGCGTGGCCAGGCGCGCCAGTTCACCCAGGCGGGTATCGAGTTCGTCGGTGCAGGCGGCCCCGTGGCTGATGCCGAGGTCGTGTCGCTTGCTGTCGAGGCCCTGGAGGCAGCCGGACTCACGGCGTACACCATCGGGATCGGCACGGTCGAGGTCCTGCGCGATCTCATCGCTGCATCCGGCGCCGACGGGATCTGGGGTGGGGCGGTGATCGCAGCCGCGCACCAGCGCAACCTCGTCGAGTTGGAGCGGTTGGCCTCTGACCCGAGCGTTCGCCCGGAAGTCGCTGCCGCGCTCATGGCAGCCCCGCGAATCCGCGGCGGCCGAGAGGCGCTCGATCAGTGCCGTGATTTGCTCGTCGCGTGCGGATGCACGGACACGCTTCGTAACCTGCGTGAGACGTACCGCGTGCTGGAGGGTCTCGGCTATGCGGATCGCGTGACCGTCGACTTCGGCATCATGCGTTCGTTCGACTACTACACCGGTTTCGTGCTCGAGGCATATGCCCCGGGACTCGGGCTGCCGCTCGGCGGTGGCGGGCGCTACGATCGGCTGCTCGCAACATTCGGCGCGCCGGCACCCGCAGCCGGCTTCGCGCTCGGCGTCGAGCGCGTCATGATCGCGCTTGCCGAGCAGGGAGCGACGCCTGCCGTGTCCGGGCTCGATGCAGTCATCGGAGGACTCGATTCCGTGGCGGTCTTCTCGGCCGCGCGTGACCTGCGCGCTGCGGGATGGCGCGTGGCGCCGGCAGTCGGTCAGGACGGCATCGCACTCGTGCGGGAAGCGGAGCGCGCCGATGCGGCCGAGGCGCTCGTGGCCGACGACGGTGCGATCATCCGGCTCGACCGTGCGGGTGAGCGCGCTCTGCCGCTGGAGAAGCCACTGCCTTCGGCGCCCGGGTCGACCTGGGCGCAGAAAGGCGGTGCACGATGATCGTCCGCATGCCATCCGAGGCGTCCCGGCCGCTCCGCATCGCCGTTCCCAAAGGAGCGCTGTTCGCGGACTCCGTGCGCGCGCTCGAGCTCGCAGGTATCGACGTCACCGGCCTCGCGGATCCCGGCCGTCACCTGATTGTTCGCTCCTCAGACGCCGAGTTCATCATCGCGAAGCCCACCGACGTGCCCATCTACGTCGCCTATGGCGGCGTTGACGTGGCGATTTCCGGCAAGGACGTGCTCGTCGAGGCCGATCTTGACGTCGTCGAGATGGTGGACCTCTGCTTCGGCGGATGCCGATTCGTGGTCGCGGAACCCGAGGACGCCCCGCGCAGCATCGATGAGCTCTACCGTCACCTTGGCGTGATCCGCGTCGCCACCAAGTATCCGCGCATCGCCGAGGCGCACTTCGCCGCTCGCGGCGTGCAGGTGGAGATCGTCAAGCTGCATGGGAACATAGAGTTGGCTCCGCTCATCGGGCTTGCGGATCGCATCGTTGACATCACGGCAACCGGTCGAACGCTTGCTGAGAACAATCTGCGTATCGTGGAAGAGGTGCTCGCGTCGACGGCGCGGTTCGTGGCGAACCCGGTGAGTCTCAAGACCGAACCGGAGCGCGTACGAGACCTCGCGGACAGGCTTGCGGCCGTCGTGCCGCTGCCATAGGAAGGGGAGACCACGACATGATGCGACGAATCGAACTTGCGCGTGGCACGTGGCTCGAAGCCGGTGATATTCCGCGCAGCGGCGGCATAGACGCCGAGGTGCTCAACGTGGCATCACGGATCATCGACGACGTACGCGCCCGCGGCGACGAAGCGCTGCGCGACTACACCGAGCAATTCGACCATGCGGTAGTCGGCGAGTTTGCCGTCACCGAAGAAGAGATGACCGAGGCGCTCGATCTCGTGGGCGACGACTTCAAGGAGGCTATCTCGGCTGCCGCGATGGCGATCGAGGACTTCCACCGTCGTCAGGTGCCGCAGAGCTGGTTCACCGTGGAGGAGGGCGGCATCTTCCTCGGGCAGAAAGTCACGCCGATAGCGCGCGTGGGTATCTACGTGCCCGGTGGGCGCGCCTGCTACCCGTCGAGCGTGCTCATGAACGCGATCCCGGCGTTCGTAGCCGGCGTCGAGGAAGTGGCGATGGTCGTTCCTCCGGGACCCGACGGCAAGGTCAACCCGTACACGCTTGCCGCGGCCGCCGAGGCCGGGGTCACCGAGATCTACAAGGTCGGCGGCGCACAGGCGATCGCGGCGCTCGCGGTCGGCACGGCCTCGATCCCGCGGGTCGACAAGATCACCGGACCCGGTAACGCCTACGTGACCGCCGCGAAGAAGCTCGTGATGGGCGAAGTCGGCATCGACATGCTCGCCGGACCGAGCGAGGTTCTCATCCTTGCCGATGAGACCGCGGAACCCGCGTTCGTCGCGATCGACCTCATGGCGCAGGCCGAGCACGACCCGAAGGCTGCGACGTATCTGGTGACGACTGACCCCGACCTCCCCGATGCCGTCGATGAAGCGCTCGAGATCCTGCTCGAGGACTCTGCCCGCGCGGATGTGATTCGACGGTCGCTTTCTGACAACGGCGTCGTCATCATCTGCCCGGACGTGGATGTCGCCATCGATGCCGCGAACCTCGTGGCGCCGGAGCACCTGGAGGTCATGATGGCCGAGCCGCTGGAGCTGCTCGGCAGTATCCGTAACGCTGGTGCGATCTTCCTCGGCCCGTGGACGCCCGAGAGCGTTGGCGACTACGTTGCCGGGCCCAACCACGTCCTGCCAACCGGCGGGACCGCACGATTCTCAAGCCCGCTGTCCGTGGACGATTTCATCAAGAAGTCCTCGGTGCTGAGCTACTCGCTCGAGGGGCTCGAGATGGACGGCCCCACGGTGATGACGATCGCCCAGGCCGAGGGGCTCGAAGCACATGCCCGCGCCGTCGGCCTGCGTCTTGCCATGGCGTACGCGCTCGACGATGACGGGGAGGAGTAGATGGACCGTCTCCGCCCACCGCGCAAGGAGCTCGAAGCGCTCACGCCGTACGACGCGAAGGACGTTCGCGCCGATGTGATGCTGGCAAGCAATGAGAACCCGCTCAACCTCCCCGGTGAACTCCTGGAGAAGCTTTCGGAGCTGGCCGCGCGCATCCCGTACAACCGCTATCCCGACCCGCTCGCTGGCAAGTTGCGCGAGATGATCGCCGAGGCCAACGGTCTTGAGCCGGGCAACGTGCTCGTCGGCAACGGTGGCGACGAGCTCATCTTCGACCTGCTGCTGGCATGGGGCGGTCCGGGCCGCACGCTCATCGACCTACCGCCCACATTCGCGATGTATGGCATCGACGCCGAGATGACCGGCACGGAAGTCATCAGATTGCCGCGCATGGCCGACTACAGCATCGACGGCGACGCGCTCCTTGAGCGGCTGAAGCCGTGTGATGTCGACATCGTGATGATCGCGAACCCCAATAACCCGACTGGAACGCTTGCCTCGGAAACGCTCCTGATCGACGTGCTCAACTCGACCGATGCCCTCGTGCTCGTCGATGAGGCGTACTTCGAATTCTCGCGCCACACCATGCGTCCGCACATGTCGCGTCACCCGAACCTCGTCATCCTCCGCACGTTCTCCAAGGCGTTCTCGCTCGCCGGCCTGCGCGCGGGGTACCTGCTCGCGCACGAGGACGTCATCCGCGAGCTCACCAAGGTGCGGCAGCCGTACTCGGTCAATCGCTTCAGCCAGGTGGCGGCGCAGCTCGTCTTCCGTGAGCGGCCGGTCTTCGAGGCGGGCATCAGTCAGCTCCTGCGCCAGCGCGACACGCTCGTGCACGGACTCTCGGCGCTCGACGAGGTGACGGTCTACCCCTCCGAGGCGAACTTCGTGCTCTTCAAGGTGGCACATGCCTCGGCGGTCTGGCGCGACCTGCTGCACGAGCACTCGGTGCTCATCCGGGACTTCTCCCGCGCACCGGGGCTTGAGGATTGCCTGCGCGTGAGCGTGGGAACCGAGGAGGAGGTCGGTCGGTTCCTGCAGGGCATGGACGAGATCCTCTCCCGACGCCACGCGAGCGACCACTTCGGCGTTGCGGCGACGGCATCACGGCACCTCGAGGAAGGACAGTAGCGTGGGACGCACCGCGATCCTGACGCGCACGACGCGTGAGACCGACATCACCATCGAGCTCGATCTCGACGGCTCGGGCACAACGACAGTCGCCACCGGCGTACCGTTCTTCGATCACATGCTCGAAGCGTTCGGTCGGCACGCGCTGCTCGACCTGAACGTGCGAGCCACCGGCGATCTCGCGGTGGACGCGCACCACACGGTTGAAGACGTCGGCATCGTGCTCGGCTCGGCGGTCGCGCAGGCGCTCGGCGATCGTGCGGGCATCCGGCGTTTCGGCTCGGCCGTCGTGCCGATGGACGAGGCGCTCGTGCTTGCGGCCATCGACATCTCGGGTCGCGGGCAGCTGCACTACGCGGTGGAGACGCCCATCGAGGTGATCGGCACGTTCGATACGACGCTCGCCAAGGAGTTCCTTATCGCGTTCGCAAGCAACGCCGGCCTCACCTTGCACGTGATGGCGTTCGCCGGAGAGAACGCGCATCACATCATCGAGGCCGCGTTCAAGTCCGTAGCACGCGCACTTGCCGAGGCGATCGCGCTCGACTCGCGCGTGACGGGCGTGCCGAGCACGAAGGGCTCGCTGTGATCGCTATCATCGACTACAGGATGGGGAATCTCAGGAGTGTCCAGAAGGGCTTCGAGCACGCGGGAGTGCGCGACGTCGTCGTGACCGACGATCCGGAGGTCGTGCGTGCTGCTGACGGCATCGTATTGCCGGGCGTCGGCGCCTTTCGTGACGCCAGCGCGAACCTGAAGGCGAGCGGATTGTGGGAGCTCCTGCTCTCGCGTGTTGCCGCAGGCACGCCCTTTCTCGGCATATGCCTGGGCATGCAGCTGCTGGCGTCCGTCGGCCTCGAGGACGGCGAGTGGGAAGGTCTGGGGATGATCCCGGGCACCTGCGAGCGACTCCCCGGTGGTGTGAAGATCCCGCACATCGGCTGGAACACGGTCGCCTATCCACGCGAGAGTCGCCTGTTCGACGGGATCCCGGCGGACACGGCGTTCTACTTCGTGCACTCGTATCACCTCCGGCCGAGCGATCCTTCTTGTATCATCGGGAGCACGGAGTACGGTGTGCCGTTCGCGGCTGCCGTACAGGCCGGTTCGGCATACGCCGTGCAGTTCCACCCCGAGAAGTCCTCGGACATGGGACTCAGGCTGCTCGCGAATTTCGGCGCAATCGTCACCGAAAGGGGCTCGCGATGATCGTCTTTCCCGCGATCGATATCCTTGATGGCAAGGCCGTGAGACTGCTGCAGGGGCGGCTCGACGCGGTGACCGTCTACAACGACGATCCTGTGGATCAGGCCCGGAAGTGGATCGACCAGGGTGCCGAGTGGCTCCATGTGGTCGATCTCGACGGCGCCGTCACCGGTGAGGCCAAGAACATCGAGTACCTCGAGCGCATCGCCGCTCTCGGCACGCCGGTGCAAACCGGTGGAGGCCTTCGCTCGATGGAGATGCTCGATCGGCTCAACGCCATCGGCATCAGGCGCATGGTGCTCGGGACCGCGCTCGTCACGCAGCCCGCGCTTGTTTCCGAGGCGTGCGAGCGCTTCGGCGGGGCCATCGTCGCCGGGATAGACGCCCGGGACGGCAAGGTGGCCATCCAGGGGTGGCGGCAGGGGACCGAGTACGGTGTGCTGGAGCTTATCCGCGAGCTGGAACTGCTCGGCGTGAAGCGCCTTGCATACACCGACATCAGCAAGGACGGCATGCAGACCGGCGTGAACTACGGCGCATACCGCGCGCTTGCCGGGCAGATCGATATCCCGATGACCGCTTCCGGTGGCGTCTCCACCCTCGACGACATCGCGGACCTCTACACGCTCGGATTGCAGCTTGAGGGCGTCATCGTGGGCAAGGCGCTCTACGAGGACAGCTTCTCGCTTGCGGACGCGATCCGTGTCGGCCGCGGCGAAGAGGTGTAGCGCGTGCTCATGAAGCGCGTCATCCCGTGCCTCGACGTCCATGAAGGGCGCGTGGTCAAGGGCGTCAACTTCATCGACCTGCGTGACGCAGGCGATCCTGTGGAGCTTGCCGCAGCATATGATAAAGAGGGCGCTGACGAGCTCGTCTTCCTCGACATCACCGCAACGCACGAGGATCGGCCTCTCATGCTCGAGGTGGCGCGCCGCACGGCCGAAGAGGTCTTCATCCCGTACACGGTCGGTGGCGGAATGCGTACCTCGGCAGACATCCGCGCGATGCTCTCGGCCGGCTGCGACAAGATCTCCATGAACTCGGCGGCCGTTGCGGCACCCGGACTCATCACCGAGACCAGCCGCATCTACGGTTCGCAGTGCATCGTCGTCGCCATCGACGCCCGGCGCGTGCCGGGTTCGTCGCGCTGGGAGGTGTTCGTCTCCGGCGGACGCACGAACACCGGACTCGACGCGGTCGCCTGGGCAGAGGAAGCCGAGCGCCTGGGCGCTGGCGAGATCCTGCTCACGAGTATGGACCGCGACGGCACCAAGGACGGCTTCGACATCGACCTCACCCGGGCTATCACGCGCGCCGTGAACATTCCCGTCATCGCAAGCGGCGGTGCGGGTGAGCTCGACGATTTCGCCGAAGTGGTCATCGAGGCCGATGCCGACGCCGTGCTCGCGGCGAGCGTCTTCCACTTCGGTCAGTTCTCGGTTCGCCAGGTGAAAGAAGCGATGGCCGCACACGGCGTCCCGGTGAGGTTGTGAGCATGCGTCCTATGCGACGATACGACCACCGTATGCCTGCCGAGGAGACCGAGGCGTTTCTCGGGCAGGCCGAGGTGTTGCGTTTGGGGATGACCGACGAGCATGGTCCGTACGTGGTGCCTGTGAACTTCGGGTACGCCGGCGGCGTGCTCTACGTGCACGGACCAGGCGAGGGGCGGCGTCTCGACGCGATCGCCCGCGATCCGCGTGTGTGCTTCGAGGCCGACGAGTGCGAGATCATCCGCGCGGACAAGCCGTGCGGTTTCACGGCCCGCTTCAAGAGCGTGGTCGGATACGGCATCGCCCGGGTTCTCGCAACGCCCGCCGAGAAGCGCGCCGCACTCGACGTGATCATGCGGCAGTACGGCAGCACCGGCGACGGGATCCCCGATGCGACGCTCGGTCGCACGACTGTCATAGCCATCGAGGTCGAATCGATGGAAGGCAAGTGGCACAACCAGCCGCGTGCAGGGGAGAGTGACTGACATGGAGCTTCCCCAACTGACGTACGACGAGCGGGGACTCATCCCTGTGGTCGTGCAGCAGTACGACACGCTCGAGGTGCTGATGGTCGCCTGGATGGACGCCGAGGCGCTTCGACGCACCGTTGAGAGCGGCCGCACCTGGTTCTGGAGCCGCTCGCGCCAGGAGTACTGGAACAAAGGCGAGAGTTCGGGTCATTTCCAGGTCGTCAAGGACATCCGCTACGATTGCGATGCCGACACGCTGCTGGTGCTCGTCGACCAGACCGGTGCGGCATGCCACACCGGCGAGCACAGCTGCTTCTACCGCACCCTGCGAAGCGGCACCGGGGCTGCAGAAGAGAACACCGACAGCGTTCCGCTGTCGTGAAGGATGAGGAGCGCACCATGACGACCGATCCGCTCGGTACACCGACCCCGGCTGCTCAGCCACATATCGGCCCGGTCCTTGAAGAGGTCTTCGCGGTGCTTGCGTCGCGAAAGCAGCAGCTGCCCGAGGACAGCTACACGGCCAAGCTGCTGCTCGGCCCGCAAGACAAACTCCTCAAGAAGATAGGCGAAGAAGCGAGCGAAGTGATCATCGCCGCGCGCGATCGTGACCGGCAGCAGCTTCGCTACGAGATCGGCGACCTTGTGTACCATCTCATGGTCGTCATGATCCGCGAGGACCTCACGCTCGATGACCTCGCTGTCGAGCTGGCCGATCGCCGTAAGAAGTAGCAGGCGATGGCGCTGCGATCGGGAATGACGGAGCTAACACTGCCGCCCGGTGTGCGCTCGGCGAAGATCGAGCCGCTGTGGCGTCGCGTCGATCGCAACCGCCGCAGGGTCCTCTTCTTCTCGGTGGCGTTCTCGGCGGTCATTGCGTTTCTCGCGGCGCTTGTCGCCACCCTGGCACTGTTCCTGGTGGGCGCGCTGCTCTCCGATGTCGCGGTCGGTCTCTGGATCGCCAAAGGCGCGCTTGTCTGGGGTTTCCCGGCGTCGTTCGTGGGCACGCTCGCGTGGGTGCTGTGGCGGGCGTCGCGATCCGAGCGGTTCTTGCTCAAGCGCCTCGGTGCGAGGATCACGGCGCAGGGCGAGATCCTCGCCGTCAAGCGCGTGCTCAAAGACATGTCGATCGCCGTCGGGCTGCCGCATTCGCCGCCGCTGTACATCATCGAGGTCGACAAGGTGAACGCATTCGCCATCGGCCGCTCATACGAACGGGCGGCGATCGGCGTGACTCGCGGGTTCGTGGACAAACTCACGGACGACGAGCAGCGCGCGGTCTTCGCGAACCTGATGGCCCGCATTCGCGCACTCGATACACTCTTCGCAACGGTCGTCTCGGCGCTCATGGGCCCGATCTGGGCGATCCGCGACCACGACCTCACGGTGAAGGAGCGCGAGATGGAGGACCGCAACGGGCATGCTTACGTGGCCAGCCGCTCCGGTTCCGACGCCTTCGCCGCATGGTTTGTCATCTACGGCGTGGTCGTCGTGGTGACCGAGTTCCTGTCCTGGTGGCATCAGGAGTCCGCGTGGCTTTCCTCCGAGAAAGCCGACGCCGAGGGCATGATGCTCCTCAAGGATCCCCGCTCGATGCTTGCCGCACTCGAGCGGGTGCTCGGCGCCGACAACTTCGTGCCGACTGCGGGTGACGCGTACTCCCAGCTCTTCTACTGCTGGGCAGGGTTCGGCTTCGCCCCCGAGGACGACCCCGAGTTCCGCAGGGTGTCCCGTCTTCGGGAAGTGCTCGGTGCCGAGGGGCTCGCGCAACGTCCGTCGCCGAACCTGGCGGGATGGGCCGTCGCGCCTGTCGCGCCGCGGGTCGAGCGTGAACCGTCGTGACGTCGCGCGTCGCATGGCTGCTTCTGGCATCGGCGGTGTTGGCTCTTGCGCTCGTGCCCGCAGCGAGCGCGCAGTCGTCGCTTGAGGGCGCGACGAGCGCCGTCGTGGCGATCACGGCCGGCGCCGAGCGTATCGGCACAGGCTTCATCATCGCGCCCGATCGCGTCCTCACGGTCTCGCACGTCGTTGACGCTGCCGCAGGGCTACAGGCGCGCGTGCTCGTCGAGAACCGGCTTGAGCCGTACACGGTCATCGCGATCGATCGCACTCGCGACCTCGCGCTTCTCGAGGTTTCGTTGCCGTCAATCGACCCCATCGTGTGGGGCCGCAGTGCCGATCTGCTGCGCGGCCAGGACGTGATCGTTCTCGGATTCCCCATCGGGCTTCGTTCCGTCTCGCTCACCAAGGGCGTCGTTTCCTCGCCAGTCCAAACGTTCGAGGGTTCGACGTACGTCCAGACGGACGCGGCGATCAACCCGGGAAACAGCGGCGGGCCGCTCGTCGATGAACAGGGCCGCCTTGTCGGAGTGAACGTCGCCAAGATCGCGGACGTCGAGGTCGACGCTGTGGGCTTCAGCATTCCGGCAGACGATGCGCGTAGGTTCCTCGCCGAGAATGCCCCGGACGTTGCGATCGTTACCGAAGGCGGTCCCGTACGCGCTGGCGGTAGTCCCTGGCGGGTACTTGCCCCGGTGCTCGCGGTCGCCGGTGTCGCGCTCCTCGCTGCAGGGATCCTGTTCGCACGACAGCAGCGCCGGGTGCGCCCGGTTGCGGAGCCGCCCGCAGCGACGGTTGCACGCTACCGCTTCGCGGTCGAGGCAGGTGGAGCACGCTCCGAGAGGCTGGTTCGTCTGCCGTCGGTCGTCGGCACGGCCGCAAATGCCGACATCCGCGTTGAAGATGCCGCACCGTACGCGGTACGGCTCGTGGCTGCCGGCCCCGCGGTCGAGGCGCTTGAGCTCACGGACTCAGGCGGTCTGTACTGCGGCGACGGATGCGTTCGAACCGTGGTGCTCGAGCGTGGACAGGGGTTCCGCGTCGCTGCCACCACCGTGACGTTCCTTGGTGAGGAGCGTGTGATCCGGGAACGGTGAGGCACGCGTTCGATAGCTGGATCCGGTAGTGCACGGGCTCGAGGGGGAGGACAATGGCCCACAACGGCAAGCAACGCCGCTCGCCTGCGACGCAGATAGCGGCGACATTCGTCCTGATCGCGGTCGTGACGGCGGGCGCGTACGCGGGACTTCGCTACGCGACACCGGCTCTTGAGCAGCCGCCACTCCTCAGGCCGCGGACGACGCAGCCCTCCGTCCTGCCCACCGTCACCGTCACGCTACCTTCGCCTCCCGGCACAGACCCGAACGCCGACGGCATCAAGATCGCGACCTTCCTCGGCGATGAGACCCGCCGGTTCTACGGCGTCGGCCCGGTTCCCGAGACGCTCGAGGTCATCTGGAGGGCGAAGATCGGCGGTGGCACGACGGGGGGCACCGGGAAGCCCTCGACTGAGCCCTCCGGTTCCCCGGCGGCGGCTGCGGGCCTGGTCACCTGGTACGGGACCGGCTGGACCGGTCAGCCCGCGTTGGTTCGCGAGAACGGGAAGCTCTACCTTCTCGTGGGCGGATTCGACCACAACCTTGTGAAGATCGATGCCGAGACAGGCAAGGAGCTGTGGGCATACGAGTATCCGGATGTCATCAAGGGCTCGCCGACCGTGTTCGAGGACCCGGCGGCACCGGGTGACCCGTCGCGCTATGTGGTCATGGTCGGGTCGCGTCGGGGCTTCCCGATAGGCATCGGCGCTGCGGATATCGCGCCGCTGCGCGCCGTGTCGTATGCGACCGGCAAGGAGCTCTGGCGCTTGCCTGTGCCGCACACCAAGAGCTACAGCCGGGATGCCGACGGCAGCGGCTTCGTGGTCGACGGCACGGCGTGGGTGCCGGTGGAGTCTGGCAACTTCTACCGGCTCGACCCCTTCGCAACGCAGGATTGGAAGGGTTTCAAGACGCCGAAGATCCTCGCCGAGACGCTCCTGCTTGGCGACAAGCGTGCGGTGAGCCACGGCGGCAACCTGGTGCTCGAAAGCTCGCCGGCGCTCCTCGGCGACCGGGTCTACGCAGCCTCGGGTGCAGGCCACATCTACGGGATGAACAAGGAGACGCTCAAGGTGGAGTGGGACTTCTTCACCGGCTCTGACATCGACGGCTCCACGGTGGTCACCTCCGATGGCTTTATCCTCGCCGAGATCGAGAAGCAGTACATCAAAGGGAAGGGTGGGCTTATCAAGCTCGACCCTCGCAAGCCCGCCGCCGAGGCGCTCGTGTGGTACTTCCCGACGGGAGACCGCGCGTTCGCCGACTGGGCGGGCGGCATCATCGGTTCGTCCTCGGTGAACGATAGCTACAACGCGGACGGTTCCCGGCCGGCGCTCGCGGCGTGTACTGCGATCGATGGCAACCTCTACGTGGTCTCGCAGGACAACCTGGCCGAGGAGACCGTGTCCGGCCCCAATCTCGAGAAGAACCTTCCCACGCCGAAGGTCGTCTTCAAGGAGAACATCGGCGGGGCGATCTCCACGCCGATCATGGTGGACGACTACGTGATCGCCGCCGGCTACGGCAACACCGTGAACGTCTACAAGCTCACCTACACGCCCGGTGCCGACGGTCCCGGCGTGGCACTCAAAACGCGGGCGGGGGAGACAGTCTCGGTGAGCGTCAAGCGTGCGGCGCGCTTCACGGGCGGTGGCAGCTACGAGTCCACGCCGATCGTGTGGCAGGGCCGCATCTACATCGGCTCGCGCGACGGCTACCTGTACTGCCTCGGCGATCCGGCGTACAAGCCGGAGGTGGCGGTGCCGGGCACGCCGTAGGCGACCGCGTGCGCATCGGCTACAGCAGGCGGATCTCCACCGCCGTCGTGATGTCGGCGAATGCCCGGTGGTCGGCCGTCACGAGCGGGCATCCAAGTTCTTCGGCAAATGCGAGGAATAGCGCGTCATAGACGGTGATGTCGTTCGTGTACGCAAGGGATGTGGCACGTCCGATGCGCGACGTGTCAGCGTCGATGAGCTCGAGATGAAGCTGCTCGAAAGCTTCGAGGGCATCGAGAACGTCCGGCGCGCTCAGGCCTGAGTATCGCAGGCCGTTGGCGACCTCGACGGGCAGTGTGGCTGGCGCCACGAGCAGGATGCGACGGGCGAGGTGTGCGTCGAGCAGTGCCATTGCTTCGGGTACCGAGTCCTCGCCGTCCTGGAACACCCACTTGAAGGCGACCGAGGTGTCGACGACGACCGGGGCGTTCATCGGCTGCTCGCAGGAGGGGTGTCGCGCTCCCGGTCTTCGCGCAGACGTGCGAGCAGGTCGGTGCCCGGGGGAAGGCGCCTGCCGATTCTCGCGAGCGAAGCGACGCCCCTCTCGATGTCCTTGGCGCGGCGTTCCTCGGCAGAGAGGTTGTGTACGTCGGCCAGGTAGCGCGCACTCGCCTCGGCGATGAATCCGCTGCGAGAGAGGCCGAGCTCATCCGCTGCAGCGTCGATCTCCTCGACGAGATCCGGCGAAAGGGAGACGTTCACTTTGTAGACACCCACGGCTCCTCCTCGCTACCGAGATACACCAAAGAGATACACCAATATGGTAGCCGTGCCCTCTGACACGTTCAACCGTCCGGACCACGGTTGCACCATCACCTCTCGGCTGGTAGAGTTCTCGGCAATCACATAGCACGCCTGTGACGGGGAGTAGTACTCCGGAAGCACTGCATAGAGAGTCGGGGACGGTGGAAACCCGACGTGTGTGACCGGCAGGAATGGACCTCTGAGGCTCCTGGGACAACGGCAGCGATGCCTACTAGTCCCGGCGGAAGCCCACCGATACAAGGGACCGGGTATAGCGAGAGGGTTTCGCAGTACTGCAGGAAGAGGCCGCGGCGGCAACACTGCGGCAAGTAGGGTGGCACCACGGGAGCGAAGCTCTCGTCCCTTCGAGGACGAGGGCTTTTTGTATTCTCCGGGTCCATCCAGAAAGCGAGTCATGCACATGATCGTTCCGAGCAAGGAAGCGTTCGTCCGGCTGGCAGCCGATCACGACGTCGTGCCGGTCGCCCGCGAGGTCTACGCCGACCTCGCCACGCCGATCAGCGCGTTCATGTCCCTTGCCGAGGGTGCTGAGCACGCGTTCTTGCTGGAGAGCGTCCTTGGCGGCGAGCGGCTCGGCCGCTATAGCTTCCTCGGCGTGGGTGACCGGGAGGTCATCACCGCTCGCGGCGACGAAGTCGTCATCGAGAACGGTGGCGTCACCGGTGAGCGCGCCGGCGATCCCCTGCGGGTCGTGGCGCGCAAGCTCGACGCCGGTCGCGTTGCGCGGGTCCCCGGGCTGCCGCTCTTCGTAGGCGGCGCGGTCGGGTTCCTCGGCTATGAGGCGACCGCAGGGTTCGAGCGCGTTCCCCGCCACGAGAACGACGAGCTCAACGTCCCCGACCTGGTCTTTATGATGGCCGACATCGTGGTCGCCTTCGATCACGCGCGGCGCGTCATGCAGGTCATCGCGCCGGTACGCCCCGGGGGCGCACCGGAGGCCGCCTACGACGCGGCGCTCAAGCGCATCGACGTCTACCTCAAGCGCATCGACGAAGGCCCTCGCGGCGCTGAGCTCGGCTCGGTGGGCGCGGCGGCCGAGGTGCCGCTCACCGCACACACGTCCCGCGAGGAGTTCATCGCGAGCGTGGAGGCGGGCAAGGAGCACATCGCGGCCGGCGACATCTTCCAGATCGTGCTCTCGCAGCGTTTCTCGGCACCGTATGAGGGCGACGGGCTCGACCTGTATCGCGTGCTCCGCGCGGTCAACCCGAGCCCGTACATGTTCTACGTCCGCACGCGTGAGGTCACGCTCGTCGGTTCGAGCCCTGAGCCGCTCGTGCGTGTGGAGGACGGCACCGTGCTCACGCGTCCGCTCGCCGGCACGCGCCCGCGCGGCGTCGATGCTGCCGAGGACGGGCGTCTGCGCGCGGACCTGCTCGCCGACGAGAAGGAGCGCGCCGAGCACGTCATGCTCGTGGATCTCGGGCGCAACGACCTCGGCCGCGTGAGCGCGCCGGGCACCGTGAAAGTCGACGAGCTCATGGAAGTCGAGTACTACAGCCACGTCATGCACATCGTCAGCAACGTCACCGGTGTGCTTGCCGAGGGGAAGGACGCCTTCGACGCACTGCGCGCCACGTTCCCGGCAGGCACCGTCTCCGGCGCGCCGAAAGTGCGCGCGATGGAGCTCATCGCCGGTCTCGAGCCAGCTGCACGCGGTCCGTACGCCGGCACGGTCGGCTACTTCGGCCTCGATGGCGCGATGGACATGTGCATCACGATTCGCACGATCGTCCTCGCGAACGGTCGGGCGTACCTGCAATCCGGCGCGGGTATCGTTGCCGATTCCAACCCGGAGCTCGAGTTCGAGGAGTGCCAGCACAAGGCGCGCGCGCTTCACCGGGCGCTCGAACTCGCCGCCGGAATGTACGAGGACGTGTCGGCATGATCCTCGTCATCGACAACTACGACTCTTTCACCTACAACCTCGTGCAGCTCCTCGCGGCGCTCGGCGGCGAGGTTCGCGTTGAGCGCAACGACGCCATCACCGCCAGGGACGCCCTCGCGCTTGCGCCTGCCGGTATCGTGATCTCGCCAGGGCCGGGCACGCCAGCCGAGGCGGGCGTCTCGGCAGACGTGGTGCGCGCTGCGGTCGCCGCGGGCGTGCCGGTGCTGGGCGTGTGCCTCGGCCATCAGGTGATCGCCGAGGTGTACGGTGGGGCGGTCTGCCGTTCGCCGAAGCCGGTGCACGGCAAGACCGACGACATCACTCACGACGGCCTCGGCATCTTCACGGGCGTCCCGAGCCCGTTCACCGCGACTCGCTACCACTCGCTCTGCGTGGACGCGACGAGCGTGCCGGACGCGACCCTCGAGGTCACGGCGCGCACGCCCGACGGCGTCATCATGGGCCTGCGTCACCGCGACAAGCCCGTCTTCGGCGTGCAGTTCCATCCCGAAAGCGTGCTCACGCCCGAGGGCACCAAGCTCCTCGCGAACTTCCTCGATATCTGCGGCGAGGTGCCGCTTTCCGGCGGCGTCTCCGGCGCTCCGGCTACGCTCGCGGCGGCCGGTGGCACGGCGCGTTCCTCGGCCAGGCTTGCCGAGGTGACCGGCATCGGCGGCGCGATAGCGCGGGTGAGCAGCGGCAATGCGCTCTCCGAGACCGAAGCCGAGCTTGTCATGAACGCGATCATGGACGGCGAGGCGACCCCGGCGCAGATCAGCGCGCTCGTGGTGGGGATGCGGATGAAGGGTGAGACGGTCGACGAGATCGTCGGCTTCGCCCGCGCCATGCGCCAGCACGCCACGCCCGTGCGCCCCATGGCGGCGCGCTACATCGACACCTGCGGGACCGGCGGCGACGGCCTGCACACCTTCAACATCTCCACGACCACGGCGTTCGTCGTCGCAGGCGCAGGCGTGCCGGTGGCCAAGCACGGCAACCGCGCGGTCTCCTCGGCAGCCGGAAGCGCGGACGTGCTCGAGGCGCTCGGGGTGAACGTGGGCCTGAACGCCGCCGCGATGGCGCGCTGCATCGATGAGTGCGGCGTGGGCTTCCTCTTCGCGCAGTCGCTCCACGCGAGCATGCGTCACGCGGGCCCCGCGCGTCGCGAGATCGGCATCCGCACCGTCTTCAACATCCTCGGGCCGCTCACGAACCCGGCGGGCGCGAAGCGGCAGCTTCTCGGCGTGTACGACGCGAACCTCGCTCCGCTCATGGCGGAAGTTGCCGGACGCCTCGGTGCCGAGCGGGTCCTCGTCGTGCACGGCCATCCCGGCATGGACGAGGTCTCCGCGAGCGGCCCGACGACCGTCTCGGAGTTCGATGCCGAGGCAGGCGGCGTGCGCACCTACACGGTTCTGCCCGAGGAGATCGGCGTCGCGCGCGGCACGCTTGCGGACATCGCCGGTGGCGATGCTGCCGAGAACGCTACGATCCTGCGGGCTATCCTCGGTGGCGAGCACGGCCCCAAGCGCGACGTGGTCCTCGTGAACGCCGCCGCCGCGCTGCTGGCGGCCGGCGAGGTCGCCGACCTCGCCGAGGGCGTCGTGCGCGCTCGCGAGTCGATTGACTCGGGCCGCGCTTCCGAGGCGCTCGACCTGCTCGTGAGCGTGAGCGCGCGACTGGCAAGGGAGGCGGCGGAGTGAACTTCCTCGAGACCGTCATGGCAAAGCGCCGCGACCGCATCAAGGCCGAGTACGGCGACCTCTCGCCGGCCGACCGCGAGCGGCTCGCCGCCTGTTCGCGCGCGCCCCGGGAGTTCGGTGCAGCACTCCGCGAGCGGCCCGATGTCGCTGTCATTGCGGAGGTCAAGAAGGCGTCCCCGAGCGCGGGGCCGATCGCGCCCGACTGTGAGGCGTCGAAGCAGGCGCTGCACTACCAGGACGGCGGTGCGGCGGCGATCAGCGTGCTGACCGAACCCGAGTACTTCGGCGGCAGCTTCGCGGACCTCTCGGACGTGGCCGACGCGGTGGACGTGCCGGTGCTCTGCAAGGACTTCGTGGTGGACCCGGTGCAGCTCTTCATCGCACGCGGCCATGGCGCCGACGCGGTACTCCTCATGGTGTCGGTACTCGGCCACATGACGCGCGACTATGCGCACATCGCTGAGACGCTCGGCATGACGCCGGTGGTGGAGATCGTCTCGGAAGAAGAGCTCACGATCGCGCTTGGCGTGCGCTCGGGCGTGGTCGCCGTGAATAGCCGCGATCTGCGCACGCTCGACGTCGACCCGGAGCGCGCGCGCGAGGTCATCCGCGCCGCCGGACGCTACGAACTCACGCTCGTCTCGGCAAGCGGTGTGAAGACGCGCGCGGACGTGGAAGCCGCCGCGGAGGTCGGCGCGCATGCGGTTCTTGTCGGCGAGACGCTCATGCGCTCGCCGTTTCCCGAGGACGTGCTTGCGGAATTGACCGGTGTTGCGAAGCGAGTGATCGCGGTCTGACAGGGAACACGCGGCATCGCCACCGGGCGAGCCGCCGGATTTCGGGGCAGGCGCCCCGGGAGGGAGAACGACATGGGCAGCGACAAGACCAGGTTCGGACTCGACGAGACCAGGATCCCCGAGGCCTGGTACAACGTTGCGCCCGACCTCAAGAACCCGCCGGCGCCACCGAAGGCGTTCGCGCCCGACGGTACCGAGCTCACGCCAGATCAGGTGGGGGAGCGTCTCGCCTCGATCTTCCCGATGGAGGTTCTCAAGCAGGAGATGTCGACCGATCGTTGGATCGACATCCCGGGTGCCGTCATCGACGTCTACAAGACCTACCGCCCGTCGCCGCTGCTGCGCGCTCGTCAGCTGGAGCGCGTGCTCGGTCTGCCCGAAGGCGTCAAGATCTTCTACAAGTACGAAGGCGTGAGTCCCGCGGGTTCGCACAAGCCCAACACCGCCATCCCGCAGGCGTACTACAACAAGCAGGAAGGCATCACCAAGATCTCCACCGAGACGGGCGCGGGCCAGTGGGGCAGCGCGCTCTCGATCGCCGGTGCTCTGTATGGCATCGACGTCGAGGTCTTCATGGTGGGCGTGAGCTACGACCAGAAGCCGTACCGCCGCATCCTCATGGAGACGTACGGCGGCACGGTCCACAAGTCGCCGAGTAACCTCACCGACGCCGGTCGTCACGTGCTGGCGATGGATCCGGACTCCACCGGTTCGCTCGGCATCGCTATCTCCGAGGCAGTCGAGGTCGCCATCAAGGACCCGGGCACGCACTACGCGCTCGGCTCGGTGCTCAATCACGTGTGCCTGCACCAGACGATCATCGGTCTTGAGGCAATCGAGCAGATGGCGCTTGCCGACGAGGAGCCCGACGTGGTCGTTGCGTGCGTGGGCGGCGGCTCGAACTTCGCCGGGCTCGCGTTCCCGTACTACCATCGCAAGCTCGAGGGCAAGAGCAGCGCCCGACTGCTTGCCGTGGAGCCGAAGGCATGCCCGACGCTCACCGCCGGTGAGTACCGCTACGACCTCGGCGACGAGGCTGGCATGACGCCGCAGATGCTCATGTACACGCTCGGTCACGACTTCGTACCCGCAGGCATCCACGCCGGCGGCCTCCGCTACCACGGCGACTCGCCGCTCGTGAGCCAGCTCGTGCACGAAGGCGAGGCCGAGGCCATCGCCGTCGACCAGACCGCGTGCTTCGCGGCGGCCGTGCAGTTCGCCCGTGCCGAGGGCATCCTGCCCGCGCCTGAGTCGAGCCACGCGATCCGCGCGGCGATCGACGAGGCGCTCGCCGCCCAGGCAGCCGGTGTGGACCGCACCATCCTGTTCAACCTGTCGGGTCACGGTCACTTCGACCTGGCTGCGTATGCCCAGTACAACAGCGGCGAGCTCAGGGACTTCGACTTCGCCGCGGGCGCCACGCTCTGTGAGAACGAGTAGCGCTGTGCGAACGCGCGTCAAGATATGCGGCATCACGAACCCCGGGGACGCCCGCACCGCCGTCGCGGCGGGCGCAGACGCCCTCGGGGTGGTGCTCGCCCCCAGCTCCCGGCAGGTCACCATCGCCGAGGCAGCCCGGGCGCTCGCCGATGTGCCACCGCTCGTGGCGCGCGTGGGCGTGTTCGTGAACGCGGATCCGGCGTATGTCGCCGAGGCGGTCGAACGCATCGGCCTCACGTACGTGCAGTTCCACGGCGATGAGTCGCCCGAGGTCTGCGCGGCTGCGCCGGTGCCGGTCATCAAAGCGATGCAAGTCGGCACGGCGTTCGCTCTTGAAGACCTCGAACCCTTCGGGGCGGCCGTCCGCGCATTCCTGCTCGACGCTACGGATCCTCGCAAACGCGGCGGGACCGGACGGACCTTCAACTGGCAACTCCTCACTCGCAACCGCCCCGACGGGCTTCACCTCATTCTTGCGGGCGGTCTCTCGCCGCAGAACGTGGCCGAGGCGATCCGCATCGCCCGCCCGTTCGCCGTTGACGTCTCCTCGGGGGTCGAGGAGCATCCCGGCCACAAGGACCCCATCAAGATCGCAGCATTCATGGCCGCCGTGCGCGCGGCCGACGAGGAGGGATGACGCATGTCCGATGTTCTCTTGCCGTCTGCCGACGATGCGTACGCCAGCCCCGACGCGCAGGGCTTCTTCGGCCCGTACGGCGGCACGTTCGTGCCCGAGACGGTCATGCCGGTGCTCGCCGAACTTGAAGCGGCGTACCGCGAGGCGCAGGCGGATCCGGCCTTTGCCGGGGAACTCCGCACGCTCCTCACCGACTACGTGGGCCGCCCCTCGCCGCTCTACCGCGCCGACCGACTCGCCGAGGCGACCGGTCTTGGCGCCGTATACCTCAAGCGCGAGGATCTCAACCACACCGGCGCGCACAAGATCAACAACACGCTGGGGCAGTGCCTGCTCGCCAAGCGCATGGGCAAGCACCGCGTGATCGCCGAGACGGGCGCCGGTCAGCATGGCGTTGCGACGGCCACGACCGCCGCGCTCATGGGCCTTGAGTGCGCCGTCTTCATGGGCACCGAGGACATCCGTCGTCAGTCGCTCAACGTCTACAAGATGCGGCTCCTCGGCGCCGAGGTGGTTCCCGTAGCCGAGGGCACCGGCACGCTCGCCGATGCCGTCACCGCGGCACTCCGCCACTGGGTCGAGCGCGTCGAGGACACCTTCTACGTGATCGGCTCGGTTGTGGGCCCGCACCCGTATCCCGCAATCGTGCGCGACTTCCAGGCCGTGATCGGCACCGAGACCATCGCGCAGATGGCCGAGAAGTCCATCCCGCGGGTGGATGCGGTCGTCGCGTGCGTGGGCGGAGGCAGCAACGCCGCCGGCATGTTCTACCCGTTCCTGCGCGATGTCCCTGCCGAGAAGCGCCCGCTGCTTGTGGGCGCCGAGGCCGCCGGTCTGGGACTCGAGAGCGGCAAGCATGGTGCCGCGCTCACGAAAGGCTCGCCGGGCGTGCTGCACGGCTTCTACAGCTACCTGCTCCAGGACGAGGCAGGCAACCCGCTTGAGGCGTACTCCATCTCGGCCGGCCTCGACTACCCGGGCGTCGGTCCCGAGCACAGCTTCTTCAAGGATGAGGGCCTGGTGCGCTACGAAGCGGTCACCGACCGGGAGGCCGTCGATGCGTTCGCGCTCTGCACGCGCACGGAAGGCATCATCCCGGCGATCGAGTCGTCGCACGCGCTTGCGCTTCTGCCGCGCCTCGCTGCCGAGCTTGGCCCCGACGCCGTCGTGATCGTGAACGTGAGTGGCCGAGGCGACAAGGACATGGACATCGTGCGCGAAGCAGGTCTCGGCGTTGACTGACGCGCGGGACAGCGAGGACGCCGTGCGTCCCGGCTTGCTGTCCTCGCCTGATTCTGCGCCTGCGGCGCCGAATCAGGCTGCGGAGGCGGCGCCGGGACGCAGTGCGTCCTCGCTGGGCGCGGCATTCTCGCGCTCGGGGGCGGTGTTGGTGGCGTACGTGATGGCGGGGTATCCCGACCGCGCGGGGTCGCTGGCGGCGCTTGACGCAGTCGCGAGTGGCGGTGCGGGCGTCATCGAGCTTGGCGTGCCGTACGGCGACGCTGTAGCTGACGGACCTGTGATCGTCGAGGCCGGCAAAGCGGCGCTCGCGAACGGCTTCGGTCTGGCCGAGACGATCGCGCTCGCCGGTGAGTTCATCGGCACGCACGCCGACGCACCGCCGGTCGCGCTCATGACGTACCTGAACCCGATGATGCGCCTCGGCTTCCCGCGGGTGGCCGCCCTCGCTGCCGAGGCGGGCGTGAGCGGCTTCATCGTGCCCGACCTGCCGCCGGACTCTCCGATGACCGATCGCTGGCTGGCGGAGAGCGAGCCGCTTGGCATCGATACCGTCTTTCTGGCGGCGCCGACCTCGACGCCCGAGCGCCTCGCGGCGCTCGGTGCCCGTTCCCGCGGCTTCCTGTACGTGGTGTCCTCGCTCGGCGTGACGGGGGAGCGCGACGAACTCGCGGCGGGACTCGCCGGGCTTGTGGAGCGCGTGCGCGAGCACACGACGCTGCCGGTTGTGGTCGGCTTCGGAGTGGGTACGCCCGAGCAGGCCGCCGAGGTCGCGAAGATCGCCGACGGCGTCGTCGTCGGGAGCGCGATCGTGCGGCGTCAGGGGGAACCCGTCGTGCTCGGGGCGTTCGTGCGCGAGCTTGTGGCAGGTGTCCGCGGCGCCTAGACGGCGACGTTTCGCCGGAACAGGTCGCGACTCATGATCCCGCCTTCGACGCCCAGTGCGAGAAGCGCTGCGGCGAAGAGCGCGAAGAACACCACCACGACAGCCGACTCCCAGCCGCCCGGTTCGATCTCGCCGTTCGCGAGACCTGTGAGCGTCGCGACGATCGCGCCTGCCACGGGCGCGGCAACTGCGATACCCGCCGTGATGCCAATGAGCAGACGCCTGTCGTGTGCACGCAATGAGGCGATCACTACCAGCACGCCGCCCACAAGCGCCACGATTCCAAGCTCCGCAGGCATCAGCCAGTCGAATCGAAACCCCTCGCCCTGAACCAGGCTCACAGCCGAAAGGAGGACAGGCGCCGCGATCGGGACAAGTACAACCAGGGTCCCGGCGAGGGCAAGCGCTTTGGTAAGAGCGTCAGTACGTTTCATCCTAGACACCCCCTCATGGGGTGTGTTCCCACATAGTCGACGAAACATGAGGCCCCTGTAGTGAGGTCCTAGCCCGCTCCGCCACCACCGCCGCCACCACCGCCGCCACCGCCGCCCGAGAAGCCACCGCCACCGCCGCTGGCGCTCGACATCTGGCTGCTCGCGATGCTTGCCGCCGAGGCGAACCCGCCCGCCATAGCCGAAGCCGGCGACGCGTAGCCGGGGCCCGACGACACCCACCACACGGTGTGGGCCAGGTACGGGTCGGCGAGGACTTGCGGAACCTTCACGCGCATCGCTTCGATGACCTGCTCGGCGATGCCGAAGACGACGGCCATCACGAGGAAGTGTTCCCAGAGGATCACGTGCGTCGGTGGCGCTTCGTCCAGGCGGCTGAAGTCGCGGAGGTAGTCACGCAGGCCGCGGTACTTGGCGTAGAGTTCGTTCGCTTCGGGAGTGCGCCGCGGCATCTGGAAGGCGATGACGAAGATGGCGATGGCGCACGGAACGCCGATGAGCGCCCCCCAGGCGTTCTCGGCGAAGCTTGAGGCCATGATGCCGACGACTGCCACGAACATCGAGATGACGATGAGCACCCACTTGAGTGTGTTGCCTGTCTTCTCGAAGAAGCCGCGCTTGTCGGCATCGGCCTGTACGGCGTTCTTCCAGTTGGTCATTCCTTTCGCGAAGGTCTCCGGACGCGATTTCGCCGCGGCCTTGAGCTCGCCTATGGTGAGCGTGCTGCCACCGGCGATGGTCGTGAACAGGAACGAGAGCAGCTCCTGCTCGAACGGCGCGAGCTCCGACCACTTCGACGAATCGAGCTTGAGCTCGTAGGTGCTCTCGGACTTGCTGCCGAACAGGCTCGCCTTCGTCTCGGTGGTGGGGCGCACGCTGATGACGCTGCGGTTCGCGAGATCCATGAGCGTGGCGACCGTCTCGGCGTCACCGATCGTGCCCCAGCGCCACAGGGCGCCCACCGTCGCCGGGGGCAGGTCGCTCGGCAGCTCGCGGAAGTAGCCGCCGGGGTAGCTCGACGTGCGTTCCTTGCCGTGCTTGAAGAACCAATAGAGCGCGAGACCGAGCCCGGCAAGCGGGATGACGATGCCCGCGATAGTCCCGCCAAGCACCGCGCGCCGCGCTGCGCGCCGCGTGGCGTTCGCCTCGTTCGCGAGGCGGCCTTCTGCGGCGAGAACCGTTGCTGCACGCGTTCCGGGTGTCGGGACGGCGTTTGCGAGGGCCGCGCGTGGGAAGAGTGCTCGTCCCTCGACGAACGTGTAGGCCGGCAGGTCGCTCACGTCGAGCGTCATGCCCGCGCCGTTCTTGGCGACAACACCGGTGAGCGGCCCATGCGCCCATACCTTGAGCTCGTCGGCCGGGAAGTTCCCCGGGAACGCGACGTCGACGTGCACGTTCCCGACGCCGTGGTCCCAGCGGTCGCCGATGAACTTCCAGTAGAACTCGCCGGTGTCATCCCATGCCTTCGCCGCATCCGCAACGGTGTATTCGAGCACGAACGTGGCTTTCGCGTCGCTCGTCGCGTGGAACGCGTCCACGCGGATCGTGCCGCCTTGATCGACGACGGTGTACGTGCCGGGTGTGCCGCCGGAGGAGGCGAGCGCGTACTCACCGCCCGGTCCGCTCATGCCGGTGATGGTGATGTCCCCGAACCGGTACGCCGGGTCCGAAGGTGCGGTGTCGAGTTCCCAGTAGACGAAGCTGAACGAGCCGCTGAAGTCGAACGTGCGCTCTTCCTGCACGTGCAGCATACCGGCGTCGTCGACGGTGGCGGTGATGTCCACCGTCGGTATGGTGTACGACTTCGCGTCGGCCGAGGCGGGCGCTGTGAGGGCCAGCGCGAGCACCAGGGCCGCGAGCGCTGCGAGGGCGCGCGTGCTCGTGAGGCGAATGCGGATCATCGGTGTCCTCCTCGGTAGGGCGCATGCTTCCGGGTGCGTACGGTGCCCACTCCATCGACTCTGCGAACATAGCATACGCGGGTGTCCGAGTGGTCGCTCAGACACCGGGATTCGACGCCGACGGCTGACAGCCATCACCTGAGCAGCTGTGCCGCGGGCGCTCGTGGTGCCGCCGACCATCGCGAGGTGGCGTGTCTTGGGACTCGCCGTCATTCTGATGGCGCAATACCCGCCTTTACGAGCTATCGTGCGCTAAACTGAAGGTGTCAGGGGGCAGCTCATTCTCGGGTAGGATATGCATGCGTATCGCGCTCGCACAGATCGATCCCACCGTCGGCGACATCGACGGCAACCTTGCACTCTGTCTTCATGCCGCGGATCGGGCCGCTGCGGGTCACGCTGACATCCTTCTCCTGCCCGAACTCGCGCTTCTCGGCTATCCGCCCGAGGACCTGCTCGCCAAGCCGCACTTCATCGAGCGCTCTATGGAAGCCGCCGAGACGTTCGCGCGGCTCACACCGTGCCCGGCGCTCGTCGGCTTTGCTTTCCGCGACTCGAAGGGCACGTTCAACGCAGCGGCCTTCTGCCGCGGCGGTATCATCGAGCGTCTCTACCGCAAGCAGCTGCTTCCGAACTACGGCGTCTTCGACGAGGAGCGCTACTTCGAGCCCGGGGTCGAGGATGCCATCGTCGAGATAGCCGGTACCTGGTGCGGGATAACGGTCTGTGAGGACGCGTGGTTCCCGGAACCGGCGGCTCGTGTGGCGCAAAGCGGTGCGCAGGTGCTGCTCAACATCTCCGCTTCGCCGTTCCATGTGGGGAAGGGCCGTTCTCGCGAAAGCATGTTGCGCGACCGGGCTGTGAGCAACAACCTTTGGTTTGCGTACTGCAACGTAGCCGGCGGTCAAGACGAACTCGTCTTCGACGGTCGTTCGGTCGTGATCGCCCCGAATGGCGGCGTGATCGCGCGTGCGCGGGCGTTCGCGGAGGACTTCCTGATTGTCGACATCGATCCGGACGCTACCGAGATGCCGATCACGCGTCTGGAGCCGATCGAGTCCGAGGTCGAGGAGATGTACGACGCGCTCAAGCTCGGCCTGCGCGACTACATTCGCAAGAACGCCTTCACCGACGTCGTGATCGGTCTTTCCGGCGGTATCGACTCGGCGCTCACAGCGGTGCTCGCGGTCGATGCCCTCGGCGCCGAACACGTGCACGGGGTGCTGATGCCGTCCCGGTTCTCCTCGGAGGGGAGCATCGCCGACGCCGAGGAGCTCGCACGGCTCACCGGCATCGACACCGTGACGATTCCGATCGAGGAACCGTTTGCGGCGATCGAGCACGTGCTGGCGCCCACCTTCGGCGACCTGCCTGCCGATGTGACCGAGGAGAACATGCAGGCGCGTGTGCGTGGAGTGCTGCTTATGGCGCTCAGCAACAAGTTCAACTGGCTGGTGCTCGCAACGGGCAACAAGAGCGAGCTCTCAGTCGGCTACAGCACGCTCTACGGCGACATGGTGGGCGGATTCGCGCCCATCAAAGATGTGTTCAAGACGAAGGTGTACGACCTTGCACGTTGGCGAAACGAGCACGGGCAGGTGATTCCGACTGCGACGATCGAGAAGCCGCCGAGCGCCGAGCTGCGTCCCGATCAGACCGACCAGGACTCGCTCCCGCCGTACGACGCACTCGATGCGATCCTCCTCGCCTATGTGGAGCAGGACCATTCGGCGCGCGAGATCGTCGCTTCGGGGCAAGACGAGAGGATCGTCCGCACCGTCATCGGCCTGGTTGACGCCGCCGAGTACAAACGGCGGCAGGGACCGATCGGCATCAAGATCACGCCGAAAGCGTTCGGGAAGGATCGTCGCATGCCGATCACCAATCGCTTTGGCGGCTGATGTGGTCGAGCTTCGCTGGGTCACCCCCGACGATCCGTGCATGCGAGAGGTCACCGAGCTTCGGTGGGAAGTGCTGATGGCGCCATTCGGGGTCTCGCGTGACGACGACTGGCACGATGACGACCCGCAGTCGCACCATCTTGTCGCCGTCGAAGACGGGCGGGTTATCGGTTACTCGCGGCTGATCCAGGATGGGTGCGAGGGGCAGATCCGGCAAGTCGCGGTCTCGTTCGACCGACAGCGAGCCGGTATCGGCAGCGCCATGCTCGCCGAGACCGTCACCAAGGCCCGGGAGCTTGGTCTCGACCCCATATTCCTGCACGCCAGGACCCGCGCCGAGACGTTCTATCAGCGTCTTGGCTTCGTCACTTCGAGCGCCGAGCCGTTCCCGTACGGGCGCACCGGTATGCCGCATGTGCGGATGGAGATCAGGGGAGGCCGAGATGAGTGACGGCGTGGTCTCCAGGGTGGCATCTTTCTGGCGTTCGGTCACGTGCCCCTGCGCTTTTCCATCTGATCGCCGCGGCAGCGATCATTGCGGGATACCGCGCCCCAGACTGGTCGACGCCGTCTAGCGAAACGGCGTCCGTTCGCCTACTGTGTTTCGTGGTTAGTGCACTGTCAGTTGAGGAGGGACTCACCCATGCCAAGCATCACCCGTGATCAGGTCCACGTGCCCGCGGACGTACCCGCCGCGGCCCGAGAGACCTACATCGACAACTACATGGCCGCGACGCGTGGAACCGGCAGGCTGATGCTCTTCGCCTGCGATCAGAAGATCGAGCACCTCAACGAGGACTTCTTCGGCGAAGGGATCTCCGCCGAGGACAACGAGCCGGAGCATCTGTTCCGCATCGGCTCACAGGGCGTCTGTGGCGTTCTCGCAGGTCAGCGTGGCTTGATCGCGCAGTACGCGGCCGACTACCCCGAGATCAACTACCTCGTGAAGATGAACTCCAAGACGCACCTGATCAAGACCTCGGCCACCGACCCGGCCAAGCACCAGGACGATCCGTACTCGCCGCAGATGTACGATATCCAGACGGTTCTCGACCTGCGCGACAACGGCGTGAACACGGTAGGCATCGGCTACACGATCTATCTCGGCAGCGAGTACGAGTCGACCATGATGCAGGAGGCGGGCCAGCTCATCGCCGACGCGCACTCGCTCGGTCTGATCGTCGTGCTGTGGATCTATCCGCGAGGCAAGGCCGTCAAGGATGAGAAGGACGCGAACCTGATTGCCGGCGCGGCAGGCGTGGCACTCTGCCTGGGCGCCGATTTCGTGAAGGTCAACCCGCCCAAGGGCGACGAGGCGGAGACTTCCGCTGAGAAGATCATCCAGGCGTCGAAGGCCTCGGGTCGCACCGGCCTGGTGTGTGCGGGCGGATCCACTGTCGCCGCGGATGTCTTTCTGACGCAGCTGTGGGAGCAGATTCACATCGGCGGCGCCAAAGGCAACGCTACCGGCCGCAACATCCATCAGCGCTCGCTTGACGAGGCTGTCCGCCTGACGAAAGCCATCTCGGCCATCACGCTCGCGGACTGGAGTGTCGAAGACGCGCTTGCGGTCTTCAGCGGCGAGAAGGACTTCTCGATCTAGGCGTTTGCCGCCGAGACCGATGGCTAGAGAAGCGCGGCATCGCCTTGATGGCGGTGCCGCGCTATCCTATACACTTGCACGTGACGCATTCGGCCATCGGCCGAGGCGCGAGTCCCGCAAGCGACCGACCTGGGAGTCTCATGCCCATCTCGGATTGGTTCAAGGCACGCGAGGGACGCCGCTACACGGTGGCGTCTACCGACAAGGCTGCCGATCTTCCCGACGGCGTCTGGCTGAAGTGCCCCTCGTGCAAGCACACCCTGTATCAGGGCGCGCTCAACGACAATCTCTCGGTGTGTCCGCATTGCGGTCACCACTTCGACATGCCCGCGTACGACCGCGTGCTCGCGCTTGCCGATGAGGGGACGTTCGACGAAACCGAGGCGCTGGTCTCCTCGCTCGATCCGCTGCGCTTCTCGGCAGCGAAGCCGTACGCCACGAGCCTTGCAAGCGCCAAGGAGAAGACCGGCCTTGCCGAGGCGATGATCACCGGTCGTGCGCTCCTCGGCGGACACCCGGTGGTGCTCGGCGCTATGGACTTTCGCTTCATCGGCGCGTCGATGGGCTCCGCGGTTGGCGAGAAGATCGCCCGGGCGTTCGCACTTGCGCAGGCCGAGGACCGAGCGCTTGTGCTCGCGATCGCATCCGGCGGCGCACGCATGCAGGAGGGGATGCTCTCGCTCATGCAGATGGCGAAGACCGCTGCCGCAGCAGAGCGACTTTCCCGCGCGGGCGTCCCGTACCTCTCCATCCTCACGAATCCCACGTATGGCGGCGTCACCGCGAGCTTCCCGGTGCTAGCCGACGTGATCCTCGCCGAGCCGGGAGCGCTTATCGGCTTCACGGGGCCGCGGGTGATCGAGCAGACCATTCGCCAGAGCCTGCCGAAGGGCTTCCAGACCGCCGAGTTCCTTGTGGAGCACGGGATGATCGATGGGGTCGTGCCGCGTTCCGAGCTGCGCGACACGGTCGGTCGCATTCTGGACTACCTCTGCGCTCAGGACGTGCCCGAGGCCGCCGTCGGCGCCGTGTGTGCGGTGCCGACAGAGGACGGTGAGGCATAGATGGCGCGCTTCGTGATGGAGTTCGAGCGCCCCCTTGCCGAACTCGAGGCCAAGCTCATCGAGCTCAAGGCGCTTGATGCGGCGGCCGAGTTGCATCTCGACCAGGAGATCGCCGAGCTTGAGGCCGAGGTCGAACAGCTTCGCGTGACGCTCTATCAGGCGCTCTCGCCGTGGGAGCGCGTGCAGGTGTCGCGTCATCCCGGGCGTCCGAAGACGCAGGACTACATCGAGACGCTCGGTAGCGATGTCTTCGAGTTGCGCGGCGATCGTACGTACGGTGACGACGAAGCGATCTTCGCAGGTCTGGTCACCATCGCCGGGCGGCGGTGCGTGTTACTCGGCCACCGAAAAGGAAAGAACACCAAAGAGAACATCCGCCGCAACTTCGGCAGCCCGCACCCGGAGGGGCTCCGCAAAGCCCGTCGCGCGATGCTGCTGGCCGAGAAGTTCGGTCTGCCGCTCGTGACGTTCATCGATACGCAGGGCGCACACCCCGGTCTTGAGGCCGAGGAGCGCGGTCAGGGCTGGGCCATTGCCGAGAACCTCGCCACGCTGGCGGCGCTTCGCGTGCCGGTCGTCGCGGTCGGCATCGGTGAAGGCGGCAGCGGCGGCGCGCTTGCCATCGGCTTCGGGGACCGCCTGATCATGCTTGAGAACGCGTACTACTCGGTGATCAGTCCCGAGGCGTGCGCGTCGATCCTCTACAAGGACGCGTCACGTGCACCCGAGACCTCGGCGTGCCTTCAGATGACGGCTGCCGATCTCGTGCGTCTCGGCATCGCGGACGAGATCGTCCCCGAGTCGCTCGGCGGGGCGCATCGTGACCCCGGGGCCGTCTTCGCTGCAGTGGAGCGCGCGATCTCCTCGGCACTGGACTCGCTCTGCGGGCAGGAAGTCGGGGAGCTCGTGGAGAAGCGTTTCGAGAGGATATCGGCCATCGGGGTGTTCACGGAGGGGGAGTAGGTCATGACCGGTACTGCTCGCATCGCGGTTCTCACCAGCGGAGGCGACGCGCCGGGCATGAACGCCGCCGTCCGCTCCGCCGTTCGCACAGCCATAGCGAACGGCGCCGAGGCTGTCGCCATCCGCCACGGCTACGAGGGGTTGCTCGACAACGACTTCGTTCCCATGGCACTCGGCAGCGTCGGTGGCATCCTCGACCGTGGCGGCACCTTCATCGGCACGTCGCGTTCCGAGCGCATGTTCTCCGAGGAGGGACTCGACCACGCAGCCGCGGTGCTCGCCGAACGCGGCGTGACCGGTCTTGTGACCATCGGGGGGGACGGCACCTACCGGGCCGCCGAGGAGCTCCATCTTCGCGGCGTGAAGGTCATCGGCGTGCCGGGAACCATCGACAACGACATCGCGGCGACGGATACCACGATCGGATTCGACACCGCGCAGAACACCATCTGCGACGCGACGTCCAAGGTTCGCGACACCGCGTCCAGCCACGAGCGCACGTTCATCATCGAGGTCATGGGTCGCTCCTGCGGCATGCTTGCGCTGTACGCGGGACTTGCTGCGGGCGCTGACTGCATCCTCGTACCGGAAGTCCCATGGCGCATCGAGGACATCTGCGCATCGGTCAGCCAGGGCATCGCGCGCGGCAAGAAGCACTCCATCATCGTGGTGTCCGAGGGTGCCGCGCACGCATTCGGCCTCGCCGAGGACCTCACGAAGGCGTGCGGGCACCAGGTGCGTGCGGTCGTTCTCGGCCATATCCAGCGCGGTGGGTCTCCCTCGGCGTTCGACAGGACGCTTGCGAGCCGGATGGGCGCGGCAGCAGTGGAGGCGCTCCTCGGCGGCGAGAGCGGCAAGGCAGTGTGCCTCCAGAATGCCGACATGGCGCTTGAGGAGCTCGCCAAGTGCTACAGCCATCACCATGAGATGAAGCGACACATCTACGACCTTGCGATGGTGCTTGCCCGATGATCATGATCTCCGACGAATTGTTCACTTCGTTCCGCGACACCGGTCGCGACCTGTTCCTCACGGGCGCGATCTCCAGCCACGGCGGCAACATGAGCGTGCGGGTGGGAGACCGCATCCTCATCACGCGCAGCGGTTCGATGCTCGGGCGTCTCACGCGTGCCGACATCCTCGAGACCGACATCAGCGCGTGTCCCGAAGACGAAGGCTGCAGCCGCGAGCTTGTGGTGCATCGGGCCATCTACAGGGTCACCGACGCGCGCGCGATCGTGCACGCGCACACCGTGCACACCATCCACCGCTCACTCTTCTCCGACGTGATCGTGCCGCTCGATTCCGAGAGCAGGGCGATCCTCGGGGATGTCCCTGTGGTGTCGGCCGAGCAGACCATCGCGTCTCCCGAGGCAGCCGAGATCCTCTCGGCCGCGCTTGCCGAGAAGAAAGTCGCCGTCCTCAAGACGCACGGGCCGTTCGCGAAGGGTGCAACGCTCGAGGAGGCGTTCTACCACGTGAGCTGCCTCGAAGCGAGCGCGAAGATCCTCGACATCGCAGACGCTCGGGGCTAGCCCCACATCGACTTCACGCTCGCGCGGATGCTCGCGGTGGTAGTCCGCGGGGATCCGTCGGAGGTTGCATCGTCGGCATCGGCTTCTGGCCGCGCCTGCGCCTCGGCGAAGAGCGGCCGGAGCGTGTCGGGGATGAAGCGCGTCCGCTGCGCGTAGCCGTAGCTGTCCGAGAAGCCCCGACCCGCCGCGTAGTAGCGCAGGGGGTGCGTCACGTACAGGTGCTCCTTGGCGCGCGTACACGCCACGTAGAACAGCCGTCGCTCCTCTTCGATCTCCTCGGGGCTGCCGCAGGCGAGGTCTGCCGGGATGTTGCCGTCGGCGGCGTGGATCACGTAGACGGCGTCCCATTCCAGCCCCTTCGCCGAGTGGATCGTCGAGAGGATGAGGTAGTCCTCGTCAAGGGTGGGCGGCTGAGCGAAGTCGCCGGTCCAGTTGGGGGCGTCGAGGGTCATCTCGGCAAGGAAGCGTGTGCGGTCAGGGAAGCGTGAGCCGAGGCGCTCGACCTGTTCGAGGTCGGCGAGGCGCGCGGTCGCGTTGTCGTAGCGGGTCTCGGCGAGCGGCGCGTAGAAGGTACGCGCTGCGTGCAGTTGCGCGGAAACGTCCCCCGCGGGCGCATGCGCCAGGTTGCGCATAAGCGTCACGAACGCCGGCCATGTGGCGGCTGCCGCTTCCGGGGCGCGCCACGACACCCACGAGTCGAAGTCGCCACCGTGCTCGGCGAGCGTGCCCATGAGCTCGCTTGCGGTGCGGGGTCCGATGCCCGGCACCAGCTGCAGCACGCGCAGTCCCGCCATCGAGTCGAGCGGGTTCTCGGCCAGGCGCAGGAAGCAGGAGAGGTCCTTCACGTGCGCCATCTCCACGAACTTGAGCCCGCCGTACTTGTAGAAGGGGATGTTGCGGCGCGAGAGCTCCAGCTCGAGTGCCGCCGAGTGGTGCGCCGCCCGGAAGAGCACCGCCTGACGCTTGAGCGCCAGCCCCTCCTCGCGGTGGCCGAGGATGCGCTCGATGACGTAGTCGGTCTGCTCGACTTCATCGCGGCAGGTGACGAGGGCGGGCCTTGCGCCGCCTTCTCGTTCGGTCCAGAGCGCCTTGTCGAAGCGCTCGGGAGCCGCCGCGATGATCGCGTTGGTGGCGTCGAGTACCGGCTGGGTGCTGCGATAGTTCTGCTCCAGTGTGAGCACGGTGGCTCCCTCGAACCGCTGCGGGAACTCGAGGATGTTGCGGATCGTCGCCGCTCGAAACGAGTAGATCGCCTGCGCGTCGTCGCCCACGGCTGTCACGCCGGTGCCGTCGGGGCGCAGCAGCGAAACGATGTCGGCCTGGAGCGCGTTCGTATCCTGGTATTCGTCTACCAGCACCGCGTCGAAGCGCTCGCGCACGCGGTCGCCGGCGGGGGAGTCGAGCAGTCCGCGCCAGAACAGTAGCAGGTCGTCGTAGTCGAGGATCTGCTGCGCCTCCTTTGCGTCCGTATACGCCACGAAGAGGCGCTTCAGGTCCTCGGCATCGTCTTTGCACCACGGGAATGCCGTCTTGAGCACGTCTTCCAGCGGCAGCTGCGCGTTCACGCACCTCGAGTAGATGTCCAGGCACGTCCCTTTCTGCGGGAACCGCCGCCCCTTCTTGCCGAGGTCGAGGTCCGTGCGCGCAAGGTGCATGAGGTCCTCGGAGTCCGCGCGATCGAGGATCGTGAAGTTCGGCTCCAGGCCGATCTCGCGACCGTGGACGCGCAGCAGACGCGCCGCTATCGCATGGAAGGTGCCGCCCCAGACCTTCTTTCCGCCCGGTGCCGAGCTGCCCGCGTTCCCGTGTCGCAGCAGCCCGTCCACCCGCCGCACCATCTCCTGCGAGGCGCGCCGCGAGAACGTGAGCAGCAGGATGCGTCCCGGGTCCGTGCCGCTCGCGATGAGGTACGCCACGCGGTGCGCCAGCGTGTTCGTTTTGCCGGTACCCGCACCCGCCACGATGAGGAGCGGCGACGCACCGTGAGAGGCGGCCGCGTGTTGCCCGGCATTCAGGTCGTCAAGGACCGTCTCGGCAGTGGATGCGAACGTTGTTGGTGCGGCTGGCTGCGACATCGCGACCTCCGGGAGAGGGATTCCACGATGTGAAGTCTAGCAGCATTTCCGCACGAAAGCGAACAGGTGTTCGGTCTGTGTCGGTGCGCTCAGGCTCCCGCGATGAAAGCGTCGATCTCCGCGAGGTACGCGTCTCGCTGCGCGGTCTCCAGGAACGCGGCTTCGAAGGAGTTCTTCGCCAGCGCTACCGCATCCACCGGCGTGAGATCGAGAGCATCGGCAACAGCCATGTAGTTGTCCGTGAGGTAGCCGCCGAAGTACGCCGGATCGTCGGAGTTCACCGTCACGAGCAGCCCTGCGTCCATCATTCGCCGAAGCGGGTGCTCGGCCATCTCGGGGAATACGCGAAGCTTCACGTTCGAGAGCGGGCAGACCGTGAGCGGGATCCGCTCGCGCACGAGGCGCGCCACGACTGCCGGATCCTCAAGGCAGCGCACCCCGTGATCGATGCGCTCGGCGCCAAGCAGGTCGAGCGAGTCGGTGATGTAGGATGCGGGGCCCTCTTCACCAGCGTGCGCGACACGGTGGAAGCCGAACGTCGCGGCCTCCGTGAACACCGCCGAGAACTTCTCGGGCGGGTTGCCGACCTCGGCCGAATCCAGACCCACGCCTGCAATACGAGAGTGGTAGAGGCGCGCTGTCTGCAGCGTGTGCATCGCATCATCGGCTGGAAGATCGCGCAGAAAGCACATGATGAGGCGCGAGGTGATCCCGAAGTCTTCCTCGGCGTCTTCCAGCGCAAGCAGAATCCCCGCAATCGCCACACCGAACGGGATACCCCGGTTCACGTGGGTCTGTGGATCGAAGAACGGCTCGATGTGACGGATGTTCTCCCGTGCGGCGCGGACCGTGTATGCGCGGGTGAGGTCGTAGAAGTCCTGTTCCGTCTGCAGTACCGCGGCACCTGCGTAGTACAGGTCGAGAAACGACTGCAGGTCTTCGAAGTCGTACGCTGCCCGTGCCGCCGCCACGTCGGGGAAGGGTAGCGCCATGCTGTTGCGCTCGGCGAGCGCCAACATGAGCTCGGGCTCCAGTGTGCCCTCAAGGTGCAGGTGGAGTTCAGCCTTCGGTAGCTGCCTGACGAACTCCCTGAAGCCGGCTCGATCCTGCATTCCGCCCCCTCGCGTCGCGTTCCCCGCTATCGGGGAACCTACTACGTGCGTCTGATTATGCACCTACCCCTTCGTGCCGAGGAGGTCTCACATAGCCGCGGTAAGAACATCCCGGGGGGTCATAGGCGCGTATCTCACGACGAACGCGCTTTTCACGCTTGCCGCGTCGCTGATCTGGGGCGTCAACACGCTCTTCCTGATGGGGGCGGGCCTGGACATCCTGCAGGTGATGCTCGTGAATACGGCATTCACGGTAGGCCAGATCATCTTCGAGGTACCTACCGGCGTTGTCGCCGACACGATCGGCCGCAAGTTCTCATTCCTGCTCGGCAACCTCACGCTCTTTGTCTCCACGCTGCTGTACGTCGCGTCCGCGCACTTCGGCTGGGGGTTCTGGGCGTTCGTGGGAGCGTCAGTCATCATCGGCCTCGGGTTCACGTTCCAGACGGGCGCGGTTGACGCGTGGCTGGTCGATGCGCTTGAGCACACCGGGTACGAGGGCGCGCGCGAGCGGGTGTTCTCGTGGGCCGGTATGCTCTCTGGCTCGACCATGCTCATCGGAACGCTGGCGGGTGGGTTTCTCGGACAGATCGACCTGGCGTGGCCATACGTCGTCCGCGCCGCGCTGCTCATAGGGTGCTTTCTGGCCGCCGCGCTGCTGATGCAGGACCTCGGTTTCGCGCCGCGTCCGCTCAGGCTCTCGCGATTCGGCGAGGAGACGCGCACGATCTTCGACGCGGGGGTCCGGTACGGCTGGGGGAACCGGGTCGTGCGGCCGCTTCTCCTCGTCTCGCTAGTGGGCGGGATCTTCGGCATGTACGGCTTCTACTCGTGGCAGCGGTACGCTCTCGATCTGCTCGGCAAGGAGTACATCTGGGTGTCGGGTGTGCTTGCCGCGGCCGCCGCACTGGCGAGCATCATCGGCAACCTGATGGTGTCGCGGATCATGCGCACCGGAGAGCGGCGGCGCAAGGCATGGAGGGTGCTGGCGGTCTGCTCGGCGCTGCTGGCGATGTTCGTCGCGGCCATCGGGGTGGTGGGGTTGTTCGCGAAGACGCCGGGTGTCGTACCGCTACTGGTCGCTTCTGCGCTGTGGATGGGTTGGGGCATCGTCTTCGGCGTCGTCGGCCCCATCAGGCAGGCGTACTTGAACGAGCACGTTCCGTCTGCGCAACGTGCCACCGTGCTCTCGCTCGACGCATTCTTCGGCGATGTCGGCGGCGCGGGAGGGCAACCCGTTCTGGGCTGGATGGCGAAGACGTGGTCCATCCCGGTCAGCTGGCTTGTGGGGGCGGTCGTGATGCTGTTGAGCGTCCCGCTCTATCGGTCAGCAGGCGGGGGTGAGGATGCGGCAGAAGAGTCCGAGCCGGCGCAGCAGCCGCGCTAGCCGCGAATGGTGGTTGGTGCCCGGGGCGGGGATCGAACCCGCACGATGTTTCCATCACCGGTTTTTGAGACCGGCGCGTCTGCCTGTTCCGCCACCCGGGCTAGAGGGTACCGCCTGCGGATTATACCAGCGCGACGGCGCTAGATGAGGAACTGAACGCCGAGCAAACCCTCGATGCCCGACAGAATGGAATAGAGATTCAGCGTCATGAACACCGCTACCAGCAGGAGAAGCGCTGCGCTGACTCCGAGGCGCAGTCCGATCCGCTGCAGCGCGTCCGCAGCGCGTCCGGTCGCGTCCCTGAGATCCTCGAGATGGTTGAGCTTCGAGGACTCCCGCAGCCCAAGCACCACGAAGGCGACGCAGGCGATGGTTGCGACGATCGTCAACGTGATCCAGCCGAGGTTGACGCCCGTGTGGCTGGTGCCGCCAAGGATCAGTGAGCCGAGAAACATGCTGCCGACCACATAGACGAGCGGAAGCAGCGTTGCGAGCTGGGTGTAGTCGACGAGTCGCTGTGAATGCGAGATGACTTCACCGACGGCGGGACTGGACTGCTCGATATGGCGCTCCTCGGGATTGCTCGTGAGTTCGTGCGCGCGGGAGAGCGCCGTGCTTACGCGGACCGCGTTGACGACGAATGCGACGCTCGACGCCAGATAGACGACTGCGAAGATGACGTAGGTGTAGATGTAGGTTGATGACGAGGAAAGCGTCACCGAGGCCTCCCGGTCCCTCCAGGGCCCAATGAGCCCAACCGCTCACGGCACGAATCGATGATAGCGGTAAGTGAGGCTAACGACCAGAGCGGAAAGCCATGAGTCTTAAGAGACCTGTTCGAGCAGGCGCGCGACGTCTGCCGGTTCGGCCTTCGCATTGCCGTGACCGGTAACGGTCTGCAGGGCTTGGACCACGTTCGCGTCGTAGGCGCGTCCGCTTTCCGCACGCAGCTCGGCGATCGCCGCGGTCTGGGTCAGTGCGGGGCGGTGCGGCCGGTTGCTGATCATCGCGTTGTACGCATCGCACACCGCGATGATGCGAGCGGGGAGGGAGATGCGATCGCCGCGGATCCCGTTCGGGTACCCGGTGCCATCCATGCGCTCATGGTGCGCGAGCACTGCCTGCTGGATGGTATCGCTGAAGCGGGCCGTCCGGACGATGCGGGCACCTGCGACCGGGTGACGCTTCACGAGGAGATCTTCTTCGGCGGTGAGCGGACGACGTGCGGCTACGATGTCGAGCGGGACTTCGAGCATGCCTACGTCGTGGAGTATCGCAGCGAGTTTGAGGTCCGAGATCTCCTGGGCATCGAGTCCGAGCGCGACGCCGACGCCGACACACAGGTCTGCTACCCGGCTGGAGTGGTTGATGTAGTCGGGCTGGCGGAGTTCCACGAGGTTGGAAAGTGCCATGAGCGTTCCTTGCAGCTGCTCGCGCACTTCGTCAAGCAGCACGCGGTTCTCAAGGCTCATCTCCAGGATGCGTGCCACAAGCTGGAGGCCCTCAAGCTGGTCCTCGGAGAACGCGCCGTCACGCCGCCACAGGCAGCACACACGGTCCAGTCGGCCTTTGACGCGGAGCGGGACCGCGATCGCGGCCGAGTTCATACCGGATGCCTGAACGGTTATCGGCTGACCTGCCCGAACTGCGTCGAGTGCGACCTGCATGATCGCCCTCTGAGCTTCGCCGCGGGGCACGGAATCCGGAGCGAACATGCGGACATCGTCGCCGACGACCGCTGCAGCGTCTGCGCCGAAGTAGGTCACAGACTCTTCGAGCACGCGGTCGATGCCGTTTTCGTGGGTGAGGGAGGCCATGAGTTCCGCGGTTCGGTGCGCGAAGGAGAGCCTGTCATACGCGTTCTGGAGTTCTGTCCGGGCGGTCTCGAGGTCCTCGTGGATGGACACAAGCTCCTGGCGGAGGCGGCTGTGCTGGTCGACCATGTAGAGGATGACCATCAGCAGGAGACCCGGGAAGACGGTGCGCACGATATCGTTGCGCAGCAGCCAGACATCAGGCAGCTCGACTCGGGCCAGTGCCGAGAACAGCAGCACACCTGTAAGGGAGATGAGAACGAGAATCACGATGTAGGCGAGGAGGTTGAGTTGTCCCTCGCGCTTGATGACCCTGCTCAGTTCGCGGTTCATTGCCCGTTGCCCCCTTGTACGCCGATCCCGTCATCTGTCCTATCGGTTACGAGGTGACGAAAGGTTATAGGAGAGTGACGAACGGTAGTCTGCAGTTTGCAGACTCCGCATCTGGCCGCGATTCGGTGATGAGCGGCATACTCCAGGCACCCTGCGTTCTGCGGCGCTTCTGCGGACGGGTCACGTATACTGCACCTATGGACATCGATCTCATACTGCCAAGGCCGCTGCCCCACGAGGCGGTCCTGCACCTGTCGAACGTTGCGTGCAATCTGCAGCTCGTCGCCGATCTCGGCTACGGCGATGTCGCGCTGGCGGTGAAGGACGATGACGGCCTGCGGGTCGTCGCCGACGCGCGGCCGATGACCGCCGTGGCAGCTGTCGTGACATCCCGTGTCGGGCAACTCCTCTCGCGCGCCGAGGAACCGGAGGCGTACGCGGCTTTCGAGGGCGGCACTCTCGAGTCGGACACGCGCCGCCGGACTACCCGGGGCATCTCGTACTCCACCTCGGCCAGGCCGATCGGGCTCGTCGGCGCACCCTACGGCATCGTTCTTCGGGACGTCGCTCAGCAGGTGATCGAGGCGCCCGGCAAGATGGAAGTCGCCTTTATGGCGCTTGCCGAGAAGGTCTTCGAGATCCTCGAGCGCGGGCCGCTCCTGGATGTCGACACCGGCGAGCCCTTCTGGACGTACCGCCGTGCCGGCGATGGCGTCATGGAGATTGACGCGACCGACGTCGTCACCTACGCGAGCCCAAACGCCGTGAACATCATGCGCCTTGCCGGCGTAGAGGGCGGCGTGACCGGCCGCAGCGCGGCGACCCTGCCGGGCGGCTCGACAGCCATCAAGCCCGTCGTTCGCAGCCAGGGTGCCCGCGCGGTCACCATCGAAGTCGCCGACCGGTCGCTGCTCTACCGAACGATCGGCTTTGCGCCCGGCGCACTCGTGCTGGTCGAAGACGTCACCGACGTCACGCGTCGCGAGCAGGAGCTGCGCGTGAAGGAAGCAACCATCCGCGAGGTCCACCATCGCGTGAAGAACAATCTGCAGACGATCGCGTCGCTGCTCCGCATCCAGGCGCGTCGCACCGGTAGCGACGAAGCCGCCCGCGCACTTGCCGAGGCGGTCGAGCGCGTGTCGTCGATGGCCGTGGTGCACGAGATGCTCGCGGCATCGACCGAGGAGTCGGTGGACTTCTCGGCGGCGGCGCGGACGGTCGTGGATATGGTGCGGCAGAGCATCGCGCACGAGGGCTCACAGATTGTCGTGAAGGTCGAGGGGGAGACGGGCCTCGTGCCCGCCTCGGTGGCGACATCGCTCGCGCTCGTGTGCGCCGAGCTTGTCCACAACGCGATCGAGCACGGCATCGGGGAGCGAGAGAGCGGCAGCGTCACGGTGAGCATGCGTCGCTTGCCGGGCGAGCTGCACCTCGTGGTTCGCGACGACGGCGTCGGGCTCTCCGGGGAATTCGACGTGGAGTCCTCGGCTAATCTGGGGTTGGCCATCGTGAAGACGGTCGTGAACGACGATCTTCGCGGTACACTTTCGTTTTCCAGCGCGCGTGGCACCACGGTGACCATTCGCGTGCCCGTGCCCGACCATGCCAAGGAGGCGTGAGCCGCAGATGCGCGTGCTGATCGCGGAAGACGAAGCGCTCATCCGCATGGACTTGCGCGAGATGCTCATCGAAGAGGGTCACGATGTGGTGGGCGAAGCTCGCGACGGTGCCGAGGCGATCGACCTCGCACGCAAGCTTATGCCCGACGTGATCTTCATGGATGTGAAGATGCCGGGCATGGACGGCATCGAGGCGGCTGGCGTGCTTGCAGCCGAGCGGGTCGCGCCGATCGTTATGGTCACCGCGTTCTCGCAGTCGTCCTACGTTGAGCAGGCCGCCGCGGCGGGCGCCATGGCGTACCTCATCAAGCCGTTCACCAAGCGCGACATCCTCCCGGCGATGCACGTCGCCGTCTCCCGCTTCGCCGAGACCAGCGCGCTCGAGACCGAAGTGAGCGACCTTTCCGAGCGCCTCGAGACCCGCAAGGTGCTCGACCGCGCCAAGGGCGTGCTCATGGCGAAGGGGATGACCGAGCCTGAGGCGTTCAAGCGCCTCCAGCGCCTCGCGATGGACAAGCGCCGCCCGCTCAAGGCCATCGCCGAAGCCGTCATCCTCGCAAGCGAAGCCGAGAAGTAGACGTGTCGTCCGGCTTCGCGCTTTTCGCGTGCACCTTCGTCATCGGCATCCTCGTGGCCGCGCCTGTCGGCGCGATGGGGGTGCTCTGCGTCCAGCGCACGCTTGGCCGAGGAGCGCGGGCGGGGCTCGCGACGGGCCTCGGCATCGCCACTGCGGACGGCACCTACGCCGCGATCGCGGCCTTCGGGCTCTCGGCGCTCTCGAGCGCGCTCGTCGCGTGGCAGACGCCACTGCGGCTGGTGGGTGGCGCGGTACTCGTGTACCTGGGAGTGCGCGCGATGCTCACGAAACCGAAGGCCGCGGCATGCGAGTCGCCCGACGCGCTCGATGGCCGAGGACTGGCCGCGCTCTACGCTTCGTCGATAGGACTGACGCTCACGAACCCGATGACGATCATGGCGTTCGGCGCGGTCTTCGCGAGCGCAGGGCTTGCAGCGCAGCCGGGCGTGGGGACCGCAGCAATTGCCACGGCCGGTGTCGCGAGCGGCTCACTGGCGTGGTGGATCGCGCTGGTCACCGTGACGTCGGTCGCGCGGGCGCGCGTGGGCGACGGCGTGCTCGCAGGCGTGAGCCGCGTGTCGGGCGCGCTTGTCGCGGTCTTCGGGGTGATCGCGATCATGGCGGGACTCGCGGGGTAGGAGCGCACGAACCGAGTATCGGCTGCTAGAGCAGCCTAATCTCGCAGACTGATGCCGGGATTCGGCCGAACGCCTTGCGGTCAGCCGAGACGAGAACGCCCTCCCGCTCGATGGCCAGCGCGAGGAACATCGCGTCGTACACGCTGAGGCCATGTTCGAGTGCGAGTCCCCCGGCGCGCGAAAGGATGCCATCGTCGGGCTCCACGTATTCGATGTGGAACCGGGTGAGGTCCTGGATGGCGCCTTGGAGTATTTCGATTCCGCAGCCGGAGTACCGCAGGGCGTTGGCGACTTCGACACGCATGATCGACGGTGCCACCAGTGCGATTTCGCCGTCGCGATGTGCATGCAGGAGACCTAGCGCATCGCCCAGCCCGGGCTCCTCGGCGGGGGCGAACCACTTGAACGCAACACACGAGTCCACGCACACAGAGGCCGTCACTTCTCGTCACGCTCACGATCGTGGCGGATGTGGGCGGTGGCGTCGAAGCCGGGTGCAACAGTCGCGGCCACCGTGCGAGCATGCGCAATGGCGGCGTCGATGTCGCGAGCGCGCTGCTCGCGTTCGCGCGCCTCGGCCATCTGGGTGATGTAGCATGCTCCGGCCTCCTGGAGGAAGCCGCTGCGCGAGGTGCCGAGGCTCTCGGCCGCCTGATCGACTTCCTCTAGCAGCCCGTCGGGGATGGTGATGTTGATTCGCGCCATGCGAGCACACTCCAAGTGTGTACAACGATACACACTTAGTGTACCCCGCATCTGAAGGAGCGGCTAGGTGTTGTTGACCTCGGTCGAAATGGGCCATACCTCGTCGATCGCCTCCAAGAATCGCACGAGCCGGTCTGGATCACCGGCAAGCGGGGCAGCGCCGTCCTCGTTTCCGAGGAGGACTGGCGTGCCGTACAGGAGACGCTCTACCTTGTCTCGATTCCGGGCATGCGTGAGTCGATTCTCGACGGTATGGCCACGCCGGTCGACGAGATTGAGAGCGACCTCGACTGGTGAGCTGGCGCCTCGTCTACACGAAATCCGCCAAGAAGGACGCAGCGTTGAGAAGCTCGTGGGAGACCTGAGCGGTGCCTTTTCGCGGCGAATCAACATCCACCACCGGCTGGTGTATCAGGTGATCGAGAGCGAGCATTTGGTGAAGGTGCTCAGGGTGTGGAGCCAGTACGAGTAAGGATTGAGATGGCTTCACCACCAGCTTAACCTCGACTTGAGAGTTAGCCATGCGAACTACCGGCTCAACATCTGCGGAATCTTCCAGAATTCTCTTTCCACGCTGCGTGCCGCTGTGCTAATGATGTGTGCAGTGCAGGGAGACGTTCGGGGGGCGTCCGACTTCTGGGGGGAGCTCGAATGGCTCATCGGGGGGGGGCGCTGCAAGCGCCTGGTGGCTGCAGTGCTGTCGTTCGCGCTGTTCAGCAGTGTCATCCACGTCGCTCCTGCTGTAGCAGCACCGATCACGCCTGCAGCGGTGAGACGGGAGCTTACCGACAAGCGAACCGCCTTCTCCCGCACATGGGACAATCGTGACGGCACCTACACCTACGAGAGCTACTTCGAGCCGATCCACTACAAGGACCCCTCGACAGGCCTGTTCGAAGGGATCGACTCCGCTCTCGAGGAGACGGTCACGCCGAGCGGCAAGGGCTTCAAGAACAAGCGCAACGCGTTCACGGTCTTCCTCCCGGAGACCGTATCCAAGCAGCCCGTCTGGATAGGGGACGAGCTCGGAAGCGTTCGACTGACGCCGAGGGGGCGCCTAGCCGAGACGCCCGTTCACCAAGCATACGAGGAGACGTCGGTCGCCACGCCGATGAAGGGCAACTCCCGGCGATACGAACACGCTTTCGGGGGAGCCGATATCGTCTACGACTCGGTGCCACAGGGTCTCAAAGAGACCATCGTCCTTCGCTCCTACACCGGCAAGAACGCGTTCTCCTTCGATCTTGAGTGCCCGGGCTACACGCCTTCACTCGATTCCTCGGGCTCGATCGCATTCACATCTACAAGCACCGGCGAGGTGCGTTTCCGCATGATCCCTCCGTTCATGGAGGATTCGTCGGCCACTGACACCAAAGACGCCGCCTACTCCGATGCCGTGCGCTTCGAGCTCAAGGCGGTGGGTATCGGCTGGCGCCTCGACGTCGTTGCCGATGACGCCTGGCTTTCCGACCCGGCGCGCGTCTATCCAGTGAAGATCGATCCGACGACGTACTGGGTGGGCACGACTTGGAACTACGACGCGTATGTGTCCGACGCCTATCCGACGACCAACTACGGGTACGCGACGCAGGCGCGCGTGGGCCGTTACAACGCCATCGGCACAGGGACCACCCGGACGTACCTCAAGCCGTCACTCACCGGCCTGCCCTCGGGCATCTCAGTCCTCTATGCGCGTCTGGAGGCGTACTGCTACGACCGCGCGGCCGCAAGCGGCACATCGCGGATCAACTGCGGATCCGCCACAAGCGCCTGGACAGAGGGCGGACTGACCTGGAGCAATGCACCGGCGGCGAACTACATAACCTATGACGATGTAGCGGAGAGTTCGTGGGGTGCGTGGAACGTCACGTCGATCGTCCAGAACTACGTCCTCGGTCTCACGACAAACAACGGCTTTCGGCTCTACTCGTCCTCCGAGTCGATCGACCTTACGCTCTGTCGCTTCTACACGTGGGACTCGACAGGCGCCGGCGCGCGGCTGACGATCGACTTCACGTCCGAGCCGACGGTCGAGGTGCTCTCGCCGAGCGTGCAGATGCCGGTCGGTGACAGCACGACCGCCGCGATCCACGCCCGGCTGCGCTACGGCGACGCGATGGGCAAGAAGCTCTGCAAGGTTCAGGCGCAGGTCGCGAGCAGCATCGTAGCACCGACCATCGTCAAGGACGTCACGGTCGAGACGAGCGCGCCGGTAGTCGAGATCCCCGCTCCGACGAACGGGTGGGGCCAGACAAGGTATTGGATCCGCGCCCGGGTCTGGGGTGCGGGCGACGAGGGTCTCGAGGCGTACTCGGCGCCCTCGGGCTGGACCGAGTGGCAGCCGTTCGATCGGGCGCCCCTCGCGAGTTCGAACGACGGACAGGGGCTCCTGCCATGGCGTGCCACCGAGCCGATCGGGGCCGGGCTCTCGGTCGATCTCGCCAACGGTCAGCTCATCGGCTCGCGCTCCGACGTCTCGTTCCCGGCGCTCGGCGGCGCCCTCACCTACGGCGCTACCTACTGCTCGACGCGGACCGCGGATGTCGGGCTTGGCGCGGGCTGGAGGATGGCGGCTCCCTCGCTCACCTACGCCCAGCCGAAGGCGCCGAACCCCGGCTTCGAGCAGACGCCGTTCGTCGGATCGCCACAGGACGACCCACCGGGCTGGTTCATCAACAGCCCGGCTCAGACTTCGTGGGCCTACCTCAATCGCACCCAAGGCGGCGGATACTCTCTCAAGCTCTGGAACAGCGGCACCACCTACGGGAATGTCTGGGTCGCGACCGGATCCGGCGCGGCACAAGCCTTCCCGGTCAGCCCGGGTGAGCGGATCACGGCCTCTGTGTGGGTGCAAACCGAGTCGTTCAACCCCGACACCACGCAATCAGAGTACGGCGCGCTCATGAAGTTCCATTTCTTCGACGGTAAGAGCGCCGAGATGAACCACGCCACCTATTCCAAGGTCTCCGAAGGCTTCTGCGCGCCGAGCACGACCTCATGGAAGCAGATCACGCTCGAGGCGACGGTCCCTGAGGGCGCCTACGGCGTGCAGCTCAATCTCGAGCTCAGGAACGCCAAGGGGATCATCCGCTTCGACGATGTCGAGTTCTGTGACAAGACGATCGAGTTCACGGACGGAGATGGCACGTCGCGTACCATCGAGCCTGCGGAGGACGGCACCTACAAGCGCGATCCGCTCGAGCCCGGGGTCGCCTTCAGCCGTGTCAACGTCGCCCTTGGGGCCGGCGTGACCGCCGTGGGTGGCACGATCGACTCAGAGTCGGTCGACGGGATCATCAACGACTGCGTGGGACTTGGCAATTACGACGGGGTCCTCGAGAACTCGAGCGGCACGAACCATCTCACCTACGACCTGAAACACGCGCAGGTGCTCTCTGAGGCCGACCTCTATCTCTGGGACGGCGGGCTCGAGATCTCGGAGGCGACTCAGCCGAACTACACCTACCGCATCGAGACGAGCGTGGACGGCGAGACGTTCACGCAGGTCGTCCCGACGGACTCCTCCACCCAACCGTACACCGGCCGCGGCTGGATGAAGCACGCCTTCACCCCCGTGCGCGCCCGCTATGTGCGCGTTGTCGCGCTCAACAACACCTACGACACGGGTTTCCGCCTCTGCGAGATCGAGCTCCCGCAGCTCCGGCTCGGCGACGCTGTGGTGTGCTTCGATGATTCGGGCAGGTTGCAGGCCACAGGCGACCTGTCGGGGAACCCGGTCACCTATGCCTACGACGCCTCCGGGCGCCTCACGAGCGTGCGGGATGCGAGCGTGACCGCGGCCACCAAGGGCATCGACCTCGTGTGGAGCGGCACCGAGCTTGCGCGCGTCGATTACAAGGGCGTCTCCTCGTCGGGCGAGGCCTCGACCGAGACCGGCATCGTCAAGATGCAGAAGATCGGGGACGAGTACAGGCTCCTCCGCACGC